>CAVAJR010000024.1:0-35869 GCA_963589005.1 Bacteroidaceae bacterium | reverse complement strand
TTCCCATCTGCGGCAGAAGAGCATAAGAAAAGAGATTTCCAGCATTTGGAAGTCTCTTTTTTAAGGCTGTTTAAATTTCACTCTCTTCCAGAAGTCCGTCCCGTATGATTGCCAATTTCATAGCCTCCATATCAACTTCCATATTCAGCTTATCTTTATCAAATAATCCCTCATAGAGGTTATTCATAGCTGATCTTACATCATTAAGATAGCTGGTAACTTTTGCCGGCATATCAGCATTATCGACATTGTTCGTTTCAATATGTTGATATTTTGCGATGACCTTTTCCATAGTTGGAAGATAATAGTTAAAAAGCTGTCTTGATGTCTGGATTTTATCCGGTTTATCCTTAAGGGTTCGAAGTACCTTGTCTACGGAAACACAAGCATCATTTCCAGATTGAACAACGGAGGTATTTTTAATTCTGGCAATTGTCATCTTTATTGATGAAAGCTGAGAAAATGCTTTGTTTATAGATTCTGACTGTTCTGGAGACAGGCCCTTTTTATCTGTTCCACAGGCGCAGTCACCATTTTCTTTCTGACCGGATTTATTGGCAAATATCAATATACCTCCCATGATCAAAAACAATATTGTCGCTATTATTATCGTGATTGTTACAATAGTACGAATAAGCGGTATTGAGATTTTTTGAGCAAATGTAATTGCTAATATGCATAAGGCAATTACAATGACCACGGCTATTATGCTGTTCGTTTTTTTCTTCACTTGGTTTCTCCTCGTATGATTAGCCCGCAGCCTCCCTCAATGAGGCTGTAGGTTTTTTTGTATGTGTGAAATGATGTTGGGCATCTCACATTTATACCAGTATGCCTTCAACCATAACGCTATGCTTTTAGTTTAGATCATATCTGCTTCTAAACTACTATTTAAGCTGCTATAGAATTGCATACAGTATGACTATGTCTAAATATAGCAGGCCAGGGATTTTCTTGGCCTGCTGTATTTAAGATGTTTTGCAAATATAGTCCTGTAAACGGCTTCGATTTTAACATGCAGGACTGAAAAAAGCAGACATTGTCATGAACTTGCTGAAATCATGCAAATCATAATTATTTTTCTGTATTTGAGATTTCAGGCTCATCAACTGATGCAGCAATGTTGGTCGGTGAATTTCTGATATCAAGAAGCTTTTTCTTGAGCCTAACTTCAATCTGACCTAATTCATTTTCTGCTGCGCGCCGTTTCTCACGGCCTTCCTCCTGAATATGTATAACCTCGTCAAGAGAGGAAATAAGCTGCTCATTTGCATACTTAACAGATTCAAGATCAATGATTCCTTTCTCGCTTTCTGCTGCAATAGTTGCTGTAGTTTGTTTTAATTTGTCAGCATTCTCTTTGAGCAGTGTATTGGTAAAGTCTGTCACCAGCTGCTGAGCCTTCATGGCCTCCTCTGCGTGGGACATACCCAGGGCGAGAACCATCTGATTCTTCCAAAGAGGGATAGTATTGTTAATGACTGACTGGATTTTTTCAGTCATTAATGTATCGGAATTCTGGATCAGCCTGATCTGCGGAGCCATCTGCATACTTACTGTTCTTGTAAGCTCCAGATCATGGAGCTTTTTATCAAAACGATCGCACAGAGAGGCATAATCATTTGCCTTTTGAGCATCTTCTGCAAGACCGGTCTCCTGAGCTTTATTCTGAAGTTCAACTAATGTGGTTTTCTGTTCCTTCTCAAGTTTGGCTTTACCAGCCAGAATGTACATTGTAAGTTCCTTGAAGTATGTAAGATTTGAATCATACATTTTATCCAGCATTACAATATCTGTCGTAAGCTGGTTTTGATGATTTTCAAGAACTTCAACAATCTTATCTACATTGGCTTCTGTTGAATCGTAACGAGTCTTTAACGACACGATATCGTTGGTCTTTTTCTTGAAAAGACCGAGAAATCCTTTGCTTTGTTCGCCTTCAACATCGAATCCCTTGAGCTCTGTAACGAGGCTTGCAACATCCTTGCCAACTTCGCCAAGAGTCTGGGTCCTGACTCCGTCGAGAGCAGCATCAGAGAATTCAGCTATTTTTTTCTGAGCCGATGAGCCGTAGTTTAAAACGATATTTGTATCAGCAATGTTGATCTTTTCTGAAAATGAGTCAACCTCCTGCTGCTCTTCAGGAGTAAGATGAACATCTTCAAGGTATTTAACAGATAATTCTGGTACTGAATCGTCGTCTTTGTTAATTGTCTGAATATTCTGAGATTGCTGAACAGGCTGCTTTGTTACGGATCCGTCATCTGAAACAAGTTCAGCCGATGTTTCTGTTGGAAATGCTGAATTTGTAATTATCGTCTTATGGGAATCGTGGGACAATATATCTGAAGTATTGCCTTGTGATGGGGCAGAGACAATTGTCTGCTGAAGCTGTGCACCTGTATCGACTTTGTTTAACTCGAGTTTAATTGTACCTGACATGCAATATACCTCCTGCAAATTTAGATTTAGGTTCTATAATTTCCGACTTTTTTATTAGTATGACGTTTTCCGAATAACTATACCATTCACTCTGAGACTTGTTTCGAAATAATTTCTTTGCAAAAATCCACCAAGCAGCAGATGAAACAGGATAACGGCAATATACATCTAACCGAAACCCGGATAGTCTGTGGCGGTTTGATTTCATAATACAATAAGATTTCGCTTTTTTAAATAATATTTGGCATGGTTATGGAAGAATTGTTAATAATCTGATAAAATTCCTACGTTTTTGTAATGAGCTGTTGCATGAATGTAATGACAAAATATTGGCGTGGAGCAGAAATATAGATTGTAAATGATATCGAATATTAAAATGTCTGATAAAAATGGATATAAAAGGGCTGAAGCAAGAAAATCTTCAGGACGAACCCGCAGAAAATCAGGACCGTTGTACCTGTGTCTTATGCTGCTGGCACTGATTGCGATTATATTTTATTGTTCCAAGGGGCTGGGAGTTTATCATCCCTCAAGTCAAAATCAAGAACAAATAAGTGCTGCCAATGCAAGATTGGCTGAACTGCAGACAAAAAGTGCTTCAGATCTTAGTGGCTTTGTGCCGGAAAGAGTTGTGAATGTCGATCTTGATGCGCTGCAGAGTAAGCTTATGGATAATTATGGAAATTATGATTATAATGCCGAAAATTTTCGCAGATGGTTCTCAGATGCAGCAATTATAGGAGATTCCGTGGCAGAAGCCATACGAGGATTTGACTGGATCAATGACGCAAATCTGCAGTCAGAGGTGGGAATAAGCCTGTATTCGGCGGAGGATGTTATTGCAGGAACAGAAGCACTTCAGCCATCTACAATTTTCCTTACATTTTCGGCAAACTGTATTAAGTCGTACGATGAGTACGTGGACTCATTTATAAGTGATTATACAAATATAATTCAGAGACTGCAGGAAAGTGTTCCGTGGGCAGAAATATATGTGCAGGGAATAATCCCTTGTGATCCGAATTTTCTGGAGGAATATTATTATTACGCATATATGGATGATTATAATACAGCGATTTCCAAGATGTGTGATGACCTGGGATGCCATTATTTCAATTCGAATTTCATTTTGGAGGCTCATCCTGAGATATATGCAGATGACGGACTGCATCCGGGCTGGCAATATTATCCGCTGTGGATGACATATATGGCAGAGGTAGCGGGATTAGTAGATGTAGAGTACTGATTAACAGGTGGTTCTTGATATGCGGACATATTTGATTTTGTATCTGAGCCATGCAAGAAAAGTTAATCTTTAAAAATTAAGACTGTTGAAGGAAACAATGTTAAACAGAAAAAATATATTAAATATAATAGAGGCTGTGGTTCTGGCTGCATTGGTTATTTTCATAGTTGTCATGCTTACCTCTAACTCCTCGAAGGATGTTTCAATGGATAAGATAAAGGAAACTATGTCTGTACAGGAAGGCATATCAGAACTGGTAGAAAAGGATTCTTCCGGAACTAACAGTGCATTTGGGATGATTCCTTCAGAATATTTATATTATGCCTCCAATGCGATCATGGATGTAAGAGAGTTATTTATTGCCAAGACTTCAAATGACGAAGAAATGGAACTGATAGAAAATGCAGTGGCATCACGCCTGCAGACACAGATAGAGAATTTTACAGGTTATGGCGCAGATCAAGTGGCCTTGCTTGAGCAGGCAATATACGGACAAAAGGGAGATTATTATTTTTATGCAGTCGGAGAAAATGCTCAGGAGTGGCAGGATGCATTTTATAAGCTGGTAGGATAGGTAACGGGGCATTATGGTTTTCAGCAGTTTAAATTTTTTGTTTATATTTTTACCGATAACATTGGCAGTATATCTGTTAGTGCCATTTGCTGTAAAAAATATTGTATTGTTATTGGCCAGCGTATTTTTTTATGCATGGGGAGAACCTGTATATGTGGTGCTGATGCTGCTCAGCATTACCTTTAATTATATTGTAGGACTGCAGTTCGAGGCAGCTTTAGACGGAAAGTCAAGGAAGAAACAGCTTATTTTGGCTGTGGCTGTCAATCTGTTGCTGCTGGGATTTTTTAAATATACAGGCCTGCTGGTTTCAACCTTTAACTCTGTATTTGGAACGTCTATTGAATGGAAGGAATTGAGCCTTCCTGTGGGCATTTCATTCTATACATTTCAGGCATTATCATATGTAATTGACGCATATAAGGGCAAGGTCAGAGTTCAGCATAATTTTGTTTCATTTGCAACTTATATAACAATGTTTCCGCAGCTGATAGCAGGTCCTATTGTTACTTATTCGCAGGTCGAGAAGCAATTAAAAAGAAGAAAGGTGAGCCTTGCCCAAGCAGGGACGGGTGTTGAGCGCCTCATACTCGGACTTGTCAAGAAGGTGTTGCTGGCCAACAATCTTGGTTTGCTGTATACAACCATCCAGGCTCAGGCAGACAGGTCATTTCTTACGGCATGGCTGGGAATTGCAGCATATACGCTGCAGATCTATTTCGATTTCTCCGGATATTCAGATATGGCAATAGGCATGGGCAAAATGCTCGGATTTAGTTTTCCGGAGAACTTCGATTATCCATACATGGCCAAAAGCGTTACGGAGTTCTGGCGCAAATGGCATATAACATTATCCAGTTGGTTTAGAGATTATGTTTATATTCCTCTGGGCGGCAATAGGGTAGGAACTGTCAGACATATTATAAATATTATGGTCGTATGGATGCTGACCGGATTATGGCATGGTGCCGGATGGAATTTCCTGCTGTGGGGACTTTATTATGGCATACTTCTTATTATAGAAAAATATATTCTCATTCCTTTATGCCGAAATGTGCCGTCATTTGTAAAACATATTTATACGATGATCATTGTATGCCTTGGATGGGTGATGTTCAGTAATACCGATTTTGCAGAGATGGGAGTATATCTGGGCAATTTATTCGGCAGCGGAACCAGTGCATTTGCGGATGCATCATTTGTTTACTATCTTAAGAGCAATTTTATTTTGCTGGTAATATCCGTTATTGCCTGTGGTCCGGCATTTAAGAAGCTGCTTGCCAAAATTAGCAAAAAAACCGCATCAGGAGCAGCAGTTATCAGCGTAGTACTGTTCTTGATATGTACAGCATATCTTGTTTATAATTCATATAATCCATTTTTGTATTTCAGATTCTGATGAGGGCAAATGTATGGCAAAAAGTGGACAAAGGAAAAAATTTCATATCATACTTCCGCTCTGTATGGCAATAATTGTAGTGCTTCTTGATATTTTATTTATTGCAATTCCGGACAGAACGACATCGGAAACAGAAAATAGAAATCTGCAGCAGTCGCCTAAGCTGTCATGGAACACATTTACATCAGGAAGATTTGAGTCACAGTTTGACGATTATGTAGCAGATCAGTTCCCTTACAGAGACACATGGATCGGTATTGAGACAACAGTTGCCAGACTGGCCGGAAAAACCGAATCAAATGACATATTTCTTGGAAGTGATGGATATCTGATCCAGAGATTTGATGAGCCGACTGAATCCGAATATCAGGACAAGCTTGAAGGATTTACCAATATTTCATCGGCACATACTGACCTTAATATTTATGCGCTTGTCGCACCTACAGCTGTAAGTATTCTTAGTTACAGGCTTCCTATGAGCGCTGAAGGCAAGGTAGCAGGAGATGAGGATTCTTTTATAGACAGACTTTTGTCAGATTTGGAATCGGCGGGAATAAAAACCGTTGACGTAAGGCAGACATTAAAAGAACTTGATGCTTCCGGAACACAGGTATATTACAGAACAGATCATCATTGGACAACGGATGCAGCATATGCTGCATATAAGACATTTGTTAAAGCTGCCGAGATTGAAGAAGGGGATGCTGCATATGACAGGCTTCTTGTAACAGACAGCTTCCAGGGAACATTGACAGCATCCAGCGGATTCAGAACATCTGAAACAGACAGTATATATGTTTATCTGCCGCAAACTTCGGACACTGCGGCAGCGCAGGGAACCAAAGCAGAAGAATCTGCGTCCCAGGACAGCACATCAACAGATGACAGTAATGCACAGTCTGTTGATTATACGGTTCTAAATGTGGACAGCGGCGAGAAAACAGCTACCTTTTATGATGTTTCATATCTTGAAACCAGAGACAAATATGCAATGTTTTTAGGCGGCAATCATGCAGAGCTTAAAATCCAGACCACATCACAGTCAGAGAAAAATCTTCTTATTATGAAGGACTCATATGCTAATTGTTTCATACCATTTCTTGTTCAGGATTACAGGACAATAATTGTAGTTGATCCAAGATATTATCTGGGAGATATTGATCAATTAATAAGTGATGAGGGTATTACTGATATACTGTTCTTGTATAATGCCGAAACGCTG
Source organism: Bacteroidaceae bacterium (assembly GCA_963589005.1). GTDB lineage: Bacteria > Bacillota > Clostridia > Lachnospirales > Lachnospiraceae > RGIG5612. The sequence continues at coordinate 28,986 of CAVAJR010000024.1, read as the reverse complement.
TAAAATGCTTTTAATTTGACTATATCGGATGTAGTTAGTATAATAAAACTCATGTTTTACGTGCTTAAAGGTGTTGCGGAGTTAACCGACATGTATGAACTCAAAGAGGATTAATAGGAATTTTTTAACAGAATTTCAGGGAAGGAATTGATTGATGAAAGATATATTTGAAAAATGTTACGAACCTCAGAAACAGGATGAATTAAGAGCAGCCGGAATTTATCCATACTTCAGGGCTCTTGAGAGCAGACAGGACGTTGAAGTTATGATGGAGGGCAAACGCCGCATCATGCTGGGCTCTAACAACTACCTGGGACTTACAGTACAGCCGGAAATCATTGAAGCCGGTGTGAAAACGATAGAAAAATATGGTACAGGCTGTTCAGGATCCAGATTTTTAAATGGTACACTTAAGATGCACTATGAGCTTGAAGATGAGCTTAAGAAGTTCCTTCGAAAAGAAGACTGTATTACATTTCCGGCAGGTTTCATGGCTAATCTCGGAATAATAAGCAGTGTTGTGGGAAGACATGATTATGTAATCCTTGACCGAGAGGATCATGCTTCTATCTATGATGCAACGAGACTTAGTTATGGCAAGATGCTTCGCTATAAGCATGCTGATATGGAGGATCTTGAAAGACAGCTTCAGGCTGTTCCGGATGATGCCGGATGCCTTATCGTTACAGACGGTGTGTTCAGCATGAGCGGTGATATTGCCAAGCTTCCTGAAATCTGTGCACTTGCAGAAAAGTACGGGGCAAAGGTGATGGTAGACGATGCACATGGAATGGGTGTAATCGGTGAAGGCGGACGTGGTACCGCCAGCTACTATGGACTGGAAGATAAGGTCGATATCTACATGGGAACATTCAGCAAGTCATTAGCATCCCTGGGTGGATATATGGTTTCATCATATAAGGTTGTAGATTATGTAAGACATACAGCACGTCCTTATATGTTTGCAGCCAGTGTTCCGCCGACACAGACAGCAGTTGCTCTGGCCGCACTTCGATATCTTGAGGCACATCCTGAGCTTCCGGATAAGCTTCAGGCTAATGCTGCACGTTTAAGAAGCAATCTCAAAGCAAGAAACGTGCAGATCATTGAGGCCAACACACCGATAGTTCCTATTTATACATACGAGCCGGAGAATACATTGATCAAGCAAAAGGGTATGTATGATGAAGGCGTTTATGTAAACTCTGTTCTTCCGCCGGCATGCGCACCGGGAGAGTGTCTGCTTCGTACAAGTCTCATGGCATCACACACAGATGCATTGATTGATGAAGCATCAGATATTATCGCAAATGTTTTAAAGAAAGATAATGCTGAGATAATGCAGCAGAAATAATCTGGAGATATATTGATGGATAAAGTAGCAATAGTAACAGGAGGCTCATCGGGAATAGGAAGAGCAGTGGCTTACAGTCTTTGCGAGGCAGGCGTCAAAGTATATGAATTCAGCCGTCGCGACTGCAGCAACGACAAGGTTACGCATATGAGCGTGGATGTGACGGATGAACAGGCTGTTATCAATGCTGTACAGTCAATATATGAAACAGAAAATCGTATTAATATATTAGTAAATTGCGCCGGCTTTGGAATATCCGGCGCAGTTGAATTCACAAGATCGGAAGATGCCAAAAGGCAGCTGGAGGTGAATTTTTTCGGAACTGTAAACTGCACCAAGGCTGTATTGCCATATATGAGACATCAAAATGAAGGACGCATTGTATGTGTAAGTTCGGTAGCAGGTCCTATTCCTATTCCTTTTCAGACTTATTACTCGGTTTCTAAGGCAGCAATTAATTCCTATGTTATGGCACTTGCCAATGAAGTCCGTCCTTATGGTATATCTGTATGTGCTGTGCAGCCTGGAGATATATCAAGCGGATTTACGGATGCCAGAGCCAAATCCTATGATGGTGACCAGGAGTACGGAGGACGAATCTCAAGAAGCGTCAAGGTAATGGAAAAAGACGAGAGAAATGGTATGAAACCAGAAGCTGCAGGAAGGTATATTGCCAAAATTGCTTTAAAGGAGAGAGTTAAACCACTGTATGCGATTGGTCTGGTCTATAAAGCATTTTGTGTGATAATGAAGATATTACCATGCAGGCTGAGCAATTATATGATAGGACAGCTGTATGCTAAATAAAAAAGATGATTAATCCTCAAAAAGTACGTGCCATGTCCCGCAAGACATTGTTCGAGCAAAGGGAAGGAAAAGAAGTACTGGAAATTAAAAAATACGTTGAAGATCTGCCTGTATGGAAGAGCATCACGAAGGGTGCGCTGACAGGCATTTTGTTGTATGCAATTATAATGTTTGTGATATTGTTGGCAGATCCGCAGTTGCTTAATGTATTGAGTGAGCGCATGGGGGCAATCACAGTCATGATAATGCTGGCTGTTACAATGGCACTTTTTGCAGTAGCATACAGCCTGTTAACGGATATAGTATTTAGAAGACATCTGAAAAAAAAGAAAAGCACCATGTGCAGATACAGGTCAGATGTCAGGCTCCTGGAAAAATTAGATTCTGATTCAGAATCCGCAAAATCATGAAATTTCTTTTTAATATAAAAAATAAAATAGATGAAGTATATGCAAAAGCACCTATGGCAGTAACTTGCGCAGTCAGGATTATCATAGCATTTCTGACTCTGTTTGCAGTTAAAATCAATTTTGGTTTTAATGCAATGCTTACAACCTGGTATTTTGTAATATTATTTTCGATAGTATGTGCATTCTTGCCGCTCAGAATAATGCTTTTTGCATTGGCGGCATATTGTATTGTACAGTTATTTACAATGTCTGCAGGCATCGGAGTCGTTGCAGTGATTTTGCTTGCAATCATGTATCTCATATATTTCAGATTTGAAAAAAAACTGACATATGTAATTATATTGATCCCGCTGCTGTGCATTATAAGACTTCCGATATTGATCCCGCTGATTCTTGCGGTGACCATGCCATTATCGTCAGTTGTTTGTGCACTGTTTGGAATATTTACATATTATTTTCTCCACTATATTCACATGAATGCGGCTATGCTGCAGGGGCTTGAATCGGGAAATGAGATCGCAAGAATGTCAGTAACCCTGGATGGGGTATTCAGTTACAATGAATTGTGGTATACGATGCTGTGTATAGCGATTATATTTGCGGCAACATTTCTGCTGAAAAAAATCAGGGTAAATATGTCAAATCAGTTGGCAATAGCCTTAGGTTCTGGAATATATCTTATTCTGATAATTATATGCAATCTGGCTTATGAGACAATGACATATTCTAAACTGTTGTGGTTTGTTATCGGAACAGTAATATCATGTATCGTGGCTATGATTATATCCACAATCGTGCTTCCTCTTGATTATAATAGAACCGAATTTATTGAATTAGAGGATGAAGAATATAAATATTTCGTTAGGGCAGTTCCAAAGGCGGCAATATCCAAGGAGTCTGTAAAGATCAAACGAATATATTCAAGAAAAGAAATGCGGCAAGCTGAAGGAGAGGAGAAGAAAAGTTGACTTTCTGGCGGAATATAGCTTCATATTTTCATAAATATTTTTCCATACCATCTATCAGCGTAATAGATATCATAGAAATGATAATCATAGCGGTGCTTTTCTATTACCTGATAATATGGTTTAAGAGAACCAGCGCATGGACTCTGGTCAAGGGCATATTGGTTATTCTCATCATTATGCTTTTGGCGCAGATGTTCAATTTCTCCACGATTCTGTGGATCATAACCAAAACACTTAATGTTGGTATCATTGCGCTTATAATTATATTCCAGCCGGAATTAAGAAGGGCCCTCGAACAATTAGGCAAAACACTTCTTTTCAGAAAGCTTGCGGGTATAGCCAGTACATCAGAACAAAAATTATCTGATGCTGCATTGGAAGAAATTATCAGAGCCATTGCTGAATTGTCCAGAACAAAAACCGGAGCCCTTATAAGTATTGAAGAAAAAGTATCACTAAGTGAATACGAAAAGACCGGAATTAAGTTAGATGCAGATATTTCAAGCCAGCTGCTGCTTAATATATTTATTGACAAAACACCGCTTCATGACGGAGCTGTTATTATCAAAGATGGTAAGATCGCTGCAGCAACCTGCTATTTTCCTCTTTCCGCAAGCAGGTCATTGAATAAAAAATACGGAACAAGGCATAGAGCGGCATTAGGCGTAAGTGAGGTAAGTGACGCTTTTACTATAGTTGTTTCAGAGGAAACAGGACACATTTCATTTACGGTTTCGCGAATGATGATAGAAGATGTGAGCCTTGATGAATTAAGAAGACGTCTTAAGGCTGTCCAGGACAACCATCCGGCCACAAGCTGGTTTGATAAATTCAGGAAAGGAGCCAAGACAGATGAAGTTCAGGACGATTCTTCAGAAATATGTAATAAATAATATTGGATATAAAATCCTTGCGATTTTATTTGCCTTCCTGCTGTGGCTGGTTGTACTCAACATAACAGATCCTGACTACACGAGAACCATCTCCAACATTACGGTACAGATATTAAATGAACCAAGGGTACTGGATGGATCCCATGTTTATACAGTATCCTCCGGAGAGACAACCAGCGTAGTAGTTACCGGCAAGAGAAGCATTATATCCACGCTGTCAGCAAATGATTTCATTGCAACTGCGGATTTTGCAGAACTTTCAATAACAAATGCAGTTCCGATCAAGGTGGAGCTTACAGGAGATAAACTGAGATATTCCGGTCAGATTACGATTACCGCGAAGGATACCAGCATGATACTGAATCTGGAGGATATGACATCTAAACAGGTTCAGGTTGAGGTGGAATATAAGGGAGAGATTTCTGACAATATTGTAATAGAAGAAGCTAATATCGCACCGAAGAAGGTTACGATATATGCTCCGGAGTCGGTTACAAACGCTGCTGAAAAGGTTGTTGTAGTCGCTAATTATGCCAATATTGAATCTGACACGATAATGTACCTTGAGCCGGTTATCAAAAATGTAAATGGTGATGTCATAAAACAGGGAGATAATGTATCTCTTGATGAAGATGAGATAATGGTTGAATTCAAGGTGTCACATAAGAAGGATGTTCCTATAAAAATCAGTACATCAGGAACTGTGAAATCAGGATATACGATAGAGAGCATAGAGCTGTCACAGGACTCAATAGCAGTCAAGGGCGCGGAAAATATTATAAATGACCTGAAACAGATAGAGATCCCGGGCGATGAATTGGACGTAAGCGGAGCCGACAAGGACATAACTGCGGAAATTGATGTTACGCCTTACCTGCCGGAGGGGACATCGGTATATGGGGAATCACCGACAGTAATGGTTGATGTACATATAGTTTCAAATGAGGAACGGCTGAGAATGCAGGAGGTAGCAGAAGAGTCAGAACAGTCTATGCCAGAAGAGCTGGAGGACATGATTCCGGAGGAGACAATTCCGACGGAGTCGGTTACAAGCGCAGCTGAAACCAGTGAACAGCAGCCGATTGAAGTAACAACAGCATCGGAATCGGAAGAGACAGCGCAGACTGAAAAGGAGGAAGCAGAGACATGAAGATATTAGTTACAGGCGGATCCGGATATATAGGAAGTCATACAGTTTTAGAATTGCTCGAGGCAGGATATGAAACAGTTGTTCTGGATAATTTATGCAATTCATCGGAGGAGGCTTTAAAGAGAGTCGAGAAAATAACAGGTAAAAAGGCAGCATTTTATCAGGCTGATATAAGAGATCAGGAAGCAATGAATAAAATATTTGCCGAGGAAAAGCCGGAGGCAGTAATTCATTTTGCAGGACTTAAGGCAGTAGGTGAGAGCGTACAAAAGCCATTGATGTATTATGATAATAATATCGCCGGTACAGTTACGCTGCTTAATGCGATGAAGAAACATGGCTGCAAAAAGATCGTATTTTCTTCATCAGCGACTGTATATGGCAAACCGGCAAGCGTACCGATCAGAGAGGACTTTCCCCTCAGCGTAACTAATCCCTATGGACGCACCAAGCTCATGATAGAAGAAATCCTTGGAGACGTATATACAGCCGATAACACGTGGGACATAATCCTGCTTAGATATTTTAATCCGATCGGAGCTCATGAGAGCGGATTTATCGGAGAGGATCCGGAGGGTATTCCTAATAATTTGCTTCCTTATGTTGCTAAGGTCGCTGTTGGAAGACTGGAGAAGGTCAACGTATTTGGCAATGACTACGATACACCGGACGGAACGGGTGTAAGGGATTATATCCATGTAGTAGACCTGGCAAGAGGTCATGTCAAGGCAATAGAAAAAATCGTACAGAATCCGGGGCTTAAGATATATAATCTGGGAACGGGCAATGGCTACAGTGTTCTTGATATAATACATGCATTTTCTAAAGCCTGCGGACATGATATTCCATATGTGATCGGGCCAAGGCGGGCAGGAGATATAGATATGTGTTATGCAGACCCACAGAAGGCATACGAGGAATTGAATTGGAAGGCTGAATACGACCTCAATAAAATGTGTGAGGATACCTGGAGATGGCAGAGCCAGAATCCGGATGGATATGGCAAATAAAGGATTGGATGTTGAATGTGAAAAGGGACAAATATAAACGGCTGATAATCTTTATGGAGATTATGATCCTTATGGCAGCCTTTACTGTGCTGTTTGCATATTTGTGGGAGACCAGATATGAGCATAGGGTATATACACCTTTTTTTAGAAGAGGTAATTGGGCAGTAATAATTGTTTATCCTATTATACTTCTTGTGCTTGGCAAAATATTCGGAATATTCAATCTGGCAACAGCCAGACGTGTTGATATGGTGTTTTCCAACATATTCACATGTTTTATTGCAAATACTGCCATGTATTTCATTCTTGTTGAAGTATTAAGGCGTTATCCGAGCGTCGTACCATTGCTCGTGTTATTCGGTATAGAAGTTGCTGCATCAATTTTATGGGTACTGGGTGCCAAGGCATTGAATAACATAATATTCCCGCAGCACAATCTGTTGCTGATACATGGTGATTATTCACTTAAAGAACTGGTACTTCATGTTAATGAGCAAAGTGAAAGATATCGTATAGCTGAGGAAATAAATGCCAACGCTGGAATGGGAGAAATCACGGAATGCATAAAACGGCATGATGCTGTACTGATATCAGATCTGCCGGCGGAGACAAGGAATGATATTCTGAAATATTGCTATGATATCGGTAAACGTATATACATGCTTCCGAAGATTACAGATATAATTGTAGCCAGCTCTCATCAAATACATCTGTTTGATAATGTGGCTTTTATTTCCAAAAATTATGGGTTAAGTGCAGACCAGATACTGGTAAAGCGTATAGCTGACATAGTTATTTCTGCCACCATGATTATTTGTACGTCATGGCTGATGGCAATAATTGCAATTGCAATTAAAATCGGAGATGGAGGAAAGGTTTTTTATAAACAAAAAAGACTTACTATTGACGGCAAAGAATTTGATATTATCAAATTCAGAAGTATGCGGCCGGATGCTGAGAAATCAGGACCTCAATTAGCCACAAAGCATGATGAACGAATTACACCTGTAGGTAAGGTGCTGAGAGCCAGCCATATGGACGAACTGCCGCAGCTGTTTAACGTGTTTGTCGGCGATATGTCAATGGTTGGTCCTAGGCCGGAGAGACCCGAGATTGCCAATGAATATGTAAAAAACGTTCCTGAATTCAAATTCAGGCTAAAGGTTAAGGCCGGACTTACCGGATATGCACAGGTATACGGAAGGTACAATTCCACACCATATAACAAGCTGAGACTGGATCTTGTGTATATTCAGAATTACAGCATATGGCTGGACTTGAAATGTCTGGTGATGACTATAAAAATCTTATTTAAACCAGATGCCAGAGAAGGAGTGGACGATAATAAGAAAACAGCCGAAAAATAGCCGAAAATAGGCTGAAACAGCACAAAAATAAGTTGACGGAGTTTGATTCCCTATGATATAGTACCAAGGCGGAGTCAGGCTCCGTATTTTTGTGTTGGATAAGCACAAAAAGGTTATATATTTTATCATGCTCCGGACGCGGGGCCCCACAATGAGATATATGACAGCGATCCTATAATTAACTCTTATTTGGAGGATATAAAATGAGAACTCGAATTACTTTAGCATGCACTGAGTGCAAGCAGAGAAATTACAATACAACAAAAGATAAAAAGACACATCCGGATAGGATGGAAACCAAGAAATACTGCAAGTTCTGTCAGAGACACACATTACATAAGGAGACAAAGTAATGGCTGAGAATGCAAACAATGAACCTAAGATAAGTTTCTGGAAGGGTTTGAAAGCAGAATTCAAAAAGATAGTATGGCCTAATAAAAAGGATGTTGCAAAGCAGACAGTTCTTATTGTTGTAGTAACAATTATCCTTGGCGTTATTATCAAATTCCTTGATACGGGCATTCAGGCATTAATTAACCTGATAGCATAAAGGAGTGAATATGGCGGAAACAAACTGGTATGTTGTTCATACCTATTCAGGATACGAGAATAAGGTTAAAGCTAACATTGAGAAGACCATAGAGAACAGAAAACTGCAGGATCAGATAATTGAGGTTGCAGTTCCTATCCATGATGTAGTGGAAGTTAAAAATGGTATCCGTAAACAGGTTCAGAAGAAACAGTTTCCGGGATACGTGCTGGTTAATATGGTCATGAATGATACAACCTGGTATGTTGTAAGAAATACTAGGGGTGTAACAGGATTTGTCGGACCGGGAAGCAAGCCTGTGCCTCTTACTGAGGAGGAAATGAGACCTCTGTTGGGAGGCGGAGAACAGGTTGTTGTGTCTTTTGGCGTCGGCGATCTTGTTATGGCTGTTTCAGGAGTATGGGAAGGAACTGAGGGCAAGATTATCTCAGTTAACGAGTCCAAACAGACTGTTACGATCAATGTTAACATGTTTGGCAGAGAGACTCCTGTAGATATTGGATTTATAGACATTAAGAAAATGTAATAATCTGATTCAATCAGAATGGATGAAAGGTAGGAAACTACAATGGCAAAGAAAATCGATGGATACATCAAATTACAGATAGAAGCAGCTAAGGCTACACCTGCACCACCAGTTGGACCTGCTTTAGGTCAGTATGGTGTTAATATTGTACAGTTTACTAAAGAGTTCAATGCTCGTACAGCAGATCAGGCAGGTATGATTATTCCTGTTGTAATTACTGTTTATGCTGATAAGAGTTTTACATTCATTACTAAGACTCCACCGGCAGCAGTACTGATCAAGAAGGCATGTAAGCTTCAGTCAGGTTCAGGTGAACCAAACAAGAAGAAGGTTGCTACAATCTCCAAAGCAGATCTTCAGCAGATCGCTGAAACTAAGATGCCGGATTTAAATGCAGCATCTCTGGAAGCAGCAATGAGCATGATCGCAGGAACTTGCAGATCAATGGGCGTACTTATTGGTGACTGATCTTGAAATGCTGGGACAATCTCTCAGGATGAAGCAGCATGAAGCAAATTGCATAATACAGAATAGTCTGTATATATAAAAAGTGGGAGGCATATGCCGACACACCACAGGAGGAAAAAATGAAACACGGAAAGAAATACACAGAAGCAGCTAAGAAGATTGACCGCAATCAGCTCTATGATGTAGCAGATGCAGTATCACTCGTAAAAGAAAGCGCAACAGCTAAGTTCGATGAGACAATAGAAGTACATATCCGTACAGGATGTGACGGACGTCACGCTGACCAGCAGATTCGTGGCGCAGTTGTACTGCCGCACGGCACAGGCAAGAGCGTAAGAGTCCTTGTTTTTGCTAAGGGACCTAAGGAGCAGGAAGCATTGGATGCCGGCGCTGACTTCGTTGGAGCAGAGGAACTTATTCCTAAGATCCAGAACGAAAACTGGTTCGAATATGATAAGGTTGTTGCTACACCTGACATGATGGGCGTTGTTGGTCGTCTCGGTAAGGTATTGGGACCTAGAGGTCTTATGCCTAACCCTAAGGCAGGAACAGTTACCATGGATGTTGCTAAGGCAGTTCAGGAACTTAAAGCAGGTAAGATTGAATACAGACTGGACAAGGCTAATATTATTCATGTTCCGGTTGGCAAGGCATCATTTGCACCTGAACAGCTTCAGGAAAACTTCCAGACACTTATTGACGCAATCGTTAAGGCTCGTCCTTCAGCATTAAAGGGAACATACCTTAAGAGCATTACACTTGCATCAACAATGGGTCCTGGCGTTAAGCTTAATGTAAGCAAGATCGTTAATGGCTGATCAAGCTGAAAATCAAAATCAATAATATTGTTTTGTTTGACAGAAATAATATTATATGATAGATTCTATAACTGCCGAAGACAGTAGGTGATTATTATCGTAACGCATGCAACCTACCGAGGAAAGAAGAAAGATTAGAATTATGCTTTTATTCCCTCTGTGTCTTTGGATACAGAGGGTTTTTATATGCTAATCCTCTTACGTATCGGCAACAAAATATATAAGGAGGAATGAAAATGGCAAAGGTTGAACTGAAAGCACCTGTAGTGCAGGAGATATCAGGATACCTGAACGACGCAACAGCAGCAGTGCTTGTTGATTATCGTGGATTGACAGTTGCACAGGATACAGCTCTTCGTAAAGAGCTTCGTGAAGCTGGTATTACTTATAAAGTATACAAGAACACAATGATCAACTTCGCTGTAAAGGATACAGTATTTGCTGATCTGTCACAGAAACTTGATGGACCAACAGCTATCGCAATCACAAGTGGTGATGCAACAGCTCCGGCTCGTATTCTTGCAAAATTTGCTAAGACAGCTGACAAGCTTCAGCTTAAGGCAGGCGTTGTAGAGGGAACATATTTTGATGAGAATGGCATTGTAGCAATTGCTTCTATTCCATCAAGAGATGAATTACTCGGCAGATTGTTTGGCAGCATGAAGTCACCTATTACAAATATGGCTCGTGTTCTCAATCAGATTGCTGAAGCAGGCGGAGCAAGTGCCTGCACACCGGCAGCTTCAGAAGAAGCACCGGCTGAGGCTGTGGCAGAAGAAGCCCCTGCAGCTGAATAAGATTGATTAATTGTAAAAACATTACAGGAGGAAAATAAAATGGCAAAATTAACTACAGAAGAATTTATTGCAGCTATCAAAGAATTATCTGTATTAGAATTAAACGATTTAGTAAAAGCATGTGAAGAAGAGTTTGGCGTATCTGCAGCAGCAGGTGTTGTTGTAGCAGCAGCTGGCCCTGCTGAAGCAGCTGAAGAGAAGACAGAGTTCGATGTTGAACTTACAGAGATCGGACCAAACAAGGTTAAGGTTATCAAGGTTGTTCGTGATAATACAGGTCTTGGACTTAAGGAAGCTAAGGAACTCGTTGACGGCGCTCCTTCAACACTTAAGGAAGGCATCTCAAAGGCTGAAGCTGAAGATCTTGTTAAGCAGCTCGAAGCTGAAGGCGCTAAGGCTACAATTAAATAATTTCGTCTTAGAAAGAAGATATTACAGAGGGCAATCCGCAAGGGTTGCCTTTTTGTATATGGGTTTTATGAGATGTATAAGGCATTAACAGCTTTTTGCAATATTTGCGTATCGGTGTTCAGGAGCAAACAGTACCTATAGCATGAAATTAAGGATGAACGTCAAGAGTAAATTTTAACAAAAGTGTTTGACATCTATTGATTCTTTTGCTATCCTATACGTTGCACTATTGTTGGATAGTGGGTCTTTGTACGCTTAAAATTACCTGGACCGTTTATAATAATAAAACGAAGGAGAGGAATTTAATGGAGAAAAACAGAATTCGTCCTGTAAAAAGTGGTAAAGGGATTAGGATGAGTTATGCCAGACAGCAAGAAGTTCTGGAAATGCCTAATCTGATCGAAATTCAGAAAGCATCCTATGAATGGTTCCTGAATGACGGATTGAGAGAAGTATTCAATGATATTTCTCCTATCGAAGACTACAATCAGTCAATGAGACTTGAATTTGTGGATTTTCAGATAGCTAAGGATGATATCAAATACACTATCGAAGAATGCAAAGAAAGAGATGCGACATTTGCGGCTCCGCTGAAGGTTAAGGTTCGTCTTAACAATAAAGAAACCGGAGAAATTGCAGAACATGAGATTTTTATGGGTGATATGCCGCTCATGACAGATACGGGTACATTCGTTATTAACGGAGCAGAGCGTGTTATCGTATCCCAGCTGGTTCGTTCTCCTGGTATCTATTTCACATTAAGCCACGATAAGCTCGGTAAGGAATTATATGCATGTAATGTTATTCCTAACAGAGGAGCTTGGTTTGAATATGAAACCGATTCAAATGACGTATATTACGTTCATGTTGATAAGGCACGCAAGGTTCCTGTAACAGTAATTATAAGAGCTATGGGTGTGGGCACCAACGATGAAATTATTGAAATGTTCGGTGAAGAGCCTAAGATAATGGCTTGCTTTGCTAAGGATGTTTCTAAAAATTACAAGGAAGGTATCCTTGAGCTTTACAAAAAACTCAGACCGGGTGAGCCTCTCCAGGTTGAGAATGCAGAAAGCTTAATTTCATCGATGTTTTTCGATCCGAAACGTTATGACCTGGCTAAGGTTGGACGTTACAAATTTAATAAAAAATTAGCGTACAAAGACAGAATCCTCGGACGCGAGCTGGGAGAGGATGTAATCGATCAGTTCTCAGGCGAGATTATTGCCAAAGCCGGCGATATCGTAACAGATGAAATCTGTGAAAATATTCAAAATGGCGGTGTTCCGGTTGTACTTATCAAAGGCGAGGACAGAAACATCAAGGTTATCTCCAACTTGATGGTAGATATTAATTGCTATGTTAAATTAACCGATGCTGATAAAAAAGAATTAGGCCTCACGGAAAATGAGGTTTATTTCCCTGCGCTTGCTGAAATCTTAAATGAATACAAGACAAAGGAAGAACGCAAGGAAGCAATTAAAAAGCATATTAATGAACTTATTCCTAAGCATATTACTAAGGAAGATATCTTTGCAAGCATAAGTTACGGACTCAATCTGGACTCCGGAATGGGTACATTTGATGATATTGACCATTTAGGAAACAGAAGAATCAGATCTGTTGGTGAACTGCTTCAGAATCAATACAGAGTAGGTCTTTCAAGAATGGAAAGAGTTGTTCATGAGAGAATGCAGACTCAGGATATCGATTCTATTACACCGCAGTCACTTATTAATATTAAACCTGTTACAGCTGCTGTAAGAGAATTCTTCGGTTCATCACAGCTGTCACAGTTTATGGATCAGTGTAATCCTCTCAGCGAATTAACACACAAGAGACGTTTAAGTGCCTTAGGACCTGGCGGTCTGTCAAGAGATCGTGCCGGATTCGAGGTTCGAGATGTTCACTATACTCATTACGGACGTATGTGTCCTGTAGAGACACCTGAAGGTCCTAACATTGGTCTTATCAACTCATTGGCATCATTTGCAAGAGTTAACAAATATGGCTTTGTTGAGGCTCCATACAGAGTTGTAGATAAAACGGATCCGGAAAATCCTCGCGTAACAGACGAGGTCGTATATCTTACAGCAGATGAAGAAGACAAATACAAAGTAGCACAGGCCAATGCTCAGCTTGACAGCGAGGGACATTTTGTTCGTAATACAGTTGCAGGACGATTCAGGGAAGAAACATCCGAATACGACAAGACAGATATCGATTTGATGGACGTATCTCCGAGAATGGTATTCTCAGCAGCTACATCTATGATTCCTTTCCTCGAAAATGACGATGCTAACCGTGCCTTGATGGGTTCTAACATGCAGCGTCAGGCCGTACCTCTTCTTACAACTGATTCACCGATTGTAGGAACCGGTATGGAATCCAAGATCGCTAAGGACTCAGGTGTATGTATTCTTGCAAAGCATGATGGCGTTGTAGAACATGTATCTGCGGTTGAGATCGGAATCCGAACAAATGACGGAGATTATGATTTATATAAGATAAGCAAATTCGCTCGTTCAAACCAGTCTAACTGCTACAACCAGAGACCTATCGTTGACAAGGGCGAAAAGGTTGTAAAGGGACAGGTTATTGCTGACGGTGCCAGCACCTCTAATGGTGAGCTTGCTCTGGGCAAGAATCCGCTGATCGGATTCATGACATGGGAAGGCTACAACTACGAGGATGCTGTTCTTCTGAGCGAAAGACTTGTTCGCGACGATGTATATACCTCTATTCATATCGAAAGATATGAGACCGAGGCTCGTGATACCAAATTAGGACCGGAGGATATTACAAGAGATGTTCCGGGCGTTGGTGATGATGCCCTTAAGGATCTGGATGAGCGCGGTATTATCAGGATCGGTGCTGAAGTAAGAGCCGGAGATATCCTTGTAGGCAAGGTTACTCCTAAGGGCGAGACAGAGCTTACACCGGAGGAGAGACTCTTAAGAGCTATCTTCGGTGAGAAAGCAAGAGAGGTTCGTGATACATCCCTTAAGGTACCTCATGGTGCTTACGGTATCGTTGTTGATGCCAAGGTATTTACAAGAGAAGCGGGAGATGAATTAAGCCCGGGTGTTAAACAGACGGTTCGAGTATATATTGCACAGAAGAGAAAGATCTCTGTAGGTGACAAGATGGCCGGACGTCACGGCAACAAGGGCGTAGTTTCTCGTGTACTTCCTGTTGAAGATATGCCATTCCTTCCGAACGGCCGACCGCTGGATATCGTGCTGAATCCTCTGGGCGTACCTAGCCGTATGAATATCGGACAGGTTATGGAGACCCACCTGTCACTTGCAGCCCGTGCACTTGGCTTCAAGATAGCAACTCCTGTATTTGATGGTGCAAATGAAGATGACATCATGGATACTCTGGATATGGCAGATGCTTATGTTAATAAGTCATTTGACGAATTCAGAGCTGAATATGAAGATGTCCTTGATCCGGAAGTATTCAAATATCTTGAAGAACACCAGGATCATAAGGCTGAATATAAGGGCGTTCCGATAAGAAGAGATGGCAAGGTAAGACTGCGTGACGGAAGAACTGGTGAATACTTTGATGCACCGGTTACAATCGGTCACATGCATTATCTGAAGCTCCATCACCTGGTTGATGATAAGATCCACGCCCGTTCAACAGGTCCGTACTCACTTGTAACTCAGCAGCCGTTGGGCGGCAAGGCTCAGTTCGGCGGACAGAGATTCGGAGAAATGGAAGTTTGGGCACTGGAGGCATATGGAGCTTCATATACACTTCAGGAGATACTTACTGTTAAATCTGATGATGTTGTAGGACGTGTTAAGACATACGAAGCGATCATTAAGGGTGAGAACATTCCTGAGGCAGGAACACCGGAGTCATTCAAGGTACTTGTTAAGGAACTGCAGTCTCTGGCTCTTGATATTAAGGTTCTTGATGAAAATGATAATGAAATTAAGATGCTTGAATCTGTTGATTATGGCGAAACGAACCTTAATGCTATTATTTCAAATACAAGCTTCTCTAAGAGCAAGGAGAATTTTGAAAAAGCAGGATTCACTCTGTCACAGTATGATGACGACAGACATGAGGCTGATGATATAGTCGATGATGCATACACTAATGACAGTTATGTCGATGAAGATTTTGCAGATGATTACGAGTAGGAGGAGATAAAATGACTCAGATTACTAAAGAAGGTTATGCGTCAATGACATTCGATAAGATACGAATCAGTCTGGCCAGCCCTGATAAGATTCGTGAATGGTCTCACGGTGAAGTAACTAAGCCGGAAACTATTAATTATCGTACTCTGAAGCCTGAAAAGGACGGATTATTCTGCGAGAGAATTTTCGGACCAAGTAAGGACTGGGAATGTCATTGCGGCAAATATAAAAAAGTAAGATTCAAGGGTATGGTCTGCGACAGATGTGGTGTTGAAGTAACTAAAGCATCTGTAAGACGTGAGAGAATGGGTCATATCGAACTTGCTGCACCGGTATCTCATATCTGGTATTTCAAGGGAATTCCGTCGAGAATGGGACTTATTCTCGACCTTTCACCAAAGGTACTTGAAAAGGTATTGTATTTTGCCAACTATATTGTTCTGGATCCGGGAGAAACAAGTCTTGAATACAAGCAGGTTCTCTCTGAATCAGATCTTCAGAAGGCTAAGGAAGAATATGGCGATCTGTTTAAGACTGCCAGAGTAGGTATGGGCGCTGAGGCAATCAACGAGATCCTGTCTAAGATAGATGTAGAGCAGCTTTCTGTAGATTTAAGAGAAGAACTCGCAGTTGCATCCGGTCAGAAGAGAACCAAGATAATTAAGAGACTGGAAGTTGTTGAAGCTTTCAAAAAATCCGGGAACAGACCGGAGTGGATGATCCTTAAGATAATCCCTGTTATTCCGCCGGATCTGAGACCTATGGTACAGCTTGACGGCGGCAGATTTGCCACATCAGACTTAAATGATCTGTATAGAAGGATTATTAACAGAAATAACCGTCTTAAGAGGCTGCTGGAGATGGATGCACCTGAGATCATCGTAAGAAATGAGAAGAGAATGCTCCAGGAAGCAGTCGATGCCCTGATCGACAATGGACGCCGCGGACGCCCTGTTACAGGACCGGGCAACCGTTCACTTAAATCACTTTCAGATATGCTGAAAGGTAAACAGGGACGTTTCCGTCAGAACCTGTTAGGCAAGCGAGTTGACTACTCAGGACGTTCTGTTATCGTTGTAGGTCCGGATCTTAAGATATATCAGTGCGGTCTTCCTAAAGAAATGGCTGTTGAATTATTCAAGCCATTTGTTATGAAGAAGCTCTGCGATTATGAAAAAGCTAATAATATCAAGCAGGCTAAGAAGATGGTAGAGAAGCTTCAGCCGGAGGTATGGGATGTGCTTGAAGAGGTTATCAAGGAACATCCGGTTATGCTGAACCGTGCACCGACGCTTCACAGACTGGGTATCCAGGCATTTGAGCCTAAGTTAGTAGAAGGACGTGCTATCAGACTTCATCCGCTTGTTTGTACAGCATATAATGCCGATTTCGATGGTGACCAGATGGCAGCACATTTGCCATTGTCAGTTGAAGCACAGGCTGAGTGCCGCTTCCTGATGCTGTCTCCTAATAACCTGCTGAAGCCTTCTGATGGTGCTCCTGTAGCAGTACCGTCACAGGATATGGTTCTGGGTATCTATTATCTGACTCAGCAGCGTGACGGTGAGATAGGCGAGGGAAGAGCGTTTAAGAGCCTGAATGAAGCGATCATGGCTTATGAGAATAAACAGATCACACTTCAGAGTAAGATCAGAGTTCGTGTTACAAGGGATGTACCGGGCGATGAACCTATAACGGGTATTATCAATACATCGTTGGGCAGATTACTCTTTAATGAGATAATTCCTCAGGATCTTGGATTTGTTAAGAGAGAAACAAGAGAGGATTATCTGAAACTTGAAATAGACGAGCTTGTAAAGAAGAAGACACTTAAGAAGATCCTGGAGAAGGTTATTAATGTTCATGGAGCAACAGTTACAGCCGAGGTTCTTGATAATATCAAGAGTACCGGTTATAAGTATGCAACAAGAGCTGCCTTTACAGTTTCCATTGCAGATATGACGGTTCCTGAGAAGAAAAAGGAGATCATCAGACAGGCTGAAGAGACTGTTGAAATGATCCAGGATGACTTCCGCATGGGTCTTCTGACAGATCAGGAGAGATATACATCAGTAGTAGATGTATGGGAGAAGGCTGACAAGGAAGTAACCCGTGAACTGATGGGCGGCATGGATCAGTATAACAACATCTTCATGATGGCAGACTCTGGTGCCCGTGGTAGTGAGCAGCAGATCAAGCAGCTTGCAGGTATGCGTGGTCTGATGGCTGACACAACAGGTAAAACTATTGAACTTCCTATCAAATCGAACTTCCGTGAAGGTCTGGATGTATTGGAATACTTTATTTCAGCGCATGGTGCTCGTAAGGGTCTGTCAGATACAGCTCTTCGTACAGCAGACTCAGGTTACCTTACGCGTCGACTTGTTGATGTATCTCAGGAACTGACGATCAATGAGACTGACTGCTGTGCTGATGAACCGGATGACATTCCATACATGGAGGTTGAGAGGTTCACCTATGGCAAGGAAGAGGTTGAGTCGCTTAAGGACAGGATTACAGGCCGATATGCAGCAGAAGACATTATGGGTGAGAATGGCGAGGTTCTGGTAAAGAAGAATCACATGATCACTCCGTCAAGGGCAGAGCAGGTAGTTGCATCTGGAATTCAGAGCGTTAAGATCCGTACAGTTCTTACGTGCCGCAGTGAAACAGGCATTTGCTCTAAATGCTATGGAGCTAATATGGCTACAGGTCAGGCTGTACAGGTCGGAGAAGCAGTCGGAATTATTGCTGCACAGTCAATCGGTGAACCTGGTACACAGCTTACAATGAGAACCTTCCATACCGGTGGTGTTGCCGGCGGCGATATTACTCAGGGTCTTCCTAGAGTTGAGGAGCTTTTTGAAGCTCGTAAGCCTAAGGGTGTTGCTATCGTATCAGACTTCGAGGGAGATGCACAGCTGCGCACAAATAAGAATAAGCATGAGATCGTGGTAACAGCCGAGGACGGTAAAGAGAAGGCATATCTGATTCCTTATGGTTCAATTACAAGAATTCATGAGGGCGAGGTCGTACATGTTAATGCATGTGACAGGCTGACAGACGGTCCTATCAATCCGCATGATATCTTAAGAATTCTTGATGTCAAGGATGTTCAGGACTATATCATGAAGGAAGTTCAGCGAGTATATCGTCTGCAGGGCGTTGAGATCAATGACAAGCATATAGAGATTATTGTTCGTCAGATGCTTAAGAAGATCCGCATCGAAGAGGTGGGTGATTCTAATTTCCTTTCGGGCGTTACAGTTAATGTTACGGAATTCGAGAAGGTAAACAAGCAGCTTATTGCCGAGGGCAAGGAGCCGGCAGTCGGTAAGCATATCATTCTTGGTATTACTAAGGCTTCATTGGCTACTAATTCCTTCCTGTCAGCTGCATCCTTCCAGGAGACAACTAAGGTTCTTACGGATGCTGCAATAAATGGCAAGGTTGATCCGCTTATCGGACTTAAGGAAAATGTAATTATCGGTAAGCTTATTCCTGCAGGTACAGGTATGAAACGCTACAGAAATGTTAAGCTTAATACTGATCTTATGATTGAAGAGCAGAGACGGCAGGAAGAGGAAGCAAGAGCTAAAGCTGAAGCTGAGGCAGAAGCTCAGGCTGAACAATCAGAACTTACTGATGAAAGCGCTGTTGATGATGCAGATGTTATAACAGATGAAGTTATAGATGACGATCAGATAGTTATAGCAGACGAAGAATAAGACATATAATCAGATCTAAAATCAAGAGATTGAAGAAAAATATTTAACTAAAGTTACAGGGGGCTGAAGCAGAAATGCATTGGTCCCCTTTTGTTTCAAGAAATTAGGCAGCGTTTGTATCATGAACCTCGGCGTACAGCAACTGTTCAAAATAGACTTTATTGATTGATCTTTCACGGTGTTAACTTGTCCCAGCGCGAATGATGATTTGAATAGAGATTGGATTTTTTAAAACGATAATATCATTCAATGATAATTGTAAAAGAAAAATTTATATGGTACACTTACGCGGTGATTGACTAGCTGTGCTGTTTTTTGGTACATGCAATCAGAAGAAAGGAACGACAAGTTAGGACAGTTAGTTAAAAAATCGATGTACTAGGTAGTGTCATAAACATTGGTGACATTACGATTTAATTTTGTGCGGAGAACTATAATATATGAGAATGTTTGAAGAACAGAACAAAATAGTTAAAAAATCAGGCCGCGGTACGGGGAGAAAAGTTATTTATTCGCTCATTGGTGCCGCGGGTATGTTTTCTATATTACTAATGAGCGGATGCTCACTTAAGGATGTATTAGACCCGGTATTTGGACGAGTTGCACAGTCAGAAGAGGAGACTGCGTCGGTAGATGCAGCCAATACACTTATGTCTGCGCAGGTAAATGACTCGGAAGGGCGAGCTCTGGTTAAATCTAACGGAGAACCGCTGACTGTCCTGGTTGCATACGAGACGGCTACAGGCGGAGAAGAAAAATATGATTCTAACGGGGAGCTGCAGACTTATCCGTTGGGAGAACCGGCAACATACACACCGGGTACAGAGGTTATAAATTCAGACGGAACGGCAGAAACGTATGCCGGCGGTGAGACTGTGACAGATTCATTGGGATATCCGGCCAAGGATGCAGAGGGAAATACTGTTACAAGGGCTGCAGGTGAAGTTGCGACCCATGGTGATGCGGATATAATTTACAATGAAGACGGCAGCAAGAAGACATACTCAGGTGAGGCCCAAACACATGCAGCGGGGGATCTGATGTATGGTACTGACGGGGAATTGGCAACTTATGCAGTCGCAATACAGACTAATGCTGCCGGTGAGAATATGACCAGGGCTGACGGTGCATTGCAATTAGGTGAAATAGAACTGGTTACAGATTCATCAGGAGAGCCATTTGTAGACTCTAACGGAGAGATTGCGACCAAACAGTTAGAGCCGGCGCCTCTTGAACAGGTGGTTGATATGCCGCTTGAGGAGGGTGAATATTATATCAATAATATTCTGTCTTCTTATGTATATTTCAGTGCTCCGGAAGTAGAGGCAGCCAATATTGCAATCGTAACTGATGAGGGTGTAGATTCAAGTCAGTATGCATATGAGAGCGGAGAAGGCACAGTCAAGAACCTTCAGCTTGAATCAATAGGCGACAGTCTGCCATATTATGAATTAAAATATGACCTGGAGGGATATGCGTATTTTGTATTGCAAGGAACTGATCAGGTGCTTACCTTGGCAGGTGATCTCAGAAACGGAGTAAATATATTGCCTAAGGATATGGTTAAGGAAACATATCCGCAATATGCATATTGGGATGACCCGGAATATACCGTTGCAGATAACCAGAAATGGATCATCAAGGATCAGGGCGATGGCAGTTATGTAATATGCAGTGCAGTTGATGAAAATTACGTTATGACAGTGGATGATCAGTATGGCATGCAATATGCCAACATCATGCTGTGGAAGTATGACGGAAGAGATCTGCAGAAATTCAGCTTTAAGTCAGACAAGCCTTCAATTACAAAATATATTGAAGAAGGAACATATTATATAAAATCAGGCCTCAGTGACTGGATGATGATAACGCTGCCAGACGGAGATTATTATAATGGAAGCGAGATATATCTTTATCCGTCCAATCAGGGCGATGGTCAGATGTTAACTGTAACATATGATGAATATGGATATGCAATTATAAAACATGGAGACGATACATCGAATATGGTTCTTACTGTGACTGGCGGAGTAGCTCAAAATGGTCAGACTATATGTCAGTATGAGTATGATGGGGGCACATGGCAGAAGTGGGTCATTGAGCCGACCAAGGAAAACGATGGCGGATACTACATCAGAAGTGCATTAAATACATCCGAGGTATTGGATCTGTCCGGTGGCTGGACTAACAGCGGCAATGACATAACACTTCATTGGAATAATGATACATATGCTCAATATTGGTTCTTTAAGACTGAAGAGATAGCCAGCCCATATGCATATGACAGCATGGATTCATATGTTCAGAATTTTACAAGCCAGACAGATCACTTGATCGCAATCAATTCAAGTGCAAATGTAGTAGGTGTATATCAGAGAGTAGCCGGCAGCTGGCAGAATCTGTATTCTTGGACCTGTACTACAGGTAAGTTATCCACACCAACAGTTGCAGGCGAGTTTACGGTATACCAGAGAACGACCTCATTTGACGGAAATATGGATAGCCCTGCCTGGTATACTGTATATTATGCGACTGGATTTTATCCGGAATATTTCTTCCACAGCATAATATATTATCGTTGGACGTGGGATATCATGGATGCATCCCTCGGATATAATGCATCTCACGGATGTATCAGACTGGCTACGGAAAATGCAGAGTGGATATTCAATAACATATTAGACGATACGAAGGTAATTTCATATTAAGTATAGCTTTGTTTTCTGACAGTCAGATTGTATCTGGCTGTCAGAGTGCATAATAGAGACGGGCAGATATAGCATATTTGCGGGATCTCGTACACCGGAACAACGGACTTTCACAGGGGGCAAACATGTACAGAACAGTACCATCTGGGTGGCTGAAACATTGGGATTTTATGCTGCTGGATATTATTTATCTGGAGATATCTCTTATAGCAGCTTATTTTATAAGGTTTCGTGGAATCGGTCTTTTTGATGACCCTGAATATGTAAGGATTAATATTCTGGCAATTTTGCTTGATATAGTCCTTATCTTTTTTATGAGTGAATTCCGCGATGTTTTGAAACGGGGATATGGAATAGAATTAAAGAAAACATTAATTCATGCGATACTTTTATTTCTGCTATTGATGGCATATATGTTTCTGATGAAGGAAGGAGCAACCTATTCCCGAATAACTATTGTAGTCATGGCACTGATATATTTTGCCATTTCTTATATAGGAAGAGTTTTACTCAAAAGAACGATAATCAAACGAAAAATAGGCAAGGGTGCCAGCAGACTGCTTGTTATGACCGATGCAGTAAATGCAGGAGATCATATTCACCATATTCAGAAAAACAATTATTCCAATTATGAAATTGTGGGAATAGTATGCACTGATGAAGGGGTGGACGAAATTAGTGGTATTCCTGTAGTTGTGGGCATGGATAAATTGACGGAATATGTTACAAGAAATTGGATCGATGCCATAATTGTATGTGTGGAGGATTCGGACAGGTATAAGCACCTTCTTAATGAACTGGTGGAGTGCGGAGTTACAGTTCATATCAGCCTAGAGAAAGACAGTGAATCATCAGGTTTTAAACAGGTAGTAGAAAATGTCTGCGGATATTCGGTTATTACATCATCTATGAACTATATGTCACTAAGGCAGGCATTTATAAAACGTGCGATAGATATAGTTGGTGGTGTCATTGGGACAGTTATTACCGGCATTTTATATATTATTGTTGCACCGATGATTAAGAAGGCATCACCCGGACCGGCAATTTTCACACAGACAAGGATTGGAAAAAACGGTAAGCCGTTTAAAATGTATAAATTCAGAAGCATGTACCTTGATGCTGAAGAGAGAAAAGCTGAACTTATGAAGGATAACCGTATAAAAGACGGAATGATGTTCAAGATGGAATTTGACCCAAGGATAATCGGTAATAGAATCGATGAAAATGGCAATCAGATAACAGGCATTGGTGAGTTTATCAGAAAATATTCTATTGACGAATTTCCGCAATTTGTGTGTGTGCTTAAAGGGACAATGAGTCTGGTCGGGACGAGGCCTCCGACAACAGATGAATTTGCAAAATATGAAGCACATCACAGGGCAAGACTTGCGGCAAAGCCGGGTATTACCGGGTTATGGCAAGTAAGTGGCCGCAGCAATATATTGGATTTTGAAGAGGTAGTAAGGCTGGACACTCAATATATCAATAATTGGAGTGTAAGTATGGATCTTAAAATATTGCTTAAGACATTAAAGGTTGTCTTGAAAAAAGAAGGTTCAATGTAGTATAGAAAACGGATCAGCATATGATGAAAGATGATAGGCGAATAGACTTAATAATGAGGACAGATAAAATGAGAATGAAAAGAAAAATTTTAGCATTAGGTTTGGTAATATCAATGGTAGTTCCTTTTTCGGGTACAGTATATGCAGATGAGACTGGCGTATATGAAAAGGGATATGAAGAATCGGCATATACTGAAGATATATCATACGCTGATGCAAATATCATCGTAAATGGCAGCGATATTGGTTCAGAAATGCTGCTGGCGGAGGGACCTACCACAACCGAAGCGGAGGGACCTACCACAACCGAAGCGGAAGAGCCTACCACAACCGTAGTGGAAGAGCCTACCGCAACCGAAGCGGAAGAGCCTACCACAACCGTAGTGGAAGAACCTACCACAACCGTAGTGGAAGAGCCTACCACAACCGTAGTGGAAGAGCCTACTACAACCGAAGCGGAGGAACCTACCACAACCGCGGCGGAAGAACCTACTACAACCGAAGCAGAAGAGCCTACTACAACTGAGGCGGCAGTGGTTATTAATAATATTGAAGTAGAAGCTAGCCATACCATATGTAGAAATACTCATGGTCAGCAAGAGGATTCTGTGTATAGATATACTGATTACAATTTCTATGATGAAGTAACAGAAACTTATAACTTAAAGTATACAATTTCTTATACAGAAAATAAGGAGCAAAAGATATTTGTCGGCAGCAGCTATGACATATATCAGAAATTTGAAGTGTATCCTGAACTTGTGGAACTTGGAACGGTTGAAGATATAGGAACACTCACTGTAAAAGAAAAATTATTAGATAAGGAATATACATTTGAAATCGAAATCGTTGAACATACGATTGAGATTGATGCGGCGGTTGAAGCAACATGCACCAGTACGGGTCTTACAGAGGGATCACACTGTTCTGTGTGCGGAACTGTTATTGTAAAACAGGAAGTTGTTCCTATGAAGGAACATACAGTTGTGATTGATGAAGGAAAGCCTGCAACATATGAAGAGGCGGGTCTTACGGAAGGCTCTCATTGCTCTGTGTGCAATGAAGTTATTGTAAAACAATATGTTATTCCGGCTTTATCAGAGGACGGATGGCATGACATCGGTGATAACAGATATTATTACCAGAATGGTCAAATGGTTTCGGACTGGCAATATATTGACGGTGGCTGGTATTATTTTGACTCGGAATGCAGGATGTCCAGAGGCTGGATTTATGATGATACCTGGTATTACATGAATTCGGAAGGTGTAATGCAGGTTGGCTGGCAAGATATTGATGGAGAACGATATTACTTTAGTCAAGGCGGCAAGATGAGAACCGGCTGGCAAGTCATTGATGCAAACTGGTACTATTTCAGCACAGGCGGTAAAATGAGGGCAGGCTGGCAGTATATAGATAATAATTGGTACTATCTCGGTTCAGATGGCAGGATGGTATACGGCGGCTGGCAAAATATTGATAATAATTGGTATTACCTTGGTGCAGGCGGTAAGATGTGGACCGGTTGGCAATATATAGATGACAATTGGTACTATTTGTCAACAGGCGGCAAAATGAGAACGGGCTGGCAATATCTTGACGATAATTGGTACTATTTTGGCACAGGCGGCAAGATGTGGTATGGCGGCTGGAAGTATATTGATAATGATTGGTATTATCTGGGTGCAGGCGGTAAAATGTGGCCGGGCTGGCAATATCTTGATGATAGTTGGTACTATTTTGGCGCAGGCGGCAAAATGAAGACAGGCTGGCAGTATATCAATAATAATTGGTACTATTTTGGTGCAGGCGGCAAGATGTGGTACGGCGGCTGGGTCAAGGTTGACAATGATTGGTATTACCTTACATCCGGCGGTCGTGCGGTAACGGGCTGGCAATATCTAAAAGGCAGCTGGTATTACATGAATGCAGGCGGCAGAATGATAACAGGCTGGCGTGATGTTGATGGTGAGACTTATTACATGGACTCAGAAGGCAGGATGCTCACAGGCTGGCAGGAAATAGACGGTGAGACATACTATTTCAGCAACAGCGGAAAACTGGGAAGCGGTGATCATGGCTGGTATTTTAATAAGAACACAGGATATTGGTTCTATTATGATTCTGATAACAAGATGCTTATAAGCAAATGGCTGCAGCTGGATGGCAACTGGTATTATCTAAGCTGGAATGGTGTAAAACTGACTGGTTGGTATACGATAAATGGTTACTACTATTTCTTTGACAGCAACGGAATCATGCAGGAGGGTCTGATCAGGGACAGTGAAGGTTATTATTACTACCTGTATCCGGGATCAGGCAAGATGGCCAGATATACAGAACTGACAATTGACGGAAACAGATACTATTTTGACTACAATGGATACGGAATAAAGGTTACAAATGGCACAGAGTCGTCAATGACTGCATTAGCTCAGAACTATTGGAGTCAGACTGATTATCTTATTATGATTGACTGCTCAGCTAACAGATTTGGTGTATATAAGTGGAATTATTCAACCAAAAGGTGGGATTTGTACAAATTCTGGGCATGTACAACGGGAGCGCCTTCGACTAAGACAGTAAAGGGGCAGTTTACGATTAACTTCAAGGGATATTCATTTGACGCATACTCTAGCACATGTTATTACTACTCGTCATTCTATGGACCATATTATATTCATTCAATTCTCTACGAAATGCATTCATGGGATGTAATGGATGCAAGGTTAGGAATGAGTTTATCACATGGTTGTGTACGTCTGTCAACAAATAATGCATATTGGGTATATACACAGATTCCTTACGGAACTAAGGTCGTAGCATACTAGAAAGAGAGCATAAGTGTCTGGAATCAAATCAGACAAGAAAATAAAAATCTGTAATATACTGTTTGCCGTACAGTGGATACTGTTTTTGGCAGGCAGTATATTCAGTTTGTCCGCCTGGTATGAATTGGATGAGACAGGATTGATGAATGACGGGTATCGTGCCATTAAATGTCTCTGTGTCCTTATATGCCTGGTTATAGTTTTAATTAAATTTTTCAGCAGATTGTATAAAAAACAGGCGATAATTGCTTATTTATTGCTTGCAGTCGTGGTTGCCGTAACCGCATATTACAGCAAAAATATTGCAAATGTTTGGTATTTTGCAATATTTGCGGCAGCTTATAAAGAGGATGCAAAAAAAACGCTAACAATATCAGTGATAGTAACAGCAATCATGATGGCTGTCATTATTGGCTGCAGTTATGCGGGACTTGGCATTGACTATATTTTTGATGCTGAGGAGAGAGCAAGGCAT
This sequence comes from Bacteroidaceae bacterium, assembly GCA_963589005.1. Lineage (GTDB taxonomy): Bacteria > Bacillota > Clostridia > Lachnospirales > Lachnospiraceae > RGIG5612. Next base: position 1,987 of record CAVAJR010000024.1, on the reverse strand, counting down.
GGACTTGGATTTGGTTGGACGACAACTCCGCCAATATTATTTTTGTTCTTCAGCCTGGAATATGTATATATTCGCGGCAAAAAAATGAAGATTTTTGAATTTGCCATATTAGAAGCAATAGCCGTATATTTCTATATTATGACAAATACAAGATTTACATTTGCTGTAACAACTCTGGTACTTGTAATTATGTGTATTGAGGGAATGCTGAAAAATAGCTGGATGATATGGTATAAACTGAAATGGTTTTGGTTGTGTGTACCGCTGTTATTATGCATTTTATGTCTTGCAATGTATATCTTCTATGATCGAGAAAATTCTGCATGGCAGTTTATAAATGATCTGATGGGCAGCAGACTCACGATAGGACAGAATGTAATACAGTCAGTGGAATATACCTGGTTTGGACAGTATATTCATTGGAACGGATATAGCATAGCTGATCCTGTTGCATACTATTATAATTATGTTGATTGTTCGTATATTCAGATCATGCTGCAGTATGGATTTGCTTTTCTGGCTGCAACAGCGGCAATTTACACCAATGCCATTTATAATTCAATTAAAGCAAATAAATATAACATGACATTCATATTAGTGGTTATATTGCTTTTTTCAGTAATGGAGCCAAGGCTTATGAATATGATGTTTAATGTATTTCCATTGGTGGCATTTATGTCGCTCAGGACGGACTGAATAATCACAAAATTGTCTGTTCTTAATAAATATATTCGTATCAGAGCCTTTCTATTGGCGGGTTGAATGTAAGACCTGTAAAGAAATTCCTAAAAACAACTCCCATTCTGCGCAATCTGTGATCGCGTGAGCGAAAGAGAATTTTAAGCAAATTATAACTACATACAACGATATAATAACAAAAGCTCTTTATTCCATATTGCCTATACATGTAATTTTCATTTCGGAAGGCATAATTATACCGTGAGATGCGCTCAACGGAGTCTGTTGCCAGGTCTGAGCCAACATTATTTGCGGTATGATGTATCATTATGCTGGCAGGAATCACATAACAAGGAATCCCATATTTTATGGATATGCGTCTGGTATATTCTATATCATCACACCATATAAAGAATTCTTTTATCGGAAGTCCCACTTGTTTAATAATATCCGTTGGAAACAGCAGCGAGACAAATGTGGCACACTGTACGCGGATTATGTCTGCGTCAAGATCCTTCTGCGTAATATGATGTTCGCTGCGTTTTTTCGGAAGCGGATATTTTCTTTGCCAATTCATTTTGCATATGCTTCCGTCAGTCCACAATACTGCACTTGATAAAAATCCAAACAGCTGATTCGTTGCTTCAAGACTATTGGCTGCATCAAGTAATTTTTCAAGGCAGTCAGGCTGAGCAAATGCATCATCATCCATTATCCATACATACTTATATCCGTAGTCGCAGGCCTTGCGCATTCCGTAATTAAATCCGCCGGCACCGCCTAGATTTGTGCCGGTATTTTCATATATTATCTTGTATTTATCAAAATTACCGGCAACATCGGACGCCCATTTTGCCGTATCATCCGTGCTGGCATTATCAACTATAAGAATATCGCATGGTGCACTCTGGGTACAGATATGCGATATACACTGTTTTAGCATAGTTAGTCTGTTATATGTAACAACCACAGCCAGAGTAGAATTGTTCATGTGAGTAATTAATCTCCGTTTAAATATTAGTTTTTGAATCAATGACCATACTGCCGGAGGAATCGAAATAGTACAATTCATTATCGATATATATAAATCCTGTCTGCATCTTGCCTGAGGAATTCATATAATATTTATGACCGTTTATTTCAAGCCATCCGATGACCATTTTGCCTGACGGATACATATAATACCATGAGTTGTTGATAAATTGCCACCCGGTTCTCATTTTACCGCCTACAGAGAAATAGTACCAATAGCCGTTAATGTATTGCCACCCGGTCTGCACTTTGCCGCCGGAGCTCATGTAATACCAGG
>CAVAJR010000023.1:0-40048 GCA_963589005.1 Bacteroidaceae bacterium | reverse complement strand
GATGACTGCCGAACAGATCCAGGGAGCTATGAAAATATAAATTTCCAGACCAAAAATGCTTTTAGGGCTACTTTGGTCTGGAAATTAAGAATAACGGCCATTCGCTTCGCGCTCCTTCGCGCTTCGCTCATGTTCGTTATCGCCGAGTTTGTATCTGAATTTATAAAATGAGACCAGCGGTCTGCTGCGCAGACTTTGGGCGATAACGGCCATTCGCTTCGCGCTCCTTCGCGCTTCGCTCATGTTCGTTATCGCCCAATAAAAAGGTAAAAAAAACGGTGGTGCCGTGTAAACACGGCCCACCGATTTTTTTACCTTTTTGCTGGTCTCATTATCTGCCAAACTGGCAATCGTTATTTCCTGATGCTGTGATCCACATTTCAAGCATGTTGATCGGGTCGTTGAAGTCTGCGATCCATCCTTCACGGCAGTAGTCGAAGTTACCAGCTTTACGTTCCTCTAAGAATACGTTCCAATCCTGTGACTGGATTGTCATGTCAATACCGATAACTGACAGGTCTGCCTGCATTGATTCTGCAACTGCAATGTGACCTGATGTATTGTTTGTAAGATATTCGATTGAGATAGGTGTCTCCGGTGACAGCATTCCGTCATCGCCGAACTGATATCCTGCATACTCAAGAAGTTCTCTTGCGAGCTGAACTGTTCCTTCGTAATCATTGTTGATTGCGTATGGATCATAGTATCCTGATGATTCGATATCTGTCTTAAATACACCACCGTTGCCGTCTGCCATTCCTACAGGAATGAATGAGTTAGCTGCAACCTGACCTGTCTGGCCGATATTCTCGCAGATATAATCACGATCGATAAGAAGTGAGAATGCCATTCTCATAGCTGCTGCCTGCTCTACTGTCTTGTCTGCGAAAAGTTCGCTCTTAGCATTGAATGCTGCATAATATGTTCCAAGTTCGTCAACGATATAGAACTCTGGGTTTTCTTCTGCAAGAAGTGTAGCGATCTCATCTGTAGGAATAGAATCAGCGAAATCGATAGAACCATCATTGTATGCTGCATAGATAGCTGTATCATCTGCTGAAAGCATGAACTCAAGCTTCTCTACTGTAACCTTGTCTGCATCATACCAATATGGGTTCTTCTCATATGTCATAGATGTATCATGGCTCCATCCTGTGCAAACGTATGCTCCATTTGATGGGAAGCCTGCTTCCTGGCACCAAGCGCCCGGAGCTGCTTCTGTAGCATGCGCCTCAACCCATGCTTCCTGAACCGGATAGAAGGTTGGGAATGCCATAAGGTCTTCCATATATGCACATGGAGCTGAAAGAACGAACTGAAGTGTTGTATCATCAAGTGCTGTAACATTAAGATTCTCTGTTGCACCCTCTACATATCCGTCAATAACTGAATACATATATGCATAGTCAGCTGCTGTAGCCGGATTAGTTGCTCTCTTCCATGAATATTCGAAGTCAGCTGCTGTAAGGTCTGTGCCATCGCTCCACTTAAGGCCTTCCTTAAGTGTTACTGTATATGTAAGACCATCATCTGAAACTGTATAGCTCTCTGCGCATGCAGGAACTGTCTTGCCTTCTGCATTATATGTATATAATCCAGAGAATGAGTTAGCTGCAAGGCATGCACCGTCAACTGTACTGTTGAGTGCCGGATCAAGATATGATGGTTCAGATGCAAGGTTGATTCTAAGTGTATCAGAACCATTTGACATAGTTGCATACATGAAGAATTTAGTTGCAAATGCATTTGCATAAATGCCGTCTACATAATCCTTCTGCATGTAAATGTCGTTGTAATAATACAGAGGAATAACGCAATATGTAGACATAAGGATATCTTCTGCCTCATGCATTAATTCTGTACGTTTCTCCATGTCTGTCTCAGACTTGATCTGAGCAATCAGCTCATCATACTGTGACCAATCTGCAATAGGATCGATCAAAGCATCGCTCAGCTGTGCCTCTGCTGCAAATGCTGTTGTAGCCATTGATGCGGCCATAACTGCAGCAAGTCCAAAAGCAATAACTTTTTTCATATTGTCCTCCTTTTACTGCCTGACTTTGTGTCGGCAAAATACTTATTTTCACCCACAGATACTGCCGGTGATCTTGATATATTTTATCTGCCATACCGCAAAATATGTGCCCTGCCATCCTGCCCATGCTTTTGCACAAATGCATCTGCTTATGGCTCTGTGCCTATAAATTGCCTATGTCAGAATAAAATCATTATTAACAACATGCCTGATTATCTGCACAAGCGCAGATAATACATTATTTGTTCCAGCATGCCGAGAAATGACCGTTGCCTCTGTCCGTAAGTTCCGGCATCTGCTTCGCACACTGCTCTGTAGCGTAACGGCATCTGGTACGGAACGGGCATCCTGAAGGCATCCTTAACGGACTCGGAACATCGCCTTCCAGAATTATTCTGTGACGCTCTCTTGCAATCTTAGGATCCGGAATAGGGACTGCTGACATCAGCGACTCTGTGTATGGATGAAGCGGATGATCTGATATCTCATCTGCGTCTGCCATTTCTACTAATTTGCCCAGATACATAACCGCTATCTTGTCTGAAATATGCCTTACAACCAGAAGGTCATGAGCAATAAATAAATATGTTACGCCCAGTTTCTTCTGAATATCCTCGAACATATTGATGACCTGAGCCTGAATAGAAACGTCCAGTGCCGATACCGGTTCATCGCATACTATAAACTTCGGCTCAACTGCCAATGCTCTGGCAATACTGATTCTCTGTCTCTGTCCGCCTGAAAACTCATGTGCATATCTTCTTGCATGCTCGGCATTAAGTCCAACCAATTCCAGAAGGTGCAGCACCCTGTCTCTTCGTTCCTTTTTATTGCTGTACATCTTATGTACATCTAACGGCTCTCCAATGATGTCCTCAACTGTCATACGAGGATCCAGCGATGAATACGGATCCTGGAATACCATCTGCATCTTCTTGCGCATCTGCCTTATATTCTTGGCAGTTACTTCCTCACCGTCAAATCGTACTGTTCCTCCTGTAGGCGTATACAATCTTAACATAGTACGGCCTACTGTTGTCTTGCCGCATCCAGACTCGCCTACAAGGCCTAATGTCTCGCCCTCATTAATGCTAAATGACACATCATCAACTGCTTTAAGGGTCATTTTCTTGAAGCCATCTGTAACAGGAAAATACTCCTTCAGATGTTCAACTTCTACTAAAGGTCTGTTATTGTCCATCAGTTACTGCCCCCTTCCTGCAGTTTCAGTATTGCAGGGATATTGCCCCCATATTCTTCAGGCAATCTGCCCTCCTCAGCCATAGCCTTAACATTCATCCAGCAGGCTGCCTTGTGCTCATCATTTATCTTGATCTCCTCAGGCTTGGCTTCTATACAGATCTTCATGCATTCGTCGCATCTTGCAGAGAATGCACATCCTGCAGGCATATTCAACATATTGATAGGCGTTCCTGCGATCGGGATCAGCTTCTTCTTCATATTGTTTATGCTAGGTATTGAGCGCAGCAGACCCTTAGTATATTCATGCTTAGGATTGTAGAATATCTCATCTGCCGTGCCTCTCTCGCATATACGACCGCCGTACATAACTATAATACTGTCACACATATCTGCGATAACTCCCAGGTCATGTGTTACTATGATAATAGCCATGCCCAGTTTCTTCTGCAGATCCTGCATAAGCTCAAGGATCTGTGCCTGAATCGTAACATCAAGGGCTGTAGTAGGTTCATCTGCAATCAGGATATCCGGTTCACAGGCAAGTGCCATTGCGATCATAACACGCTGTCTCATTCCGCCGGAATGTTCAAACGGATATTGTTTGAGACGTTTGGCCGGATCTGTGATGCCTACGAGCTCAAGAAGTTCCTTAGCTCTTGCCTTGGCCTCGTCGCCTTTTTTATCTGTGTGAAGCTTAATAGCTTCTGTCAATTGATTGCCTATAGTAAACACCGGATTAAGAGAAGTCATAGGATCCTGGAAAATGATGGAACAGCATTTTCCTCTGAAATGAGTCATCTGTTTCTCCGACCACTTAGTAATATCCTGTCCCTTATAGAGAACCTCTCCGCTCTTAATATATCCATTATTGGCAAGTATCTGCATGATCGAATATGCTGATACTGACTTACCTGAACCCGACTCACCTACAATACCGAGTACCTCGCCTCTGTCTACATCAAATGAAATACCATTTACAGCCTGAACCTCACCGGAGTCAGTTCTGAATGATGTATGCAGATCTCTTACACTTAACAAAACATCACTCATATTATCACCTCTTTAACTTAGGATCGAATGCGTCACGAAGACCATCGCCCAACAAATTCAGACTAAGAACAATAAGACAGATTACAACTGCAGGAAATACCAGCTTATATGGGTAACTCTGCAGACCTTCACGTGCTGCATTTGCCAGCGAACCAAGTGAAGGCATAGGTGCCTGAACACCCAGACCTACGAATGACAGATAGCTCTCTGTAAATATAGCTGAAGGAATCTGGAGTGCGGTTGAAATAATTATAACCGACAGGCAGTTAGGAAGGATATGTCTCTTGATAATATATCCCTTCTTGGCACCGATTGATTTGGCAGCAAGTACATATTCATTTTCCTTAATCGAGAGAATCTCCGCACGAATAAGTCTTGCCATACCAACCCAGTACAGGCAGCCGAATACAATGAACAGCGATATCATATTTGTGCCCAGTTTGGACAGCAATGATCCTGCCGGAAATACAAGTATCGTATTAAGCACTACCGAAAGCAAGATTATAACCAGCATATCGGGCAGGGAATATATGATATCGACTATTCGCATCATTATCATATCCGTTCGTCCGCCGGTATATCCTGCGATACTTCCGTAAATCATTCCTATGATAAGAACGATAATGCTGGCGAAAAATCCTACAACCAGCGAAACTCTCGTTCCATATACAACACGGATAAAATAATCTCGGCACTGCTCATCGGTTCCGAAGATATGCGGAAATCTCGTGCCGCCTGCATCAATGTATGCCTGCTCACTCTTGCTGTATGTAAATGGTGCAAGGTTTTTGGCACCCTTATCACGCTTGCCTTCAACTGAAAGTATCTCTGCATATCCGTAAGGTACAACCGCAGGCGCAACAATGATAATTCCTATGATTAAAATCAGGACCACCATACTGGCAACAGCCAACTTGTTCTTAAGGAGGCGTCTCATACTGTCCTTGAAGAATGTTGTGCTCTCGCTCATTACATCCTGCTGCTTTTTCTCATCTTCAGTAGCTTTATTAAATTTCTGCAGATTCAGCTGCAAACTGAAAGGAGACTTCTTCGGCATTCCATTATCATCATACTGTAACATAAGTCTTCTTCCTCCTATTCATACTTGATACGCGGATCTACGACCTTATATAGCAAGTCGCAGATCAGGTTAGCAACAACCATCAATACTGCCAGGAAGATCGTTGTTGCCATGATCATAGTATAATCTCTGTTGTTGATCGCACTAACAAACTTGCTTCCGATTCCGCCTATGGTAAATACTGTCTCAACAACCATCGAACCTGTAATAATATATGCGATCTGCGGACCTGCATATGTTATGATAGGAAGAAGCGAGTTCCTGAGGGCATGCTTGAAAATAATCTTGCTCTTAGCTACGCCCTTGGCTCTGGCTGTACGAATGTAATCCTGCGACAGCGCATCCAGCATACTGGTTTTGGCAAGTCTGGTCGTATACGCCATAGGATAAGCGCACAAGGCTATAACAGGAAGTACATAATTGGTATCATTAGCATTCCATACAGGAACCCATCCCAATTTTATGGAGAAAATCAATAGCAGAAGCGTCGCCAGGATAAAACTCGGCACCGCAGTAAATAATGTTGAAAAGAATATAATTGCCCTGTCAGGCCATTTATTTCTCATAAGCGCAGCTATACTTCCGAATATGGTTCCGAAGAATAATGCTACCGCAATGGCCAGAAGGCCGATCTTACAGGATATAGGAAATGATTCTCCTATGATAGCCGTGATCTCACGTCCATTCTTCAAACTAACGCCGAAATCGCCCTGAACAAGATTTTTCATATAAAGTCCGAATTGAATCAATATAGGCTTATCTAAGTTATAACGTTCATTGAGCGCCTGGATCGTAGCCTCTGACAGAGCCTTTTCTCTGTTAAACGGGCCGCCAGGAACAGCGTTCATGAGGAAGAATGTGATAATACAGATCAGAAGAACTGTAACTATCGCCAGAATAATTCTTTTTATGACATACTTTAACACTTTTCCACCCCTTTATTTTTCTTGCGTTTTTACAGCAGAACACGATATCTGCAAGTTTGACATATATAATAATCTATTTTTTTTGTTCGAACAAGCATATTTCTTGTTCTTTTTGATATAACCTGTTTTTCTCATAGCAATTTTGCTGCTTTTTCGAAATCAAATGCTATGTTCCTGCAGGCATGGCTGTCTCCGGAAAGTATGAATTTCCCGCCATTTTTCTTAATATATTGAATTATTTCAGGTGCCGGATATGGCACTGTCCGCCAATTTCTTGATATTGCTCCTGTATTTATTTCAAACAATTTGTTTTCCTGAAGCAGCCTGTCGGCCGCATTCTTCCAGGCTGCAACATATCTTTCATTGTGCTCATCGAACAGGTGCTCCTTCTCATTGAATTTGCATATCAGGTCAAAATGTCCTATTATGTCGGCATTGGTCTTTCTTACAACATCTGCTGCCGCTGCAAAATACTTCTCTGCTGCAGCATAATAATCCCCGTCAAAGTGCCTGCGCACCATGTCCTTGAAAATCTCCGGTGTGTCATCTATCGCAATAAACCCTTCGGATGTCTCCAGATAGTGCACCGAACCTATTATATAATCGAAGCCCTCAGCAGGTTCTGAACAGTAATCTTGTTCAATGCCGCAATATATCTTTATCTTATCCTGATATTTTACCTTGAGCCGTGATATTTCGAGCCTGTATGCCTGCTCTTTTGCCTGATCCATGCCGCAGGCTTCATCAAACGGCACATAGCTGTGACCCGAAAATCCTATGCATTCCATTCCCTTCGAGATTGCAGAAAGCACCATCTCCTCAGGAGAATCATGGCCGTCGCAATATATGGTATGCATATGAAGATCGGTTTTTAGAATATTAAAGATCTCAACATTATCGTTAATTTTCATAACATTAAACCCTTGCTCATGTAAATTAGCCTGTCCGATATCCATGAATTAGCCTGTGCAAGCACGTCTAATTCATGGCTGCCGGACAGGACGTTTAAAACAAAAAAGCAGCCCTCACACGAGAACTGCCTTGAGCGGAGAAAGAGGGATTTGAACCCTCGCGCCGCTATTAACGACCTACTCCCTTTCCAGGGGAGCCCCTTCGGCCAGCTTGGGTATTTCTCCGAATCACTCACAGATAGATAATCTACATGATTTCAGTCACAAAATCAAGTTAATCTTTTGGTGCCGCTATCATATTTCTTCATGACTGCGTGTCGAAATCTGTGAAGTATTGAAAACGAAGTTTTTCACTGTTCAGCTGCCTTTATGTCTAACTTCTCCTTTATCCTGCGATAAATAATAACAAAGCATATCATGCAGAAGGTAATCTGAACTACTGTCGAAATCGGGGCGGACAGCGGGATCGTGAACAAAGATGCGATCGGAAGCCCGCCTATAATGATTGCTGCCGGAATTCTTACTGCTACACCTATCATACCCTGGATCATAGTGATAGTAGTCTTGCCGCAGCCATTGAAAAATCCAACGAAGCAGAAAAGGAATGATGTAAGGAAGGTATCAATAGCATAGGCCTTAAGATATTCAGCTGCACCCTCCATAACCTCCGGTTCGGTTGTAAATATTCCCGTAAGCCATGTTCCGTGGATAAATGAGAAATAGAACATAATTGTCGCAAATACCAATGATGTCCATATTCCGTGAATAAGTGCCTTCTTGGCCCTTACCAGTTCTCCTGCGCCCATGTTATGTGCAACAAATGCCGACATTGCCTGCGCATATGCACTAGGAAGAAGCATGATAAATGTTATCAGTTTGCCTGCAACACCTGCTGAGGCTGATGCAACAATACCCAGGGTATTGACCACACTGGCAACAATAAGAAATGAGAGACTTATTACGATCTCCTGCAGCGCCAGCGGTACGCCCAGCTTCAATATATGAAGCGCCAGACTCATCTGAAATCTCATGCTCGACTTGTCGAACCGGAACGGAAGCGTCTTTCTCTTAATAAGAACCAGTGACAGCACAACGCTTATGGCCTGTGCAAATACTGTTGCTATAGCAGCACCTGCTGCCTTCATATCAAATACTCCTACCAACAGAAGGTCCCCGCCAATATTTGCCACGCAGGCAATAGCCACTGTAATAAGCGGTGTCGTGGAATCGCCGATGCCTCTGAACACGCTGCCTATCAGGTTATATGCTACAATGAATATCATGCCGCCTGCGCATATCCTTATGTAAGCTGCGCCCTGCTCCATAGCAGCCTCTGGCGTATTAAACAGTGTCAGCAGCGAATCAGCAAATATCATCAGAAGTGCAGTGAATACGATTGCAACTGCAGCAAATGTAAATATGGCCGTTCCCACTGCCTCGCCTGCTTTTTTGCCATCCCTCTTGCCCAGCAGCTGTCCGATAAGCACAGTTATGCCCGTAGCCAATCCCGCAACGATCTGGGTAAATGCTGTTATGATCTGGCTTCCCATAGATACAGACGACACATTATCTGTTGTGCCGAACTGTCCTACTATAAGAAGGTCAACTGCACCATACAGTGCCTGCAAAAACAATGCCAGAAGTACAGGCATTGCAAATTTTAAAAGGGGGCCTAATATAGGTCCCTTGGTAAAATCAACTTCTTTTTTTATTTTCTTTTCTTTAATATTTTCCATTCTTCCTTCCTGTCAGCATGCCGGTCTGTTTCATCAAGCACGATGTGATCACAAGGATCAATGCTTATCTCATAGCCGCCTGCACTATAGCACGCTGTATGCAAAACGCCTCGGCACTAGATTGTATCTTCCCACAGCAGATTTGTAAAGCATGATGTTGTTCCCATATGACAGGCAGGTCCATCCGGGTGAACTTCAACAACCAGGGCATCCTTATCGCAGTCAGCAATTATTGACACAATATGCTGATAGTTGCCGCTGGTTTCGCCCTTAAGCCATAATTCCTGTCTTGACCTGCTCCAGAAACAGGTAAGTTTCCTTTCCAGTGATATCTTAAGGCTTTCTTCATTCATATATGCAAGAGTCAGCACCTGCTTCGTATCTGCATCCACAACAATTGCGGGAATTAATCCCCTGTCATCGAATTTAAGTTCATTAACATTTGTCATATATCTTTTATTCCTTCATATATTCATTAAGATCAGATTTCACATACTCAGACGCCAAACCTGCCTTAGCCAGGCTAAACAAGTCTCGCCAAGATACCATTTGCCGCCATTTCTTTCTTGAGATCTCTTATGTCCACCTCGCCGAAATGGAAAATCGATGCTGCAAGCCCTGCGTCAACATTCGGGATTTCCTTAAACAGTCTGATAAAATCATCGATGCTTCCGGCGCCGCCTGATGCGATGACAGGAACAGATACTGCCTCACATACAGCCTTCAGCATTTCAATATCAAATCCCTGCTTTACACCATCGGTATCAATCGAATTAACCACAACCTCACCGGCGCCCTCGCCTACGCAGCGTTTGATCCACTCGATCGCTTCCATACCGGTGTTGTCTCTGCCGCCTCTGGCATATACTCTGAATATGCCATCTACTCTCTTAATATCCACTGACAGCACAACGCATTGGTCACCATAGAGCCTCGCAGCCTCGCCTATAAGTGCAGGGTTCTTAATAGCTCCTGAATTAACACTTACCTTGTCTGCGCCACATTTAAGCACCCGGTCAAAATCAGCAACAGAATTGATGCCGCCGCCTACAGTAAGCGGGATAAATACCTGTCTTGCAGCCTCGCATAAAATGTCCGTAAATATACCTCTTCCCTCTGCAGACGCTGTAATATCATAGAAAACCAATTCATCTGCTCCTGCTGAACTGTAAAACTTGGCCAATTCCACAGGTGAGTCAACATCCTGAAGCCCCAGGAAATTTTTGCCCTTAACAACTCTTCCGTTTCTTACATCAAGACAAGGTATAATTCTCTTCGTTATCATTATCTTATATTCCTCTGCCAATAATATTTGCCTGCCTGACAGCCTGTATCGCACCGTTCATTATCAATTTATATCATATCGACGATGCAGATACTTTTACGCTCCCACGATTCCGGCAGCTTCCTTCAGGTCAATCGCACCTGTATAATAAGCCTTACCGATGATTGCCCCATAAAGTCCCAGCTTGCTTAGATATTTTATATCGTCTATGGTGGAAACTCCTCCGGAGGCTGTTATGTTCATATTGAATCGTTCCGTCAGTTCCTTATACAGGCTTCTGTTGGTTCCTTGCATCGCTCCATCCCTAGAAATGTCCGTGCATATCAATGTCTGTATTCCAATCTTCTGCATCTTTTCACAAAATTCAAATGCATCAAATTCCGATTTTTCAAGCCATCCCTTGATTGCCACTTTGCCATCCTTAATGTCAACACCCACTGCGATCTTCTCGTTATATTTTAGGACAGCCTGTTTAACAAATGCTTCATCCTGCACTGCAGCTGTTCCCAGGATCACTCTGTCAAGACCTGCCTCTATGTACTTGTCTATGACCTCCATGGTTCTGATGCCGCCGCCTATCTCGCAGAAGGCCTTGCTTGTTTGTTTTATCTTCTTAACAGTCTCGAAGTTAGGTGTTCCGCCCTCCTTCGCACCTTCAAGATCTACAATATGTATATGCGGCGTCCCGCATTTAACAAAATCCTCTGCAATCTCCCATGGTCTGTCGCTATATACGGTCATTTGTTTATAATCTCCCTTAAACAGGCGGACTGCCTGACCGTTTACCAAATCAATAGCCGGAAATAATAACATATCTGCTCCTATGCTTTAATAATTATACTTATGTTACGGATTCCAAATAGCCCTATGCCGGGACGACGCAGTCCACTGTTCAAATGTTCAATAAAAGGGCAGTGGCTGCACACTGAGGTGCACGGCACGAGAACATCCGAGATCTCATTTACAGTTCACAAAAGGCCTTAAGTATTTTCAGCCCTACCTCACCGCTTTTCTCCGGATGGAACTGGCATCCGTATACATTATCTCTGGCAACTGCTGCCGTGAGATTTACACTATACTCGGCCTCAGCAATAACGTTTTCTTCACAGTCAGCCGCATAATATGAGTGCACGAAATATACGCAGTCACCTTCATTTATGTATTTAAATATTGGTGACGGTTTTCTGAAGATCAATGGATTCCATCCGATATGAGGAATCTTAAGTTCCGGTGCGATCACATCTGCAATGGGACGCACACTTCCTTTAATCAGTCCCAGTCCTTCATATTCGCCGTATTCATAGCCTTTCTCAAACAGCAGCTGCATGCCAAGGCATATTCCCATAAGAGGCTTGCCATTATCCGCCTCTCTTATCACTACATTTGCAAGATTACTGTCCTTAAGCTTGTCCGCAGCATCCCCGAATGCGCCTACTCCCGGAAGAATGATCTTGTCAGCCGCAGCTATTACGCTCTCATCGGATGTAATAACAGCCTCGCAGCCAATGGCTCCAAATGAGCTCTTTAAAGAAAATAAATTGCCTACTCCATAGTCAATTATTGCTATCATATTTCTCGCCTCTCTGTTACAGCAGACCTTTTGTGGATGGAATGGAATCTGGTGCTGCCGAATCAATGCTTACCGCCTCTCTAAGGCTTCTTGCTGCCGACTTAAATGCACCTTCTATTATATGATGAGAATTCGTTCCTGCCAGCTGCCTGATATGAAGAGTACAGCATGCATTTCTGGCAAATGCGATCCAGAATTCCTGCACCAATTCCGTATCGAATGTTCCCACCTTCTGCGTAGGTATATTAAGATCATATCCCAGAAAACCACGGCCTGAAATATCTGCTGCAGTAAGTATCAGCGACTCGTCCATCGGCAAGATACACTGGCCATAGCGCTTTATGCCCTTCTTATCCCCAAGTGCTATAGAAAATGCCTGTCCCAATGCGATTCCTATATCCTCGACTGTATGATGGTCATCTACATAAGTATCACCATTGCATCTGAGAGTGATGTCAAACCTGCCATGTCTTGTGAAAAGTTCCAGCATATGGTTTAAAAATCCGCAGCCTGTATCAATGTCGTATATGCCTGTGCCGTCAAGTTCCACGCTCAGAACTATATCCGTTTCTGTGGTTTTTCTGTCTATCTGTGCATTTCTCATATTTATTTACCGCTTAATATTTCCTTTATATTGTCAAGCAGCACATCCATCTGCTGCCTCGTTCCTATTGTTATGCGGTTGTATTCGCATATTCTTTCTTTTGTAAAATGCCGTATCAGCACGCCTCTTGATTTAAGTTCAAGATAGAGCCTCTCTCCGGAGATGTTCGGATGACGGGCAAATATAAAATTGGCCAGCGAATCTGTCATCTCAAATCCCATTTCTTTCAGCGCATCTTCTGTATATTTTCTGTTTTCTTCTATTATCTTACAATTTTTCTTGGTATAGGCACCATCTGCAAGGGCTCCAACACCTGCTGCCATTGTCATGCTGTTTACATTGTACGGATTGGTTGAATACTTGATCGCATTAAGATCCGCGATCAGTTCCCTGCAGCCGATTGCAAATCCCAGTCTGGCTCCTGCCATTGATCTGGACTTGGAAAATGTCTGGGTCACCAACAGGTTCTTGTATTTATGGGTCAGCGGCACACAGCTATTTGCGCCGAAGTCTACATAAGCCTCGTCAATTATTACAACATTATCGGGATTCGACTTTACTATCTGCTCTATCTCATCAAGGCTTAAAATCATGCCGGTCGGAGCATTTGGATTGGCAATAAATATGGTCTTATTTATCCCGATATAATCATCAATGTCAATAGAAAAATCCGCCTTCAGCGGTATCTCCACATAAGGGATATTATTTATCTGGGCAAATACCGGATAGAAGCCATAAGTAATATCCGGAAATGCTGCCATGTGCCTGTTGTCGCAATAAGCCATAAATGCAAAATTCAGTGCCTCATCCGAGCCATTTGTAAATATAACTTCATCCTTTTCTATACCATATGTCTCGGATATGGTCTTCACAAGCTCCGTGCAGTCGGGATCAGAATACAGCTGCAGACGCTGCAGTGCCTCCCCCGCCCTTTGCTGTGCCAGCTGCGACGGCGGAAATGGAGATTCATTAGTATTTAACTTAACATATTTCATATCCTTAGGCTGCTCACCCGGTGTATATGGCTCCAGCATGGAATATTTGCTGCTTAAATATCTGCTCATATTTATTTCTCCAGTCTTATAACTGCACTCCTGGCATGGCCCGTAAGACCTTCCTGCTTGGCAAAATATGCAATATCCTCAGCCAGCTCCGACAGCGCATCCTTAGTAAAATAAGTATACTGTGTCTTCTTAACAAAATCATCCACTGACAACGGGCTTGAAAATCTCGCTGTTCCGCTGGTCGGAAGTGTATGATTAGGTCCTGCCATGTAATCGCCCAACGCCTCAGGGCAGTTTCTTCCCATGAATATTGAGCCAGCATGCCTTATACTGTCGAGGTATGCAAATGGTTCATCTACGCACAGCTCCAGATGTTCGGGTGCGATCTCATTTGCTATTTCAATTGCCGCCCTTAAATTATCAGCAACAATAATCTTGCCATTATTATCAATGGAAGCTCTGGCGATCTCACGTCTGTCCAGCAACGGTATCTGTCGTTCAAGCTCTTCTTGTACCTTAAGAGCAAATCCTTCCGAGTCAGTTACCAGCACTGCACTGGCCAGCTTGTCATGTTCTGCCTGCGACAAAAGATCAGCTGCCACATGTTCTGCCGAAGTCTTATCATCCGATACTATCAAAATCTCACTTGGACCTGCGATCATATCGATTGAAACCTTGCCATATACTTGCTTTTTGGCTTCTGCGACAAATGCATTGCCGGGACCTACTATCTTATCCACCTTAGGAATACTCTCGGTTCCGTAGGCTAATGCCGCTATAGCCTGAGCGCCGCCTACCTTATAAATGCTGTCTACGCCAGCCACATGAGCTGCTGCCAGAATAACAGGATTAATACTTCCGTCCGGAAGCGGAGGAGTTACGATCATAACTTCTTTAACTCCTGCAATCTTGGCAGGGATTGAATCCATCAGCACCGTTGACGGGTAGGCTGCCGTACCTCCCGGCACATAGAGTCCTGCTCTGTCAACCGGAATAATCTTCTGTCCCATCACTATACCCGGCTCATCATTTATGATGAAGCTGTTTCTTACCTGACGGCTGTGGAATTTTCTTATATTAGCAGCTGCCCTGTTCAATATCCGCATAAATTCAGGATCAATGCTCTTAAGTGCCTTATCAATTTCCTCATCACTAACCTTAAGGTCTGTAATGTGCGCCTTGTCGAACTTTTCTGTATATTCGAAGAGAGCCTTGTCTCCCTTTGCACGGACATTTGCAATAATATCAGCAACTATATCTTCAACATTTGCTCCCGGCATAACCCTTGCAAAAATCTCGCTGTTAGGCACCTGCCCATATCTCATTATCTTGATCATCTATGCCTCCGTCTGTGCAGACATTTCCCGCACGATCTTCTCTATCTGGTTTTGTTTGAATTTAAAGCTTGATTTATTGGCAATCAATCTGGCGCTTATGGGTACGATCGTCTCTATTACTTCCAGATCATTTTCCTTAAGCGTAGTGCCTGTTTCAACAATATCTACGATCACATCTGAAAGTCCTAATATGGGAGCAATCTCAATAGAGCCATTCAGATGAATGATATCAATATCCCTGCCTACAGAGGCATAATAATTTCTCGCTATATTGGAAAACTTCGTTGCAACCTTCAGGGTGTAATTAAGATCATCCTTAAAATACTTCTTGGCAGCAACGCACATTCTGCATTTGCCCATATTAAGATCCAGAAGTTCATATATCTCCGGTTCATATTCCAGGAGAATGTCCTTGCCTGCTACTCCGATGTCAGCTGCGCCCCTTTCTACATATATGGCAACATCCGAGGGCTTAGCCCAGAAATATCTGACTCCTGCCTGCTCATTTTCGAATATAAGCTTGCGGCTGTTTTCAAGTATGGACGGGCATGGAAATCCTGCCTGCTCAAATATCTTATATACCTTTTCACCCAGCCTTCCCTTAGGAAGAGCTACATTTAACATATTATCCACCGGCGTGTGCTCCTATCTTCTTAATTGCTGCAGCTTGTCCAGATATACTGCAAACCCTATGGCACTTGATCTTCTGCCCATCTTCTTCATGAGCTTATCGTACTGTCCGCCTGAGAGTACGCCGTCCGGAACGCCAGATATAAATCCTCTGAAAATTATGCCATTATAATAGTTCATATCAGAAACAGCCGAAAAGTCGATAATGATCTTGTCTCTGGCAGGAGAATCACCCAGCACGGATATGACTTCTGTCAGTTTATTGATCTCGCAATCCAGATTCATCCCCTCGCATAATTTCTTAAGTTCAGGTATGACACTATCCGGACTGCCATACAGCATCATAAGGCTTTTAAGCTTGTCTGCATAAGCCTGATCTATGCCATTATCATTGCAAATGCGTGCTATCCCATGAGGATTTTTCTCCCCAAAGCATTTTAGTATACTCTGCTTGATTTGTTCATCTGCAGGGATATCCTCAATAAATGCTGACAGAATCTCAAGATCTGATATCTCCAGTATGTAATTTTCACTTACCGCTGCAAGACTTTTGGCTGCCAATACCAGCACCTCACTGACACATCTGTTGTCAACTGCGCCAAAGCATTCCAACCCCGTCTGCATGATCTCCTTAAATGAATTGCTGCCCTTAGATACCCTATAAACATTTTCATTATAATAGAGTTTCTGTATCTCTGAGGGCTTGTCCTTATTGTTCTTGACAATCGACAGCGTTACGTCAGGCTTAAGCGCCATTAATTTGCCATTCGTATCCGTAAATGTGATAATCGCATCTGAGATCAAAAAATCCTTGTTCCTGCTGTATAGGTCATATTCCTCGAACTTACCCATACGATATCTTTCGTAGCCATATTCACGATATAAAGATCTGAGAGCAAATATTATCTTCTCAGATTCATCCAAAACATCATAATTAAAATCCATGTGAGTCCCCGTTACCAGCTGTATTAAATTACTGCATCCGCCATGCAATAAAGCCAGTTATTCCTCATTCTTTATTTTCTCATCAGCCTGTTCTTCATTCATAATTCGTTCCAGTACGACATTATAGCCGCCGCTGCCGTAATTTATGCACTTGCTGACCCTGCTTATGGTCGCCGTGCTGATTCCTATCTCCTTAGATATGGTCTGATAGTTGAAGCCTTTTTTCAGCATCACCGCCGCATCAAGTCTCTGCGCCATATCCTGAAGTTCCATTATAGTACATAAATCTTCAAAAAATGCTGAACATTCCTCTTCGTTTTTCAGCATTGTAATCGCTTTAAATAAGCGTTCTATTGATTCAGAATGAAAACCCTGCATAATACCTCCTGCCAATATATGTCATCGTAAAAAGTACATCAAAAAGCTCTTGTTTAGTATGATAACACTTTATCACGCTAAATCAAGAGCTTTTTATATAAAAATTATCGTTTGGTGCTTTCAGCGGTTGATTGATTTGCCATCATATACGCTTATTTATCCAAATATCTTCTTCACATACTCCAGCTGAGTCTCAATCGACTTAACTGACGGACCACCGGCACTTATGCGCTTCTCAACGCAGTTCGTAAGGTCGATGGCTTCATATACATCATTATCGAAGAGTTCCGAATACTGTTTGTAATCCTCAAGCGGATATGTTTCTAATACCAGGCCTCTGCTGATGCAGTCATGAACGATTTTACCTGAGATCTTATATGCATCACGGAAAGGAAGGCCCTTTCTTACGAGATAATCTGCCAGATCTGTTGCATTAATAAATCCCCGGCCTGCCGCATCTCTCATATTTTCCGGTATTACGCTCATAGTTGATACCATTCCGTCAAATACATCCAGACACATCTTAACGGTATCTACTGCATCGAATATTGCCTCCTTATCCTCCTGCATATCCTTGTTGTATGCAAGCGGAAGTCCCTTGAGTGTGGTAAGAAGCGCCATAAGATCCCCATATACACGTCCTGTCTTGCCTCTTACAAGTTCAGCCATATCAGAGTTTTTCTTCTGCGGCATGATAGAAGACCCTGTCGTGAACTGCGCTGACAGCTCCACGAATTTAAACTCCCAGCTGGACCACAGAATGATTTCCTCAGAAAATCTGGACAGATGCATCATAAGAATTGCAATATCGCTTAACATTTCAAGGCAGAAGTCCCTGTCGGATACTCCGTCCATCGAATTAAGTGTAATCGAATCAAATCCCAGCAGATCAGCTTCCATATTTCTGTCTGTATCATATGTAGTTCCTGCCAGAGCACAGCTTCCGATAGGCGATACATTCATACGCTTAACACAGTCCTCCATTCTGGAGATATCCCTTGTCAGCATCATCGCATATGCCAGCAAGTGATGAGCAAATGTAACCGGCTGCGCCCTCTGCAGATGTGTATATCCCGGCATGATCGTCGTCTTGTTGTCCTGTGCTAATGCCGCAACAGAACCACCCAGTTTCTTGACCTTATTAATAATAAGGTAAGCCTCGTCCCTTAAATACATCCGAAGATCTAGTGCCACCTGATCATTTCTGGATCTGGCGGTATGAAGCTTCTTGCCTGCATCTCCGATTCTCTCCGTTAACACCTGCTCAACAAACATATGGATATCCTCGGCTGACGGATCTATCTCAAGGGTTCCTGATTTAAGATCGCTTAATATGCCCTGCAGTCCTTCGGTTATCTTATCTGCATCGTCCTTATCTATGATATTTCTGGCTGAAAGCATAGCTGCATGCGCCATGCTGCCCTTTATATCCTGTTCATACATTCTGCTGTCAAATGAAATGGATGAATTAAAATCATCTGCTATCTTGCTTGTCTCTCCGGAAGTAAGTCCGGCCCACATCTTTGCCATAATATATTTCTCCGTTCGATATTGCTTTAAATTAATATAGTTTTAGTAATGTATCACAAAGAATTATGCCAGGCAACCAAACTCACAAGCGCATACGGGTACGGCTGCAGACATTTACAAACCTGTATTCAGACATTTGCCCGCCCATCTATAAATATTGCTTATATATTATTATGCACTTTGTTCAAAAATCATCTTCCATAGTAATGTGTTTTCTGTTATACTGCCTAGGTTGTATTTTGTGTTATATATGAAAGGAGAAAACACATGAAGAAATCTCTCAAACTTTTAGCACTTTCTATGTCATTGTGCATGGTTATGGGACTTACAGCTTATGCCGGAGAACCTGCTCCAGGCGGCTCTGCTCCTGCAGATGCAGCTATGCCTGCAGAAGGCGGCGAGTCACAGGGCGGTGAGTCAGGCGGCGATGAAACTGTAATGTCAATGAGCGATGGCGCTGCTCAGGGTCCTATCCTGTATACTATCTCAGAAGATGGTCTTACAGTTAACGAGGATGCTGAAGGTTATGAACTCACAGGTGAAGTTACAGAAACCGGTGCTGACGGAATCACTCTTAACATCAGCGATTTCACAGCTAATGGTTTCAAGGTAACCGGCGGTGAGTACACTATCAGCAACAGTACCATCGTATCTGACGTAACAGGTGAAGTTGATGCTGATGCTGCTGGCGGTTACTGCGCAGGCGTTACAGGCGGCAAACTTACACTTATCAACTGCGACTTTACTACAAATGGTAAGGGCGGACGTAATGGTAACTATACAGTAGACTGCGAGCAGAATGGTACACTTGTTGTTATCAATTCTAAGATCATCCAGACAGGTCTTACAGGCGATCCTAACGGATATACAGCAGATATCGCTGATCCACCGTCAAATGCAGCTCTGGTTATTTCCGGTTATGCTCGTGCTAACATGTCAGTTGGTACATCTAAGACATATTATTACGGTTCATATGTAGAGGCTGAAGGATGGGCAGCTATGTCAACAGACTCTGCTCAGTCAGGATTTGCATTCTACAGCTATGACTCAATCGGCAAGACATTATATGGCGGATATGGAACATATGCTGACACATCTTGCGTTGACTGGTTCTATGCAACAGTATTATCAAGCCCGGAAGTTGGAGCTATCATCTCTAACAACGGTGAGATCCACATGGCAGCAGGCGAGGATGCTTCAGCTGAAGCTCTTGAATTCCTTCCTGAAGATTACGAAGTAACATCTACATATACAGAGAACAACGGCCGCAGCAAGGTTGAAGCAGGACGTAACGACTTCCAGCTTCACTCACCTGACATGATGGGTTCAGGCGCAGGCTCAGACTACAAGGCAATCCTTGACCTTAAGTCAACAGATATCTCTACAACAGCTGAACTTGATGCAAATGCTACATTAGTTAACTGGAGTGAGGACTACGGCCCGGCTCTTGGCGAATATGTTGATTTTATTAAAGGTGCTAACATCCTCGTTAAATCAACAGGTGCTGTCATCACACTTGATGATGTAACAGCTGCAAGCACAAGCAATGTTCTTCTTCTTACAGCTCTTAACTCTGATTCAATGAGCCGTTATGCTCTGGCAACAGATGATATGACTGATAAGGGTGTTGAACTTACAATCTCTAATTCAGAGATCCAGGGTGATGTTGATCACTATGATTATCAGCGTAATACTGTTGTTTCTCTCAAGAATTCAACATGGGAAGGCGCTTATGTAACAATCGATAAAGAAGCATGGGATGCTCTGTGGTCAGATGAATGCAAGGCTGACGAGTCATGCTACTGGATCCTTGATACAGAAAAATACTATGATGGTGCTGATTCACTTTCAACTCTGAATATTGATGCTGAATCTACATGGTATGTAACAGAAGATTCAAATCTTGATTCTCTTACAGTAGAAGCTGGCGGAAAAATTCTCGGTACAGTTTATGTTGACGGCGAGGCTGTTGACGTAACTGCTGGCGGAACATGGACAGGAAGCATTGAGGTGTTTCCCCAATGATGCAGAAATAATTGCAGATGAAACAGCAGCTGCAGAGGATGCTGCCGCTGATACAGCCGGTGACACTCCTGCAGGTTTTGATGAGAGCCTTAATGAAGGATTAGATGCTTCTGTTTATCCTCACTTTGATGAATACCGTGACTATGTTGCAGCGATCGCTGTAGCAGACAGCTTCATGGGTTCACAGGCAGGTATACCTGATGACATCTATGCGGCAGCAAGCCCATACATTGCTCCATTCACAGACATCTGCCCGGTAATTGGTGCTGACAGCTATGTTGACTGGATGAACGCTAATTATCCTGGTGAGGAATATCCTGCTGAATAATAAAAATGCAACTATTCTGAATAGTTCATAAACGTAGAAAGTCCCGGTGCAAAACTGGGACTTTTTTTATTTTAATTCTCTTGACCAGTATGTAATAAAAAAATATAATATTTCCCGATTATATTTAAAAGGGACTTTACTATATGGTTTTTGCGGATTTATTTTTCTTATTCTTCTTTCTGCCTTTATGCCTTATCTTATATTTTTTTTCTAAGAAACTTGAAACGAAGAATATCATTTTAATTGTTTTTTCAGTGATCTTTTATGCCTGGGGTGAACCTCTATGGGTCTTGCTGCTGATATTCAGTGCAGCCTTCAACTGGTTTATGGGGCTTCGCATAGGCACATACCGGGAAGAAACATTCGGCAAGGTTCTTGTAGCCATCGCCCTTGTTGTTGACCTGGGATTATTATTTATTTTCAAATATACCGGATTTTTCGTTGAAACGCTTAATGGATTATTTGGTGCTTCAATTCCGGTTCCGAATATAACCCTTCCTATTGGAATAAGTTTCTTTACATTCCAGGCTATATCCTATGTTGTGGATTGCTATTGGGAGACTGTTACTCCGCAGAAGCATTTTCATAAATTCCTTCTGTATCTGTCCCTGTTCCCGCAGCTGATAGCAGGTCCTATCGTCCGCTACAGCGTTATTGCGGATGAAATTGACAACAGAAAAACCACATCCATAGATCTGTATGAAGGTATTACCCGTTTTGTAGTAGGTCTTACGAAGAAGGTTCTTATTGCCAATAATCTCTGGACGATTGTCGATAACTTCTTTGGCTCCGGTATCACCGGACTGTCTACTCTGGGTACATGGTATACAGTTATCGTATACAGTCTCTATGTATACTTCGATTTCAGCGGTTATTCAGATATGGCTATCGGAATGGGCCGCATATTCGGCTTCCACTTTGATGAAAACTTCACTCATCCGTTTATGTGTCAGACCATTGCAGAATTTTGGCAGAGATGGCACATCTCTCTGGGTTCATTTTTCAGAGACTATCTGCTGTATGTTCCGATATTTGGCAAACGTCGTAAATACTTTGGACTCTTCCTGGTATGGTTCTGCACAGGTATGTGGCACGGCGCTTCTTGGAACTTTATTTTCTGGGGTCTGTACTATGGTCTCTTTATCTTATTCGAGCAGCAGCTCGGCAAGAAAAAGATCAAGTCATGGCCATTATGGTGGAAACACATATATACTAAGCTGGTTATACTTATAGGATTCGGAATATTCTATTTTGAGGATTTCAGCCAGCTGGGTCAGTTTTTCCTGAATATAACCGGTATCAGCATGATTACCAACGGCAGCCCATTTGCAGATGCCGTTACCTGGTCTTCCTTTATCAATAACATTTTCCTGATAGCTGCTGCAATTATTCTGTGCATTCCTGTCAGAGAAAAGATTGCTGATCATTTCAATAATGTAAGGAGCAATAAAACTTTCAAACGATATAAAATTGTGCAGATGGTATGCTGCATGGCACTATTTGCCGTATGTGCACTTCTGCTTGTTGACGCAACTAATAACCCATTCCTGTACTGGAGATTTTAATTACACATGAACAGAGAACCTATTAATAAACATACAAGTGAAGCAGTTAACAATGTCTATGCCCAGACGGCAGATTCGTCAGAGGATAATTCCTCCCGCCGTCCTCGCGCTAAAAAGAAGCTTACACGGGAGCAGAAGAGAAAACGTGTTGAAAACCGGATTTCCAGACAGATGGCACTGGTATTTTTCGCTTTTGCCCTGTTAATTGCTATCTTCTTACTTGTTGTTCCGCGTTCAACCGTATCTACTATAGAAAAGCGTTCGCTGGCAACATTTCCCACATTCACATTTGAGAACTATTTTTCGGGAGCATTTACCAGCGGAATAACTGAATATTATGATGATACTGTACCGGGACGCGACGCTTTGAAAAATGCGGGCAATAATGTCAAATCTCTGTTTGGCATTACCTCCGGAAGCACAGCAGAGATCATCGGTAATGTTGCACTTAGGAATAATCCGTCAACGGAGACTGAGACCACTACCGCCGCAGAAGAAAGCACAGCAGAGACAGTTGAGGCAGAGACTACTACCGAAGAGGAGACAACTGCTGATACTATCAACAGCAAGGATTTCCATGCTGAAAATGCAGATGCTACATACGAAGATGGAATCTTGGTTGTAAACCAGGAAAATCATTGGAGAGCTCTGGCTCTGTATGGCGGAGATTTTGTTGAGCTCTATTCTAATGTTGTTAATTATATGCGTTCTATCTTAAGCAGTGACATTAATATCTATTTCATGCCTGTTCCTACAGCAGCACAATTCTATCTGCCTGCTAATTACGCAAGCTACTCTGTTGACCAGCAGGCTGTAATGAAGAAACACATGGCTGCCATGAATGACGGCGTCACCAGCATTGACATTTGCGATGTTCTTAACAACCATAACGAGGAGCCTATTTATCTCAGAACAGACCATCACTGGGCACCGTTGGGGGCATATTATGCTGCAAGAGAATTTGCAGAAGCGGCAGATGTTCCTTTTTCTGATCTGAGTACATATACAGAATATGTTAATGAGGGTTATGTAGGAACCATGTACGCTTATACTGAGAGTGCCAATATATTAAATGACCCTGAAGATTTCGTATACTATGTTCCTTATCATAATTATACAGTTGACTATTATGACAGAACCTTTACATACAGCTGGACTGGCGGTCTGTTCTTCGATATGGATGTTGATAATTCTTATCTGACATTCTTAGGCGGTGACGATAAGATCGTTAAGATCACAACCAACGTTGACAATGGAAGAAAGCTCCTTATCATTAAAGACAGTTATGGTAATGCCGAGGTTCCGTTCCTTACGGGATCATTCCAGGAAATATATGTTATTGACCAGAGATATTTTGAGGTTAATCTGATTAATTTTATTAATTATAATGGCATAACTGATGTACTGCTTACCCATAATATATTCTCGCTGGCAGGCGCAGAAGCCGAACTGCTTGAATATATTGTATATAATTATCAGGATGTCACTATCTCAGATGATGCTCCGGCAGCCGAGCTTCCTACAGAGGAAGAGACGACCACAACTGCCGGCGAGGAAACTGCAACTGAAGAGGAGACAACTACAACAGCACAGGAGTCATAGTTCGCTGCGGTGCAGATGTTAAACTTGCAATGGCCGTGACGTGACGTTGCAGCAACTGCTAAACGGAGATTGCTGCGCACTGGAACAATAATAATGGAGGGTATACGATGAAGGAACTGCAATATCCATTCGATTCACAATATATCATAAGTAAGAAGAAATCTATCAAAAAGCAGCTTCTTGCTGACGGCACGGACCGTTTTGCCAAGAAGATCGCTGTCTTAGGCGGATCTACCACCAGTGATATTGTCCGCATTATGGAATTATTTCTTCTCAATAATGGTATATTGCCGGAATTTTATGAATGTGAATATGCTCAATATGAGCAGGAAGCTCTGTTTCCGTCAGAGGAATTCCTTGCCTTTAAGCCTGATATCATCTTCATCCATACCTCTAACAGAAACATCCGTCAATGGCCGGAGATGGCTGACAGCAAGGAGACAGTTGATGATAAATTAGCAGCTGAAATGGCCAGATTTACCGCTGTCTGGGAGAACTTAAGCAATACCTTCCACTGCCCTATTATTCAAAATAATTTTGAGCTTCCGTTATACAGGCTCATGGGCAATCGTGACTGCTATGATTACAGGGGACGCTCTAACTTCATCACAAGGCTTAATACATTATTTGTTGAATATGCAGCAGGCAATGACAACTTCCATATAAGCGACCTTAATTATGTAAGTGCTGATTACGGTCTTAAGGAATGGTCTAATCCGTATTATTGGAACATGTACAAATATTGCATGTGTTTCGATGCGATTCCTGCATTTGCCTTCTCTGTCTCCAACATAATCAAGGCTGTATTTGGCCGCAATAAGAAGGCTCTGGCCCTCGACCTTGATAATACCTTATGGGGCGGCGTTGTAGGTGATGACGGCGTTTCGGGCATTGAGATAGGACAGGAAAATGGTGTATCTCAGTCATATTACGAATTCCAGCAATATATTAAGAGTATCAAACCCTTAGGTATTCTTCTTACAGTCTGCTCTAAAAATGACGAAGAAAATGCCTTGGATGGCTTAAGACATCCGGAAGGCGCCCTTACTCCTGAAGATTTTGTAATTATCAAAGCCAACTGGGAAAATAAAGACAGAAATATCGCACAGATCGCTTCTGAGCTTAATATCCTGCCGGAATCTATAGTATTCGTAGATGACAACCCGGCTGAGCGAGGCATCGTAGAGGCACAGCTTCCCGGCGTTATCGCACCTGTTATGGACAGCGTTGAAAATTATATTACAACCATCGACAGGGGCGGATTTTTTGAGGCGATCTCATTTAATGCAGATGATCTGAACAGGAATGAGATGTACCGCGAAAATGCCATGAGAAATGCAGCACAGGCGACATTTGCAGACTATGGCGAATATCTGACCAGCCTTAATATGGAGGCTGAAATAGAGGATTTCTCGCCCCTTTATATTGCACGTATCACCCAACTTACGAATAAGAGCAATCAATTTAATCTGACTACCAGACGTTATACAACGGACGAGATGGATGTTATAATGAACAGTTCCGATTATATCCGTCTGTATGGCAAATTAATTGATAAATTCGGTGACAATGGCGTTGTATCGGTCGTAATCGGCCATAAGAACGGTGATGTTCTTGACATAGACCTGTGGCTTATGAGCTGCCGCGTACTCAAGCGGGATATGGAACAGGCAATGCTTGATAAGCTCGTAAGAGAGGCTGCTGCTCAAGGCATCAATACGATCCGTGGATATTACTACCCTACCAAGAAGAATGGTATGGTGCGTGAACTTTATAAAACATTTGGTTTTACCAAGATATCTGAGGATGAACAGGGCAATACCGTCTGGGAACTTCCTACGTCAGGATATCAAAACCAGAACAAATATATAAAAGTGAGGTAATAACATGAACGAAAAGCAGATTATTCAGAGATTAAATTATGTATTTCAGGATGTTTTCGATGATGACTCTATCCGCATCAGCAGAAATACAACAGCTGATGATATTGAGGATTGGGACAGTCTGGAACATATCACACTTATTTCAGCTGTAGAAAGTGAATTCAAGATGCGATTCAAGATGCATGAAGTATCCACAATGAAAAATGTCGGTGAAATGATCGACATCATCGCTCAGAGAGCTAAAAGATAAACTAAAGATCCTGCATGGCAGGATTTTTATATGCCCGGCACCGCTTATGCACAGCATTGCGGATCAGGCATTTCATAAAAAACATGTAATAACAAAAGAGGCAGTACCATGACTTTATTTATTTCAATTGCCATTGCACTTGTTGCTGGCTTATTGATGACACGTTTAACTAAAATATTCAACATGCCGGATGTAACGGCATATCTTCTGGCCGGCATACTGGTAGGTCCGTATGTATTAGGTCAGCTCGGTATAGAAGGACTGGGATTTACAACTTCAGAAGCCGTAAATAACCTGGATCTTCTGTCCAATCTGGCACTCGGATTTATCGCCTTCGCTCTTGGCAGTGAGTTCATGCTGCCTAAGCTCAAATCCATCGGCAAACAGGCCGTAACAGTCGGAGTATTTCAAGCTGTAGTTGCAACAGTGCTGGTAATGATAACATTATTCTTGCTGCACCTGATCATTCCTGACAAATTAAACACTCCTACAGTTATAGTAATGTCTGCTATTGCTGCAGCAACCGCCCCTGCTTCAACGCTTCTTGTTGTAAGACAGTATAAAGCTCAGGGTCCGGTTACCAATATGCTGCTGCCTGTAGTTGCACTTGATGATGCCGTAGGACTTATCATATTTGCTATATGTATGGGCGTTGCCAAGGCCATCTCCGTAGCCGGAGGAACATTAGACCCTGTTTCGATCATCGTAAATCCATTGATTGAGATCATCGCATCATTTGCACTGGGAACAATTCTGGGCCTTCTTCTGTCTGTGGTTGAGAAATGGTTTAATTCCAACAAACACAGGATGGTATTTATCGTAAGTGCAGTTATCCTTACTGTTGCTCTGTCCATGATGGAGTTCGACTTCGGAAGCATATCTATAGGCTTCTCTCCTCTTCTGGTCTGCATGATGCTGGGTACAGTATTTTGCAATACCTGCGAGGTTGCAGAGGAAATGTTAGAAAGAGCCGACAAATGGACATCTCCATTATACTGCCTGTTCTTCGTATTAAGCGGCGCAGCTCTGAAGCTTGATGTATTTACAGACATAACCATCGTACTTATTGGTATTGTCTACATCATATTCCGTGCAGCAGGCAAATGTCTCGGCGCATTTACCAGTGCAAAGTTCACACACTGCGGACCTACGGTTACCAAATATCTCGGAATTACACTTCTGCCGCAGGAGGGTGTATCCCTGGGAATGTCTCTGACAGCGGCACAGATGTTAGGCGACACCGGCGCACTTATAAGAAACTTGACACTCTTCGCAGTTCTTATATACGAGCTCATTGCGCCTACTCTCACTAAGGTTGCACTTACCAAAGCCGGTGAGATCCAGCCAAAGAGTGAAGAAGTTATCAATCGTCGTGAGACTACGATCAAAGAAATTAAGGAGAAACGCTCAGAGCAGCAATAAGCAGCGCTTCCTCCTATGCTTCTTAAAAGGCAGGTTCAGGGTTAATATCCCTAAACCTGCCTTTAGTATTAATATGCGATATTCTGTGAACCTCGGCACACAGACATTGTTCGAAAACTCCCACGCTGATCGGTGCCTGCGCCGCTGAGGCACACCTTACAGCAACTTGCCTCAGCCGGTGTTAATACAGCACCTTAGATAAGAACTCCTGCAGTCTTGGATCCTTAGGATTTTCGAAGAACTCTGCGGGAGTATTCTCTTCCTTTATCTGACCCTTGTCGAAGAATATGACCCTGCTTCCAACTTCCTTAGCAAATCCCATCTCATGGGTTACTACAACCATTGTCATGCCATTTTTAGCAAGATCACGCATGATATCTAAGACTTCTCCAACCATCTCCGGATCCAATGCGGAGGTAGGTTCATCAAACAGCATTACATCAGGGTCCATAGCCAGCGCCCTTGCAATAGCTATACGCTGTTTCTGCCCGCCTGATAACTGGGCAGGATATACATCAGCCTTGTCCTCCAGATGAACAACCTTGAGAAGCTCCATTGCCTTCTTAGTCGCTTCTTCCTTGCCTAGCTTCTTAAGCTTCATCGGAGCCAGCATAATATTTCCCAATACTGTCTTGTGAGGAAAAAGATTAAAATGCTGAAATACCATGCCCATCTTCTGCCTGTGCAGATTAACATCAGCCTTCTTGTCATTGATATCCTCGCCGTCGAAAAATATCTGCCCTTCTGTAGGCATTTCAAGAAGGTTAAGACTTCTTAAGAACGTAGACTTACCGCTTCCTGAAGGACCGATAATTACCACCACATCCCCCTTATTAATATCAATGTCTACTCCGTCTATGGCCTTAACCTCGCCATCATTATAATATTTTTTCAGACCTCTTACCTGAATTAATGCTTCACTCATGATCTCAACTCCATATGGTCATTACAACCGGCTACTTAAAATATTCTGTCCGGCAGGCATGAATAAGCCTGACCTGCTCGAACTGACTCATCTCTAAAGGACTAAGACCTGCGCCTTTCGCCCTTTCTCAGCCTCTTCTCAAGAACCTTAAGTATCTGTGTCAGAATAACCACTATTACAAGATATACTATTGCGACTGCGATCAACGGCATAAATGCCTCGAACGTACGTCCCCTTATCTTATCACCGGCCTTAGTAAGATCCATAACCCCGACATAACCTGCGATAGATGTTTCCTTAATAAGTACAATAAACTCATTAAATAATGTAGGCAGAACCACCTTAACTGCCTGCGGGATTATAATATGTATCATGGTCTGAACATAATTAAATCCCAACGACCTTCCTGCCTCGAACTGTCCTTCATCAATAGACAGGATTCCGCTTCTGAATATCTCTGCAACATATGCTGCAGAGTTGATGCCAAATGCGATAATAGCAACTAGTACTCCATCAGTTACATTTACCAATATGATGAAATACATGATCATCAGCTGTACTACTGCCGGTGTTCCTCTGATAACAGTAAGAAACAGGTTGCAGATAGCATTTGCAATCTT
The DNA here is from genome assembly GCA_963589005.1 of Bacteroidaceae bacterium. Taxonomy (GTDB): domain Bacteria; phylum Bacillota; class Clostridia; order Lachnospirales; family Lachnospiraceae; genus RGIG5612. Next base: position 11,203 of record CAVAJR010000023.1, on the reverse strand, counting down.
CAGGATAACATATGATATTCCGCCTCGCTTCTTCATAACGGCAGAATTCATATCGTATGTAGACCTGACTGCTGCAATAATAAGGCCCAGAATTACGCCGATAATAAGAGCAAATATTGTAATAACCATGGTGTTGCCGAGACCTTCCAGCATCCACTTCCAACGGTTATCCTCTATAAAACATGAATTGAATTTTTCAGCTAATTCATTAAACCACTCAGCCATGATTCGACTCCCTTTATAGCTGCAGGGTTCCAGAGTATCTCCAGAACCCTGCAGCTGCTAACCTTTTGTATTACTTGTAAAATATTCTCCGAGTATTCTCGTATATGAAACCTCGTCATGAACATTAATGATTATTTTGCTGCCTCTGTTGTCTCAGCTGTTTCTTCTGTTGTTTCAGAAGTGATGTACTTGTCAACGATCTCCTGGAACTTGCCTGATTCTTTAAGATCCGCAATAACTTTGTTGACTGCTTCCAGCAGTTCCTCGTTGTCCTTGGAAATGCATGCTGCATATTCTTCAACTACATACTCTGTATCAAGAATCTTAAGTCCTGATGTTGCAGCTACGAATGATTTAGCCGGTTCGTTATCGATAACTACGCAGCTAACCTTGCCTGATTTAAGAGCCTGTACAGCATCAGCACCTGTCTTGTACTGGATCACATGGTCATCGCCATAATCATCGCTGCAGTAGATATCACCTGTTGTATCCTGCTGTACGCCGATGATAACATCCTCGCCTGCCAGATCATCTACTGATGCAATTGCTGAATCTTCAGGAACGATGATAGACTGGATGCCTGTAGCATATGAATCTGTGAAGTTAATGCTCTTGAGACGCTCTTCTGTAACTGTGATACCTGCTAATCCGATATCATATTTGCCTGACTGAACACCGCCGATTATTGAACCGAATTCTACGTCATTTACAACAAGCTTAAGTCCCAGCTCATCTGCAATGGCCTGAGCGATCTCGATATCGATGCCTGCGAAGTCATCGCCCTCCTTGTATTCGTATGGCGGGAACTCAGCATTTGTTGCCATGTTGAGGACACCTTCCTGTACAGTCTTAACTGTTGCCTTCTCCTCTGATGCAAATGCTGTCATTGAAAATACAAATGTTGCAGCCAATGCCAGAGAAATGATTGTTGATGCAATTCTTTTCATAATTAAGTTTCTCCTTCATACAATAATTTCGTATACAACAATACAATAATTCACTAATTATATCATTTTTTAGAGTAATAGCAATATAGCACGCTAAAGTGGCAGAGCTATTTCTCATTATTTTTTTCTTTTTCTGCCTCTGCCAGCTGTTCAGACAGATCGATCCTTGTTCCCATGTCATCATTTTCAATGATCGTCTGACTTTTCTCCGTATCATGCCATACAAACCATGCTGATATCATCAGCCACAGGTAAACTGCCAGCGGGATAAATATATTCCATGTATTTCTCTCGCCTATATAGAGCCACTCAAGGACAAAATCCGCTGCACACGCCAGCATAAGCGCCGGAACCAATATCCTGTTTCTCCTGGTTCGATACCTCTTCCAGCCCTTCAGCAATATACCGATTATCATGAATAAAACTATAACTTTTACTATGGCCTTGGCTATCGGATATGCCGGTATGTAATACCATATCTGAACCTCTACCATTGCAAATATCGCAACATTTATAAGTGTCCATGCCCATGCGATCGGTCCTCTGCGCTGCTTCTTTCTTACCCGCCTTACGATAGCCAGAATAATTGACAGCAGCAATTCAAATACCACAAGAGCAATGATCAGGAGCCCAATGCCCAAAACGTCCTGGATCGTTATATATTTTTTAAATGTATTCTCATACAGCATCGATGATGATGGCGAATACTCTACATCCGCAAATGAGAATATTGATGATGTATAAACACCTGTCTTCTCGTTTTGTACAACCTCACCATAGTTTATTAAGATCTCATACAGCTGTTCCGACTCCATATTGATCACATAATAATCGGACAGCTCTGCCTTAGTCGTTTCGGCAGACATGGCAGAATTTATATATCCCAGACTCTGTATCCTACTACCGGAGATGTATATATCCCACTGCGTATCCGCCGGCAGCGTCAATATGTACATGTTGGTATTGTCATAGCCGGACTTGCTGAATCTTACATCAGGCATGTCATAATATTTGTCTGAATAAAAATCACGTACAATTCCGTCAGATGTAACACTCTCAACCAGCCTTCCATCATTTAATATCTGAATGTCAACCACTCCGTATATGGCCAATCTTGTATATGCTGTATTCTCTGAGAATATTTCATTCGGATCATCTGAAGCAAATAATCTGGCGATATATTTGTATGGCAAATGCTCATTAAACAGATTGAACTTTCCTAATTCCGTATCCCAGGCACCGGTGGATTTTTGCTCTTTATTGCCGGACAAAACATAGGTATTGGCCATTTGCTGGAGAAAATCTATCATCTCCTGTATCTCAACGCTGTAACTATCATTCTTCTCCGAGAACTGCATCATTACATCAATAAGACCGGCAATACCGATAGTTTTATCTTCCGCTTCTATGATCTCAATCAGCAGCGGCTGAAATTTCTCCTTGTATTCTGCAGAAGTCGGCAGGAACTTGTACAGATAGTCGCAGATAATCCTCAACTGGTAATTGATCTCAGGATTAACAGTCATATTAGCTCCCGTCAGCTGCTTGTAGATCTCATCTGTAGCTTCTATGATCTCTATACTGTCTGTGTCTGCCTCGATAGATTTGGTATACAGATCCGTGCCATATCTCTTGTATCCCCAGTCGGCAAACGGTACCTTGGTTACAACATCATCCTTGCTGATGATATTAAAAATATTATCGTAATCACCCGGTTCCTTGGTTGTGCGAGGAGCTGCAAAACAATATGCATATACATCCGCAAATCGCCCTGAATCTGTAAGATCTGCTGCTGCAATATTAGATACTCCTCCGGCACGGCTGTATCCCGTTATCCAGATCTTAATATTTCCTGTTATATTATTGGATTCAATATAATCATAAACCGCGGCTGTTACTACCTGTGCTGCAGCGTTAAATCCATCAGACCTGACACTATCACCGATAGTAAAATTACTGGCCCACTCTTTGGTATAATTGCCGCCGCATACAGGAACTGCCACCAACGTGAAGTCTTCTATGCTTTTATGTGCAAGACCATAGGCAATTGAATCTGCTGCCGTTGTCGGCGCCGACTTGTAAGTTTCGGTAATGATATCTTCAAATCCGGCTGTTTTCAGGAATTCTATGAGATTATCATCCTGAGAGTCTTTATTTTTGGTATCTCTGAAGGCTGCCATTGCAAGTCCTATGGACGCTCTGGCAAATGTATGGTTATATTCATTTGACGGCAGATCAAACAGATCGTCACTGTAGGGATATTCCCAGGAAGTAGTAACGCCGAAGCCTGTCATGTTGCTCTTGATCATCTGAATATCGCTTATACTGTCACTGTTAAATACTACACCCTCATAGGCATAAGCATATCCCGTAAACAGCATCATAATGAGCATACTAAGTGATATTATTATTGCAGGCAGACGTTTTATTTTGATCATAATATGCATTCCCTCTTGCAGCGCTTTATTTATACGATTAACACTGAAATATTCTAACATTGCATGTTCAATTGTACAATGGAATTTAACACATATAGTATATCTTATGTATACAAAAAAATGCATGACGTCCTAATTTCGCAGGTTATATTTGGCACTTTTTTCTTAATTGAGACCGCATCTTAAAGTTGAAGAACATTCCCGTATATGATATCATCCATAAACCAAATTAATGTGATCGTTCGAGGTTTCGGCGAATCCGAATGATTGGATGATCGCAAAATATTTTCGCAATAAAGGAGGATTTATATGAAAAAATCTATCAAAACAGTTGCCGCTCTGTTTCTTGCATCAGCAATGTGTTTCGGTTTAAGCAGCGCTGCATTTGCCGGCGAAGCTGCCGCTGATGATTCGCTGAATACATTAGAGGAAGCTGCCACAGATGATGCTGCAGCGACTGAAAGTGATGTACCGGAGGACGCTATCGTTCTTGATGGCACTTCCAGTGATGAACTGGTTCTCGTAGATGATGATAACTGTACAGTAACTATCACAGGATTTAATGATAGTGATGACTATTATCCGTTCATGATTGATATTTTCTTAGAGAACAAGTCAGACCTGAACCTCTATTACACATTCGATAATGTGTCAGTCAATGACTATATGTGTGATCCATGGTGGGGACAAAGCGTATCATCAGGTCACAAAGCCAATTCAGAATTAACATTCTGGAGTGATGATTTTGGCAAGAACAGCATAACAAAAGTTCAGAAGATGGAATTCACTCTTGAAGTTCGTGATGAGGATAATTACTCTGATCCGCTGCTTGTTGATCAGAAATTCGTATTCTATCCATACGGAACTGATGAACCTGCACAGGCAGATCAGGAATTCGGTGATGATGCCATCGTTCTTGTTGACAATGACGACATTACCATGATCATTAAGGACTTCAGTTCAGATGATTACTACTTCTATGCTAATGTTTATCTGTACAACAAGACAGCTGACGAGATGTCATTCTATGTCTCAGGTTCTTCAGCTGTTAACGGTTATGAGATCAGCCCGTATTTCTACTCTGACCTTATGGGCGGCAAGAAGAGCAACACATCTATCAGCTGGTCATTAACTGACCTTGAGGACAACAAGCTGACTATAGATGACATTACTGAACTTGAGCTTGATATCAGCGTTTCTGATACTAACGACTGGTCTGCAGCCCCTATCTACGCGGAGATGATCAAGGTTGAAGTAAAATAATTGTAACCCGAATATATTTTTGAGACACAACAAGAGCCGCTTTAACAAGCGGCTCTTTGTTACCTCCTCTTGCCTCTGGATTTCTTGCCATTATCCAGGTTATCCAGGAAATCCTGAGTTACGATCTTGCCCTGGGTTAATTTCTCGGTCAGCTGCCCTATGCTGTACATCAGATCTCCGCTGGTAGCTAACAGATTATCGCTGAACCTGTCATGTTCCTTAAATGCACCGATCCTGTAGAGGTCCTGTACTATTTTGTATCTTTCAACAGCTCTGGCAACAGCCTCCTCCCAGGACAGATATAATTCATCACCGGCATTAATTCCCAGCTGCCTTATATGCTCCATATCTTGTACTGCATTTTCCAGAAGTGCTGCCATTGACCCGGCATTTTCTTCAATCAGCAATGCATTTTCGTTGTCTGTGACATCTTCCGCTGCACAACTGTCCTTTATAAGCACAGATGCAAGATTGCATGCTGCTGCCTCTCTTACTACCAGCCCGTTTGAATCAAATGTTGACGGAAATAAGAACAGATCAGCCCTTGTATACCACGCGCGGATCTTCTCTCTGTCAGATATGGCACCTGTAAATATAACTTCCTTAGCCAGATCCAGTTCTGCCGCATAATCTCGTATCTCTTCCTCGTCTCCTCCGCTGCCCACAATAACCATCCTGAAGTCAATTTTTTTATTTTTAAGCATCTTAAGTGCGTCAAGAGTTATTCTAAATCCCTTGTACCACATTAATCTGCCCACAAATAAAAATATCGGCACTTTATCCGGAAGGTCATATCCAGCTGTGACCTCATCTACCATTTCAGCGGAAGCTTCCTGTCTGGACAGATCTACGCCATTGTTCATAACAACATAATCGCCCTGATATCCCAGAGATTTAAGATTCCGGCCTGCTCCCTCACTTACGACCCATACTTCATCAAATGTACTTGTATTAACAACCACCGAGCGTATTCCGGTATTTCTAAGAGCCTTGCTCTTTACCACATTAGCGATATCTATGTCATATTTGGTATGATAGGTCATAATTGTCGGTGCATCTATTCTCTTCCTTATGGTTCTTGTCATCAATGCCGATACCATCGGGCAGTGAGCATGCAGAATATTTACATGCTCCTGTTCCAGTTTTATTGACAGCTCCGGTGAGAATGGAATTCCGGCCGGATATCCTGTCGTCAGTTTTCTGACATCAAGACTCGGATATCTCAGAACAGGAAAATTCCATTTGCTGTCATCAGCTCCCGGATATGCCGGAGTTGCCACCAGTGCCTCACCCCAATGCTCATTGATATTTTCAGCATAATTAAGGACAGCATTAGCGACTCCGTCTATAATAGGCGGAAATGCATCGCTTAATAAACATACTGATAATTTGTCCATTGGTTATCCCTTCCTTTAATATATCCCTATTTCCTTAACATTGCTAAATCCTGCACAGCATTATAACCCAGACATAATCGTGCCTGGACGGCGCAGACACTGAGAGAAAGCAATATGCTCATGCGTTTTCGAACAGTGTCTGCACGCCGAGGTTCACGGCACGTTACAACTTAAATTCGTATAATGAACGATAAGACTATTGCTCAAGTATAGAATAGATGTCATGAAGATCATCTATCTCCCAATCCACATGCACCTCTGCCTCCCTCTGCAGATGCTTCGGATTGTACCAGCATGTCCTTATGTGTGCATTGTTGCCGCCCTTTATGTCACTTGTAAGTGAATCTCCTACAATTATGGTCTCGCTCTTAGGAGTATTGATTGTGCTGAATACTGTATCGAAAAATCTTACATCCGGCTTCTCTGCACCTACCTCTTCTGACAAAAATACCCCGTCCATCAATTTGTCAAATCCGGAACGTGTCAGCTTTCTGTTCTGTGCTATCACAGTTCCGTTCGAGGCTGCATACTGAAGCACCTTGCCCTTCAGAGATTCTACAATATCCCTGCTGTTATCACAATAAACTATAGTATCTCCCAGCCTTATCTGATATTTTTCATTAAATGGTTCTGCCACTGAGCCATCTATTCCCTCCAATGCGAAGAATTCCCTGAACCTTCCTATAAGCACTTCATGCTTTGTTATCTCACCCAGTTCCAGCCTCTTCCAGTATTTTGCATTGATCGCAGAATATGTCCTGATCATATCGTCTGTGCATTCGCCCAAATGAAATTCGGCAAATAATGTCTTCATCGCTGCCTTTTCTGCTGCCAGAAAATCCAGCAGTGTTCCGTCCACGTCCCATAAAATAGTCTTTATCATGCTTTTATCCTTAAAACAGATAACTGCTCAGAGCTGATTGCACGGCTCTGCGCAGCCTTCCTTTTGTTTATATATTATTTTCCGTATATTGCTGCATCTCCGTTTTATACCAATCCAACCGTGGCTTTTACCGGGGATATTGAAAAAACGAACAGTAATTTGGCGCAGTTGCTTTAAAACTGTTATTTCAGATGCATTGATGTAAACATGGCATCTGCTATCAATTTGCCGTCCTGATTGGTAAGTTCTACCATATTGACTGATGTCTTCCTGCCTGCTTTTCTGTTGGTTACTGTTGCCGTCAGCACATCTCCCGCCTTAGCCGGACGATAATATCGCATGCTTCCGTCCATTCCTACGCTGTTTCTGCCAATGCATATATCATGTGCTGCGACAGCCTGATCACAGATCGTATATAATATGCCTCCATGAGCACCGCCGTGCGCATTTAAATGATGCTCAGTTATCTCCACTGTCAGTGTCAATTTTCCGTCCTTGACTGTTGCATTCTCAAGTCCCAGGTATTTGATCGCACCGCCGCATTTGGACAGCGCATCTTCTAAAAGTGCAAGGTCTAATTGTTCCATTCTATTTTCCTTTATTCGCAATATTAATTTTATTCCGAGCCGACATAACTCAGATCACTGATTTGCATGTCTTATCGGCACATATGGGCAACCACGGCAGATAAAACTCAAAAACCCTAAGGCCATTGGCTTTAAACCGACTTGTGAAATCTTGCCCGCATCTGATCAATTATCATATGACATCTTTATACATCTTCTGCAGCATGTGCAGCACCGCATCCTGTTCTACACCCTCACTCAGCACGTGGCCGGCTGCCTTCTTGGCTTCAGGTCTGGCACCTGCCACTGCATAGCTTTCCGCCACACTCTTCAGCATTCCGATATCGTTATTGCTGTCGCCAAATGCCATCGTTTCATCATGCCTGATACCGAGATGATCTGCGATCCACGTTATGGCTGACCCCTTGTCCGTGCTGATCGGCATGAAATCTATCCAATATATTCCGGATATCAGAATATGCGACATCTCATCGAATCCTTCTTTACGTCCCAAATCGGCTATCACAGACGGATTGCCATCCGGACAGTTTACACCTACCTTGCATACATGCAGATCCTGTTCATCCAGATTATCCACAACCTTCATGGGCACCTTGTATCCCTCTACGACGGTTCGATAGAATTCCTTGTCTCTGGAATTGGTAAATGTTCCCTCTCTGCTGGAGATCATCAGATTGATATTAGGGATCGTCATCAGGAATCTTACAATCTTCCTCCATGTCTCATTGTCAAATGACTTGAATTCCAGCAGCTTATCATTCTTATATATGTATGAACCATTATCTGCGACAAATATAATATCATCCTTAACAGGGCCAAATACCGCCGTCATACTCTCGTATTGTCTGCCGCTGGCCGCTACAAACTGTATGCCCTTCTTCTTAAGAGCCCTTATCATATCAAACATTTGCGGATTTAATGCCAGGCTGCCCTCAGTCAGCAGCGTACCATCCACATCCGATGCTATTAATTTTATCAAAATAAGACCTTTCCTGCCCGCCTGATATTTGCGCTGCTGTGAAGCCACCTAGCTCTTTCATGCAGCCACTGTCCGGGACTTTAATACACAAAGTCCTGGACAGCGGCTCATCGAGCCGTGCCCAGGATTATGCAATTTTATTATTATATTATCTCAGTCCAGTGCAAGATTAGACATTATGGACTGAACATCAGAGCTTTCTGCTGTCTGCGTATCCATGGTATCTGATGACGCTGTCATAACTGAGAATTGTATATAATGACTGTCATCAATCGGATAGAATACTATGCTGTATGAATAGGTCGATGATCCGTCCTCAGATGTAGTCGTTCCATTGAAGGCGCTGCAAGGAATAAAACTAAGGGACAGATCAAAGTCCTCAACATTTTCATACCAGGCCTTAGTTCCTTCAACAACCGAATCATCAAGTGCTGTATCGTTATAATATACATACATTGTCAGCTTATTGGCTGCATCATCTGCAGATGCCGCGCCTTTAGCAAACATCATAGTTCTCTGATCAACCGGATATGTCCCATCAGCATTTGCCTCGCCGGATGTATCATACTGTTCGACATACAGCCAGCCTGCCGGGCAGACTGTTTTCATGAGTCCTGTATCTACTGTCGTTCCCTGTGTAAGCGACGGTGCAACCGAAGTAGTCGTCTCTTCCTCAGTTGTTTCCTCCGTAGTCGTTGCCAGCACTGTGGTCTGAGGGCTGATGGCCTCCCGATTCTTAGCCATGATAAGCAGCATCATGAAGACGCAGGCAAATGCTAAAATTATAAAGACAGTAATAATTGGATATATTCTTTTTCTTCGCATCGCTATCTCCTTTACAGTAACTGTCATTATAATAGCATATGCCAAAATTTTCCACCAATTGTTTTTTAAGTCGAGTAATTATGCAATAACAACCTGTCTTGTCATTGAACCTTCCAGCGGAATAGGAATATATGCAGTTCTCGTGCATACGGTAAGCTTAACAGTATGTTCACCCTTGCTAAGGCCCCCCTCCTTCAGCACACGGACTGTGCCGGGTGTACCATATTCCCATTTGATGGTTCCAACGGTTGTCATCTCGTCAAGTGTGAACCAATCATATGGATCTACCGAGAATCTGATATCCTCTGCAGGCACCTTAACGCCATCTGTTTCAACTGCCAGGAAATTAACCATCGACAGTGGGATTCCTCTGTAATAGGTAATATGAGTCTGCATTTCATATCCGATGATATGTCCGTCCTCTACTACATTTTTGCAGGTTCCTTCTATAAATACATTATTGTCAAACATCTCTATTTTCCTCCTTCAACCTGCATCAGCCTTCAATTTCCCGAATAAGCGAATTAAGAAGCTTCTGGTGCGCTGCCACCTGCTCCAGCTCCGGAATAGGAGTATCAGGCAGCTGCCAGCGATTTCCTTCATACTCAGTAGAAACATATTTCTGATATCCTGCTTTATGAAGGTATTCCAGCACTTCCTTGTAATCAATGCTGTATTCTGTGCCATCATCTGTCATTTCATACAGCTTGAAATGGAAATGATTAATGTACTTCTCCAGTCCGTCCATAATAGTTACCGGTCTGTTCTCATATCCTTCCAGATTCTGCGCATAGAATCCGTCACCAGGACACTTGATAAGCGACGCTAATTTGCTGTCCATCTGTCCGCCATTCTTCTGTCTTAACTCGAAGAAATCGTGTCCCGATGCATAAACCTCATCAGCATATGCCAGCAGATCAGGATTAAGTCCAAATAATTTATCGCAATATCTTGTAACAATGTCAGGCTTTCTCCTTACGAACAGTGATGTATCCGGTACTATGCCTATATATGGCGAATTAAGACGCAGCATCTCATCAATATATTCATCCGTCTTAGGGCAGCCAAATCCCAGTCCGCCGTGGATCTCAATATTAAGGGAAACGTTGTACTTGGCCGCCGTCTCCAGACACGGCTCAAGGATCCAGGCAGGCACAAATGATACCAGACGAATACAGTCAAATCCTAATCTGTGCGCCATGATGATCTCCTGCTTTTGCAGCTCCACGCACTCGCGCTTCGTAAGAGTTCTGTTCATAAACAGATTAGTATTCATAAATGTATCATCGCAGGCCAGTCCCGGATGATATTTTTCCATCAGAGAATCCCAATATGCATATGTCTCCTCAGATGGTGTAGGTGTTCCGTGAAGCATCTGATCCGGGAGCAATTCTATTCCCTGAGCTCCGACGCTCAGAACATATTCTATGATATCCCCCAGATTCATCTTGCCCAGAAGATATTGATATTGCAAGCTGTATAAGCTTACGCATGATTTTATTCCCATAATGTTCCTCTTTCTTAAATTTTGCCAAACTATCTCATGCTCTGAACCCAGGCATGCAGCCACTGCTCAGAAACATTCTCGCTGATACTGGCTGCGTCCTCCCTGCGTGAGAGCTTCCGGCGTTTATCAGGTATTTTGCCGCAGCATAGCAT
>CAVAJR010000022.1:3162-43036 GCA_963589005.1 Bacteroidaceae bacterium | reverse complement strand
TAAGTTTCTGCATCAGTCCGGTGCGGTTGCTTCCGGCACAGTAAATGCACATGAGATTCATCTCGTCATTCGTGAAATTCATCATAGTAAATCCCTTTCCGCGCTTTTGTTCGGCGCTGTTTTATCATTTCTTGGTGGTGTCGGCGTAAGGGGGTTTGCGAAACCCTGTAACTGAAGCTAAAGCTTCAGCAGAAGATACGATTGAAGTTTTTGATAAAGCTATATTTGAAGATATTTGTTTCCGATAAAGATAAAGCAGCCGATGAGGGTGGTGCTGTGGTTTTTAGATTTGTTACAAGACCTCATTTGATGGTCAACATGCAGTCAACCCAGAAAATTATACCAAAATCTCCCGTAAACCCTTGAGTTTACGGGAGATTCCACGAGGCGACAACCAGATTTGAACTGGTGATGACGGTGTTGCAGACCGTTGCCTTACCACTTGGCTATGTCGCCTAATATTCGCTGCGCTCAACGCGCTTGAGTATTGTATCAGTATTTATAATATGCGTCAAGCACATTTTTTGTTTTTGCTCAGCACTTTTTTTGTTTTTGCTCAGCACTATGGCAATCGCAAGGTCATATGCCAATACTTATGCACCTGCATTTTCCTTTACAGCCCCGGCAACCTGCCGACTTAATTATCGACCTTGCACGCAGCTGTGCCCAGTACCGGTCACTTATCTTGTATTCTCAGACAAGACTACTGCCTCCGCCACATTCTCCATCTCAATTCTCGCGCCATCTGCAAATGTGATCACTCCGGTTATTTCGTCAATACTCTTTATCGTTCCGGATTTTATCACATACTTACCGCCGCCTTTTAATGCATCCGGTTCAAAATATGTAACCTTAATCATTATTTCAGTGCTTTCATTTTGCATTACCCGGGCAAGAGTTTCATTGATTTTCTTTATTTGCTCGTCTGAAATATCGATTTTCTTATCTGTCCGCCTGCCGGTCTCTGCAATCAATCCGTCGAATCCATTCAGTGCTGCAAATGGAGCAAATTGACCGGCACGATTTTCCATGCTCATACGAGGATGCATAGATGCAGGTCTGCTCATATATAGCATATCCGCATATTTATCACAGCCCGATTTCTTTGTATTCATATTTTTGTCCATCTATTTTCCAAAATTATATATTTAAAATCTATATACGTGTCAGAATCTCGCAGCCACTGTGAGAAAACAATCCGCACAAGCTCATCCTCGTAATAAAAGCACGCCTGGGTTTACAACAAACATAATAAATCTTCGTTTGTGTCAAAAGCGAGAATTCGGCGGTAAGCTCTATGCCTTATGTCCGCCAATCTGTCGGTTCCTGTTTATTTCATTTGCGCCCTCCTCCAGATTCATTCCCTTAAGGATGGAATTTTTACCAAACTTTCGCCTTATCTGAAGTGCCGCCTGCTGCATTCGTTTCTCCTTAGCCAGCTGCTCATCCTCCTGTTTTTTCTTTTCTTCCTGCGCCTCATAATCCGTAAAGAGATCCAGCTGCTCATATTCATGGGACTTTGACTCGATCTCAGCCGCATGCGCCTCAGGCAAAACATTATTGGCTGTTATATAGATCTTCCTTATCAGCAGATTCTTATGAACTTCCCTGTCATATATCTGAAGCGCTGCATCGATTATCAGCCTTGCCGATGCTGTATATCTGCCAATATTTTGTGTCCCATGGGCATGTTTAGGCACTCGCCTGCCATAAAAATCCGTAGCTGTCTCACCCTTATACAAGCCATCTTTAAGATTATCTACATCATAGCATATTGTAATGACCATCTGACTTGTTACAAGATTCTTGGACACCAGCTCCAGTGCCAGCGTATCAGCCATTTCCTTAACTATCAGTCGTCCCTGCTCATATTCATATGGACATTGCAATACCTGTCCGTATCCCAGGCTCCTGCTGCCCGGTTTATAAGCCTTGATATCCGCAATCGTGCACGGTTCATATCCCCATGCGTGGTCAATCAGCAGCTCTGCATTTACACCGAATAATTTAAACAGATAATCTTCATTGTAGTAATCCTTTGCCCCGCCCAGTGAACATCTGGCGATATCTCCCATAGTGAATATCCCCCGCTCCTCCAGCTTTTTGGCATATCCCCTTCCGACGCGCCAGAAATCCGTAAGTGGTCGGTGATCCCACAACAGCTTTCTATAATTTAAAACATCCAGCTCCGCTATTCTGACTCCGTCCTTATCTGCCGGAATATGCTTAGCTACAATATCCATTGCTATCTTGCACAGATACAGATTAGGTGCGATTCCTGCAGTTGCGGTTATCCCTGTCGTTGCCAGGATGTCGGATATTATGGTTCTGACCATCTCATGGGCATTCATATTTCTGGCCTTCAGATATGTTGTCAGATCAATAAATACCTCATCAACAGAATACACATGTATATCCTCAGGTGCTGCATATTTCAGGTATATGCTGTATACCCTGGAGCTATATTCCATATATAATGCCATTCTCGGCGGCGCAACTATATAATCCAGCTCCAGCGACGGATCGTCAGCCAGTTCTGCCGCATCATAACTTTTACCGGCAAATCCTCCCCTCGCAGCCGCCAGCCTTACCTTATTAACCTCTCTGACCCTCTGCACTACTTCAAAAAGCCTTGCCCTTCCCGGAATCTTATAAGCCTTAAGAGAAGGTGTAACGGCAAGGCAGATAGTTTTCTCAGTTCTGCCAGGATCAGCTACAACAAGATTAGTCTTAAGCGGATCGAGGCCCCTTTCCCTGCACTCAACAGAGGCAAAAAAGGATTTAAGGTCTATTGCTGCATATATTCGATTTTCATTAGAGGTTGTATTTTGCAATTTTCGCTGAATGTCTCCTGTATTCAATCGGTGTCATATCATTGTATCTTCTGAATATTTTCCCAAAATAAGCACTGTCTGTAAACCCCGTTTTCATTGCGATATCAGTAATGCTGTCCTCCGTGTCCGACAACAGTCTTCTTGCAACACTGATCCTGTAATCAATGAGATAGTCAATCGGAGATTTCCCTCTGATCTTCTTAAAGCATCTGGTTGCCTCTCTGGTACTGATATTAGCCGCTGATGCGATGTCCTCAAGACTTATCTTCTCCGAGTAATGTCTCTGGATATATGCCACCATATGCTGCAGTCTGTTCTGCGCACCGGCGCTTTCCTTTGGCAGACTGGCTTCATAATCCCTGATTTCCTGAATGATCAATATCCATGCCTCCGACAGCAGATTTCTCACCTTGAACTCATATCCTTCAGACTCGTCTAAATCCTTCAGCTGCTTTAGTATATTGATGATCCGGGCACCGTTTTTTGTTTTATTTGTAAATTTGGCAACCTCTATATCCGGATTATTTATTACCGGATTAACATATTTCGTTTCAAATATTGAGTGAAAATGTCCACACAAAAAAACAGGATGAAACAGATTGCATTCCTCGACGACCGGCTTGCTGGTGTCCATGCTGTATTTGCTGTTCATAACATTTGTATTAAGAAGATATGCTTCTCCTTCATTAATCTCGTATGTAGAAGAATTGGTATATACCTTGATCCTGCCTTCAATTATATAATTCAGTTCTACCTCTTCGTGCCAATGCCATTCCACTCCGCTTACTCCGGCATACGAGCCGAGTACCAGCTTATAAGGAAAATCATAAGTCATACCCTCTATAGTTTCCTGTTTATGTTCATCAAGATTCATACATTCAACTCCTATCAGTAAGTTTTCATTTCCTGCAAACCGGTTTTTAGATGTCGCTGCACACAATAAATTGCACTTGCATCAAGTGTAAAACCGTCACTGCAGCGCGTCTATCATATTGCACAAATTTTCTTCACATTTTTAAGCATTTTCACAATAGTTATAATCTTTAGCCGGTTTTTGTCTTAATAGTTATAATATTGGTCCATCTTAGTATATTTTTCCGGCCTATTCAAGTATATAATTAAGGCAACTTCGAAAGAACAGGAGGTAATAAGATATGAAGTTATATAATATTAAAAATATCAACAGATTTTTCGAGGCTGTCAAGGAATGTGAAGGTGATGTAAACATGGTTCTCCCTAACGAGGTCATCAATCTCAAGAACGATGTCAAAACCTATTCTAATATATTTTCTGGTATAACAACATCAGAGGGAATTCCTGAACTCGACATCCGCACGGATTGTTCTGAAGATACAATTAAGCTTCTTAGGTTTGCTATTGCAGGTTGACAACCAGCCTCGAAGCATTTCAGCATAAAGGGCGGCTCACTACTTTAGCGCAGTGAGCCGCCCTTTATATATTCGCCTGACTGCGCAGGATACGGCGCAGTCAGCATTCAATTGTCAATAAAAATTTTATTCTTTACTGTTCTGCCGGTGCTTCACCTTCCGGTGATTCGCCTGCTGGCATTTCTGGCGGAACCTCGCCTGCTGACTCGCCGTCAGCTGATTCGCCCTGTGACTGTTCAGCTGCCTCTGCTGCTGCAGCTTCCTCTGCTGCCTTAGCTTCTTCATATGCTGCTACTGCATCTGCATCAGGCTCAACTACGATTTCACCTGTGTATGTGCCTGCACCTTCAACAACCTCGCCGTCAACAGTA
Organism: Bacteroidaceae bacterium; assembly: GCA_963589005.1. Taxonomy (GTDB): domain Bacteria; phylum Bacillota; class Clostridia; order Lachnospirales; family Lachnospiraceae; genus RGIG5612. Next base: position 38,443 of record CAVAJR010000022.1, on the reverse strand, counting down.
ATTGTACCAACTACCTTAGAGGTCTCATCGATAGTAAGCTCTGTAAGGTAAGATGTCTCTAATGCTGTCCATGTAGAAGCATTTACCAGTGTAAGTGACAGACCGAAGCCATCATCGTGGAAGCTTCCCAGCTCTGTTGCTGATGCATATCCGATCGCCTGGGTTGTATTAGAACCTGAAGCAAAATATGTTGTTGCCCATGTATCGCTGCCCAGTGAGATAGCACCTGAAATGTCTGATGCATCAAGTGTTACTTCAAGACTGCGGGCTGTACGAACGCCTTCACCTGCAGGTCCGCTTGTTGCAGTATTTTCGTCACCTTCCATAGCTGCTGTATTCAAGATATCGCCAGCCATTGTGGAATTCTTGATCGTAACTACAGGAGCTGCACCTGTTGATTCTGTACCTGAACCGCTGTCTGAGTTATGGATCAGCTTAACGATGCAATTAGAATCGTCAGCCCTGTAAATTGTATGTTCGAATGAATCATAAACGCCATTGAAGGTTCCGAAATATCCGTCCATACCGGCTACATCAACACCAGTCATCTTAGCCTTCATCTGATCCATTTCATATGTGCCGTCAAATGCTAATGTACAATTGTCGATCACTACATTATTAGCTGTATCACGAAGCATAACGATTGTTTCGCCTACATGGATCTCGCTGTCCTTGAAGATGATATCACCCTTGCTGTTGCCTGAGTGTGTCATAACACCATACATACCTGCATTGATGTAGCAATCGTCAAATGAAACAATACCGCTGCCGGTTTCAACTGCTGCATAATCCGGAACATCGATTACTGAACCTACGAAATAGTCCTCAGCTGCTCCGTCTGAATATGCACCGTATCCGCTTGTAAGAACTGCAATATAGCTGTTATTGATTGACAGAACTGTAGGATCTCCCGCAACTGTATACAGGTCATCGCTGTCTGTTGACAGAGCGCCCCAGCCCTGAGAGATAACTATTGAATCATTGTATGTTACATGTGATGCGCCAACTGCATTTGTAGCGCGAACATGTCCTTCAAGGAATAATCCCGGAGGGCATCCCTGCATAGTCTGGATAGTATCATCAGAAACTGCATAGAAGGTTGAATTGTTAACTGTTACATGAGCACCGAAACGTGTAAATAATGTTCCTCGTCCAGGTCCTCTTGTAATTACTGTAAAGTTATTAAGTTCAGCTACTGCATTGTCTGATACATAAACAGCTGCTCCGAAACCGCCCATATCATTAGAACCTGAGCCAGCCAGATCTATATAATAATCATTGAGAACTACTGTCTCCGGTGCTGTTGTTACTACATTTGTATAACTGCTTGTGTTGCTGTTGGCAACGATATCTGCTGCCATATCTGCCAGCTCTGTACCTGCAGGATATCCCATTTCTTCGCAGAATTTATCCCAGTCACCGCCGAAATCGCCTGATAAGAATGAGAAATTAAGTCTTTCTGCTACTAAGTCAGGATCTGACTCGCCGCCTAATACGAATGAGCCTGTATTTCTGATAGCAAGACCTACAACATCATCCTCACGCTCTTCGTTAACGATCTTAGTAACGCCATCCTCTTCAGTTACATTTGCCATTGTGGAATGTGCTTCGTCAAGAACGCCGCCGTCATACATAATAGAAGCTGTTGTTACAAGCTGTCTTACCTGACCCATTGCTATACCATCTAATGTTATAGCCTTGTCAGGATCAGCCTCTGCTGACTCTGTATAAGTAGGCTCGCTGCTGCCGGAATCACCTGCTGACTCACCTTCTCCTGAACCGCCTGCTGATTCGCCGTCTGCTTCCTCGCCTGCTGACTCGCCGCCTTCCTCAGCAACAACTGCGCCGTCAGCTGCTGGAGCCTCAGGTGCGGCAAATGCTGCTGTATATAAGCTCATGGAAAGAGCCGCACATACAGCAAGTGTAAATACCTTTTTCATGTTACCTTCTCCTTTCAAATATACAACTTATAGCTTATTAAACACGGCTGACTTTAGTCTGCCATGAACGCTAACCCCCTTTATTCTCTCTTATAACCATTTTTTATAAAATCCAATATAAAAAAGCGGTACCATCAAGAATATCTATATGATGATACCACTTTTATATGCTTTTTATTGTTCTTTATTGTGTACAATCGCTAAATTTATGTAACACAGGCTTCCCATTGCTGCTATATTTGCCAAATGTTTCTGTCAACATAAGCTTACGGTTATTGCTTTCCCGCAGATTATATTGCTTCTTCATCATTATCATCCGGATATCTGCTGAAATAATATTGATTGTATTTGCCCATGCATACAAATAACGGTACACTGCCGGACGCATCCTCATCCTGATCAGACATGAATCCAAACTTCAGCTGTCTGGCGCCGGAGACCTTCTCTTTATATTTTCTTTTTTCCTTCTTCGTCATCGGTCTCATGGCAGATGGCTCCTGTTAATTATTCATCATGTTTTGCACTGTCTCGGAAGTTTTTTAACCTTCCTGCAAGTGTCAGTATGCAGGTACTGCAAGCAATCGGTCAGCGCAGTTGATCTTAAGCAGCTGTATGAATATATAAAGCTGCTGCCCGGATTGTGAAATATAGTCTTCATTCACAGCCTTAGAGGATTTCTTCCGTAATCTGCCTTAGTTCAGCCGCCGCCGCCCTTACATCCGGCTGCGCAAATATGGCACTTATTACTGCAATCCCTGAGATGCCGCTGCCCTTCAGCTGCCTTACATTATCCCTGGTAATACCGCCGATTGCAACTACAGGAATAGATACCGCACTGCATATTGCCTTAAGTACCTCAGGACCTACTTCTACTGCGTCCTCCTTGGAGCTTGTAGCAAATACTGCGCCAACACCCAGGTAGTCGGCTCCGCTCTTTTCTGCCAGTAATGCCTGCTCTACTGTCTGAGCCGATACACCGATTATTTTATCAAGGCCTAATTGGGCACGAACATCTCCTGCCTGCATATCAGACTGACCTACGTGCACACCATCAGCATCAATTTTTAATGCGATATCCACATCATCATTGACCACAAACGGCACCCTATATTCTGCACAGAGAGCCTTGATCTCTAAGGCCTCCTGCAGGAATTCTTCCTTATTCAGATGTTTTTCTCTTAACTGAATAAATGTTGCTCCGCCCTCTATGGCCTTCTTAACCTGATCATACAGTGTCTCATCCTTCAGCCAATGCCTGTCAGTTATAGCATACAGTGCAAGATTCTTCCTAGCACAGTTCATGTTTTGCTCCTTTTTTCGACATTTTTATGCCTATTTGCCACATAATTTTCTGCCAACCTCGCAGAAATCAAGTGTTGCAAAATAATCTGCCGGTGTCTCAGCTCTTCTTATAAGCTGAGCCGAACCGTCTGTCTTATATAAGATTTCAGCCGATCTTAGTTTGCCATTGTAATTATATCCCATGGAATGTCCGTGAGCACCTGCGTCATGGATAAAGAGAACATCTCCGTCATCTATCTCCGGCAGTTCTCTGTCTACTGCAAACTTATCGCAGTTCTCGCACAGCGAACCTGTTACATCATATACATGATCCTTAGGCGCATCTTCCTTACCCATTACAGTAATATGATGATAAGCTCCGTAGATGGCAGGACGCATCAGGTTAGCTGCACATGCATCACAGCCCACATACTCCTTATGGATGTGCTTATGATGAAGTACAGTTGTAACCAATCCGCCATAAGGGCCCATCATAAATCTTCCCAGCTCTGTATAAATAGCAATGTCATCCATTCCCTCCGGAGCCAGGATCTCTTCGTAAACCCTTCTTACGCCCTCGCCGATCACAGCAATATCATTTGGCTCCTGATCAGGTTTGTAAGGTATACCGATACCGCCGGACAGATTAATGAAACTGATATGGGCACCTGTCTGCTTCTTCAGCTCAACAGCCAGCTCAAACAACGTCTTGGCAAGGGTCGGATAATATTCATTAGTAACCGTATTGCTGGCAAGAAACGCATGTATGCCGAAATTCTCTGCGCCCTTGGCCTTTAACTGTCTGAAGGCTTCAAATATCTGCTCCGTTGTCATTCCGTATTTGGCATCTCCCGGATTATCCATAATATTGTTGCTGATAGAGAAAAATCCTCCCGGATTATAACGGCAGCTGATAGTCTTAGGAATATGTCCTATGGTTTTCTCAAGGAAATCTATATGCGTAATATCATCAAGATTGATGATCGCACCGATTTCATCCGCATATGCGTACTCCGAAGCAGGAGTTGCATTAGATGAGAACATAATATCCTCACCCTTAACTCCCATGGCATTAGAGAGCATCAATTCTGTCATTGAGGAGCAGTCGCAGCCGCAGCCGTACTCCCTTAATATGTCTATAAGAAACGGATTTGGGGTTGCCTTAACAGCAAAATATTCCTTATATCCCTTGTTCCATGCAAATGCCTTCTTTAATTTCTCAGCATTTTCTCTTATGCCCTTCTCATCATAAATGTGAAATGGTGTCGGGTACTGCTCGATGATCTTATCGAGAGCCTCCTTAGTAATAAATGGTTTTTTCTCCATCTTTTATGGTTTTCCTTTCCCAAAATTTATCATAGTCAAAAAAATACTGCAGACGCGTCAATATGTAAAAATCGCAGCCTGCAGCATGATTTCCCGCTTCGTAAACACGGCATCAATTATTGTAATCTGCAGAATATTATTTAATAGGCAGGTTATGTCCTAATCGTTCACATGCAATAAGATCTCTGTATGCATCCGTCCAGCTGCACAGACTGTCAACGAAGATTTTCTTCAGCAGATCATGGCTCCAGTTATCATATCTTTCGATATATCTTGCTCCGGATGATGGCCATGAATCAAAATCGTGACCTCTCCAGTTTCGTTTGATGTCCGCTGCCAATGTTGAATCTCCCAGACAATTTGTGCTGAAGAGCCATGTATAAAATGTAGCACAGCTCTCAGATATGACCTTCATGCCCTGAATTCTAGCATCCCAGCTGTTTCCGGCATTTTTAATACATTCCTGGTGATATAATTTGAATATCTCATGTGCAAATGCCGAGACAAAAAGCGAATTCTCCGGCAATGACTTCTCATGTGCATACTCGCAAATGCCCCTGATATACATGGTGATCTTGCCATTTTTATAATCACCCATCATCATATATGAAAATGTCCGGCTTCTGATCGCTTCGATAAAGTTCTTGATCGCATAGACATCGGAAGCCTCTATTTCACTGCTGTTAAAAAGATTGGCAGCATCCGTAATCCTTATAAGTTCTTCGATTTTATCATTCAAGGAGTTTACATTTATTTCTGCAGCCTGCAGATCTGCCTTAATCCGGTTAAGCCTTTCTACCAGTGCCGCCGGATATTCTTCTCTGCTCTCAATGCTTCTGACAGCTTCACCTATTTCAGATGCAATATCCTCTGCGCTCTTGCCATTTGAATTCTTATTAATTACTTCATCAGAAAATGCTATGCTGAAATTCAGATTCTTGCCCAGTCCCTTAGGCCAATATCCTGTCACCGATGCAATATCCTCGGCGATGTCCTCAGCCATCGTCATCATGTTCTGTTTCAGCAGATCCTCACCGTTATCACTGAAAAATCTGTTATTGGTGCAATCATAGTAAGAATTAAGCGCAATAATATTCATCCCATTCTCCCTGTGTTACTTTAAAATATCTATGCAGTTTTTCATACATCAACTACCATATAATATTGCATAAAGTATCTAAATTCAAGTTTTAAGTATCTATCTCTCCTAGCTGCCGCAGTCAGTAAGTGATATATACATTTAAAAATATTCTATGTCGGCAACTTAATACCTACCTTAAACAAAATGCCGGATAAGGAACAGATATTTTCATCTGCCTCTCATCCGGCCATCGCGTCTTAAACAACACTTCTAATATTTACTTTGATTTGTAATACAGCATGCAATGGCAATAGCCTTCAAAATCCGGATCCTTTATCTGGTCCCTGAATTCCTTGCACATGCACTTAGTATCCTCCGTGCGTTCTAATCGGCACGGGCAATATCCGCCTGTTCTTGCCAGTCCTTCTTTTATAGTTTTAACAACCTCTTCATTTTCATTCAATGTTATACGCATAACGATTCCTCCCTCTGATATAAATTGCTGCAGCTATTCACCGTTTATCAGATATATCTGCTCTATCAAGAATATAACCGTCTCTGAACAGTTACAATTTATCATGATATTGCGAGAATTCATAGGGAAATGCCGCCAAATCTCATGTGCTTTTATTAAATGAACATTTCGTGAAATAAGTCTGCCTGGGGTTGGAATAAATCTTATTTATGATACTCTACCCTTACCTGGGTGATTTCAAATTAGGAGGAAATTAGAAAATGATTAAAAAGAAAGCAATGATGATCTTAATGACAGGCATTCTGTCTGCAGCATTTATAAATTCAGCCATGGCAGCTGCTGTAACAGCAGACACAGGAAGTGCAGCAATAGACGCCTCTGCAATATCCGACGGAAGTATAGTAATATCAGGTGACGGTGACGGCAGCGGGCTTGTACTGACCAAAACAGTCAAGGCATCTGAAATGGGAATGCTCTCTCAGGACTCTTACGATTACCCATATCTGGGTTTAAAGGCAGTGCTGCCTGAGGAATTAAAAAAACAGTTGGATGATTCAGATGTTCTCATGATGAGTGATGAGATCTGGAATGATGATCTGAGCGGATTTAAATATGCATATATCCATTGGAACAAACTAACTGACGAGCAAAAGAACGAAGATGTCAATTTGATCGGAACAGGATATGAGGACTGGCTTAAGACTATCGACAGGATCGGCGTACTCGGAGTATACAGCACCGATGTGGTTGATGAATTGGATACGATCACAGGATGCACAGAACATAAGGAATTAGGTGAAAGTGCAGACGGCAGATACAAATATTACCTGAGCACCAACAAGGACGCTGATTCTGAACTTATAGCAGAGCTTGAGAAAATAGAAGTAACCTTAACCGATATGACTGCATTTGACTCAACCAAATCAGTATTTGATGTACCTGCAGAAAGTGCCGGTACAGGTTCACAGTCAGCTGATGCAGATTCCCAGTCGGTCGGCACATTTGAAACCACAGACATCAATGGCAATTCTTATACAGAATCCATATTCAGTGAATATGACCTGACGCTTGTTAATATATTTGCAACATGGTGTACACCATGCGTAGGCGAAATGCCTGAATTAGAACAGCTGTATCAGGATCTGAAAGACCAGGGCGTAGGTATAATCGGATTTGCAATGGATACCGTAGACATCTCAGGTCAGACTGATGAGTCAGCGGTGGCAACAGCTCAGCAGCTGCAGGAAAAAACAGGCGTTACATATCCGCTCCTTATGCCTGACAGCACCATGCTTAATGGCAGACTGTCTGATATTCAGGCTGTACCGGAGACCTTCTTCGTAGATAAGAACGGCAATATCGTAGGAGATACAATAATAGGTGCAAATGACTATGAGACATGGAAGTCTATGATAGAAGAGCTGCTTCAGGAGATTAAGGCCGAGTAACAGGTCAGGAGGTGTCTGTGAAAACTTTCATACATTCAAAGTGGATCGGTGTTATCCTGGCAGCGCTGGGAGTGGCAGCAATAGTCTATGGTATCTACCGCGATGAGGTACAGGTCGTATTTACTAAAGCTATCCATATATGTACAGAATGTATCGGCATAGGGTGAGAGTATGAAAACAAAGATCAAAGAATGGCCTCGTCATATTACGCAGGCCGGATGGGCGCTGCTTACAAATGCCAATCTTAAGGGTTTTATAACCGGCAAGATATATACAGGAAATGCCAAGAAAATATGCGTACCCGGACTTAACTGTTATTCCTGTCCCGGTGCCGTGGGTTCATGTCCTATAGGCTCGCTGCAGGCGGTTTTAGGCAGCTGGAACTTCAAAATGGCATATTATGTAGTGGGCATCCTGATTTTCATAGGTGCTGTACTGGGAAGGATCGTCTGCGGATTTCTATGTCCCTTTGGACTTATTCAGGATCTCCTGAACAAGATTCCGTTTCCTAAGAAGATCAAAACATTTAAGGGAGATAAGCTTCTTCGCAGACTGAAATATGTAATACTATTAGTCTTCGTAATCCTTCTTCCGTTATTTGTTACCGATGTAATAGGACAGGGGGCTCCGTATTTCTGCAAATTGATATGCCCGGCAGGAACCCTGGAGGGCGGCATCCCCCTTGTACTGTTAAATGAATCTATGCGAAGCGCAATTGGCTGGCTGTATGCATGGAAAAATCTTATATTGATTATAACTATCATAGCCGCTATTATAATCTACAGACCATTCTGCCGATACATTTGTCCCCTTGGCGCAATCTATTCATTGTTCAACAAGGTGTCCGTTTATCGTTATCAAGTGGATAAGCATAAGTGTATCAGCTGCGGCAAATGTGCCGATGCATGCAAGATGGCTGTAAATCCGCTGGAAAATGCCAACAGCCTCGAATGCATCCGCTGCGGCAGATGCAAGCAGGCATGCCCTACAAATGCAATTGAAAGCGGTATATCAATTCAATTAAGGAGGAAATTAAATGTCAGAAATCGTACTCACTAAAGATAATTTCGAATCAGAAGTATTAAACAGTACAGGCTATGTATTGGTAGATTTTTGGGCATCATGGTGCGGCCCATGCAAGATGATCGCACCTATAGTTGCCGAGATTGCCGAAGAAAATAAAGGATTTATCAAGGTTGGCAAGGTCAATGTAGATGATGAAATGAGCCTTGCTATGTCATATGGCGTATCCAGCATACCTACATTGATTTTGTTTAAGGACGGCAAGCCGGTTGATCAGAGCGTTGGTTATTCAGATAAGGCCGCGATTGAACAAATGTGGAAATAAGACCCAACCCGGCCCGGTCAGTAATGATCGGACTAATATTCTAAACAGGCTGCAGGAATCGGATATTTACCGTTTTCCTACAGCCTGTTTTTTGCTCAGATACCAAATCCCTTCAGCCTTTTATGGCAGATGATACAGATCATTTTCACCACTATATTGACTTGTAAAAAGCATATCATATGCAGAGTTTGGATATAATCTTACAGATTCATGGATCTGATCTGCTGCATCATCTCAATATCTTCTTCATTAACCTTCATATTGCCGGTTACCTTCGTACCGTCAGCCTTGGTAATAGTAAGTTCAATTATGCTTCCGTTCTCAACCATATTTCCTGAAGCAATAGTTCCGATCATGGCCGCGAATTTCGGATGATTCGTTTCGAATTTCTTCTTCATATCTAATATTTTGGTTATATTTCCAATATTTCCAATGTTAAACATACTGCCCTCCTATCCTGCTTACAGCTTCAATTTTTTATTCTGTTATGATCAATTTCAGCATTCCGCTTCCAGACCGGCTGAAATTTATTATTCTGCGCCCTCCAGGTGGACAATGATCATATCATGATGCATAGCATCTAACAGCGGACCGAACATATCCTTGGTATATAATTTCAAACTGGTTGTATTAATGCACGGGTGGCATCCCACAAACTCGCCCTTTAATACATCTTCATCCACAAGGAGCTGCACTACATTCTCACTATCATTCATAAGCCCCATGATGCTGACTGAACCGGGTGTAATATCCAGATATTTTTCCATGTCCTCAGCTCCTGCGAAGCTTAATCTGGCGCTATTTATCTGGTTTGACAATTCCTTAGTCTTAAATACCTTATCCCCGGGCATCATTAGCATGTAGTATTTTGTCTTCTGCCTGTTGCATAAGAACAGATTTTTACATACAACCGCCTCTAAGATCGAATCAATCACAAGACAGTCTGCCATGGTATTGGCATTTGCATCGAAATGATCACACCGCCAATAATCAATACCCAGACTATCCAGCAGCTTGTAGCACCTTACTTCTTTATCGAGCCGTCCCTCCATCGATGCCGGACTGCCCTTCTCTAACTTTAATTCCATTGTTGTTATTTACCGTCCTGACTCATTTAATGGTAATCATTCAGACCTGCGCTTTTGCAGCTTATTTATGAAAGTATTTACAGAAGTTGCCCCGACTCTGAACAATTACGCTTTTCGTTTTGAAAAATCCGTGCATATTATATACGATAGTTTCATATTTTGCACAACAATTATAATTGCAATAATTGTTAATATGCATGTGCCGGGACGGCGCATGCCACTGCGAGAAAACAATCAGCGTAGGCGTTTTCGAGCAGTGGCTGCACGCCGAGGTTCACGGCGCATGCATATCAGGAACCTATTGGCGTGCAGGGCGGTGCAGCCAACTGCTTGTCTTAACAATTTCTTTGGTTTATACTTCCCAGGAGATTTGTATTATTATTCATTGCCAGACGAAATAATATATTCGATGTAAACTACCCATATTCTTCAGGCTGTTTTTGAAATTTCAGATGACAAGCATTTGCAGATAATTGGCAGACGCCAGGTTAGTTATTCAGATGGCATCATGAATGATTGCAAATTTTCATTCAAACCATGGCGTATGCTCACATGAAAGAGTATTCCCATCAAAAGAAGGATTTAAGGAAAATTATGTCAATAAAAATGATCGGACTTGACCTGGACGGAACAGTCCTTAACAGTAAGAAGCAAATGTCAGAGGCTGTCGGCAATGCCATAAGAGCTGCTGCCGATGCCGGAATTGTGATTGTACCGGTAACAGGGCGTCCCCTGACCGGAATACCCAAGTTCATTTTCAGCAACACCAATATAAGATACGCAATTACATCAAATGGTGCTGTTATAATCGATACTGCAGACAATTCAATATGTGAAGCGCATTTTCTCTCACGCAATATCACGCAGGAAGCACTTAAACAAGCAGCAGCATTTAAGCAGCTGTGCAGTATATTTGTAAACGGTACTGGATATAGCGAGACAGAAGAATTCCATCGTATTAAATCAGTATTTTCAGGCACTAATCTTGAGGACTATATGGAGGATAGCCGTAAGCCGGTTGATGACATCATAGCCTTCCTGAACCAGCCGGCGAGGTTTTTCTCAGCTGACTCCGATATCTTAAACTATGACTGTGTGGAAAATATCTGGTTTCATTTTGCAAATCCAAAGCAGTGCGATGCCGCTGAGGCCGAATTTAAGATCATCGCACCGGATGCGATGATACATAGAATGGTAGAGGATGAATTTGAGATGGAAGCTCCCGATGCCGACAAGGGCTCGTCATTTATCTCGCTTGCCCGGAGGCTTGGTATCCGTCAGGGGGAGACCCTGGCTATCGGAGACAGTGTTAACGATATCGGCTTCATGAAGCAAGCCGGCATTTCCGTTGCCATGGGCAACTCTAAGCCCATTATCAAGGAGCTTGCCGACTTTGTTACAGATGACAACAATCATGACGGCGTCGCCAAGGCAATCTATAGATTTATATCTTCATGACAGTTCTCAATACGAGGTACAAGCGTGAGACAACGTGGTCTATAAAAGGATATTTTGATCAATACCAAAAGGGCGCATAGCTTATTTATTAGCTATGCGCCCTTTGTTGATGGATTACTCCTGTTAATTAGATGTGGATGATTTGTTTCCCTGAACATACATAACAATCTGCAAAATTCTGTAGATAAGTTCTAAGAGTGCTATGATCATGTTATTTACATATTCTATATTGTAGAGCTTGAAGAGTTCCCTGCACATATTAATTTCTTCTTCTGTTGCAAGTCCTTCTTCATTCATGATGCTGATTGCTCTTACCTGAGCCTTCTTCTCTGTCCTGAGCTCATAAACAGACATGGCAAATGATACAAGATAGATCACAAGTCCTAATATTGAACAGATAATTAATGCATGACCTGAATCCGACTTAAAGACTAATATGTCCAATAACAATCCGATAATAATAAGAGGAACAAATGCCAGAGGTCCCACGTAGATAAACGGAGTGAGTTTTACGCGCTTCCTCATATCTGCGTCACCTTCTTTGTCGAGAATGGCAAGCGAGGATTTCTGTGCCGCCATGGCCAGTGATGTCAGACTGTCCTTCTGCCATGTGCGTCTTCTGAGACGTACCTTCTTAAAATAGTGACTGTAGCTGTTTCCGAATAAAAATGAACCGGATTTTGAGACCTTAATTCCTGACAGACCGTTGCTGTCCAGGATTTCTCTTGCAACCTGCTCACCTGTTTTTGCACAGCTGTTCTTTCTTTTATTGTATTTTACATACTTAATTGCAAGGACTATCTCCATGATCAATGCGTATATAGAAACAATTACAAGCAGCCCTGCTATAACCACCATTGCATAGATAACAGCGCTTGATACATTAGTCATATCCATATCAGTCGCATTACCCAAAATTCTTCTTATTGTTTCTTCCATGTTTTTCCTTTCCGACTATATCCATTAAAAATCCCTCATATTTACGGCAAATCATTCAAGTATAAAGGAGTTCGTCTGTAAATATCTTGACTGAGCCGCGGGGGTATTATATATCACTGCCTATCTTTTTAAAAGAAGTTTCCCCTTCAAATTGAATAGTTCAAATATTTTTTCACAATTATTTTTCGTTTGACTCGTTAAGTTTTACTAATTTACATACTTATTAAAAATTACAAGTTGTCCATTATTTCTGTTGAATGAACAATTATTGGTTGTATAATAGCGCATATGTTTTTTTAACAGAACAAACTGACATGCTGTTCGTGGCGGCACAGCCTGAAAATTAATCAGATAAGTCTTATGTTCTGGCTACAGAAGGGTCAAGTATGAAATATTTAAAACAGTTTCTGATCATATTAACGATTTCTCTTATTGGAGAGGTTCTCAAAGCACTCATTCCGCTTCCGATCCCGGCAAGTATCTACGGTATGGTGATTTTATTTGTCTGCCTGATAAGCGGTGTCATCAGACTTGAAGCCGTGCGTGATGTAGGAAAATTTCTCATACAGATAATGCCCGTTATGTTCATCCCTGCCGGAGTTGAACTTATGGCATCATGGAATGTTCTCTCGCCGATACTTGTTCCTGCATCAGTTGTAACTGTCGTTGTCCTCATCGCAGTTATGGTTGTTACCGGACGGGTTTCTCAGAGAATCATTCGCTTTGAGCGAAAACGCAGCAAGAATGACGCTGAATAATAAAATTATTTAGATATTATATGTCGTCCCGGAATGGCATCTCAAAAGTTATACAAAGGATAATACCCCACCATGAATGAATTTTTCCAAACTTCCGCATTTGCCGGTGTAGCACTTAGTCTTATTGCATATTTTATAGGTGAATTTCTCAAGAAAAAATTCAAGCTCGGATTTTTAAACCCGCTGCTGGTTTCGATAGTTCTTACTATAGTCGTTTTGCTGATTGCACACGTAGATTACGAAGCCTACAACAAAAGTGCCAGATACATCAGCTGGTTCTTAACTCCTGCAACAGTCTGCCTTGCCATCCCGATGTACGAGCAGTGGCAGCTGCTGAAGAAGAATTACAAGGCTGTATTTTTCGGAATACTGAGCGGTGTGCTGACAAGCCTTATTACAATATTTATCATTGCTGAAATAATGCATCTGTCACATACAGAATATGTAACAATGCTTCCTAAGTCCATAACAACAGCCATCGGAATGGGTGTTTCCGAGGAACTGGGCGGATATGTAACTATAACTGTGGCCATTATCCTTATCACCGGCGTTCTAGGCAATATCCTTGCAGATTTTATTTATAAGATCTTTAAAATCGAAGAACCCATTTCCAAAGGATTGGGTCTGGGCACAGCAGCCCATGCCATAGGTACCGCCAAGGCTATGGAAATGGGTGAGATCGAAGGTGCCATGAGTTCACTGTCAATCGCAATCAGCGGTGTGCTGACAGTTATACTGGCACCGATATTTGCCGGATTGATCCAGTAATTCCACCCAGTAGTGGCTGCACCGAGACGGCGCAGCCACTATTCGAAATCATCCGTACAAGCGTTTCGAGCATCATGCTGCATGCCAAGGTTCGCATCGCGGACGCAATATTACTATAAATTCTTAATTTCAATCCAGAATATTTCCGTCAATGCTGATAGTTACAACTCTCCACGGAATGAATTTGCCGCTGGCCTGAAGTGCTTTCTTAGCTGCCATCTCAAGACCTCCACAGCAAGGAACTTCCATTCTGATGATTGTAACTTCCTTGATATCGTTATTTCTGATAATCTCTGTCAGCTTCTCGCTGTAATCAACAGCATCCAGTTTCGGACATCCGATCAGGGCAACCTTGCCTCTTATGAATTCCTGATGAAAATTCGCATATGCATATGCTGTGCAATCAGCAGCAATCAGCAGCTTGGCGCCATTAAAATATGATGTCTGAATCGGAGCCAGCTTGATCTGCACCGGCCAATTAGATAATTGTGACTGTACCGTTGAAGCACATGCAGCTGCCGAAACAGCGCCCTCAGCCCTTCTATTCATTTCACGAACCTTAGCTCCCGGACATCCTCCCTCGTGATGATGTTCTGCCATCGGACCGGCAGCGGCGGCCGTTTGATGAGATGCGCTGTGATCTTGATGATCTGCGTTATTGTGAGCAGCCATCGCTCTCTTCTTCATATTTTCCTCAACTGCTGCCCTGTCATAATCTGCAGCTTCTCTGTTTTCAAATGTTATAGCTCCTGTAGGGCAGTTAGGCAGGCAGTCCCCCATACCGTCGCAATAATCGTCGCGGATCAGCTCAGCCTTGCCGTCGATCATAGCAATTGCGCCTTCATGACATGCCTGTGCACATGCACCGCAGCCGTTGCATTTTTCCTTGTCAATGTGAATGATCTGTCTTACCATTTTCGTAATTCCTCCATCAAATTGCTGTATTCTGCCGGTTCCATGTCATATCCCAGATAAACAATTATCCTGTATGCCACGTCAGGCAGTGTCCTTTTTCCTTCATTGTTTTTTTCTAAAATCACTCTCTTTAATTCCGACCAGGTACGTTCCTTGGCTCGCAATATTTCCGGCACGCTTTCGTGCCAATGCGACATATCATAGTCGGAAGTGTTTCCGCATGGATTCATGCATGAAGCACAATTTGGAGAGATCTTATTCTTTTCCTTATGGATTTGCTCAACCGCATTTTCAATATCTGTATTATCTGATTTCACACAGGTCAGCGCATCTATTACCACTTCATCAGTAGTATCTGTTCGCCCGTTGTTGCTCACGGCACCTGCCAAGCCAATCAATGCGCTGAGTATCTTTTTATCGTCCATATCGCATCTCCTTCTGCAGTCGGAACATCCATAAATCCCCCATTTCATACTAACCTGTCTGTTATTTCGACTCATAAGCCTCATTGCATCAGCATATTGATAAGTCTGTCATAGACTTCCTTTGCCACCGCCAGCTTGTACATAAGCCTGGTAGGCTGCGGCAGGATCTCTGTATGGAAGGCTCGTATACTGCCCTCAAAGCAAATCGCAAAATACACCTGTCCCGGTACGGAAGCCGCCTCATTAGATGGATCGATATTGCCCATGGTTCCGGTTATGCCGATGCCAATATCCGCGCCATATGTTTCGGCACAGGCCTTCGCCATAGCCGCTGCAGTTTCTTCTGAGTAAACTGTATATTTCTCAATTATATCTGCCGGAACTCCCTGCATAATTTTTGCTTCATTACAATATGTTACAAATGCCCCCTTCAGCACTGCAGACGAACCTTCCGTATCCGTGATAAGCGATGCAATCTGCCCTGCCGTTGCCGATTCCATTGTAGTGATCGTAAGATGTCTCTTTATTAATAAGCGTGTCAGCTTATTGTAATCATTTCTGATCTCAGCCTCTATATATTGCATATTCGTTTCTAACCTTCTGTAAAGCAGGATTTTAAGGATCAACTGTTACCTCAGAAAGTCCACCTTTCCTGTGTTCAGGTGATAGATCGCTCCCACTACGCTGAGTCCGTCCTCCTCTAGTATACGCATATCATTATTTTCCTCGATAATTCTGACACTGCGCATCACATTAAGGCATGAGGCTCTGTATTCATCAGTTTCATTCCCTATAGCCAGCTTAATTTCATCCGTAATGAATTTAATATGTCCGTCCGGATCGTGGTGGATGGCTGCCTCGACGGCGCCGCAATGGTCATGTCCCAACACCACAACCAGCTTACAGCCCAAATGATCCGCTGCATATTCTATGCTGCCCAATTGATGCGAATCTACTACATTTCCCGCAACACGAATGACAAACAGGTCGCCTATACCGGCAGAAAATATTGCCTCCGGTATCTGCCTTGAGTCCGAACAGCATAATATAATAGCATAGGGATGCTGCCCCTCCTCGCAGGTTTTTCTTCTTACCTCCGGAGAAATGTCTCCGTCAGTTTGCTTTGCTGACAGATATCTCTCATTTCCCTTTATCAAACGTTCCTTCGCTTCTTTTGCTGATATCATTCTTCTCACCTGCTTGCAATATCCCGTCCCAGATAAACTCATAAAAACTGCCGCCCTTGGCTTCAAGAGCTCATTGCTTCTAAATCTATCCGACAGAAATCCTATATAAGTTTTCAAATACATATCTTAAAATGCCTGATATAAATATTTTTAATCAGCTGCATCACTAAGTCCACGAAGCCCATAGAATGTATGCCGTTTGCCGGCATTTATAAGATGCAGTTATTTAAACATTACTATACCAAATTTATTATATGCCACATACTGATTTCCGTCGACCTGTTTTATATGACACACCGCAATTTTTCATCTCATTTTTATCGCATGTGTCCGCAGCTTTCATAAATTTCAGACTAAACTTATGCCTATACGCTCGGTTTGAGTTAGTATAAATATTATACCACGGCATGCAGTTCAGGCATCTGTCTGACAGGATGTTTAAATTACTTTACTCTTCGTAAATTGGGCAGCAGGCAATTGAGCATCCTTATATCGCATATTGTACTTAAGTTTGTACAATTTTTGTAGTTGACAAGCAGAGTAAAAGCATATATATTGAGACAGCAGCGTCAAGAAATGTGGCAAAACTTGACATACTGTCATTGCAGGAAGATCTGTGATGATGCTGATGTTGTATCTGCCATATGCAATGGCATTAGTAGAGCGGCCATTTCATGAAACTTCAAGATTGCAAATGTGATTTGCATTTTGAATACTACAAAATACAACATAAAATGCGAAAGCAAAATGAGAGAGGAACAATATAAAATGTCTTAATGGCGCTGCATTGAATTAGGCAGTTTTATTTGTGGTGCTATCAACAACCTAACACAATAAATGTGTTGTTCCTCATTTTAGGTTCTCGTAATAGCTATATATTGCTGCAGGCATAACGGTTTTACAGTTATCGGTATGCCTAACGCCAGAATATATGGGGTCGTTACCTTCTATTCCTTTTTCTCTTTAACTCCGAAGAGAAAACATAACATTAGGTGCTGTCTATGCATAGCTTGCTGTGCATGGACAGCACAAAGTGTTGTTATGGATATTCTATCTATTGTCAATTTTTTCAGGATACAGATCATGCTGCGTCATTCTGTCCCATGCAACCTGTTCCCACTTCGTACCCGTCTTGCCATAATTGCAATAAGGATCAATCGACAGACCGCCTCTCGGCAGAAATTTGCCCCAAACTTCAATATATTTCGGATCCATTAATTTAATCAGATCCTTCATTATGATATTCACAACATCCTCATGAAAATCACCATGATTTCTGAAGGAGAACAGATAGAGCTTCAGTGATTTGCTTTCCACCATGCGCTCTCCCGGTACATATGATATCGTAATGGTCGCAAAATCCGGTTGTCCCGTGATCGGGCACAGACTGGTAAACTCAGGACAGTTGAATTTGACAAAATAATCATTGTCCGGATGCTTGTTGACAAATGTCTCTAATACCTCTGGAGCATAATCCATGCTATATTTTGTACCCTGACTTCCCAGCTTGGTTAATCCTTCTTTTTCTCTTTTTACAGTTTCACTCATGATCAATTCCTCATTATTCTATTATTCACGAACAGTAACTACTCACTTAAATTGTAGGCACGCAAGACTCTATATATTTTCGTGCCTGGACGACGGCGCAGACATTTTCAAGCAAGGGGCTGCACACCAGTATTTACAGCACACAAACTGGTATATGCCTTTCATATACGTGCCTTAATACAGCAGTCATCATTCTGCACCCACCATCGGCGTAATCTTTCGTGCCAGATATGCAAACGGCGTATCCAGCAGCGCAACAATTGCCTTAAAGAGATATGTAGTAAGCAGAATGCTGACAAATACGTCTGTCGGATATGTACCCCAGAATGCCAATGTAGTAAATATTACAGTATCAACAGCCTGGCTGATGAGCGTGCCGCCGTTATTTCTGAGCCACATCTTTTCCTTGCCGCCGCCGCTCTTTTTCCAGATCGCATGATACAGTGCAACATCTAGGCTCTGGCTGCATATGTATCCAACCACGCTGGCTATCGTAATTCGCGGTACTAATGCAAATATTCCGTCAAGGCTTGAACTTACTATATCATTTGCATTAGGTGTAAACCACAACAGAAGCTGTGTTCCGACTATCCACAGGAGCATCGTAGCAAGACTATATTTTACTGCCTTGCCGGCTTCCTTCTTGCCATAATTTTCCGATAAAATATCAGTAACCAAAAATGTTGATGCGTATAACACGTTTCCTGCGGTTGTTGACAGCCCGAATATGTCGATGCATTTGCACACGGCAATGTTGCCCAGAATAGTTCCAAATACCGAAAATGCATATAAGCCATTCTTGCCAAACAGTTTGTAGAACAGCACTACACATCCCAGATATACCAACACCGATAATAAAAAGATTAACTCGTTAGACATAATTTCCCCTGCCACTTTCATAAAATCATTGAATTTGCTATTACACTAAAACAGCCTCGCTTATGCGAGGCTGCCAAAAAGATCAAACATATAGACCGTGAAACATATCCAACATTTCACGGAATCTGTTTCACCAAAATGAACAGTCCCGGTTTTATTTAACGACAGGAAGGTACTAATGAACTGTCGGTTTGCGCAACGGTGGGTATTATAGTCGTCATCTGATATTATGTCAAGAAAGAAAATGGGGCCATTTAAATGACCCGCAACATTTGGATAATAACACATTATTGTACGAAAGTGAATACAAAATATGCATTTGGCAATGTTCTTTTTTAGTACCTTCAAAAGCATTGACGTCTCCTAAAAAGCCTTGTATTATGCAGACAGAAACAGAGACAAGCTTCCTGAAATAAAGATAAAGATCAAGAAGTAGAAACGGAAACATACCAAACAAAACGGATATCAGCAGCTTGGTTGCAAGTAGGGGGTGTGATATCAATAATAGCAAGGAAGACCATTTCTCCATTAATCAGAGTCATAACTTGCAGGGGATGATATCACTTATGAAAAGGTGAAGGTATAATAAATAGCAACGGCCGTTGGTATCAATGAAATATAAACGAAAGCGAGGTGCAGTCCGATGGGCTAGTCATTGCAGGTAAATAAAAATTTGATTTACAGAATATCCGAATAGATCATTATTTAAACAAACCGAATCATAAATAGATTATATTTGAGGTAGATAAATTTAAGCAGGTTATGAAGTTAAATCAGATGAAGGTTCAGATAAAATCGAATTTTTACTTACTGAAGTCAGAAGAAGATTAGTGGTAAGTTGTAGTTTTAAATGAGTAATAATTTTGAATATAGATTGTTTAGATAACTCGTAATTTGAATAGCTTGTAATCAGAATCACAAAAGTATGCATACCTTATAAATAGGCAGCATTCAGGAACCGGATAATTTAAGAATATAATTTAATAAGAATTTAGCAAGTAGCAAATAGTAAATAGTGGTTCTAATTACTCGTAAGTTTGGATAACTTGTAAGTTTAAATAGATGTTAATTTTAAATAGATGCTAGTTTAAAACAGATAGTTTAGGATAGAACTGAATAAGTTCAAGGAGGTTATACAGTGAAGCTTCAGGAAATTCATCAATAGCCCGTTCGTGTGTAAAGAAAACGAACGGGCTATTTTTTATTAATTTATTTTATTTCATTTCCCGGGAATTTAGGAATTCCGTCAAATCCCTTCTGCAGATCTGCATCTGTCGGAATGTAATCCGTCATTGTTCCGTTATGGTACTGCTCATATGCAACCATATCGAAATATCCCGTGCCGGTAAGACCGAATAAGATAGTTTTCTCCTCTCCGGTTTCCTTGCATTTAAGAGCCTCATCGATAGCTGCCCTGATAGCATGTGAGCTCTCCGGTGCAGGAAGTATTCCCTCTGTACGGGCAAATTGCTCTGCTGCCTGGAATACTGCTGTCTGCTCTACGGATCTGGCTTCCATATATCCGTCATGATACAGCTGAGACAAAATTGAACTCATGCCATGAAATCTCAATCCGCCTGCATGGTTAGGTGATGGGATAAATCCGCTGCCCAGAGTATACATCTTAGCAAGCGGACATATCATACCGGTATCGCAGAAATCATAAGCAAATTTTCCTCTGGTGAAACTCGGGCATGATGCCGGCTCAACTGCGATTATCCTATAGTCCTTCTCTCCTCGCAGTTTTTCTCCCATAAATGGTGCGATCAATCCGCCCAGATTAGAGCCGCCGCCGGCGCATCCGATAATAATATCAGGAGTGATATCATATTTGTCCAAAGCAGCCTTGGCCTCAAGTCCTATAACTGACTGATGCAGAAGAACCTGATTCAGCACACTTCCTAATACATATCTGTAGCCTTCATTGCTCGTAGCGACCTCAACTGCCTCAGAGATAGCGCATCCAAGGCTTCCTGTGGTACCAGGATGCTCTGCCAGGATCTTACGTCCGACCTCTGTTGTATCAGATGGTGAAGGAGTAACTGTTGCACCATATGTTCTCATAACCTCGCGGCGGAATGGCTTCTGCTCATAAGAAACTTTAACCATGAACACTTTACAATCAAGGTCAAAGTATGCGCAGGCCATCGACAATGCTGTACCCCACTGGCCTGCTCCGGTCTCTGTAGTGACACCCTTAAGACCCTGCTTCTTAGCATAATATGCCTGTGCCAATGCCGAATTCAGTTTATGGCTGCCGCTGGTATTATTGCCTTCGAATTTATAATAAATCTTCGCCGGCGTTCCTAATGCCTTCTCCAAATGATAAGCTCTTATCGTAGGAGATGGTCTGTATGTTTTGTAATATTCCTGGATTTCTGACGGGATATCTACATATGCTGTATCGTCATCCAATTCCTGTTTAATCAATTCCTCGCAGAAGATCGGTGCCAGTTCCTCGGCCTTAAGCGGCTGCAAGGTGCCCGGATTTAACAAGGGTGCCGGCTTGACCTTCATGTCAGCGCGCACATTATACCATTGTTTAGGAATCTCATCTTCACTAAGGTAAATCTTGTATGGGATCTTCTCTGTACTCATTTTTCTTTTCCTCCGAAATTCTGGTATTGTCAGTCAGATGCTGCAGCAGCGAATATTTGCTTCAATAATTTTGTTTCATCTGCAGTTCTGTCATAACATTTGCTTGCAGTATATACTTGTAATTGTGGATTGTGAAATGATAATATACGGTTATTTAATAAGATAAACTTATTGCCAAATCTTGTGTACCGCTGCGTAATGGGACGGTGCAGACATTTCGCAAAATTGATGCATGCCGAGAATCCCGGCACCCAGGATAAATTATAGACCACCCTGCGTGCCGAACGGCGCAATACCAGATTACAGAAGGATCACTATCATGAATTTCAATCAGCTTACATATTTTATAAATGTTGCAGAGACCCTGAATTTTACCAAGGCCGCTGCCAATTGCTTTATCTCACAGACTGCTATGACGCAGCAGATCCATGCGTTGGAGAAAACTGTAGGAGTTCCGCTCTTTATAAGAGACAAGCATCATGTCGAATTAACCGCTGCAGGCAGGGTCTACCTTAACGAGGCAAGGACCCTGCTGGAACGCAACAATGATGCCATACGACTGGCCAGACTTGTAACAGAGGGAGTCCAGGGCGACCTTACTATCGGATATATAAGCGGATTTGGTCAGAGTGATTTTGCCGTTCCCCTCAGATATTTTCACAATGCATACCCTTCTATCCAGCTGCATTTGTTTCACAATAACATGAGTGTACTGTTTGAAAAATTAGGCAAGCATGAGTGCGACATGATAATTACCATCTCACCGCTGGTCAGAAACTTCATCGGCATTAATCATCGCTATTTAAAGAGCTATCCTGTACTTGCGGTACTTCCTGCCGCGCATCAGCTCTCAGGCAAAACAAGCCTTACCTATCAGGATCTGAAAAACGAGAAATTTATTATGATGGAGCCTTCCACAAGGCCCAAGGATCAGATGGAGGAATCCATCCTTATTTATGAACGCGGCGGATATTACCCTGATATTACCGCTATGGAGGGAAACCCCGAGACATTGCTCTTGATGATCTCAGTCGGTCTGGGAATAAGCATCCTGCCGGAGTACATTGTGAGATTATATCGAAATAACAAGGATCTGCGGATCATCCCCCTCATTAAGTCCGACGGCTCCGCTGAGGTCATGGATCTGGAAATTGACTGGCTCGAAAACAATAATAATCCGGCCCTCAGCCATATCCTTGAAAATATGCATATATAAGGCGAATTGTTATTTTTTAAATACTCCTACAATGATATCAACTATAGATACCAGGTAATTGTTTTCATAAACAAATGTCAGAAATTCACTGTCTGCAATGACCTTCTGGCAGTTTATGCCAAATTCAGTGCTTGAGAGCATCATAATGGCCATACTGATAAGCCACAGAAATAAGACACCCTCAGCCAGGCCAAACACTGCACCGACTATTCTGTTTACGCCGCCTAATATAGGAATATGATTTATAATGCGGGACAGGCGCAATATCAGCCTGATCACAATGAAAATCACTATAAACAGCACCACATAACACAGAATCTTAAGAATCAATGTAGTAAGATTTACCGCTATATATTCAGCAAAATTAGATACACCCTCGTCTACGTAATTGGCCATTGTATTGCCGGATTTCAGATCGGATTTCATGGACTCTGTCACAGGCAATGAGTCGATAAAATTATTTTCCACATTCGAAACCCCTGCAGTCAGCGACTCCATGTTCTCGCTGACATAATTTTCGATCTGTGTTTTGACTCTGGGGCCTATAACAGTATTATTTTCAACATAATTTTCCAATGGCTGAGTCAGCATACTTGCCAGAACCAGAGTGATTATAAGAGAAAACGTGGTAAGGACAACCCGCAGGAATCCCTTATAAAATCCAATTACCAGGAATATTACAAGAAATATTATTACAGCAATTGTTGCTATCATTGAAGCATTCATCTATATCCCCTTCTGTGTCTTTATGTCCTACTGCAGTCGGATAATATTAGTCTCGCCGCTCGTGGCATATACAAAATCTCTGCCATTTGCAGACATGAGTGCGCTTACCGTCTCTTCAAATCTGTATGTAAACTTACATATGCCGGCAAATGAATACATCTCACATTCCGAATCAGAATACATTAATACATTACTGCCGGCAAATGCAATATGGCTGTAGGCCTTCTCCACACTCATCTCAAATTGCATATTACCGGTATTATCAAATACCTTTATGTCATAACTGTTGTCCGACTCTGAATCCTCAACCAGCATGCCGATGTATTTGTCACTATAAAACAGCGACCTGATCTCTCCGGCAAACTCAAGATTCTCATATACCAGCTCAGGACTTTCTGCAAATGTATAAATCGACATGGCCGTATCGCCCACCACGCTTATGATGTTATTAGCAAGGAAATGTACATTTGCCAGCAGCACCGACTCATATTGATCAAATGTTGAAGTAACAGGTTCCTCACCTGACAGATCATAAAAAACTACCTTAGAGTCCAGCGTTCCCTGAGTTACAGTTACGAAAATCGCCGCCAGTTTAGTTCCGCTGTCAGACAGTGCTATATCCATCAGATATCCCTGAGATGACAGCAGACTCTTCTGCACCATAATCTCATTGCCGCTCTTATCAAATATCTGCAGATAACTAATGTCGCCGTCGCTGCTGGATACTGCAACCACGCCTAATTTTGAGATTTCAACATCCGTTACATTATAATTCAAGACAATCTCATTTACTAAGCCCGCCTTATCATAGATAAAGACACTCTTCTTAGATGTATCAGCTACAGCAATATAATTTTCGCAAATATCCACAACGGGCTGTATCATTGAGGCACTTTCGCTCCATATTATGCGGCTTTCATCAAAATACGTAACTCCATTACTCGAACATTTCAGGTAACCATCTGCATATTTGTAATACCGCACAGCATTTTCAGAATTACTGATATCCAGCGTTGTTTCCGTGGTATATCCGGAAAATGTTCTATACTTAATGAACAAAACAATTCCAACAACCATCGCCACTGTTATGATAAATATCAGCATGGTTATAATAATCGGTTTTCTGTTTATATTACGCCTTGTTCTTCTGCGTTTTTTCGTTTTGGCAGCCTGATGTCGGACAGTTTTTCGGCTCACCTGCTGCGGCTTTCTGCTGCCTGACTTGCCCTGACCGTCAGTTCTGTGTCTTGTCTGTCTTACCTTTTGTCTCTGGCTCTCTCTTCGTCTTCTGCGATTTTTATTGTTCTGACTTCTCTTCTTGGATCTTTGGTGTCCACTAGCTGACGTCCTGTTTTCAGAATATTTATATTCCGGTTCACCATCCGGTTCATAATCGTCATAATAGCCGCTATATCCGTCATAATCCGTCATATCTCGGCTATCATATCCTTCATAACCCTCCCGGCCATCATCATACTCGGCATATTTTTCTCTGCGGTCTTCGTATTCATCATAATCATAGATATTTCTGCCTTGACTTACATCATCATTACCATAATATTCTGCTGAGCTGTAGCCGCCGGTTTTAAGCCGCTGCAGATCACTCTGTCCTAACTGATCGATTGTTCGTCTTACATTGCCGGAGGATACCTTCTGACTGCGCGCAGAACTGTAAGCAGCCGCTCTCTGGCGGCTGCTTGCTGACATTTGCTGATCACGGCGACTGCCTGAAGTCAAATGTTTCTTATTTTTACTATCTTTTCGTTTCCTTTTACGCGAAGTCATTATCTATAATTTGATATTTGCCGAAAGCGGCATTATTTGCTTTTATTCTTAACAAAGTCCAGTGCCTGGGTAATTGTTGTAACTGAAGGATCATCGAATGCACTGATAAGCTCGTCTATCTTATCCGCCTTCATGTTTTTATCGCCTAACTGAGCGGCATAATCAGCAACAAGTGCCGCTGCCTCATTGCGGTTCGTTTCCTTGGTATTGCGGTCTTCTGTCATCCTTGTGATATCCTTATTTAATTCACTGAACATATCAGCGTTCTCATTTTCCACCTTATCACGGATACCGACAGATTCAACCTCTTCAAAATTTTTAACTGCCTGTTCCTTGCGTGACAGAACATCATCTAATTGATTTTTAGCAGCATCAAGCTGTGCATCAAACTCAGCCAGATCGTATTGGCTCTCATCCGGGTCAGCCTTGATATTTTTGTTTCTCTTTTTGATAAATTTCTTGTTATCACTTATTCTTTCAATGTTTACACGCATCCTGGCGATCACATCATTTTTTTCGCCCTTTTTGCTCAATGCTGAAACAAGAAAATATATTGCCCCAAAAAATACGGCAATCAATATCCACATTATAACTATCAATGGCACAGAGGAAATGAATCTCGTAACGATGAACGGGATAAGTCCTGCAAATATCACTAATGCCGCTGCACATACTATATAATCAATCTTTTTAGACGGCAAAAAGAGCATATAATACAACCTGCATTTACAGAAAAACGGAACCTGGCTTTCCTTGAAGCGACTGTCGATCTCAGCTGCCATAACCTTATTTTCATCTATCAATGCAGAATTCTCAATCTGCATTCTTCTGTTTATAGCCTCTGCTTTAGCAGTTTTTTTCTGCTGTTCTGCCTCTTTTTTAGCCTTTTCTGCAGTATTCACCTGCTCATCGAATCCCTTTTCCAACTCGGTGCGCGCCTTCTTGATAGCAGAATTTATCTTCTCATCTACTCGTTTTCTCTGAATATCATACTCTTTCTGTCTGGCTTTAAGCGTCTTGTCGATATCTTTGAATTCTTCTTCTTTTGCTGCTGCATCTGCAATAGCCGTCTTAATTTCTGTCAGCTTATCTTGTCCGCACTCTAAAAAGTTATCCATCTATCACACCTCCGTTACAACTGTGAAAATACCTCACCAATTTTGTCATTTATTATCAGATCCGCCATTTTATCTCTTGATGTGCTGCTCTTGTTTATCAATACCAGTTTATGTCCACGGTAATAATCTATAAGTCCTGCTGCCGGATATACAACCAGGCTCGTTCCGCCGATTATGAGAACATCAGCCTCTGCGATTGCACGAATCGCACCTGTAATGATATCATTGTCAAGTCCCTCTTCATAGAGAACAACATCCGGCTTGATCATGCCGCCGCATTCGCTGCAATAAGGCACGCCATCAGCAGCTTTTACATACTCAGGGCCAAAGAAATGTCCGCATTTCATGCAATAATTTCTATGAACAGAGCCATGCAGCTCGTACACTCGCCTGCTTCCGGCTGCTTGGTGAAGTCCGTCAATATTCTGGGTGATCACAGCCTTCAGCTTGCCTTTCTCCTCCCACTCTGCCAGCTTATAATGAGCTGCATTAGGCTGGGCATCCAGGAGCAGCATTTTATTCTTGTAAAATCTATAGAATTCCTCTGGATTTCTCATGAAGAAGGTATGGCTTAATATCGTCTCCGGCGGATAATCATACTCCTGATTATATAATCCGTCCACACTTCTGAAATCCGGTATATTGCTCTCGGTGGACACTCCGGCGCCGCCGAAGAATACTATATTATCACTGGAATCGATCCAGTCCCTTAATTTTCTTATCTCGTCATTCATAAATGTCCCTTCGCTGCCTCAGATGCTGCAAATGCACAGACAGTCATGCGCCCATACCTCAGCATATAGCATCCTTCGAAAACGCCCATGCTGATGTTTTCTCACAGAATCTGTGATGTCCCTGCGCAGTCCTGATACAGGCCGTTTAAGTCCTGCAAGTTTTATATTACTTTCGCTTTTAAATCATATGAATACTGTGTTATAATCCCCGCATGTTTAGACTCTGGGGCAAATTATACAAAAGCAATAAAATGATCGCTGACCTTACTGTAGAGAATCCTTCCAAGGATACCCGCACACATAAGGTCTTTTCTGCGATTACCGAGATCTGCCTTCATTTTGATCTCTCAGAGCCCATCTGGCTCAATGCCAATATCACCGAATTCAAACGCCGTTCACGTACAAGATTTTCGCAGGATAATTTCATTGAAGCCATTCCATTTGATTTCATGGAGATCCAGATCATCGAGGAGGATTAATCCCTGTATTTGTTCAATAACTCCTTGATATTTCTCTTGTAAGCTTCTACTCCCGGCTGGTCAAACGGATTTACTCCCTCAATGTATGCGCTCACGCCGCAGACAAACTCGAAGAAATAAAACAATTCACCGAGGCTGAATTCATCCTTCCCTGCAACTCCGATATATACCTGCGGCACTTCACCGTCGATATGTGCCATTGCAACGCCGTCAACTGCTGTCTGATTAAGCACTGCAACCGGTTTTCCTTCCAAATATTTGAATCCGTCGAAATCATCATCAAAATCCGGAATCACAATATCTGCCGGTTCTGACTCAATATTAATTACGGTCTCGAAAATATTTCTCTCGCCCTGCTGGATCATCTGTCCCATTGAATGAAGATCAGATGTATAATTTACGGATGCCGGGAAAATGCCAAATCCTTCCTTGCCCTCGCTCTCACCGAAGAGCTGCTTGAGCCACTCTCCAAACAGTCTTAAATCCGGATCATAATTGGCAAATATCTCAATATATTTGTCCCAATCATATAACTGCTGACGCAGTGCCGCATATGCCATGGCCTCATTGATCTCCTCAGGATCTGCCATCAATTCTTCACGCATTGAAGCTGCACCTTCCATCAGGGAGTCAATATCACATCCGGCTGCTGCTATCGGAAGCAGACCTACCGCAGTAAGTACCGAATATCTGCCGCCTACATTGTCAGGAACCACGAAGGTTTCGTATCCTTCTTCATCAGCCAGAGCCTTTAGCGCACCCTTGCAGCTGTCAGTAGTTGCATATATTCTGTCGGCTGCCCCCTCCTTGCCATATCTGTTTTCCAGCATTTTGCGGAAAATTCTGAAGGAGATGGAGGTCTCCATGGTCGTGCCGGACTTCGAGATTACATTTACAGAGAAATCCCTGTCACCTATAAGTTCAATTATGTCAGCTATATAGGTCGGTGTCAGATTATTGCCGACAAAATAAACCTCAATATCCTGAGGATCACTGTCTCCCCGCAGCTTGAGGTTATACATGGAACCGCGCAGGAAATCAATTGCTGCTGCTGCGCCCAAATACGAGCCGCCTATGCCGCATACGATCAACACCTGTGACTGTCTGCGGATCTTATCTGCTGCAATCTTGATGCGGGCAAATTCTTCCTTATCATAATCTACCGGAAGGTCCACCCAGCCGGTAAATTCATTTCCCGGGCCTAATTTTTCAACTAAGGTTTTATATGCCAGGAGCGCTTCCTCATCAAACTGTTCCACTTCTTCATCCGGAAGCCAATCAATGCCGCCAAATTCAACTGTTATATTCTTCATATCTTATCCCCTTCCCCTGAAGTCAGGCTATTTGTATCACCTTAAAAATATCTGATCATCGACATACTAAGCAGCAGCTACACCGCCTTGTCTAATATATGTGGATGTGACTATCTGAGCCTTGCAGCAATCTTTTCGCACTCCTCCATGACCTTCTGCACATCAATTGTAAGCATCTGTCTGTTTTCCATAAGAACCTTGCCATCTACTATGACAGTCTCAACTTCTGATCCCTTGGCGGAATATACCAACCCGCTTACGATGTTGTTCTTAGGAACAAATTGCGGCACGTTAAGATCTAATATTATCACATCAGCGATTGCCCCTTGCACAATTGTTCCCAGCCTGCCCTCCATGCCGAGAGCCTTCGCGCCATTTACTGTTGCCATATCCAGCACATCTGCAGCATCAACGCATTTGGCCTTCTTCTCCTTGCCCTTGTATACCAGGGAAGCTATGTTCATTTCCTGGAACATATTCTGCGTGTTATTGCTGCCGCTTCCGTCTGTTCCGAGACATACATTTACGCCAGCCTCAAGAAATCTGTCAACCGGAGCAAATCCATTACCCAATTTCATATTGCTCTTCGGATTTATGGCAACGCTGACATTTTTCTCTTTGAATAATCTGATATCATCGTCGGTTGCATTAACACAGTGAGCTGCAATCACAGGCAGTTCGAATAATCTGCCGTTATCAACATACTGAACCGGTGTAATGCCGCCGTGATCTCTGGCCATATTCATCATCTCCGTCTCACTCTCGGAGATATGAATATTTGCCATCATATGCCGCTCATGACCGTAGTCTGTGACTTTTTCCATAAGACTTGGCATTACCGAATATGGTGCGTGAGGTCCCAACAGGAAGTTCACACGGCTATCGTCCTTATACAGATCCGCCTCACCGAAGAATTCCCTGAACCTTCTGAGTGAATCCTTATCATCAGCCTCACCCACCAGACCTCTGCTTATATAGGCCCGGATGCCGCTCTCATTTGCAGCTGCAGAGCTTGCACCCTCAGGGCCTGTCTTGGCACCGTTTTTGGCACTTCTTATGTTCATATCAACGAAACATGTGGTGCCTGACTGCAGCATCTCGATAATCGACAATAATGTAGTCCAGTAACAGTCTTCTTCTGTCATATAATCTTCAACTCTGTTGACCGTTCCCAGCCAGTCGAAGAATTCAAGGTCATCTGCCATGTTCCTAAATACACTCATATATGCATGAGTATGCGCATTAATAAGTCCCGGCATAACCAGCTTACCGGAAGCATCAATGACCTTGTCTGCTTTATCCAATATGCTGCATTGACCATTCCTTAAGGCTACCTTGCTGATCAGTCGGTCTTCGATCAGCACATCACCGTCGGATATTTTATATTTGCCATTCTCCTTGAGGAGCAATCGGCCGTTTTTAATTAAAATCTTCATATATGCTATAAATGTGATTATTGTATTTCTATTGCCGTCGCAATGCACCCAGAGCGCACTGTGACCCGGATTTTGTGCCTTTATTGTATATCAAAAGGCTATGGAATACCACCAGAATTTATGACTTCATTTTAGTATATATCCGTAGTATAATGACCTGGGCGTTTTTATTGTGATACGAACTTGTGTACAATAAGATGAGATCTTGCTTGCAGGATCTGCGCATCGTCCTCAGGTGTTGTGAGTGCGTTTCCTGACCGACAAAGCAAAGACATCTGATGATCAAATCAAGCATACAAACAAATAGATTTAGGTTATTTTAGAATATAAACGGATTATGAAGAAGATTTTATTAACCGGCGGCGGAACTGCCGGACATGTTACTCCCAACCTTGCACTTGTTCCGGGACTTAGGCAGGCTGGGTTTACTATTGAATATATGGGTTCTTATGACGGTATTGAAAAATCACTGGTGGAAAAGGCCGGCATACCATATCATGGAATTTCATCAGGCAAGCTGCGCCGATATATAGACATCAAAAATCTTACAGACCCTATCAGAATCCTCAAGGGTCTTCACGAAGCAAAGCACTATATGAAGGAACACAAGCCGGATATCGTCTTCTCAAAGGGCGGATTCGTCTCTGTTCCCGTGGTTATTGCAGCCGCCGAGCGCAAGATCCCTGTAGTTATCCATGAATCAGACCTCTCGCCGGGTCTTGCCAACAAGCTGGCTATTCCACGCGCAACGAAGGTCTGCTACAGTTTCCCTGAAACTGAGAAGTACCTGTCCCATAATAAGGCGATTTTCACCGGGCTTCCTGTAAGAGACGAACTTCTGAATGGTTCTCGCGAAAAGGGCCTTAGTATATGCGGATTTGTCGGTGACAAGCCGGTTCTTATGGTGATCGGCGGCAGTCTCGGAAGCGTTGCCGTCAACAGTGCTGTTCGCTCGGCGCTTGACTCGCTGCTGGTTAATTTTGATATAATCCACGCCTGCGGCAAAGGCAAATACGATGCCGAACTTGAAGGTACTGCCGGATACAAGCAATTCGAATATATCTCTGATGAGCTGCCTGATATCTACGCTGCTGCGGATATTATTATTTCTCGGGCAGGGGCAAATGTCATAAATGAACTGGCAGCGCTTAAGAAGCCTGCGCTGCTCATTCCGTTGGGACTTGATGCCAGCCGCGGTGATCAGCTGCTGAATGCAGATTCCTTTAAAAAGCGCGGATTTTCAGATGTGCTCAAAGAGGAAGACCTGTCCCATCGTACATTGGTTAATAAGGTTAATGAATTATATGCAAATCGTGCTGCTTACATCGACGCAATGTCTGCTTCCGAGCATGGCGACGCAGTAAAACGCATTATTGAAATCATCTGTGAGACTGTATAATTATTTCTCTGTTACCCAGTCCATGGAAACCCATCCGGCCTGCCTATTGTATACGGTATATCCCCAACCGGAATCCTCGGCTGTAATAGTCAGCTCGGTGCCGTCGTCGATCATCGCTACCTGATCATAATCAGAGCCGGGACCTAATCTCAATGTGAGCTGATCACCATCTGCAGAAACTACAACTTTCTTAGCCTCATCCAGGGTACTCTGCGGAGTGATCAGACCTTCCTGAGTCTCAATTTCCTCAGTTGTTGTCTCCGGCTCCGTAGTAGTTGTTTCCTTCTCTGTTGTAGTCTCGGGA
The DNA here is from genome assembly GCA_963589005.1 of Bacteroidaceae bacterium. Lineage (GTDB taxonomy): Bacteria > Bacillota > Clostridia > Lachnospirales > Lachnospiraceae > RGIG5612. The sequence goes on along the minus strand of CAVAJR010000022.1, from coordinate 6,471 downwards.
ACGGTTGTTGTTACTGCTTCTGTCGTTGTCTCTTCTGTTGTTGTCTCCTGTTCAGCTGTCTTGCCGCACGCTGCAAGCGATACTGCTGCCAGAACTACTACTGCTGCCAATGCAATTTTCTTCATTCTCTCTCCCTCCGATTTTCTGGATCCTATGCCTATTTTAGAGTGCTGACAAGCTGTTCATGTGTCTGAACGGTGTCGCCGCCGGAATATATCACCTACTATATTGCTCTTCATATGGCATGAATATTCTCTGTTATGTAATACAGTATAAATTTATCGCATGAGCAAAATTTTTGCAATATTTATTTAACATTTTCGTAACATTTGTATGTTTTTTCTTTGTGCATTTCGATTGGCAGCACATCGCTACCATGAGATTAATTGATTTTCAGGACAATATACTGATTATCTCTTCGGCTGCAGGGATGAAATAATAGAATGAACCATAAAAGCACACAAACAAATGTCATTATAAATAGTATCAAGTGCCTCGTGTATTTTACATTGGCAAATCGCCCCATTGATTGACCTGTATTCTAATATATGTTAAGTTTTTATATTAAAGGCACCGATATCAGGCTACATGCTGATATGTTCATGATGTGATGGTGCAAAAAATCAATGAAAGAATCGTTATACAAACTGCGATTAGGGTAAAATCCAAACATGAAGAAGTGGCATAAGGTATTAATAGTTGCAGCAGCAATTGCAATAGCTCTGGCAATTGCTGGCATATGTATATGGAATTATCTGTTCGGAGGACTAAAGCACGTGCAGATAGATACAAATGAGCTGGGAATAGAAGAAATCGACGAAAATGGTGTATACGCCTGGTATAACGATATTTCATCCGACAGTATGTCAGACACTCCATCAAGTACATCCGAGGATGACGGTGCTGACACAAGGACAACAGCAGCCGATAGTGCAGATAACAATGAAACAAAAGACAGCAGCATGGCAGGTGACGAGACTGTTGTTAATTCCGGCGATACAAATGAAGAAAAGTCTGAAACAAATTCTGCAGAAATCGAAAGCCTCGACAGTACCGAAGAATATGAAGCTGCAGATACGAAAGCCGATACATCGGCAGATGACACAGAAAGCAACGAAACTACAGCCGGCGAACAAAGCAGTACGAGCACAGAAAAATCGCAGACTACTCAAAAGCATGCAATTATCAATATTGCTATCTTCGGTATGAGTGTATCACAGGTATATGGCATTGATACGGACCGAAGTGATATGAATCTGATCGTTTCGATCGATCAGGACAATAACAGGGTATGCCTTACATCCATTCTGCGAGATTCTAAGGTGCCCATCGAAGGACATGATCCTCAGAAGATAAATGCTGCATACAAATACGGTGGGGCGACTCTGGCAATCAAAACTCTCAACCAGAATTTTCATATGAATATAGCCAATTATATTACTGTAAATTTCGAGAGCCTGCTTGAAATTGTGGATTACTTTGGTGGTGTTGAGATCGAACTGACGGAGGAAGAGGCCGAGTATATCGGAGGCGGACTTACGGCAGGCAAGCATTTGCTGGATGGAGACACCTCACTTAAATATGCTAGCATCAGATATATTGATTCTGACTTTTACAGGGCGTCACGCCAGCAAAACATTATTCTTGCATTGCTTCAAAAGGTAGCTAAGCTGCCTAAATCAAGCTATCCGGAGGCTGTTAATAAGCTGATGAGTACGCTTGAATCATCAATGACTGCCAATGAACTGCTGGCATTAATTGACTGCATTGATATATCAACCGTACAGGTGGTTACTAACACGATTCCCGATAAAGATTATGAAACTGACCTGTGGGGCGGCATCGACAGCACCGGCTCATGGGTATATGAATATGATATTGAGGAAGCTGCGAAGAGAATTCACAGGATAATATACGGCGGCAGCGAGCACGGCGAGGAGGAAACCAGCAGCACGGCGCAGGATTAACTGTGATTGCTGTTCTATTACATAGTATGTTCCCACATCTAATGTAAGATTTGTGCGTCCGTCAACATTGTAATACCAATAACCGTTGTAATAAGCTTTGCTCTGAGTTGCACCTGACGGTACTTTGCTGTCATCTGTTGCCGTGCCTGTTACATATTCTGCTACATAACCTGTACCTTTATTATTAGTTACAAACGATCCTTTCCATCCGCTATAAGTGCCGTCTGAATTCTTTGTTGAATATATGCTGTATAATGCTCCTCCAAGAGGATAGGTATTTGTATCGGCATTTGAACTCTTGGTGAGAGTTACGGAAGTTGCATAATCCTTGAAAAGACTATTAACAGCTTCATTCAGATTAAGTGTCTGTCCTGCCGTTACAGTGAATTTATAGACCCCTTTGTTTTTTACGTGCTTATTAGGGGCAACATGTTCTGCAATATAATATGTACCCGGTTCAAGATCCATTGTTGTAGTCGAATCTGCGGCATAATACCAGTATCCGTTGTAGTATGCTTTGGCAACTCCTGCCGCTGACGGTACAACACTGTCATCATCTGCTGTTCCTGCAACATAAGATGCTACATAACCCGTTCCGTAACCACCTGTTACGAAAGAGCCGACCCAGCTGCTTAATGTACTCTCTGTTCCGTCACTGCAGTTTTTCCATATGCTATACATTGCTCCGCCGAGTGAATAAGTACCTCGTACACTGTCATCTGTATCCGAACTCTTTTTAAGAGATACATGTGAGTATGGGTCCGTCACTGCAAGAAGAGCACATACAACGAAACGCTGACACCAGGTCTTACTTTCATAACCGAGAAACTGAACTTTCATAGATGTGTCATTTGAAGATATGATCCTTTGTGTAAAATCAATTACTGACTTTGCAATTAATGCGCCGTTTACAGTATTTCGCCAAACAAGAACTTTTCCGTAATTCCAACTGTTGTTCTTAAAAAAATTAGTCCGGGTATTAAAACTAACGCCGGTAGTAGTCCAGCTACAGTTGCCATCAGCCGTAACGAAATATGAGCCATCAGAAGCAACTTCAGTTACGATAGCGACATGATTGCACCACATGTCGTATTTGTATAATTCAGAATCGTCTGCCCATACGATTACATCGCCGGGTTTAAGATCTGAGATGTTGGATTTTTCACCGAGCGCACTCCAACCCGTCTTGATGACGTATCCGTTGTTATACCGGTCTTGTCGCCAATCATTCATATCAATGCTCTCAATACCCACAATCAGAGTAATACCTGAAAGTGCATTACTGTTTTGTGTCGGCCATGTGTCATTAATTATAAACTCAGAATCCTCTTCTTCCGTAGAC
>CAVAJR010000022.1:1327-2387 GCA_963589005.1 Bacteroidaceae bacterium | reverse complement strand
CTGTCTGTATTTCTGTAGTTTCTTCACTTTCAGCTTCAGATGTTTCTTCGTCGGATGTTTCTTCTATTGCATCGTTTGTTGTCTCTTCTAAACTTTCTGTTGTTTCTTCAGAAGATGAAGCTTCTGTTTTATAAGCAGAATCAATTATCACTTCATCTGAAGTTTCTTCCTTGTCAGATACAACAAAAGCATTGCTGTCGATCTCAATGAAATCAATGCCCTTTAACTTACTGTAATAAGCATATGCTCTCTTGGTCTCTGTTACAGTATTAAACTGAAGAATATAGATATCGTTATAAGAGGAAATAACGTACTTGTCTTTTTTAAGGATATTCGATGTTCCTGCAATCAAAAGACGCATAGAAGACATATCTGCATCTATGTCGGAAATATCTACATCAGGATATTCACTTTCTTCTATTATTTCTTCTGTAGTTGTCTCTTCTGAAGATTCTCCTGTCTCAGATACTTCTTCTGAAGACTCTTCTGTAGTTTCATCTGAAATTTCGTCCTCTGTTTTCGATGTCTCTTCTGTCTGCTCTTCTTTTGTTGCCTCTGTGACTTCTTCTGTTTCTTCTTCACTTTCAACAACTTCAGTAGTAGTTTCCATTGTATCTGTTTCAGTCTTAGAAATAATTTCAGTAGTTTCTTCAGTTTCAATTATTTCTGTTGTAGTCTCAGAAGTTTCTTCTTTAATGTCTGTAACTTCCTCTGTGGTTTCAAGCGTTTCTTCTGTAAGGCTTTCTGTTTCTTCTTCAGTAACCTCTTCTGTTGTCTCTTCTGTCTCAGGTTCAGGAATATCAAACTTTGTAGAGATCACCGCATTAGATTCAGGCATGGTAAATGAGTAGATGTGATAATCTTCATCTACTAATGAATATTCTATAATATTGTCGTTTTCATCCTGAATTATAATCTCTGTTACTTCATATCCTTCGTTTCCTTCTGCATAGAAATATACAGTATCGTTTCTGTAATATTTATCTGAATAAGTAAAATAATAATCAGAATCTGTAAGAGACACAGATCCGTTTTCTGTATCTTCTAAAGTTACATGATA
>CAVAJR010000022.1:0-1083 GCA_963589005.1 Bacteroidaceae bacterium | reverse complement strand
TCAGCATAATTATCATATGTATGTTCTGACATATATTCTCTTACATCTGTAAGATATGCTGCTCCGTTAAACATATAAGAAACATCGGCTAATCTTGCTACATTAAATGAGCTGACAGGAGATATGTCTGTAAGACTGTAATCATCTGCAAACATATAAGACATATTTTCTACTTTGTCAGTTCTGAAATGTCTTAATGCTGAAATATCTTCAAGTGCTGCCATATTTTCGAACGCATGGGACATATCATTATTGAAGTATGTATAAAGATCCGCGTATTCTACATAACTGTAAATATATACGGTATTTAAATATTCTTTATATACTTTAATGGTATTTCCATCCGGATCAGTCACATTGATATGATCTATTCCGTTATAAAGATCTGCTTGCTCCTTAACAGATGCAGGTTCGTACCATGCCACAACACTTCCGTCTTCAGAAAGGCTGATCGTATTCATTCCCTCAACAGGGGCTTTTTCGCTCCATACAATAGCCTGAATATTTGTATCAACAGTATCGATCGTATATTCTGTTTCTTCTGTCGTTGTTTTTTCAACGAAAGCCACCGTCTCATTATTAAGATTGGTTACTGTCTCAATAATTGGAATATATTCTTCTGTTGTGGTTTCTGGTTCTGTAATAGCCTCGGTAGTTACTTCTGGCTCTGTTGGTGCTTCAGTGTAACTTTCTGTCTCCGGTTCTATATATGTGGTTGTTGTTTCCGGTTCAGTTTCAGGTACATAGTCAGTTACTTCCTCGACTATCGGTTCATCTGAAACCTGTGCTTCTGCCTGCATTTCAGATCTTGCATCTACAACCTGTCTTGCCTTGGCAGTGATAGCTTCTGTTGAATAAACAGTCATTACTCCTGATGCAGCTTCTCTTGCACTTTCATTATAGATATAGTCCGATTGAGATGAATCCCACTCGGCTGCAAGCTTTTTTAATGCTATGTTCATCTCTGAGCCTGTAATGGTTGTTGCAGACTGAGGACTGGCATTAACATTGATGCTAGACAATGGCAGTGTTGTTAATAAAACTGCGATTGTTAAGAGTAATGATATTAATTTTTCACTTATG
>CAVAJR010000021.1:37210-44863 GCA_963589005.1 Bacteroidaceae bacterium | reverse complement strand
AACAATCAGCGAAGGCGTTTTCGAGCAGGGGCTGCAGGCCGAGGTTCACGGCACGCAGTTCATAAAGTTCTGACGTGTGCCGGGACGGCGCAGACCCCTGCGAGAAAACAATCAGCGAAGGCGTTTTCGAGCAGGGGCTGCAGGCCGAGGTTCACGGCACGTCAGATCCACGTTCATTCATGTGCCGTCCCGACACGAGGGTAATTAGACAAAACTTTCTATGTCATGTAAATATTTTCTTCTACTTTTGTAGAACTATTTATAGAAAATCCTACAACATCATGCTATTATAAAGCGTAAAATCTTTTACAAAGTTCTATATCTTCCGCAATTGATTTTACAAGCTGTAATAGCATGATTTTTTGTGCTGCATATTATTATGTTAAAAATTTTAGATTTCCGGGTCAGGATGAACGCATATTTTATCATTTGCATTTGTATGCAGATGTTTTTTGATGTTTGCGAAAAGCCATTTGCAATTCGGAATATCTGGTAAGGAGACTCTTATGTCAAATAGTGCAATTGTAGGAATCAACTGGGGTGATGAAGGAAAAGGCCGTATGGTTGACCTTCTCACACAAGATGCTGATATCGTTATACGTTATCAGGGCGGCGGCAACGCAGGACATACCGTAGAAAATGAATATGGCAAATTCGCACTGCATCTTCTGCCATCTGGCATTTTCCGTCCGGGAGTTGTAAATATCCTCGGAAATGGTGTTGCTGTAGATATGGAAAATCTGTGGAATGAAATGAACACAGTAATGTCTCAGGGCATCAAGCTTACGCCTGAGAACTTCAGAATAAGTGATCGTGCATCTCTGCTTCTTCCATGGCACAGAGATCTGGACGGACTGGAAGAGGCAAGACTCAAAGACAAGAAGTATGGTTCCACTAAGCAGGGAATCGCACCATTTTACTCAGATAAATATCAGAAGAAAACCATTCAGGCAGGTGAATTATTCTATCCTGAATATCTTAAGGCCCGTATTGCAGACATAATGGAATGGAAGAACCTTACTCTTACGCAGGTTTACCATGCCGAGCCTTATACTCTTGAGCAGATCATGAACTGGCTTAATGAATTCGGTGAGAAATTAAAACCATTCATTTGCGATACCGGAAGCTTCCTTCGCAAATCTCAAAAAGAAGGCAAGCGTATACTCTTCGAGGCTCAGTTAGGCTCATTAAGAGATCTCGATTACGGAATTTTCCCATATACAACTTCATCAAATGCGATTGCCGCATATGCACCTGTAGGTTCAGGTCTTACATCTGCCAAAATTGACACAATCATCGGCGTTGTAAAAGCATATTCTACATGTGTAGGCGAAGGTCCATTTACATGTGAGTGGTTTGGCGAAGAAGCCGACAAATTAAGAGAAGCCGGTGGTGAATACGGTGCCAAGACAGGACGTCCTCGTCGTGTCGGACCAATTGACCTTGTTGCCACCCGTTACGGTGTCGAGGTTCAGGGGGCAACGGATATCGCACTTACCAAGCTGGATGTATTAAGTTACATGGACAAGATTCCTGTCTGCTCACACTATATGTTAAACGGACAGCAGACGGACGAGTTCCCATTCCCTGCTGCTCTTAATGATGCCGAACCTGTTATCGAATACGTTGACGGCTGGGGTACAGACATCTCAGGTGTTCGCAAATGGGATGACCTGCCTAAGGCTGCCCAGGATTATGTACTTATGATTGAAAAGTCAATTGGCTGCCATATCACATATGTATCTGTAGGCCCGGAAAGAGATTCATATATTAAGCGCGACAAATAAATCTATGCAATTTATGAAAGGATATTTTCATGACTAATAAATACGAATCCCCGCTTTCTTCAAGATATGCTTCCGCTTATATGCTGGAGCTCTTCTCTGCCGAAACCAGAATAAAAACCTGGAGAAGACTCTGGATCGCCCTTGCAAGGGCTGAACACAATCTGGGTCTTCCTGTCACCGAAGAACAGATCAAAGAGCTTGAAGATCATATTGATGAAATTGATTTTGAGTGTGCAGCGCAGCGTGAGAAGGAAGTTCGTCACGATGTTATGGCTCATGTGTATACATATGGCAAGGTTGCTCCTTGTGCAGCAGGCATTATTCATTTAGGTGCTACCAGCTGCTATGTAACAGACAATGCTGATATCATCATCTACAGAGACGGTCTTAAATATTTAAGAGGTGAACTTCTGAAGGTTATTGCCAATCTGGCAGATTTTGCTGACAAATATAAATCTCTTCCTACTCTGGGATATACACATTATCAGCCGGCTCAATTGGTTACAGTTGGCAAGCGTGCATCTCTGTGGATGCAGGATTTTGTTACAGACCTGGAGGAACTTGATTTTGTTATAGATCATATTCCTATGCTGGGATGCCGCGGTACAACAGGTACTGAGGCCAGCTTCATGGAGCTGTTCGATAATGACGAGGAAAAGATCATTGAAATGAACCGTCAGATCTGTTCAGAATTCGGTTTTGATAAGATATTTGACGTATGCGGACAGACATATCCGAGAAAACTCGACAGCCGTATTCTTAATGCGTTAAGTTCTATCGCTCAGAGCTGCTATCGTATGGCTAATGACATCCGTCTGCTGCAGCACGACAGGCAGGTGGAAGAGCCATTTGAAAAAAATCAGATAGGTTCATCTGCTATGCCATACAAGAGAAATCCTATGCGTTCAGAACGTATCTGTTCGTTGGCGCGTTACCTTATGGCTGATGCTGCTAATGCTCCGATGACAGCATCTACTCAGTGGCTCGAACGTACATTAGACGATTCGGCCAACAGAAGGATCTCTCTTCCTGAAGGATTCCTGTGTGCTGATGCGATACTCCGTCTGGCGCAGAATGTATCTGACGGACTTGTCGTTAACGAGAAAATCGTTGAAAGGACAGTTAATGAATATCTTCCTTTTATAGCGACAGAAAATATTATGATGGAGGGGGTTCGTCGCGGCGGCAACCGTCAGGAGCTTCATGAAATCATACGCGAATGTTCTATGAAGGCAACAGCCAATATGAAAAATGGTCTGCCATGCAATCTTCTCTCACTTCTTGCTGCTGAACCGGCATTTAATATGACAGAAGAGGAACTTACAGAAACTCTTAATCCGAGTGCTTATATCGGACGATGCCCTGCTCAGGTTGATGCATTCCTGACCAAGGTTAAACCTCTGATTGAAGGCATCAAGAAGGATACAGCTGAGATTTCATTATAACAGAACAATAAAATTCAATAGCTCCTTGTGCTTGACGGCATATGGGACTATATAAGGCTTAATGGCTGCGCAGCTATGTAGGACAAGCTCGCCTACCTGCGCAGCTGCTGTTTGAAAACTTATAAAAATCTAGGAGACATTATGGAAAAAGTTTTAGTATTGGATTTTGGCGGCCAATATAACCAGCTCATTGCCCGCCGTGTACGTGATCACCATGTATACGCTGAAATTATACCTTATAATAAGATAACAGTAGATGAGATCAAAGCTGCCGGATATAAGGGAATCATATTTACCGGCGGACCAAACAGTGTCTATGATATGTCATCACCTCATTTTGATCCGGCCATTTTAGATGCCGGTATTCCTATCCTAGGCATTTGCTACGGATGTCAGCTCATTGCATATATGGCAGGCGGCAGCGTTGAGAGTGCCGAGGGAAGCTCTGAATACGGCATGATCAAGCTTCATGCGTCTGATTCACTTATTTACTCGGATATACCGTCAGAAAGCATCGTTTGGATGAGTCATACAGATTACGTAAGCAAGCTTCCTGAGGGCTTCGCTCTTACAGGTACAACAGATAAATGTCCTTGTGCCTCAATGGAAAATGCTGCCAAGAAAATCTACGCTGTTCAGTATCATCCTGAAGTAACTCATTCTGAATATGGCAAAAAGCTGCTCTATAACTTCCTGTATAAAGTATGTGGTTGTGCCGGGGACTGGGTTATGGAAAGCTTCATTGAAGATACAGTTGCCCAGCTTCGCGAAACGATCGGCGACAAAGGTGTAATCCTGGGTCTGTCCGGCGGTGTTGATTCCTCAGTTGCTGCTGCTCTTCTCTCTAAGGCCATCGGCAAACAGCTTACATGTGTATTCGTAGACCAAGGTCTTATGAGAAAGGACGAGGGAGACTTCGTTGAAGAAACATTTACTAAATTATTCGATATGAATTTCGTTCGAGTTAATTGTCAGGATGTCTTTCTTGAAAAGCTCAAGGGTGCAGTTGATCCGGAGGATAAACGGCATATTATAGGAACAGAATTCTACAAGGTATTCTGGGATGAGATTCGTAACAGATATAACGGCGGATTCTTCGCTCAGGGAACAATCTACCCTGACCGTATTGAAAGCGGTAAAGGTGATGCTGCTAAGATCAAAACACACCATAACCAGGTTGCAATGCCTTGTGATATAACATTTGACGGCATAATCGAACCTCTTAAGGATCTGTTCAAGGATGAGGTGAGAAAAGTTGGTGAGAAGCTGGGACTGCCTCATGACCTTGTATGGAGACAGCCTTTCCCGGGTCCCGGACTGGGCGTTCGTGTTATCGGTGAGATTACAGCCGATAAAATCAAGATCCTGCAGGAGGCTGACTGGGTATTAAGAGATGAGGTTGCTAAGTCTGGCTACAGTGAGAACCTGGCTCAATTTTTCGCTGTTCTTCCTGGCGTTAAGACGGTTGGCGTTATGGGTGATCACAGAACATATGATGAACTTATTGCCATCCGTGCAGTCACAACCGACGACTTTATGACAGCTGATTGGGCCAAGATACCATATGATCTGTTAGGAAGAATCTCTAACAGGATCATCAACGAAGTTGACCATGTTAACAGAGTTGTATATGACATCACACAGAAACCGCCAGGAACAGTTGAGTGGGAATAACATGTAACTTATTTGGATAAATTTTCTTAAATCATTCTTAGGTATATTCGTATCTCTAAGAATGATTTAAATTTTGTGGTTATAATTTTTTATTAATATTGAAGGCATAAAGTAATGATAATAGAAACAGCAGACAGATTAAATCACTTTCAGACAGGCATTTTTGCAGCATTAAATGAGAAGAAGGAAGAATTCCTTAAAGCGGGACGCAAGATGTATAACCTTTTCATTGGCACACCGGATTTTCCGGTTGCACCCCACGTTCAGCAGGCATTGATTGATGCAGCAGCTGACCCTGAGAACTGGCACTATGCACTGCGGGATACACCTGAGATGCTTGATGCTGTCGTTAAATATTACAAGAAAAGATTTAATGTTGACATTGCCCATGATGAGATTATGTCTGTAAGCGGTTCACAGGAGGGTGTTGCGCATCTGGGTATGGCTCTGTGCAATCCAGGTGATGTGGTACTGCTTCCTAATCCCGGATATCCTATTTTTGAAGTCGGCGCTTATTTAGGTGATGCCGAATTGTATTTTTATGAACTCAAGGAGAAAAACGGCTTCCTGCCTAAATTTTCAGACATACCCGAGGATATCGCCAAAAGAGCCAAATATATTATGGTATCGTACCCGTATAATCCTGTATGCGCCATTGCCCCTGATGAATTTTACGACGAGCTTCTGGATTTTGCACGCAGATACAATATTATCGTAGTTCATGATAATGCTTATTCTGATATTATTTATGATGGAAATTATGGCGGATCATTTCTAAATCATAAAGGCGCCAAGGAACAGGGAATCGAATTCTTCTCGCTGTCAAAATCATTCAATGTTACCGGTGCCAGAATATCATTTGTAGTCGGTAATAAGGAGATCATTGATGCCATGAAGCTGCTCAGATCTCAGTATGATTTTGGTATGTTTCTGCCTATCCAGAAGGCTGCAATCGCTGCCCTTACAGGTCCGTTAGAGGGCGTAAAGGAACAATGCAAGATGTATCAGGCCAGACGAGATGCTCTGTGCGGCGGATTAAGAAGTATCGGTTGGAATGTAGCTGACAGCCAAGGAACTATGTTTGCCTGGGTCAAGATCCCTGAGGGATTCGGATCATCCCAGGACTTCTGCATGAAGCTGCTTGAAGCTACCGGTGTATTATGTACACCAGGCAGTGCCTTTGGCTCATGTGGTGAGGGATATGTAAGATTTGCCCTTGTTCTGCCTGTTGAAGAAATCAATGAGATGATCCGGGTAATTGATGCCAGCGGCATACTAAAATCATAATATATTGACGATATTTTTAGGATGGCCCTCCAGCCAGCATTTAAGATTGTCTGCTACCATGCTGACGCATCTTCTTCGTGATTCAATTGCTGCCCAGCCCACATGAGGGGTGATGATGCAATTTGCCGCTGTATATAACGGATCATCAACCGGCATTGGTTCAACTGTAAGAACGTCTATTCCTGCACCCGCAATCTGTCCTGCGTTAAGTGCATCCGCAAGTGCCTGGGAATCCACTACACCGCCTCTTGCTGTGTTTATCAGGAATGCTGTTGGCTTCATAAGCTTAAGTGTATCTTCATTAACAAGATTTGCCGTACCCTCGTTAAGCGGACAATTAAGTGACAGATAATCCGACTCCGAAAACAGTTTGGTTTTATGAACCTGTTCATATGGGCAATCTTCTATGTGACGTCTTGTATAAATCATTACATGCATTCCGAATGCGTCTGCTATTTGGGCTACCTTTCTTCCAATATTTCCATATCCGACGATGCCAATTTTTTTGCCTGCAATCTCACTTATCGGATATGGAAAAAATGAGAAAGTTTTAGAATTGATCCACTCTCCTCTGTGCACTGCATCATTATATAAAGGCATACTTGAAGCAAACATAAGAATAAATGAAAATACCTGCTGGGAAACCGCATCCGTGCTGTACCCAGGTACATTAGTAACTGCAATGTCATGCTCTGAAGCAGCCCTCAAATCAACATTGTTATATCCGGTTGCAAAAAGTCCTATATATCTGACACTCGGAAGCTGTTCTATAACTTGTCTTGTCAACGAAACCTTATTGATAAGAATTGCATCCGCATCCTTACACTTCTCTATCATCTCATCATCCGGCAATACATTATAGAATTTTGTTTCGCCAAGTGCTTCTATCTCTGAAAAGTCCAGGTCTCCGTTAGTAAGTGTATTAAAATCCATTACATTAATTCTCATTTTCTATATACTTCCCTATCCCCTATTATTCATTATTCAATTTGATTTTTTATTCTCTGCGTTTTTATTTTCTAAGTCCTACTCAGGCAGAAAAGAGCCTAACCCTCAGTATCTTTCTAATCTGACACAAGTACTTAAGACATACTTTTGCTGCATAAAAATACATCGGCCGCCATGTGTTCCCAGGGAATATATGTTAGTTGCACTGGACACTGGCGATGCACCATCATGATGCACTCCTTCCAAGAACCGATGATTTCAAGATTATAGCACGTATAAAGAACAATTCAAATGTCAACACCACATGAGAATGTTTTAACAAAGGGATGTCGTTGCCAGCAATTTCAATGTCATTTCAGTCAATATAATTATCCAATAGGTCTCTCTGCGTATACAGATATCCATTAGCATTGTTTTCAGTCAAATATTCCATATTTTCAATAAAGCTATCATTATATGATGCACAGTCTTCCCATTCCGCTGCAACATCTGCAGTATGCTCTGTATTCAGG
>CAVAJR010000021.1:34214-37200 GCA_963589005.1 Bacteroidaceae bacterium | reverse complement strand
TCATAATATAATCCGCAAAAAATGCAGTGAATTTTTCTGCTCCAAAAATATTAAGGTGCGTAGAATTATAGAAATCATGATTTTTATCGATTCCGATATCCTCTGACGCAGAATTAAGGTTCACAAAGTCAAATCCTGAATCTCTTATCATTTCAATCATTTTCGCATAGGAATCAGTGCCTTCGTAATCAATCATTTCTGGATATCTTACAAACAATACATTTTCAATATCTGCTTCTTTTAAATAATCCAACAGAATTTCCAGGTATTTAAATCCCTCATCGGAAATATGATATTTTCCGGTCTGTTTCCTGTATTCCAAACAGTTAGGGGTTGTCGCAAAGTTTTTCGTTATTGAATATCCTTTTTTGTTCATATCCAATTTATCCTGTAAAACGCTCAGACATTCACCGATACGGTTCCATGATGAATGATACTTCTGGAAAGGATATGTAAAACTTGATTTTAGATCTTCCGGTACTATTTCTGCAATCGCTTTTCTTTTTATATCTGAATCAGGCAATGCATCCAGAAATTTTCTAAAACTTGTCTCATCAACCTGAACATCGTAACAGAAACTCCATGTTTCAAATACAAGCAGTTGCGGATGCTGTGTTTCAATGGCCAGTTCAGCTGCATACTTATATAGTGGAGCTGTCATTGTTGATGTGGCAAGTGAATAGCTTGTAAATCCCTGTTCTTCATAAGCCAACGGTGAATAAAAATATGAATACATGGAACTGGCACCTATCATTACAACATCAATGCTGTCTTCAGGCTCCAGGAAAAATCCATATACACCTACAGCATCTTTTTCATTTGCCACACACAATATTTTTGATGCTGCCATTATTACAACAATGCTTACAACACAAAAGACAATTATTCTAATCCAATGCTTTAATTTCATTCTATTCCTCCGGCATAACAATCTCTCAGCCTCATCATTAGAATTGCATATAAACAAATTCACTGGCTGATGATCCCGGTCCATATACCCCAAATATGATTACAGCAACCAGACATCCCATTGTAAGAAGCCATTGAAACCAAAGCGGCTCTTTATCAAGACTGTTTCTGACAGATTTGCCGGTACGTTCCTGATATATGCTGGTTAAAAGAACAATTAACAGACCAATTATCGCTACGATCCAATCCGATGATTCAAGTCCAAGTTCTATACCCGAACCCAGATGAGGTGACGGTCCCATTGTCGGAGTCAAGCATTTACCTATCATTTTTATGCCATCCATGAAGCCATCAGCTATATCAAATGTATATGCGCCCAAAACAACAATGAATGTCCTAATGATTCTAAACACTTTCCAGCCTGTAGAGTCAACATTAATTTTCAGTTTTAATAGGGTCCAATTAAATACAGGTTCCAACAGCATTGCAATCAGGATAACCAAACCGTTATACAGACCATATCCTGCATATTTCCAGTTTGCTCCATGCCACATACCAACAACTAAAAAAGTAATCAGTGTTGCAATACATCCGGGCAATACCTTTCCCAAATGCTCGGCAAAAGACCTGCCGCCCCATAAACTGTCGCTAGGATATTCTTTTTCCTTGTTAATCTTTAATTCACTGATAACCCTCGACAGAGCCAGAAATCCTTTTGAAACTGCAATAGGATAAAAAATATATGTTCTCATCCAACGTCCTAATGTGATATGCCATCTGCGCCAAAAATCAGAGATACTGGTCGAGAAATACGGGCGTTTGAAATTCTCTGCCATCTTTATTCCCAGCATTTCAGCTACGCCCCTGGCAATATCAATTCCACCCGAAAAATCCATATATATCTGTGCAGCATAAACAACCAGAGCCAGTAAACTGTATGAATTTGTTAATTCATTTTTCACAGGAAGCAATGTATCAACCACAACGATCAGTCTGTCAGCAATTACCATTTTCTTGAACAGACCCCAAATAATCAGCTGAAATCCTTGCTTAATGTTTTCATATTTCAGACTGTGTCCCTCGAACAGCTGACCTGCCAGCTCGTCATACATTGCGATCGGCCCTTGTACAAGCTGAGGGAAGAATGAAACAAATAGGGAAAATTTTGCGAGATTTTTTTCTGGTTTTATTTTTTCCCAATAAACATCTATGATATATCCCAATGCCTGAAACATATAAAAACTCATTCCCAGAGGAATTACCAGACTTAACTCAGTATACTGAAAATTGAAGACACCGCTCAGCCACTCCGTAAAGAAATTATAATATTTAAGGAATCCCAAAATGCCAAAATTAAGAACGATTATAAGAGTTAAGATCAGTCTTTTACCCGTAACTGTCTTTTTTTTAAATGCAGATTTGACTGACTGGTTCCATTCGCTCTTATTCTCTTTCAGTGTCTGCTTTCTCACTTTCGAATATCTGTCCAGCCACAACGCACCCACCCAGACAGTTACAGCCGTAAAGACAATAAAATAGATATATTTCAGGCATATGATGCAGTAGAATGCCGTGCTTGCTGCAAGCAGAATGATCCACTGAAATCGTTTTGGGACAATATAATATAAGATAGCCGTTATTAAAACAAATGCAAAAAAAGACAAAGATGTAAGTGTCATGCTTTTTCTTTATTCCTCTTCCAATCTCAGTTTCATGTTCCACATCGCCTGGGCGCTGTTGAAATTTTCAGGAATGATCTGTGACGGCGGAACAGTTACATCATATACTTTATCAAGCATTCCGATAATACTTAAGACATCGAATGAATCAAGCAGACCATCATCAAAAAGATCCGTTTCTGTTTCAAAATCCACGCCTTTTTTAATTTTTTTTAACTGTTCAATAAATTCTTTCATTTTTTCTACTCCCCCATACGCTGTGATATTAATCTTTAACTGCAGGAACTCCGCCAAAGCCACTGCATTTTGTATCATTTTATATACTTTTTCTTCAACTCTACCCTGTCAAGCTTGCCGTTCATATTGAACGGCATCTGATCAATTTTTTTAAAAACTGC
>CAVAJR010000021.1:0-34204 GCA_963589005.1 Bacteroidaceae bacterium | reverse complement strand
TTTTCACTCAGCGTGGCAATAATATTTTCAGCATCAGCCCTTCCGGAATAAATGGCTATTATGTCATTCGATTCACTGTTATACAAACAACATACATAATCAACCTCGTTTATAGACTGAATTGCATTTTCTATTTCACCAAGTTCAATCCTGTATCCGAGTCGTTTGATCTGAAAATCCTTTCTGCCTGCAAACATCATGTTTCCGTCATTATCTATGTAAGCAAGATCGCCTGTCTTGTACATTCTTTCGGAATACATTGTATTAAGTGGATTCTGTATAAAAGCTGACCTGCTTCTTTCAGGATCATTATAATATCCATCTGAGAGGCACGGCCCCATAACACATATCTCACCTATTTCATTTCCTTTTACCGCTTTGTTTTCCTCATTCAAAAGAACAATTTTACAGTTTTCGCAAGGTTTTCCTAACGGAAGAACCTCATCATCTGCATATTCCTTCTCAATGTTATAATACATGCAGTTATAGGTTGCTTCTGTTGGTCCGTAAGCATTTACAAAAAGAACGTCCGGGTAATGTTGCCTCCATACATTCAGCTGTTTGCACGGCATGACCTCGCCGATAAAAATCGCAGTTTTCAGAGCTCTTGGTACGCATACATCAAAAGCATTGCAATTTACAACATTGCACATTGCTGACGGCGCCCAGTTAATGAGATTAACATTGTTCTCATCCATATATTGCAGTACCTTAGAAGGAAAAGTATAATAACTTTTAGGTGGAAAATGCGTTGTCGAACCGCAGAAAACCGGTGCATACATATCAAGCAGAGACAGATCAAAGTACAACGGTGCCTGATTACACATGATAACTTTATCATCAATATTGTATGTATCCCTAAACCATTTAATACAGTCAATCACTGCCATATGTGAAATAGTTACGCCCTTTGGTGTACCTGTGGACCCACTTGTATAAAAAACATACAGCAGGTCGCTTTGACACATATTGCAGCGTATTTTATCCAATACATCATCATCTGCATTTGTTTCACAGGCATCTTCGAATAATAATGCTTTGTCTTGTAGTCCAAGTTCATCAATTTTCGCTGCTGTGCCTTTATCATAAATAACTACATTCGGTTCCAAATTTTTCAATATAAGGCTAATCCTGTCTATTGGCATCTGTATATCAATAGGTGTGTAATAGCATCCGGCAAGCGCAACGCCGATAAAAGCAATTGGAATAGCTACTTTCTGTTTCATAAAAACTACCACAGGTTTTCTCTGAACAGTGCATCTGCTGATGGCTGTAGCAATACCCCTGCCATATTCCCAAATCTGCAGTGCTGAATAAGACACTTTATTATCTTGGTACAATACCTTTTCCGGCATTTTAGCAACAATATCATTTAGATAATCTGTAACAGATATATGCATAATTCCCTTCTCTCCTGAAGCAGCATTCATACTTAATAAAATAATCCGTCTTCAATACATCCATCAGCACCCTGAGCGCTGTCATCATATGAAGTATCATCATATGAATCATCGTAATATGAAGTATCATCGTAATAATAGCCATCATCGTAATAACCGTCGTCATAATAACCATCATCATAATAGCCGTCATCATAATAACTGTCGTCATAAGTAGCATCTACTGCTTGATTCTGTTCAACTATTGCCTTTTCAGCTTCTAAAGTGGATATCTCTTCTCCTGTTGCCTTGCTGACGTATGAAATGTATGCAGTATTATCTGCAAAATTGATCACTACTTCATCAGCATCATCAACCGGAATATTATGAAGCACATATTCATCATATGCATCAGGATCATCACTGTTAACAACATGAATTACTATAATATAGGCAGGATTCATGATCATTTTCGAATCGTCATCTTCTGCAGCAGTTTCTTCTGTCTCATCTGCTTTATAATAAAATACCCGTACTGAATCTTTTTCAAATACATCATCTTTTTCTAACATATTGCCATCATCATAGTCTTTGATAAGCGCTGACATAAATTCATTATCTATATCGCTTCCTGCATCAAGACCATTTGCTTTGCGAAAAGCCTCGATAGCTGCAGTTGTTTTAGGTCCGATGCTTCCATCAGCGACATCATCAAGATATCCCTGCTCAATAAGTGCTTCCTGCATATCAAAAACTACAGCCTGTGAATCATATTTGCTTTCATCATACATATTTATATAGTTAATATCTTTGTCGGTTGAGTTTATGAGTTTAAAACTTATTGCATCATTGCTTTTCACACCTATTGCTTTAATTTCTTCCTTACCAGCTGTTTCACTAGCGGTTTCCCCTGCCAGAACAAAAGATATTGAAATCAGACTTATGATCATGCTGATTACAAGTATAAACGATAAAAATTTTACATTCTTTTTCATTGCAATTTCTCCTATTATTTTATTTATCTGCCATTGCATCACCGATTACATATCTCCAAGTATTTGACTGTCCATAGTAAATCATATATCCATTGTATCCTGTCTGCCATTCAAAAGTTGGATCACAGACATAAGTCGAACCATTATAAACAATCTCAACCCAGCCATGTTCTCCATAGCCGCCTGCTCTCAGCGGTACACTTCCAAGAATAAGCTTAACGTCATATCCCAACAATTTGGCCATCCAGTAAAACACAGCCGCCTTTCCGACACAATCACCGATTTCAGTACTAAAAGAATGAATTGCGGCTCCCGATGTTGTATAGGCATACGCATCATATTCATAAGTAATATTTACTGCCCAGTCATATGCTGATTTAAGATTCCAGCCAACCTCATCCAGCCTCTTCGAAGCATACATCTTTGCAACGTCAACCTGATCACTTGATGCCTTACCCTTTGTAACGGCATATGTTACACCATCAACAGTAACCAAATCGGTGATATATTTAAGCGCATCTTTATTAAAATACCAGTAGTCATCATCAATCTGAACTATTCCTGTTCCTGTCAGCATGCCACCCCAGTCGTAAAAATAATACCATTTTTCATTTATGTACTGCCATCCGGTTTTCATTTTGCCGCCGGCACCCATGTAGTACCAATAATTGTTGATATAATGCCAACCTGTCTGAACCTTACCGCCTGTGCCCAGATAATACCAGTCATTATCAATATATTTCCAGCCGTCGTACCACATCCTGCCGCCTGCGCCAAAATAGTACCAGTAATCATTGATATAATGCCAACCTGTCTGAACCTTACCGCCTGTGCCCAGATAATACCAGTCATTATCAATATATTTCCAGCCGTCGTACCACATCCTGCCGCCTGCGCCAAAATAGTACCAGTAATCATTGATATAATGCCAACCTGTCTGAACCTTACCGCCTGTGCCCAGATAATACCAGTCATTATCAATATACCTCCAGCCGTCATACCACATCCTGCCGTCTGCTCCAAAGTAGTACCAATAATTATCAATATACTGCCAACCGGTCCTCATTCTGCCGCCTTCACTTAGGAAGTACCAATTATTGTCAATATACTGCCAACCACTCTGCATAATGCCCTCGCTGTTCAGATAAAACCAGTTATTCTCATCCGAATCGTACAGCCATCCCGTTGTGATCTCTCCATCTGTATAATACATCCAGCTACCGTCTTTATTCACCCAGCCATTCTGTTTCTGCTCATCGGATTTTCCGTATGTTACCTGTGCAGCGGTCAGATAATCGTTCGCCTCTCCGATATACATCTGTTCCCAGCCGTCCCGGTTTCCCGCATAATATACCGATGTTAATCCGCTGTTTGCATTGAAGGCATATGCGTCTATCGTCTCTACACTTTCTGGTATGGCTACCTTCTGGAGTGCTTCTGTATACTGACCAAACTCGAAAAAGTAAGCACCAATCTCGGTTATTCCGTCATTGATGACGATCTCAGTTATATCCTTTCCTACATTGGTATTATATGCAAGCATTTCATCGTCTTCGCATAATGTTCCTAGAAAACCGTCCATAATCTTACCGTTTCCCGATATTATCATGTCTGCTGATTCCCCATCCTGAACAATCTTCCAGCTGATGTTGTCATAGGTGCCTTCGGCAAGGACGCCATCCTCACTTGCAACATAGGAAGGAATCTCTTCTGTCTCCTCTGTTTCCGTCACCTCAGTTTCCGGTTCCTCTGCAGCTGACTCATTTTCTACTGATTCAGTGCGCGAATCTTCGGTAATTTTTTTCTCAGTTTCTTCTGCAGTCTGTTCTACGGTTCCATTTTTCTCTGCTTCAGTCTGTTCTTCAGTCCCAGGTTCTTCTGCTTCAGCCTGTCCTTCAATCCACTGTTCTTCTGCTTCAGTCTGTCCTTCGGTCCCAGGTTCCTCTGCTTCAGTCTGCCCTTCAGTTCCACAGTTTTCTGCTTCAATCTGTTCTCCGACAGACTCACTGTAATCTTCCATTAAAATCTCATCTGCTTCCTCCAAAGATGCATTCTCTGAATATTCTGCAGACCCTTCGTTAAGCACATATTCATTTTCAGTATCGGATGCAAACACGCTGCCGACACCTGTAAGAACGAATGCCACCACCAATACTATTGCAATTATTTTTTTCATGCTGTCCTCCCAATAATCAGCAACTGTAACAGGCTGCCAGCAATATACACACGACCTCTGTTCTTCCATCCCTATGAAAATATACAAAAAGGTCTTACAGTACAAAAATACTGTAAGACCCATAAATTATGACAACACAAAACAAAGTAACCTGGTTAAGGCTATCCGTAAATCTATCCGCCCGTCTGTCTGTCTGTCTGTCTGTCTGTCTGTCAATGCGTACATATAAAACATATATCCTGTCAAGTCAAAATAAATGATGCTCACAAATGGTAACATTTTTCATGTTACAGTTCAACCTTGATTGAAAACATTTTAAAAGAAAAGCTGCTGCACAATCTCTTGTGCAGCAGCTTTTTCTAATTTTTAAGTTACTATTTAGCGTAATTCGTGACTCTTGATTCACGAATAATATTCACCTTAATCTGTCCCGGATATTCCAATTCATCTTCAATCTGCTTGCAAATATCACGGCCCATAAGAACCATATCAGCATCAGAAATCTTCTCCGGTACAACCATAACTCTGACCTCACGGCCGGCTTGAATTGCGAAGGACTTCTCAACTCCCTTATATTCGTTGCAAATGTCCTCTAATTGTTTAAGTCTGTTTGTGTATGTATCTAAGTTTTCCCTTCTTGCACCAGGACGTGCAGCGCTTATAGCGTCAGCAGCCTGAACGATGCAAGCGATAAGTGTTTCAGGTTCGACATCACCATGATGTGCCGCAACAGCATTGATAACTGTCGCATTTTCCTTGTATTTCTTACACAAGTCAACACCAATCTGAATATGTGATCCTTCGATTTCATGATCAATTGATTTGCCGATGTCATGCAATAATCCGGCACGTTTTGCCAGTCTGACATCACAGCCCAGCTCTCCGGCAAGAAGGCCTGACAGCAGAGCAACCTCGATCGAGTGCTTAAGCGCATTCTGTCCGTAGCTGGTACGATACTTCATTCTGCCCAGAAGCTTGATAAGTTCCGGATGAAGACTATGAACACCAACTTCAAGAATAGCAGCTTCACCTGCCTCCTTAATGATCTTGTCGACTTCTTTCTGCGCCTTTTCTACAGCTTCCTCAATTCTGGCCGGATGAATACGTCCGTCAACTATTAATTTCTCAAGGGCAATTCTTGCAACCTCTCGTCTTACAGGATCAAATCCTGACAGAATAACAGCTTCCGGTGTATCATCAATGATAAGGTCAACACCTGTAAGCGTCTCAAGGGCACGGATATTCCTTCCCTCTCGACCGATGATACGACCCTTCATTTCGTCATTTGGCAGCTGAACAACTGATACAGTTGACTCAGACACATGATCTACTGCTGAGCGCTGGATAGCATTAACAACGAATTCTTTAGCCTTGTTGTCCGCTTCTTCCTTAGCTCTTGCCTCCTGTTCCTTGATCATTCGGGCAATGTCGATCTTGACATCTTCTTCTACACTCTTAAACAATAATTCTTTAGCCTGCTCGGAGGTGAGACCAGATATTCTTTCCAGTTCCTGTTTTCGCTCTTCGGTAACATTTTTGAGTTCCTCACGCTCTTTATCGAGCGCAGCTTCCTTCTGAGTCAGAGTATTCTGCAGCTTATCGAGCTTGTCGCTCTTCTTATCTACAGATTCCTCTTTCTGAAGAACTCTCTTCTCGTACTTCTGTAATTCATTCCTTCTGTCTCTGGTTTCTTTTTCCAATTCGTTTTTGGCTTTAATAGACTCTTCCTTGATCTCGAGCGAAGCTTCTCTCTTTTTAGCTTCAGCTGCCTTTAAGGCGTCATCAATAATAGCTCTTGCTCTATCTTCAGCATTACCAACAGTGGTATTATACTCTTTAATAGTGGCATTCTTTGAAATGGTCCAGAAAATGACAGCTCCTATGCAGAATGTAACCACAGCTATAATAATAGCTAACCAAATCGGCATACGAGGAGCACCTCCTTATTTCAATATTTAGTTTTCATTGTACAAATTACAACTACTAATTGTACTTGCTGTTGTGCAAAAAGTCAAACATTACTTATTCGACTGATTTGTATCTTTTTGTATTACGTCGTGAGCACCGCCTTCAACAATACTTGTAGCTGAAACTAATGTTAATTTAGCCTTACGCTGCAATTCAGGTATAGAAAGTGCTCCGCAGTTGCACATGGTTGATTTAACTTTATTAAGTGATAATGCAACATTATCCTTAAGTGTTCCTGCATATGGAACATATGAGTCTACGCCCTCAACAAATGAAAGCTTGGCATCTCCGCCCAGATCATATCTCTGCCAGTTTCTGGCTCTTGCTGATCCTTCTCCCCAGTACTCTTTATAATATGTACCATTAATGCTTACCTTATTGGATGGGCTCTCGTCAAATCGTGCAAAATACCGTCCAAGCATCATAAAATCAGCTCCCATTGCCAATGCAAGCGTCATATGATGATCATATACGATGCCTCCATCAGAGCAAATAGGAACATATATTCCCTTGTCTTCATAATATCTGTTTCTGGCTTCACATACATCTATGAGTGCGCTGGCCTGTCCGCGTCCTATTCCCTTGGTCTCACGAGTAATACAGATGGAGCCGCCGCCGATACCGACCTTAACAAAATCCGCACCGCAGTCAGCCAAGAACCTGAATCCGTCAGCATCTACTACATTGCCTGCACCTACCTTAACTGAATCGCCGTAATTATCTCTGATCCACTTAAGTGTCTGCTCCTGCCATGCTGAAAATCCCTCTGAAGAATCAATGCACAGAACATCTGCACCAGCTTCAAGCAGCGCAGGAACACGTTCTGCATAATCTCTGGTATTAATACCTGCACCTACCACATAACGTTTCTGTGTATCAAGAAGCTCATTAGGATTCTGCTTATGTGTATCATAGTCTTTTCTGAATACCATATAACGAAGCTGTCCCTCATCATTGATGATAGGAAGAGAATTAAGCTTATGATCCCAGATGATATCATTAGCCTCCTTAAGAGTTGTACTCTCAGGTGCTGTAATAAGCTTGTCAAAAGGAGTCATGAATTCCTTAACCTTAACATCTGTGCTCATACGGCTTATTCTGTAGTCTCTGCTTGTTACGATTCCCACAAGTCTTCCTGCGGCTGTTCCGTCCTCAGTTATAGCTATGGTTGAATGTCCTGTCCGGGCAGTAAGCGCTATAACATCTGCCAGAGTATTTTCCGGTGACAGGTTAGAATCACTCTCTACAAATCCTGCTCTGTGAGTTTTAGCTCTCTTAACCATTGCGGCTTCGTCTTCTATAGACTGTGAGCCATAAATAAAAGAAACACCGCCTTCTGTTGCAAGTGCGACTGCCAATCTGTCCCCTGAAACGGCCTGCATGATTGCCGATACCAATGGTATGTTCATGCTGATTGCCGGCTCCTCGCCTTTTTTGTATTTTACAAGCGGTGTCTTAAGCGAAACATTCTTCGGAATACATTCTGATGAAGAATATCCCGGAATTAACAGGTACTCATTAAAAGTACGTGATGGTTCATCAATATATGTAGCCATTATATCCTCCCTGTAGATAAGTTAGAAGTCTCGGACAATTATCGTGCAAATAGGCAGATCTGCCTATATAATTGCATGACCATTGCCCGAACTAATATATCAGTTTATATTGTTTACCTTCCCGATACGGCACAATAATTTAAATATAGCGCATCGGAGTATTAGAACAAGTATCTATCATTTGTCAGTTTTTAACAAGCATTTTTTATAAATTTTTTCTATTTTTCCAAATCATATGGTGTTGCCTGGTATACATAATAATTAAGCCAGTTCGTATACAGAGTATTAGCATGTGCCCGCCATGTAAGAAAAGGCTTATTTTCAGGATTATCCTCTGGGTAATAATTGGCCGGAATGTCAGGATTTAAGCCCTTCTTCATGTCTCTCTTATATTCATTATCCAGAGTATTCCTGTCATATTCAGGATGTCCCATGATAAATATCTTCCTGCCATCCTCGGCAATTGATAAAAACATTCCCACCTCATCCGAATCAGCCAGAACTGTTATGTCCTTGCATTTAGCAATATCTCTGGCACTTATTTCAGTATTGCGTGAATGAGGTGCACAGAATACATCATCAAATCCTCTTACAAGCGGTGTTTTTCTGTGATGCACCTTATGGGTATAAATTCCGGAGATCTTTTTATCAAGTATACGCTTCTTCATACCGTAAAAATGATAAAGCGCTGCCTGGGCTGCCCAGCACAGGAAAATTGTCGAAGTAACATGTGTCTGCGACCAGTCCATTATGCTGACTATTTCATTCCAGAAATCTACCTCTTCAAAGTCCATCATCTCTACAGGCGCACCGGTTATAATGAGTCCGTCGAATTTTCTGTCCTTAATATCTTCAAATTTATGATAAAACTGATTAAGATGGGACAGAGGTGTATTCTTGCTCACATGGTGAGGAGCAACAAACATCAGATTGACCTGAAGCGGTGTATTGGACAGGCTTCTTAACATCTGAATCTCAGTATCTTCCTTCAATGGCATGAGATTAACCAGAACAATTTCAAGAGGACGTATGTCCTGGCTTATTGCTCTGTTTTCATCCATAATGAATATATTCTCTTTTTCTATGACCGCCTTGGCTGGCAGGTCACTTTGAACTTTAATCGGCATTAATATCCCCCTTAAAAGTCTTCTGCTATTAAATATCCTTAACTATATATGCGCCATGAACTCCAGCATGCAGATACTGTTTGAAAATGTCATCGCTTATCATTTCCCTACGGTGCTGCACTCATTCCCGCACAATTTCTCAACAATATGCTGCTCAGATTATAATACACTCATAAAAAATATGGCAACCCGTACTTACTTGATCATCTCCAGCAGCTGATTTTCATCAATCACCTTAATGCCCAGTTCGTGAGCCTTGACAAGCTTAGAGCCTGCTTCTTCTCCGGCTACTACAAGAGATGTCTTCTTGCTGACGCTGCCCGTGCATTTTCCGCCGTTTTTCTCTATTAATTCTGTCGCTTCCTTGCGTCCAAGTGTAGGAAGCGTTCCTGTAACTACTATGGTAAGTCCTTTTAATTTGTCAGAATTAGTTTCGTTATTTTCTGCTGTCATGTTAACGCCTGATTGGGCCAATTCTGCTACCACTTGCCTGTTTTCTTCATTTAAGAAGAATTCTGTAATACACTGAGCTGTTGTGGTTCCTATGTCATTGATTGCCATAAGTTCTTCTTCCGAAGCATCTGCCAGTTCTTCTATACTGCCGAAATGCTTCATTATGTCCTTAGCTGTCTGCTTGCCGACATTTCTGATAGCAAGACCTGTTAGAACCTTAACAGCGTCATTATTTTTGGACTTTTCAATAGCTGCAAGTATCTTATCGGTATTTTTCTCCTTGCCGATTATACCCTTCTCAACCAGCTCATCCCTGTAATTTTTCAATTTGTATATATCTGCATAATTTTTAAGATATCCCTCGTTTACAAGAGCATCTACTATGGTCTCACCCAGCCCCATTATATTCATGCAATTAAGTGATGCAAAATATGCTATTGTCCTTGAAACCTGTGCTGCACAGTTAGGATTGACACATCTTATATCTGCCGTGTCTTCCTCTCGTATAAGATGCGAACCGCATATCGGACAGACTTGCGGTGCCTTAAAAACCTGCGGCGGTTCCTCTACGCACCCGTTCAGCCTAGGAATGATCTCACCGCTCTTATATAATTTATAAGAGCCTCCTATTCCTATCTTCATCTCATTTATATAATCCTGATTATGAAGAGTCGCTCTCGTTACGCTCGTACCGCAGAGCCTTGCCGGTTTGCCCGTTTCCTTATCATGGAATACTCCGGTAAATGTCAGCCTGCCCGTCCGTCCCACATCTACAATAATATCATCAATTACTACAATCTTTTCCTCCGGCGGGTATTTGTAAGCAATGTGTCCGCTTGAATACTTGCTTCCGGCAGGAAAATCATCTCTGTATCTTATCTCATCTATTTTAACTACCGCACCGTCAATGTCATATTCAAGTTCCCCTCTCATCTGACCTATTTCATCAATTGCTGCAATAACCTCCTCTGGCGTTGCACACTTTTTATGTCTGACAACCGGGATCTTCCTGCGGCTTAAGATATCAAGTGCCTCCGTCTGGCTCGTTGTCAATTCCTGAGGCCCTTGCTGCACATTAAATATAAACATCCTAAGGCCCCGTTCCCTAGTAATTGAGGGATCTAACTGCCGAAGCGTGCCTGCTGCCAGATTACGCGGATTAGCCGCAGGCTTCCTGCCTGCATTTTCCTGCACTTCATTGAATCGTTCAAAATCCGCATGACTCATATATACTTCACCACGCAGCTGCATGGATTTGTACGGAAGATCTATCTTTTTCTTTACATCCGGAATCGCAAGGGCATTAGCTGTTACATCTTCTCCTGTTATTCCGTCTCCCCTTGTTTCGCACAGATCAAGATGCATCCTGTCATCTTCCTTCTGCGAATATCTGAGCGTTGCAGACAGCCCGTCTATCTTGGTTTCTACAGAAAATGTACAATCAGGATGAAGCTCATGGACTTTATTCACCCATGCAATAACTTCCTCCTTGGTAAATACATCTTCTATCGAAAGCATTGGTACATCATGGATCACCTTGACTCCTGCTTCTCTTTTGGCTGTTCCTCCTATTTTCTGGGAAGGTGAATCAGGCGTGATCCACTCGGGATGTTCCTTCTCTGCCTCCTTAAGCTTTAACATCAATTGGTCATATTCATGATCACTGATTTCCGGAGCATCCTGGTTATAATACCTGTCCATATGATAATCTATTACAGATTTCAATTCACAATATTCCTGAAATGTCATATTTCATCTTCCTTATCGGCTAATTGATTTTTGTTAAGATCCTTCATCAGTTTTCTTATTTCAGATTCTGATACATTCCTGTAATGTCCCTCTGATAAGTTACCCAGGTTTATATTCATGATCCTGATTCTCTTAAGAGTCAGGACATTATATCCTAATGCCTGGCACATTCGTCTTATCTGTCGGTTCAATCCCTGAGTAAGCGTGATATTGAAGCTGCATTTGCCGGTAGCTTCAACCTGACATCTGCGGGTCGTTACTCTGCGTCTTCCGTCCTCAAGTTCTATCTCAACTCCATCCTGCATATGCCTGATAAAATCCATAGTAAGCGGTTTATCCACCGTTACCTGATATTCTTTTTCATGATAATTAGAGCCCCTAAGGATTTTATCCGATATCTCCCCTGTATTAGTAAGCAAAATAAGACCTGATGAATTCTTATCCAAGCGTCCTATCGGAAATATTCTGGTAGGATATTTAATATAATCTATTATATTATCCTTGTTATTTTGGGCAGTTGTACATTCAATTCCTACAGGCTTATAAAATGCCAGCAGCACCAGATCGTCGCTGCTCTTAGTTTCCTTGCCATTGCAAATGATCTTTTGTCCCGGTGAGACCTTCTGTCCCATTACTGCGACGTTCCCATCTACCACGACCTGTCCGGCTGCAATCAGCCTATCAGCCTCTCTTCTTGAGCATATGCCGGCATCGCTTAAATATTTATTAAGTCTGACAGGTTCTGATGTTTCGTCCTTTATTAATGTTTTTGATAATCTGTTTGCCATATTTATCTGTCTTTTATAAGTAGCAATCTGCCCGTTCCAACCCTTACCCTGGCGGTCTGTCCAGGCAGCACCTCATTGCTTACACCATATTGGTACTCGCAAGTGATCTCTGCGCCGTCCAGTGTATATTTTGCATTTTCAATGTAAATATCCTTCGCTTCACCGCTGATATTAAGCAGCGAGAAATATTGATACTCATCACTTATATATGCAGGCTTGTCTGAGACAATCTGCATCTCTGAATAATCATCAATGATCAGTGCCTTCTTGCCAAGCGAATCCAGCTTAAGAAGGATTGAAATGTTACCTAGGGTATGATCAAATCTATTTCCCACAACGCCCAGGAGCAGAAAATTGTCATATCCTCTCTTCAAGCCTTCTTTTATGCCATAAACTGTGTCTGTATCATCCTTCTCGCAAGGAAGGACTATCGTCTCAACATATAACATAGGATTATCGCAGGAGTCAAAATCGCCCACGATCAGATCTGGCTTGATCTTAAGCTTATCCATGTGCCTTAGGCCGCTGTCGCAAAATATTGCATAATCCCCCGGTTTTAGATATTTCCTGACATCTTCATAATTATTGATATCTGCGCCGCCTATTATGACACATCTTCTGTCAAATTCTCTTCTGAATTCATCATATTCATCAAAGCTCTCCAGATAGTAGTCAGATCTCTTTCTTAGCTCATACTCGTCATTGTTGAATTCATCCTGTACGGCGCATGTCTTAAATCCTGCATTTTTAG
This sequence comes from Bacteroidaceae bacterium, assembly GCA_963589005.1. GTDB lineage: Bacteria > Bacillota > Clostridia > Lachnospirales > Lachnospiraceae > RGIG5612. The sequence continues at coordinate 21,262 of CAVAJR010000021.1, read as the reverse complement.
CTGTCGTAAGCGGAATCAGCAGATCTTCAAATACAACCGTATCTTCCTTGTCAGTTCCAAGACATCTTAATGCCATCTCATAAATATCAGGCTTATTCTTACCGACGCCGGAATCTTCAGTTGTGAATATCTCCACAAAATAATCAGATATGCCGCATCTGTTAAGTGCAATCCTCACCAATGCCTTGTTGGTTGCCGTTGCGACACACATCCTGATATTTTGATTTTTAAATTTCTCCAGAAATTCTCTGATATGCGGCTTGGTTACTACTTCATTGCTGTAGAAATATTCAATACTCTGTTCAATTTCATGTACGATCCTGTCCGCTGTTTTGTCCACATGATATGTATCGATCAGATAATTTGCCACCTGTCTTGTACTCATGTGATTGATCACAGATATAAGCTCCGGTTCCGGCTCTATACCCAGCGATATCAAATAATTCACTCCTGCATTGTTCCACATTCCCATGGAATCAAGCAGAGTTCCGTCCATATCAAATATTGCACCTTTAATCATGTTATTAAACCTATTTTACCTGCAGGATATAATCCGGTCTGCAGTATTTTGCGTCAAAGCTTACATTATTTACATTAGTATCTGACGATCTTCGAAGATACCTTCATTGCAAGCCTCATTACAGGATTTTCAAATGTTTTCTTAACATTTTTCAGCTCCTGTCTTATCTTAATTCCCTGCGGGCAGTGCTGCTCGCATCTGCCGCATCCTATGCAATTAGAAGCTCCCGTATATTTCTGTCTTAAAACTATGCACTGAAAATATTCCTTAAATCCCACATACAGACCGCCGGACGCCCTGTTATTATAAGCTGAGAAACAGCCCGGTATATCTACACCACTAGGACATGGCATGCAATATCTGCATCCCGTACACGGAACCTTTATATGAGCATTAATGGCTGCTACAACCTTTTTATATAATTCCCTTTCAGATGCATTGACTGCGCCTGCATATGACTCGTCGGCAGTCTTGATATTTTCCCTGAGCATCTCCATAGAATTCATTCCTGACAGAACGCATGTAACCTCAGGCTGATCCCACAGCCATCTAAATCCCCATGCAGCGGGTGAACGCTTGTCAGGATATTCATCGAACAGACGTCTGGCAGCCTCCGGCAGCTTACAGCTTAATCGTCCGCCCCTTAAGGGTTCCATAATTATCACAGGAAGACCCTTTTGGGATGCATACTTAAGTCCCTTTACTCCCGCCTGTGAATGTTCATCCTGATAATTATATTGAATCTGGCAAAATTCCCAGTCATAGGCATCTACAAGCTTACAGAACATATCCGAGTTTCCGTGATATGAAAAACCTATCTGCCTGATCTGACCTGCCGCCTTCTTGGATTCTATCCATTTATCAAGGCCCATGCCGCACAGCCTGTGCCAGGCATTAACATCTGTCAGCATATGGATCAAATAATAATCAACATGATCTGTTTTCAGCCTTCTTAATTCCTCGTCAAAAAACTTATCAAAATCCTCTGTTTTCTTAACAAGATAGTGCGGAAGCTTAGTTGCGATATTTATCTTGTCCCTTGCACCTAATGTTTCCAAAATGGTTCCCAGTGCTGCCTCATTTCCCGGATACAGATAAGCTGTATCAAAATAATTAATGCCGCTTTCAATTGCAAGTTTTATCTCCTGCGTTGCCTTGGGAATGTCTATCTTGCCCGCTGTGCTTGTAAAACGCATGCATCCGTATCCCAGGATTGAAATCTTATTGCCGTATTTATCTTCTCTGTATTGCATAACAGCTGCCTATTCTTACTCTACACTCTTTACCACTGACTTCGTGCGCCATATTCCGGTCTTAAACCTTATATATGCAATTATAAAACCTACTGCCCAGCCTATCGGATTGGCCCACCAGATAAATAGCTGTGAATGGAAAATTGCTGTAAATATATAAGCAAATGCGATCTTAGAGCCGAAATTGCCCAACAGAGATACCATTGTCGGTTTAATATCGCCTGTGCCTCTCAAAATACCCAGCGTACAATTACCCAGACCCATTACTATATAGAATATGCTCACTATCTGTATATATTCCACGCCGTATGAAATAGCTGTTGCACTGGAGGAAGCATCCATGAAGAGTCCTATGGCCTGTCTGCTCCACAAAAGCAATGAACCTGTAACTGCAATACATACGATCAAATTCATAACAAGAGCTGTATGATATCCCTTAACTACACGGTCATATTGACCTGCGCCCACATTTTGAGCAGCAAATGTAGATGCAGCATTGCCTATCTGAACCATTGGGATTATCGCCAGACCATCTATCTTAGAGGCAGCTGTGTAGCCTGCCATTATATCTGTTCCGAAGCTGTTAATAAGACCCTGCAGAGCAACAAGTCCGACTGACATAATAGTCTGTGTGATCATTGTAGGAATTGCTACCTTGGCAATTACCTTCAGCATAGAAAAATCATAGAGAACACTCTCCTCATCAGATGAGCATTCCTTTTTAAGATATCTAAGCAATACAATAAAGCATAAAACTGCAGATATATACTGAGAAACTATTGTTGCTATCGCTGCTCCGGCTACTCCCCAATGAAGCCCCAGTATAAACCACAGATCAAGTCCTATGTTGAGAACTGCAGAGCTGGCCAGGAAGATAAGCGGGAACTTGCTCTTGCCCAGTCCGTTAAATATGGAATTACAGATGTTATATAAAAATAGTCCCGGAAATCCTACCACATATATCCAGAAATAAGTTCTGGCATCCTCTACTAATTCAGCAGGAGTATTCATAAGGGCTGTAATTGCATCACAGAATGTTATTCCTATGATAAGGAAGATTATGCTGAGTGCTATCATGGATATCAAGGATGTGCTGATAGCAGTTTTCATCTTGCCTATTTTATTAGCACCAAACAGCTGTGATATAACAACCGAGCATCCCATGCCCAGTCCTATGGCGATTGCCACGAACACCCAGCATACGGATACCGCGCTTCCTACTGCACCTAATGGTCCCTGTCCTAATGTTCTTCCTACAATTATCGTATCTGCCAGCGAATATACCTGCTGACATAACTGACCAATAATGATAGGAATTGCGAACATTATAAGTGACTTGGTCGGATTGCCGACGATCATGCTTTTATTCATTTAGTAATCCCTCTTAAATTCTATCGATGGCTGCACTTGCACACCGTTAACCTCGTCGCAGCAGCCATTTCTCAAAATCGCCTGCGCTTATTGATCTCTCGCAATAGCTGTATTGTCTCTGTGCAGGGCGAAACCCCTTGTATAATCGAACGTCCCCTAAGAAATGTCATAAAAGCTCTATAAATTAATAAACTCTGATGACACCTGAAATTTCCTTGACGACTGACAGCCCGTCAAATACTGTAAGTGCGTCATTCATATTCTTCTCGCATACTGTATCAGTGATGATAACTATCTCTGCGATGCCATCGTTTGATGATTTCTGAACAACCTGTGCGATAGAAACGCTGTTATTGCCCAGCACGCTGGCTATGTTGGCTAAAACGCCCGGTCTGTCCTCAACCTGCAGTCTCAGGAAGAATCTGCTGTCAGTATCTTCGATCTTCTTAACCGGCAGCTCCTTGTAGCACTCTCTTCCGATCCTGCCGCAGCTGTCATATAAAATATCCCTGCATACGTCTATAATATCACCCATTACAGCGCTTGCTGTAGGCATCTCGCCTGCACCTCTTCCCATAAAGGTAATATCATCCATCGCATCACCATGAACGAATACTGCATTAAATGCATCTCGTACACCGGCAAGAGAATGTGTTGTCGGAATCAGCATCGGATGTACCTTAACTTCTATTCCTGTATCGGTTTCCTTGGCAACTCCTAAAAGTTTAATCACATATCCGAATTCCTTGGCATATTTAATATCCTCGGCTGTGATCCTGGTAATGCCTTCTGTGTAAACCTGTGAAAATACCACTCTCGAATGAAAGGCAATTGATGCCATAATGGCAACCTTACGTCCTGCGTCGTATCCTTCAACATCAGCTGTCGGATCTGCCTCCGCATATCCCAGCTCCGTAGCCTTGGCAAGAGCTTCCTCATAGCTCATGCCTGTTTCTGACATTTGAGTAAGAATATAATTGGTTGTGCCATTAACAATGCCCATAACCTCTGTAATATTATTGCCTGCCATATTCTGCTTCAGTGGTCTTATGATCGGAATAGCACCCGCAACAGCGGCTTCGAACAAGATATCACTGCCAACCCTTTCGGCTGTTCCTAACACTTCTTCGTCGCACTCGGCTATTAAGTCCTTATTGGCTGTAACGATCTGTTTTCCTTTGTTCAGGGCGTCTATTATATATGTTCTGGCCGGCTCTATGCCGCCCATCAATTCTACTATAACTTCTATTTCCGGGTCATTTACTATTTCATTCCAGTCTGAGGTCAATACATTCTTGTCATATTCCGGTCTTTCCTTGGCTGTGTTTCTTACAAGAACCTTCTTAACCGTAATATTGGCGCCGGTTCTGTTTCGTATTTCATCTTGCTTTTGGTTAATGAGCTTATATACTCCACCACCGACAGTTCCTGCCCCAAGAATCGCTATATTTATATTATCTTTTTCATTTCTTGCCATTTCGATCACCTCTCACTGCATTTTATTTATGTGCATACACGGGGTGATATTATACAGCAATTTATGCCATAAAAAAAGGTAAAAAACTTGATTTGAAATCAAATAAATCGTATCATGGACAATATTTTTGCATATTTCAGGAGGAAAATATATTGAGTAATGAAAATGCTGTAAGTCAAAATAGTTCTGCCTTATTTAAGATAGCTATCCTCACCATGTCTATGGTTCAGAATGGCACAAATGGCATCTCTCCTATTCTGGCGCAGATAGCTGCTGCCTTTCCCGATGCCTCTAATACATCTATTCAATTTCTTATGACGTTCCCCAGCATATTCTGCATGGTATTTGCCCTTGTTTCAGCGTTTATGGCAGAAAAGCTGCCGAAGAAAACTCTTGCTGTCGCAGGTCTTACGATTGTATGTGCAGGCGGATTTCTTGCTTTCTTATTCCACGGAAGTCTTCTTATCCTGTATGTATGGGCAGGTGTTATCGGTCTCGGACTGGGAATGGTAGCGCCAATCGCACCAAGCCTGGTTAATTCTTCCTATAAGGGCGACGAAATGAATACTATGCTGGGCTGGCAGAACAGTGCCAACAACATAGGCAGCATGCTTATGACATTTGTGGGTGGATTTTTAGCTGCAGCCGGATGGAACTTCGGATATCTCGTATATTTTATTGCCGTTCCCGGAATTATCTTTACGCTTATAGGCTTAAAATCATCCAAGAAATCAGTTATACAGAGTTCAGCTGTTGCTGCTGATAAGAAAGATCGCGGTCCTTTCAGACTTGTTATCTGGCGTGACCTTATCATTGTATGTATCTTCCTGATGGTTTACAGTGCAGTTCCTGTTAATATGTCAATGCTTATTGAAGAATACGGTCTGGGCGGATCATCTCTGTCAGGAACCATGTCAACCATTTTCCTTCTTGCAGGTACATTGATGGGTATTGTATTCGGAAGATTTGCCCGTATCTTCAAGCAATTTACCAATACTGCCGGTGCTCTTGCCATGGCCATCGGTGCAACCATGATGGGACTTTCTTCTAACCTGGTTGTTATAATCATCGGCTGCCTGGTTTCAGGTATATCAATGACGATCGTTATGCCTTCATGTATGGCATCAGGCTCAAAACTCAAGGGCTACGAAACCATCAATACAGCCATGATCATGGCAGCTTCATATATAGGCGTGTTTATTACACCGCTGATTACCTCAGCAACGGCATCCATCACAGGAAGTGATAAGACATCTTACAGATTCATTGCGATCGGAATCATCAGTTTTGCTCTTGTGATCATTACATTAGTATTGAAGATTGGTACTAATAAGAAGGCTGGAAAATAACGTATCAGATCAACGGACAACCCTTTAGTACTGTGGCTCAACTAAATCAACATCTAATTAATATCCGCTACTTCAAAATATCAAAAAATATTCTTAAAGAAAATCCCATGGAGAGTTATCATCCATGGGATTTTCTGTGATATTTTCTATTAGTCATTATTAATATATCTTAATATCCTGGCGGGATTGCCTGCCACAACTGCATTATCGGGAACATCCTTAGTTACTACCGAGCCTGCGCCTATTACAGCATTATTGCCGATAGTCACTCCGCTCAATACGACACTGTTGCCGCCGAACCAGACATTGTCCCCTATTGTAATCGGTTTGGCATAAACATAGTTGGCAACCCTATCCTTAGCATTCATCGGATGATTTACTGTATAAAAGCAAGTCTGCGGACCCATCAGGCAATTATCACCTATTGTGATCGGTGCTTCATCAAGCATTATGCAGTCAAAATTTGCGAAGAAATTCTTACCCACATGGATATTAAATCCAAAATCGCAATGAAACGGCGGTTTAATAAATGCATCATCTGGGCAGTCACCGAATAATTCCTGCAAGATGCCAATTCGCTTATCTGCTTCATCCTCGGTCGTTCTGTTAAATGTATCCGCCAGTTTTCTTGCATGGCTCTTAAGTTCCAGCAACTGCGGATCACTGTTACTATACATTTGCAAGGCTTTAAATTTTTCTAATTCTGTCACTTTCGCACCTCTTCCTACCTGATAACATCCTTTTCTCTTTCGAGTCTGAACGCAACTGAGCTCTTGAGATATTTTAGATATTCCGAATCGCTGCACATTGCCTTAGACGGTGTATCTGACAGCTTGGCTACAGGACGTCCGTTAACATATTGCAGTTTAATTACAATATTAAGCGGTTCAACATCCGTATCATTAGAACAGAAGGTTCCGATTCCGAATGTAACCTTAACCTTATCCTTAAAATACTGATAGAGCTCTTCAGCCTTGTCAAAATTAAGGCTGTCGCTAAACAGCAGCTGTTTGGTCATCGGGTCAACACCGTACTTCTTATAATGGCTGATGATCTTCTCACCCCATGCATACGGATCTCCGCTGTCATGGCGAACGCCTGAATAATTGTTGACCATTGATCTTGTAAAATCCTTAAGAAACAGATCTGTCGTAAGTGTGTCTGACAGAGCCGTTCCATTATCGCCATTGTATTCTGTATACCAATCCTTCATGGCATAATAATTAGTATATGCCAACGGAATCGAATCTATGCCCTGGTACATCTGGACAAATTCATGTGCATAGGTTCCGATAGGCGTAAGATTATGCATCTTGGCAAAATATACCGATGATGTACCGGCGCAGTTCTTCGTCTCTTCTGCAAATCTCTTGATCACTACTGACTGCCATTCTCTTGAAAGTCGTCTTCTGCAGCCAAATTCTGCAAATTTGAAGTTGTATTTGCCTTCATTCATTGCCTTAATCTTCTCATCAAGACGTATCTCGGCAGATTTTCTGAGTGTCTCATAGTCATACTTCATACGGAAATATACTTCATTTACAATTTCAAGCAAATATATCTCAAATTGCATTGCTGAGAACATAGGTCCCTTTACTGTTATCGTAAGTTCACCTTTCTCGTCAATGCTGGTATATACATAATCTCTGATCGGATGCCATAAACGAAGAAATTCTACATAGTCATCGGCGATAAATCTTATAGAACGAAGATAATCGAGCTCGTCTCTTCTAAACCTCAGCGAACACAGGTAATCAATCTGTTCATTGATCTCTTCCAGCATTTCCTGTGTGAAAATTATATTCTCAGTCCTGCATTTGAAGTGATATTCTCCTGTGAGATTGGTATGTTTGTGAAAGATAACCTGATCCATGTTGAATTTGTACAGATCGGTATCAAGCAATGAGATAATAATCGGATCTAATTTCATTTTGTTCTCCTTAGATACTCTGAGTATCGAGTCTATGCTGTGATGCAGTCACAGCTCTTCTGATGTCATCATACCTTGCTTTTATTGACGGTTCAATATATCGTTCAAATTCCTCTTTATTGTCATTGATTACGAATTGTATCATCTTAGTGGCTGATATATCAATTGATTTCGGAACATACAGCTCTGCGATATTCCAGCTGTCATCTATCCAGGAAATCCTTCTTGACTCTCTGCCTGAGACAAATAAGTCCGGGTATTCACCGCATTTTTCCATCACATTTTGAAGTACGTACTCGCCCCAGGCGCAATTATTTCCGACGCCTATATCCGGAAGCGGATAGATCTCGATATCGGCAAATGCAGTACGAAGAATAGATTCTCTCACCTCATATGGAAGGGGGTTCTTAAGCGTCCCTGATTCTTGAGATGAACCTACGAACAGTGCTACTTTTTCGCACAACTTAAGGGCTGTTCTGATCATGTCAGAATGTCCCTTATGCAGGATCTGAAATCTTCCTACCAATATGCCTAACTTAAATGGCTTCTTTTTACTATCCATAACGCCTTATATTCTAATACATAATTTTATTTTATCAACTGGAATATCTTTAAAAATATCAGTATAATGGTACGGCTGTCCTTAATATCCGGTCACTGCAGCAGAATACATCTGCGTGATTCTTAGTTTAAGTTATAAAAGCAGCGTAATATTTCAAGACCAGAGGGTTATTATGAACAATTCTAATGAGTATATAAGAGGGCTAAAAGCAGGATTTGCTATCGGACTTGGATATCTGTCTGTTTCCATTACTTTCGGTATAATGGGTATCAGCAGCGGTCTTACCTGGTGGCAGACATTATTGATCTCCATGCTGACATTAACCTCTGCCGGACAATTTGCCGCCCTGGATATAATGGTCCTGTCGGGGCAATTTATTCAAATGTTCATAGCTCAGCTTACAATAAATATCAGGTATTGTTTTATGGGAGTTTCCCTGTCTCAAAAAACAGATGACCGATTCAATGGCTGGTCAAGGGTAGGACTAAGCTATTTTATCACAGATGAAATATTTGCGGTGGCAAGCCAGGAGAAATCTCTTTCAAGGTCATTTTTCATCGGGCTTGCTACTCTTCCTTACTTCGGATGGGCTCTCGGAACCCTGGCAGGAACAATCCTGGGATCATTCCTGCCGACTATCGTACTGACTGCTCTGGGCATTGCAATATATGGAATGTTTATTGCGATTATCGTTCCGGAATTAAAGCACAGATCCATCGCCGTTGTCTGCGCAGTCGCTGCATTACTGAGCATAGCATTTACTTATATACCTGTTATTAATACGCTCTCTATAGGAATAGTAATAAGCATCTGCTCTATCGCAGCTGCCGCTGTGGGAGCATTACTGTTCCCGGTAAAAGATGAAAATATGTAAAGGAGACTCACTATGGATACTATGCAATATTTTATATATCTGTTGATCATCGCCGGTTCTACCTACCTTGTGCGTATGATTCCTTTCGTATTGGCACGCAGAAAGATAGAGAATGTTTTTATCAAATCATTTCTGTATTATATTCCGTATGCAGTTCTTACTGCCATGACCATTCCAGCGGTATTTACATCCACCGGCAGCATTTATTCTGCTGTATTAGGTGTTATTGTTGCGATCATCCTGGCATATAAAGGCAAAAGCCTTACCGTGGTTGCAGTATTTTCATGCGTGGCAGTATTTATATGTGATCTGCTTGTCAGCTATGTGATTAAATAAATTATGAAACTAGGCTGCTATATAAGGCTGATAACATTTAACCGTTTCGCGTCGACATCCTCGGTATACATTCCCACAAGAGCATGCCGCAGATTTTAGAATTAATTCAAGGAGCCTCTCATAATGTCGCTGCAGAGATTAGACAAAATCATCGCATCCATGGGTCAGCACTCCCGTAAGGATGTTAAAAATCTTATAAAGGCAAGAAAAATATCAGTAAATGGTACTGTCGTATCCAGCTCTGATATAAAATGCGAGCCTGAATCTGACGAGATCATCGTTGACGGGATCAGGCTTAATTACAGTGAGCATATCTATCTCATGCTTAATAAGCCTGCCGGTGTTGTATCTGCCACATCGGATGCACATGACAGGACTGTACTTGATCTTATTCCGTCTGAATACAGAAAGCCGGATATGTTTCCCGTGGGAAGACTGGATAAGGATACAGAGGGGCTTCTTCTGCTTACTGATGACGGAGCATTGGCTCATGATCTGCTGTCGCCAAAAAAACATGTTGATAAAACGTATTTTGTACGTCTGGAAGGAAGCCTTAACAGCTCGCATGTAAGGACATTTTCTGACGGTGTGACACTGGCAGACGGATATAAATGCATGGGTGCTGAACTTGTGATACTTAATTCAGGAATAAGTGTTGATGCTGCTTCTTTCATCGAAGACAGCAATGGGATTACGGATACATATAATGCCGCAGAAGGCACTGCAAAAAGCCGCGATAGTGTTGCAGATGACACTCCTGCCAATCAAAATCATAATAAGGCAGGTTCATATTGCATAAGTGAGGCATTGATAACTATTAAAGAAGGCAAATTCCACCAGATCAAGCGCATGTTCGGAACTATAAATATGCCTGTACTCTACCTTAAGCGTATAACTATGGGATCTCTGAAGCTCGATGAATCACTGAAACCGGGGCAATTCAGAATGCTTACCGACGCGGAGGTTAAGTTACTTCAAAAAGCCTGATGTTATGTCCTTAACAGATGCTAAAAAGTCAATTAACAATAACGAAATATATGTTATAATGACCGCGCAGACATGGCCGCTCTCTTTATTATTCTTACACAGCTGCGGCAATCTGATGCTCGTTTTAATAAAATTAATATAACAGCAGCTCGGCCGATGGGCTGGCTGCCTGTATATCATACAAAATTCAAGCAATTATTTGCAGGACAAGATACAGGTGTGATCACCTAGAAAGGAACGAAATAATGAAATTTGCAGATTTACAGCAAGCTCTCATATCTGCTATGAAGGCTCGTGACAATGACAGAAAGCAGGCTATTTCAAACCTTGTTTCAGCAGTTAAGAAGGCTGCTATCGATGCCGGCTGCCGTGATAATATTTCCGATGAAATGACCGACCAGGCTATTCTCAAGGAAATAAAGTCTGTCAAGGAACAGATCGACACATGCCCGGCTGCAAGAACAGATCTTCTTGAGGAATATACCACCAGATACAATATTATGAGTGAATTTGCCCCTAAGCAGATGTCAGCCGAAGAAGTCAAGGCATATCTTGAGGAGCATTTCTCAGATGTTCTTGCAACGAAGAACAAAGGCATGATAATGAAGGCTGTTATGGCTGACCTCAAGGGCAAGGCCGACGGCAAGGTTATAAATCAAATGGTTGCTGAACTAACCAAATAATCTGCTTTTATCCACGAAGGCGGCTGCAGCAGGCAGCCATGAATTTTTAAGGAGAAACAATGACTGAATTAAAACCTGTAAAAGAAGGAAAAGTAAGAGAAATCTACGACAATGGTGATACTCTCATCATGGTTGCAACAGACCGCATCAGCTGTTTTGATGTTATTCTTCACAATGAAGTAAGCAAGAAGGGTACTGTCCTTACACAGATGTCAAAATTCTGGTTTGATTACACAAGTGACATTCTTCCGAATCATATGATCTCAACAGATGTTAATGATATGCCGGAATTTTTCAGACAGCCTAGATTTGACGGCAACAGTATGATGTGCAAGAAGCTTACTATGCTTCCTGTTGAATGTATCGTCAGAGGATATATAACTGGCAGCGGCTGGGCCAGCTATCAGAAAACCGGCAAGGTATGCGGCATCACTCTTCCGGAGGACTTGAAGGAATCCGACAAACTCGCCGAGCCTATCTACACCCCATCTACTAAGGCTGAAATCGGTGATCACGATGAGAATATTTCATTTGATGAAAGTGTGACTTACCTCGAGAAAATATTCCCGGGCAAGGGACAGGAGTATGCTGAAAAACTCCGCGATTATACAATCACTTTATATAAGAAATGCGCTGATTATGCTCTGTCTCACGGCATCATCATTGCTGATACCAAGTTCGAATTCGGTCTTGATGAAAACGGACAGATTATAATCGGTGATGAAATGCTTACTCCTGACAGTTCTCGTTTCTGGCCTGCTGATACGTATGAGCCTGGTCACGGTCAGCCATCCTATGACAAGCAGTTTGCAAGGGACTGGCTCAAGGCTAATCCGGACAACAACTGGACTCTGCCTCAGGATATTGTTGATAAGACTATCGGCAAATATCTCCAGGCATATAAGCAGCTGACGGGCAAGGATCTGTAAGCCGCAAATGTTTACGAACACGGAAGGCGGCTTAAGGCACTTAGCAAATGCTTGCGAACACGGAAGGCGGTATAAGGCACTTACTTAGCAAATGCTTGTGAACACGGAAGGCGGCACATTTCTTACACGCCTCGTAAGTACTAAGCTCAGCAGCAAATAAATGAACAAGACCATTCCTGCGGAACTCGTTTCACTCAAACAGTCCTCGGAATGGTCTATTTATTTGCTGCTTCGCTAAGTGCTTACGGCTGATTGTGTAAGAAACATACCGCCTTCCGTGCTCTCGCAATCCCGTCGACATTCGCACTCCGAGCTGTCGCTCTCCCTGCTCATGTCGTCTAGCCCGTCCAATGTCTGCTCGTCTGCGCAAGTAAACTTGCTCCGCCGTGCAGCCGCTGGCCTATTTCTTTTTCTTTTTATAAAAGTGGATTGCTTCGCACTTCGTGCTCTCGCAATCCCGACGGCATTCGCACTCCGAGCTGTCGCTCTCCCTGCTCATGTCGTCTTGCCCGTCCAATGTCTGCCCGTCTGCGCAAGTATACTTGCTCCGCCGTGCAGCCGCTGTCCGGGACTTTTATAACATGTCCTGGTACAGTGGATGTGCTTCTACCAGCTTCTTAACCATGCCTGATGCTGCTTCTACGGCTGCAGGTGTTTTATCTATAAGAACCAGCTTGATAGCCTCTGCTACAGTCTCCATGTCCTGTTCGTTCATGCCGCGGGTAGTAAGGGCTGCTGTTCCGAGACGGATGCCTCCAGTAACTACCTTAGATGACGTATCATTAGGGATTGCATTCTTATTACATGTAATTCCTGCCGCATCAAGGTTGGTTTCTGCATCCTTGCCTGTTACACCGATCGGACGAAGGTCAACTAAGATCAGATGATTGTCTGTGCCATTTGAGAATATAGTAAATCCTCTGTCCATCATAGCCTTCGACAGTGCAGAAGCATTTGCCTTGATCTGCTTAGCGTATGTCTTAAATTCCGGTTGAAGTGCTTCCTTATAGCATACTGCCTTAGCTGCAATAACATGCATCAAAGGACCGCCCTGGATGCCCGGGAATACTGATCTGTTAAGCTTGAGTTCATCTGCTACCGCCTGGCTTGACATGATCATGCCGCCACGAGGTCCTCTCAAGGTTTTGTGTGTCGTGCTGGTTGTAACATGTGCATAAGGAATCGGACTCATGTGTTCTCCGGCGCATACAAGACCTGAGATATGTGCAATATCTGCCATAAGAATTGCACCGACTTCATCTGCAATTTCTCTGAATTTCTTGAAGTCAATAGCTCTTGGGTAAGCGCTGGCGCCTGCAATAATAAGCTTAGGTCTGCTCTCCTTAGCAATCTTAAGTACGTGGTCATAATCTATATACCCATCTTCTTCTACGCCATATGAAGCGATATTATATAAGATACCTGATATATTAACCTTACTGCCATGGCTTAAATGTCCGCCGCTGTTTAGATCCATTCCCAGCATCGTATCGCCCGGTTTAAGTACTGATATCTGAACTGCGGTATTGGCCTGGGCACCTGCATGTGGCTGAACATTTACATATTCACATTGGAATAATTCCTTGGCGCGTTCTCTTGCGAGATCCTCAACAATATCCGCATATTCGCATCCGCCATAATAACGTTTGCCAGGATATCCTTCTGCATACTTATTGGTAAAGCAGCTGCCCATTGCAGCCATTACTGCAGGGCTTACAAAATTTTCTGACGCAATCAGTTCAAGATGTGACTGCTCACGCTCTTTTTCTCCGTTAATTGCCAGTGCAACCTCAGGATCCTGTGCATAAAGTGTCTGATATGAATACATAGATTATTTCCTTTCTGACATATGAATATCTCCCTCCGACATACGCCATTTGGGATATGATTTGATCTTCGTCTATTTTATATCACAGATTCTGGTATTTATACAAATATTTAATAAATCAAAGATTGTATGTAAATGTACTTACCTCTGATAGATATTAAAATCTGTCAGAGGCTCTTGTAAAATTACAATAGGCAATCATGTGATTTTCTTTCCTGCTTATAAAAATTGATGGTGTAGCCACGTTTCCGAGGTCACACCACCATTTAACCGATATTTTACTTTTTTCTCACTGCAATAGACAGAGACCTTATCATCCGTGCAGTTCTGCAACAAATGCCTTATAAATTATATTATAGAATTCTGCCCTTGTTACTGCATCATCTGGTCTGTAGTTGCCATTCTCGTCAGGAGTTACATAACTACGTGAACTGATATTAGTAACTGCTGTATAATATTTCGAACCTTCCGGCACATCATTGAATGTAGCCGCACCAAATGTCTGTCCGATGTTCTGAGCTGTTGCAAGTATCACTGCCAACTCACCCCTTGTAATTGGTTCATCAGCTGAGAATTCTTCTGATATTGCTACATCACTGCCAGCCTGAGCATTAATAAGATCAAGTGCTTCCCCATAAGATACAGTTCCTTCAGGATTGAACAATCCATCCTCGCCAACTGTTAAAAGACCTGCTTCGTAGCAATCCAGAACATTGCTATAATATGTCTCTGTCTCGCTTAAATCGCTAAATGGATTTTCTCTTTCTACTGCTTCAATGTGAACTAAAACTTCTGCGTAACGTGTCATTGCCTTTTCTGCATCATCCTGAACTTCAAGAACGATTGTAAAATAATCACCATGTTTTGCATCAGTAGGTACCGTAAATTTTGTAGATACAGCATTCTCATTCCATACTTCTAGTCCTGTGCATTCTCCAGAATATTCACTGGCTTCTTCATACACCCACCATTTGGTGCTTAATTCATCACCATCAGGGTCAGATACAATACCATCTAAATTAACTATATCTCCAGCATCTGCATAAATGTCAAGTGCCTGCGCACTTACCACAGGAGCGTGGTTACAGTTTTCATAGCTATTTACTGTCCATTCCGCTCTTGCTGCCCAATCCTGCATCAGATCCTCCTGGAAGCGAACAGCGCTGAAACTTGATGATATCTTACCTTCGTAGTAATTATATTCATCATAAGAACCCGCTTTATTCTGAGCTTCTCCATTTACCCTAATTCTGCCTGCCCAACTGCCCAGGTTTCCATCTTCAAGTCCTCTGAGACCTACTGGAGTAAAAATAATCCAGCCAGGAGCGTCAGTTACTGCCAGCCAATCATACTGCTCGAAATCATATCTAGGCATACCAACCAAATTAACATCTGTACCCCAGTCGATATATGTAACCCAGCCATACTGATATACATCTTCTTCTCCTTCAAGTGTCTGACCATCACCCATAAGATACATGTGTTCCATGATCTTGCCATGGTCAAATTTCAGATTAGCCGTAAGCCATGGAGCCTTGAAATAATCACGTAACTGGATAGGTCCTTCAAATGTACGGAAATATCCGAGAGATAAGCCCGATCCTCCTATCTGAATAATGCCAGGATACAGTTCTTCGATATTATTATCACCCCAGCTATAATCCTGATGTGTTCCGAGAACTCTGATTTTGTTGACAACCTTAGTCTGGATCTCTGCCCATTCATCAGTGTCCTGGTAGTCCTCCGCTATTGAAAGCAATGCTCTTACCAAAGTATTAGGGCCACCCCAGTTAGAAATATAAAGCGTTCTCTCATCGTCATCAAGTATGCATTCCTTGATAAGATCCGAACCCTCTGTATCAAATCTCACATCGCCTTCGAATTCAATATTACCAACACGAACTACATCTAATAATTCCTCCGGCGTAGGATAATTAGGATCGTTCTGAATTAAGTATTCATAATCTGCAGCATAATCCTCTGTAATTACCTCTTCAAACCAATCCAGATCCATTGGTCTAAATTCCGTCTGTGTCAGAGGATCCTCGTTAAATGTTGTCTGGGCCTCATTCTTGACATGAGTATTTATCTCGCCCTGTGTTGTACCTTGTCCATCACCATTAAAATGGACAAATGATGAAGAATAAATAATTCCATCGATATCCAAATCATTTGCCCATAAGAGCATCATCAGAAAACTATTCATGTCATCAACTTCTGCATCAGTGGTAACGATCAATCTGGTCTGTGTATTCTTGTCAACCTTCTCTGCTGCCGGTGATGTCACTGCCAGAACATCATTTCTGTTGCCTGGTGAAACAAACTCTTTGGCCTCTGTTGTTTCTTCAGTCTCAACATCTTCAACAATTTCTGAGCCTATAGGTCCCCATGGTGTCTCATCTGCCATCGCACTATCCCACAGTGCCTGAGCATCTCCTGTAAAAAAGCCTGTTGCATCATAAGTAACTGTTACAACGCCATCCTCAATTGTTCCTTCCAGAACCTGATCAGAGTCAAATGCGCTAAATGTCAGATAGAACTCAGAGTAGTCGTCATTAGTATAAGCAACTGCGGAAACATTTCCAAAACTCATCTCTCCAGAAAATGCCTTCGACTGAGTATAGTTTTCCTGTGCTTCTCCTGCCATGCTGATAAATGCCATTGACAATACCATCACAGCTGATAATAAAACTGCTAAAACTTTTTTCATAGTCTCCTCCTTTGTTTTTTGAACATTTGATAGAACCAACCTCAAATGCCCCCTTTCATTACATCTCTATTATAAGAGACAAAGTGTGACAAAACCGCAACTTCAATCAAGTATTAAATATTTTTCATATCATAATGGGTGATATCTGCCCATGAGTTTTTATATTGTGCGGTATTGTCACTCTTTTCATTCTATTGTATAAAGGTAATACAAGATGCCATCCTTTAAGGAGAACCTAATGATATCGAAAAAATCTCTGACAACCAAGGTTATAATTATCACTGCCATTCTGACAATATGTATTTGCTGCATATTGCTTTTTGCCGTCATACAGAATGCCTATCTTTTATCAATTGCCGATAAGAGTGAGACTTCATTTAGCATCCCAGATAATCCAGAGCAACTATTTACCATAGATCTCTCCGGTGTCTGGGAATATTATCCTGATGAATTTCTCTACTCTGGTGACAGTTCTCGTACATCTGAAACAGTTCCAGTTTTACTCAAGATTCCTTGTAACTTCACTTTCAATAAGTTCGGCAGCACATCCTCGTCTGGCAGAGGAACATACCTAACAGTAATCAACAACGTTCCTGACAGAGGTGAGAACAATATTTGTATTTATTTTTTCAATCTCTCCGCCGATTATAACATCTTCATAAATGGCAAAGCTCAGCATAAAATGTTACCTACGCCTAATTCGCATCAATTGTACACTGTGAATGCCGTTGGTACGGTAGAAATAGCGATTGAAATAACTGGGGGAGTTCATGGACTTAATGTTGTTCCTATGTTTGGATATGTGCGCACGCCGATGACCATCAGCGATACATTCAAAAACTTCTCGCTTATATTGATTGCAATATTTTTTGTAGTCTTTGCTATGTTCCTAATCTTTTTTTCTTCATCTGCAGATAAGAAGATCCAACCAATATTTGGATTTGGATTCATGCTGACCATTACATATATTTTCAATATATGCTGGACGCTCGGAGTCGATGACAAACTTACGACCTTTCTCCCAATGAGCAGCATCTATCCTATTGTATTAACCTTGGAAATGTTTCTTCTATGCATGACCTACAGGATATTCTTCCTGGAACATCGTTCTAATAAACTTAAGCAGATATGTAAAATTGAGATTATGTTTACCGGTATTTCCTGGATATTTCTGATAATTGCCGAGTGCTTCATTGCTGTAAGCATATTATACATACTGGGTTTTATTTTCTGCATAACAGGTATTGCCATCTGGATATATACGATCTATAAAACTATCATACACTATAAGGAGTGCAATATCCTGCTCTCCTGCTTATTGCTGCTGATAATATGTGCATTGGTAATTAATATAATGCAATGGAATATAATGATATGGTCTGACCTATTCTACATACTACCAGGTACAATAGGAATCTACCTTGTATACTGTTTCTATAAGTATAGCAAATACAAGCAATTCCAGCTTGCCAAAGTTGAAGAGCTACTTAAAACTGAGAAACTCATTGCAAAAACGCAGAGTGCCTATCTAGCTAGCCAGATTCAACCGCACTTTTTATACAACACGCTTCTTACAATTCAAAATCTCTGCAAGACTAACCCTGATCAAGCTTCAAAGTTAATTGTACGGTTTTCGAATTATTTGCGTCACAATATTGACTTTATGAATTACACAGATACGATTCCATTTTCGAAGGAATTGGAACATATTGATAATTTCATGTATATACAGATGGCACGCTTTAAAGAAATGCTTAATTACGAGACCGACATTGAATATAAAGATTTTGATATTCCACCCCTTACAGTTCAACCAATAGTCGAAAATGCTGTCAAATACGGTGCTCGCAATAGCCTGACTGGCGGAACCATACTTTTAAAAACATGGAAGGATGCTTCCTTTATCCATATTCTTGTAAGTAATGATACAGGTGCTCCGTTTAATCCAGAGACCGCACATATTAGGAGCCTGAACAACATACAGGAGCGTTTGCATACTATTCTTGGTGCAACAATCGAAATACATCCAGGTGCAGAACAAGGCACCAATGTAGAAATAATTTTTGCAGAAGGGAAATATTTAAATGAAAATGGCAATAGTTGATGATGAGATCGCATCCGTAGAGATGCTCTCCTCTATTATTGATGAATTAAACCTAAATGAAGATATTCAGCTAACGACCTTTACCTCGTCAGGCAAGGCCATGGAGTTTCTTACCTCTAATCTGGTTGACGTCGTTTTTTTAGATATTGAGATGCCTATCATCTCTGGCATAAACATTGCGAATGCATTACTGGAGACATATGTCGATTCTCCAGAAATAATATTTATCACTGCATATCCGCAATATTCCCTTGAGGCATGGCGCATTGAGGCCGTTGATTATATTCTGAAGCCATATGATCCAGAACAGATAAAAAGGGCTCTGCAGAGGGTATGCACCTATAAAGCTGGTAAGAAATCAATAAACACAAGACCATTCATTCGCTGCTTTTCTGAATTCGAGGTATTCGTGCATGACGTGCCAGTTTCATTCGCCAGCAAACGTGCTAAGGAGCTTCTGGCCCTTCTCGTACATCACAGAGGCAGCTGGGTTGGAATCAGCAAAATCTCATATGAATTGCTTGAAGAAGCCCCAGAAACATCGGCTAAAAATTATATTCGTATGATACTCAGCCGACTGCGTAAAACGTTGAATTCTTATGGGCTAATAGATATTCTTGAATCTCGTTACGGCGAGAACCGGGTTGACCCTAACAGATTTGATTGTGACTACTACCAATATCTCGCCGGCGAGGATGTAACCTTCCATGGAATCTATATGGGTGACTACTCTTGGGCTCAGGAAGAAGCCGCATTTCTGCGAAATAAGGAGAATCTCTAATTGACATTATCTGCTTTCAAACTGCTTAAAAAACTCTTCTATCTGTTTTCTACCGGCACTTAGCGACCCCTGGGCAAATCCATTCCTTCCGCCGCCGCGTCCGCCTAAGGCTGCATTCATTGACTTGACAAATGCTGTGATATCAGCGTTCTTGTTGATTATTGAATATCTATATGCGCCATCCGTGCCGGTCATAACAGCTGTAATCCCCTGGCAGTTATCCGAGATCATATCAGCCAGGATGCGTCCCTGCTCCGAATTTAAACAGTCATCGAAAATAAGTACATCAGACTGGCTAATGACGCTGTCCGCACGCAGCTTAAGATAACGCTCTTCAAGAGCTGTCATATTGCTTTTCAGCTGCAGTTTCTCCTCAATAAGCTTCTTAACAAGCTGCGACGTTTTCTCTTCCTTTGTGCTGAGAAGCACTGCAACCTCTTTATTAGAATCATAATTCATTGCGAGAAAATCCATTGCACGCTTGCCGCAATATAGTTCTAGTCTGGTTCCGTCATGGAAAGGCTTGGCGGAAATAAATTTGACGAGACCCACCTCGCCACTTCTCCTTACATGAGTGCCGCAGCACGCGCATGTATCTGCCCCCGGAAATGATGTAATCCTGACTGTACCGTTTAGCTCTTTCTTACTTCTGTAATCAATGTCTGCCAGTTCATCGGCTGTCGGCCAGAGTTCAACGAATTCATGGTCCTCCCAGATATATTGATTAGCAGCCTGCTCTATTTCGCATATCTGCTCATATGTGATCTGCGCATTGTAATCAATTGTTACTGTATCCTCGCCCAGATGAAATCCCACATTATCGCAGTTAAATCTCCTGCAGATCATTCCGCTGACAATATGCTCACCGGAGTGCTGCTGCATGTGATCGAATCTCCTTTTCCAATCGATTCTGCCGTGTACCATCGTTCCGACAGGTAATGGTTCAGATATCGTATGCCAAACCTTGTCATTGATTTCCTGCACATCGGTGACTTTTATGATTTTAGAATTCTGATTTTTCTTTTTCTCTATCCCGAAATATTCTGCATCGACTGCTCCATTAATTTCTGACTTGTCGATTTTTAATTCATCATCTAACGATTTGTCCTGTTTGATACGATCACACGACAATTTGCTATTGCAGCCGGAGGAATTTCCACACACAGTGACAGTACTCTCAGACTTTATGCTACCTGCATCAAACTCAGCCAGATTTCTTTGCTCCCCCGTTATGATCAACACTCCATGATCAGCCGGCTGACCGCCACCCTCAGGATAAAATGCGCTCTCAGCAAGAACGGCCAAATATCTGCCGTTCTCCTCTTGCATCTCTATGACTTCGGAATCAAACTCCCGAATATAAGGATCCTGATAATACAGTCTGTTTCGTTCCATTTTGTATACTCCCCATTGTTTAATTGAAGATTCCCGGCACATTCAAAATTACAAATATATGTGCCGGGATGGCGCAGCTCCCTGTGAGAGAACAATCACCGAAGGCGTTTTCGAACGTGGGCTGCACGCCGAGGTTCACGGCACATATTATTTATGTTCGCAATTCTAATATG
>CAVAJR010000020.1:0-45973 GCA_963589005.1 Bacteroidaceae bacterium | reverse complement strand
AAATTATTATTCTTTGGCATCGTTTCCCCTCCATACCTCGTTCATCTATGCAAAGAATACCTTGATATACTAGGTATGTCAATAAAAATATGACCGTTCACAGTCTCACCGGTTATTTATCTAAAATCCAATTTCAAAAATTCTTGCAAAAAAACAACAACGCCTTCCATTTTTTTTACGGAAGACGTTGTTGTTTTTATCATTTTATCTAATCTTAATTTCTCAAACTATGAATCGGTGCCGGAATACGTCCGCCTCTTGCTATGAAGTCGTGACTTGATTCCTTATGAACCTCCATAACAGGAGCGTCCCCCAACAATCCGCCCATCTCAATGGTATCTCCAACCTTCGTGCCAGGTGTTGGAAGAAGACGAACCGCTGTTGTCTTGTTATTGATCATACCGATGGCTGCCTCATCTGCAATTATTGCAGAAATAGTTTCCGCCGGTGTATCGCCCGGAACTGCTATCATATCAAGTCCCACTGAACATACACAGGTCATGGCTTCCAGCTTATCGATGCATAAGGTTCCGCATCTTGCAGCTGCTATCATACCCTCATCCTCTGATACCGGAATAAATGCACCTGACAGACCGCCAACTGAAGAAGAGGCCATGATTCCGCCCTTCTTGACAGCATCATTAAGCATAGCCAATGCTGCCGTTGTTCCATGAGTTCCGCAGACCTCAAGTCCCATCTCTTCCAGAATTCTTGCAACAGAATCTCCTACAGCAGGTGTCGGAGCCAGCGACAGATCTACGATTCCAAATGGTGTATCCAGACGCTTAGAAGCCTCCTGAGCAACTAACTGTCCTACTCTGGTAACCCTGAATGCTGTCTTCTTGATAGTTTCAGCTACAACATCAAGAGGAGCCCCTTTAATGTCCTTAAGAGCAGTATGGACAACACCCGGTCCTGATACACCTACATTAATAACACGCTCCGGCTCACCTGTTCCATGGAATGCTCCTGCCATGAATGGATTATCCTCAACTGCATTGCAAAAGATAACAAGTTTAGCACATCCGATGCCATTTCTATCCTTGGTAATCTCGGCTGTCTCCTTAACAATCCTTCCCATCAATGCTACTGCATCCATGTTAATTCCAGCCTTGGTAGAGCCTACATTAACGGATGAGCATACCATGTCCGTCTGAGACAGTGCCTCCGGAATCGACTTGATCAGATTAATATCTGCATCTGTCATGCCCTTCTGGACAAGAGCAGAAAATCCGCCAATGAAATTTACACCGCAATTTTTCGCTGCTCTATCCAGTGCGATAGCAAGCGGTGTATAATCTGTACTCTTGCATGCAGCACCTATCATTGCCATAGGTGTTACAGATATTCTCTTATTAACGATCGGGATTCCCAGTTCAAGTTCTATATCTTGGCATACCGGAACCAGCCTTTGAGCATATCTGCAGATCTTGTCATATACATTTGCACATGTCTTATTGATATCTTCATCGCAGCAGCTTAAGAGGGAGATACCCATAGTTACAGTTCTGATATCCAGATGCTGCTGTTCGATCATCTGAATAGTTGAAAGTATATCTTTTTGATTGATCATGTTCTATACCTTTCATTTATTACGATTGCATATAGCATCCACATTTACATAAAAAGCACCTGACCCGGCAATACCCTACGTCCATAGTGATATATCCGTGGTCACGTCTCCTGCACAATTTAGATAGTGTGCATTGCATCAAATATTTCTTCTCTCTGGATATGGATACTGAGTCCCATCTCCTTACCCAGCTTATCTAATGCATCGGCAACCGCTGAAAACGGCACTTCGATCTTCTCGATATCAACTGCCATTACCATGGTGAAGCTGTTCTGCAGGATCGTCTGTGAAATATCCAGAACATTTACATTATATTCTGCCAGCTTAACACATATTGCAGCTATAATGCCTACTCTGTCCTTACCTACTACAGTAATAATTGCGTTCATTATTTTCCCTCCGGTATATATTAATCACTAATTACCTACTCTGCTGCAAGATACTCCTTCTGCTCATCTGTGAGTACATCTATTTTTTTGCCTAACATAGCCAGTTTTCTGTGAGCTACCAGACTGTCTATCTCGTCCGGAACCTTGATAAGTCTCTCACTTAAACTTCCCTCATGCTCTACAAGATATTTTACAGACATAAATTGAATAGCAAAACTCATATCCATGATTTCTGCCGGATGTCCGTCTCCTGCTGCCAGATTGACCAGCCTTCCCTCACCGATCACATGCAGCCACCTGCCGTCAGGCATCTCATAACCCATTATATTCTTACGCATTTCCTTGGAAGAAATGGCAATTTTGCGTAGAAGTGCCATGTCAACCTCAACATCAAAATGCCCTGCGTTACACATTATAGCGCCATCCTTCATTACGGCAAATGCTTTCTCTGATATGACCTTACTGCATCCGGTTACGGTTATGAAGAGATCGCCCACTCTGGCTGCCTCTGTCATAGGCATAACATCGAATCCATCCATCACAGCTTCAATAGCCTTAACCGGATCGATCTCCGTAACAATTACTCGTGCACCCAGGCCCTTAGCTCTCATGGCAGTTCCCTTGCCGCACCAGCCATAACCTGCTACTACGACCACCTTGCCTGCCACGATAAGATTAGTTGTTCTGTTAATGCCGTCAAATACCGACTGCCCGGTGCCATATCTGTTATCGAAGAAATGCTTGCATTGTGCATCATTTACCATAACCATAGGGAACTTGAGTGTTCCCATCTTATCCATGGCTCTTAATCTGTTAATGCCGGTGGTCGTCTCTTCACAGCCGCCGATAACATATTGGATCTTATCCGGCATCTCGTTATGAAGCATATGTACCAGATCTCCGCCGTCATCAACTATTATCTGACAATTATTTTCAAGAACTGCTCTTATATTGTCATAATATTCTTCATCTGTACATCCGTGCCATGCAAATACTTCCAGTCCTTCCTCTACAAGTGCGGCTGCCACATCATCCTGGGTCGACAGCGGATTGGATCCTGTTACGAACATCTCGGCACCTGCTGCCTTCAGTGTAAGACACAGAAGTGCTGTCTTAGCTTCAAGATGCACAGACAATGCAACTCTTATACCTTTAAGTGGCTGAGTCTTGCTATATTCCTCCATCATAGATCTTAACAATGGACAGTTCCTTCTGACCCATTCAATCTTCTGATGTCCGCTCGGGGCTAGATTAATATCTTTTATATTGCTCATAATTTTACTCCGTATTATTTTGAATGCTGTATAGGATCTGCCGGCGTGCCGGAACGGCTCAGTTCCCTGCTGAACGAGGATTGCGAGCAGTGGCTGCACGCCGAGGTTTACGGCACGCTAACAGTTGACGTCATAGAAACGTGCAGTCATTACGACTCTGACTGTGCTGACAGCTTAGCTGCCTGATCTGCCGCAATACAGTTATCTATCAGCTCAAAAAGATCTCCGTCCAGTATATTTGCCAGCCTGTATGTCGTAAATTTGATCCTGTGATCTGTAACACGATTCTCCGGGAAGTTATATGTCTTGATCTTCTCGGACCTGTCACCTGTGCCTACCTGGCTCTTTCTCTCGGCTGCTTCTGCTGCCTGTTTTTTCTGAAGCTCCAGGTCGTACAATCTGGACTTCAATACCTTAAGGGCCTTGTCCTTGTTCTTAAGCTGTGATTTTTCATCCTGACATGAGATTACGATACCTGTCGGAATATGTGTAAGGCGTACAGCAGAGTCGGTTGTATTAACACACTGACCGCCATTTCCTGAGGCTCTGAACACATCGAACTTGCAGTCATTCATGTCAATATGAACATCAACGTCCTCTGCTTCCGGCATTACCGCAACTGTCGCAGTTGATGTATGGATACGTCCGCCAGACTCTGTTACCGGAACTCGCTGCACGCGGTGAACGCCGCTCTCATACTTAAGCTTGGAATATGCGCCCTGACCGTTGATCATGAATACAACTTCCTTCATGCCGCCCAGTCCCATTTCATTAAATGACACAAGTTCTGTTTTCCATCCGTTAAGCTCGGCAAATCTGCAATACATTCTGTACAATTCTGCCGCAAATAATGCAGCTTCATCTCCGCCTGCTCCGGCTCTTATCTCCATTACAACGTTCTTATCGTCATTTTCGTCCTTCGGAAGAAGCTGTATCTTAAGAACCTCCTCTATCTCTTCCAAATCCTTCTTAGCCTCTGCCAATTCTTCCTTGGCCAGCTCTCTCATCTCATCATCATTTTCTGTTTCGAGGATCTCGAGACTGTCATCTATGGTCTGCTTGGCTGCTTTATATTTTCTGTAGCTTTCAACAATCGGTGCCAGATCACTCTGCTCCTTCATGAGCTTCTTGAAATGGTTCTGATCATTTGCTACATCAGGGCTTGAGAGTTCTTCAAGCACCTCAACATATCTTTTTTCTATTGATTCTAATTTATCAAACATTTTTTCTCCCTGGCTTTTATGTTGTTATTATGATACTTTGTTCGACATTAAACATCTAATGTACGCCATCTGATGTACAAATGGCGTATATTTATCGCCATTCGGCATACATCAATTTCCTGCATCATGCCGTCACTTATTGCATATGATTACTCTGTCCAGTTCTGCCAGATCCTTAACAACAGTAATATTCTTAAAGCCATTATCCTTAAGCAGCTCTGACACTGCCTCAGCCTGACTGCATCCTATCTCTAAGAGCAAGATGCCCTCATCTGTAAGAAATTTCGGTGCATCAGCTGCTATTCTTCGATACATATCAAGCCCGTCTATACCGGCCGTAAGTGCCAGCTTAGGCTCGTGATTTTTAACCTCCGGCATCAGTTCCTCATATTCACCCTCTGTTACATATGGCGGATTGGATACAATAACATCAAATCTTCCGGTAAGCGTCTTATCCTCTGAAGCCTGTGCTTGTTCTGCTGCCATATTATCAAAAAGGTCGCTCTGTATCAGCCTTATGTTATAGAATAGGTCATATCCATATATAAGATCGTCCGGATCATTGGACTGACCAGTCTTTTCTGCCACATTCATATGATTATGACGGATATTTGCATTTGCAACATCTAATGCCTCTACTGATATATCGCTCATGACCATATGTATGTCCGGTCTGTATCTCTTCAATGCAATTCCCAGTGCTCCGGAACCTGTGCATAGATCCAGCACATATGCCCTGTGTTTCAGCTTTCTTAATGCCTGCTCGAACAATATCTCTGTGTCCAGTCTCGGAATGAGCACATGCTCATTAGCCTCGAATGTAAGCCCTGCAAAATCCGCTCTTCCTGTTATATACTGATACGGGATCCTTGTGGTTCTGCGCTCTATCAGCTCTGTATACTGCTTAATATTCAGTTCGCTTACTTTCTGTTCCTTGAACAGCAGATACTTTTTCTTATCAATTCCTGCTGCATATTCTAATAAATAGAAGGCATCCACAGATGGATTTTCTATGCCCGCCTTCTTAAGTGTTTCTGTTCCCTGTTTATATAATTCTTCTAAGGTCATTTATTTTTCCTGTCCTTTATATAGAAGCCTTAAGCGGCTGTTGTGTCAAATTCTTCTTAGCCTGTGGTTTTAGATGGCTGCGTTCCTGCTATTTGCAAGCCGACACTCTGCAGCCTTTATTCAGATCATGTAGGGTTTTCAACGT
The DNA here is from genome assembly GCA_963589005.1 of Bacteroidaceae bacterium. Taxonomy (GTDB): domain Bacteria; phylum Bacillota; class Clostridia; order Lachnospirales; family Lachnospiraceae; genus RGIG5612. The sequence continues at coordinate 40,301 of CAVAJR010000020.1, read as the reverse complement.
CATACGGATCCTTGCCGCAGGATTTGCGGCTCTTACAAGCCTTCTTATCATTCCAATGCGGATCTTTTCTCATATCCTCAAGATATTTTCTCCAGTTAAATACATGCTCTACTGACTGGATAGCAACCTCAACCATGTCTGCTGTCGGCTCCTTGGTTGTAAGTGCCTGCATCCACAGTCCCGGCTTACTGAGATAATACGCTATCTTCTTATCGGTATTTCCTGCCCACTGTATGAATTCATATGATACGCCTGCCACAAGCGGGATGATAAGAAGTCTTATAACAAGTCTCAGCCACCATGTCTTAACTCTTATAAACATACAGAATATAATACTTATAAGTACAACGAAGAACAAGAAGCTGGTTCCGCAGCGGCGATGCTCCTTAGAGGATCTCATAACATTATCTACTGTCAGATCAAGTCCTGATTCTATACAGTTGATGCACTTATGCTCTGATCCGTGATACATATAAGTTCGCCTTATGTCAGGCATCAATGAAATAACTGCAAGATATCCTATAAATATGCCGACCTTTATAATGCCCTCTACTACCGCAAGCAATACTGTTGAATCCGATACCTTGGTGATCCATGATGAAACCAGATACGGAAGCAAAACAAATAAAACTATCGAGAGTGCCAGGGAGAATACAACTGTACCTGTCATAAGGGCAGCCTCCCCCTTGGAGGTTTCCTTCTTCTCCATTGACTCCGAGACGATCTCAGACCTTTTCTCTTCGGTTTTGTCCTTTTCATCTACCTCTTCTTCAAATATACTGGCTGAATACATAAGTGTCTTAATGCCCAGTACAAGTGAATCCACAAATGATACAACGCCTCTGACTAATGGCCATTTTAAAAATGGGTGCTTCGAGGCCATACTTGCGTATTTCATACATCCTACTCTTATGCTGCCATCAGGCTTTCTTACAGATACAGCTACATTATTTCTGTAGCGCATCATTACGCCCTCGATCACAGCCTGACCGCCCATATTACATGATCTCATTCTTAATCTCCTTATATGAACCTATGTGCCGCCTGCAGGCAGCATATCTATAGCCTTTATCGCGATACCGTCAAATCTCCCTGTCGTACAAGGGTATATTTCCCATTACTTTACATATACAACGGAAAATGCAAGGGCACTTTCACCCTTGCACTAAAAAAACAGGCTGAACAACGTCCAGCCTCATATACAGTTTGCTACTTCTCTGTAACACCATATTTTCTGTTAAACATTTCAACACGACCGCGAGCCTTGGAAGCTTTCTGCTGGCCTGTGAAGAATGAATGACATTTTGAACAAATTTCTACGTGGATCTCCGGCTTGGTAGATCCTACTGTAAATACGTTACCGCAGTTGCATGTAACTGTTGCCTCATAATATGTTGGCTGTACACTTTCTCTCATTTTTTCACCTCATTTTGAATCGAAAAACTTTTAACTCTTCGAAATTATTATATTATCGGGTACCCAACTATCAGGGTGCCCAGACACGCTGTTTCAGCTTATCACAAATGTCCTTGACTATCAAGTATTAAACGTATTTATTGATCCTTATCTTTTCTATAAATTCGTTATTTGTTCTTGTTCTTACAAACAGATCCAATATCTTTTCTGTTGCCTCTTCAGCCTTAAGCCCGCCTGTTGCCTTATGAATGATATATGCGGCTTCCTGCTCATCCGGCCTTAACAAGAGGTCGTCTCTTCTGGTTCCTGACTTAGCAATATCAATTGCCGGGAATACTCTCTTTTCCTGCAATTTTCGGTCAAGGATAAGTTCCATGTTGCCGGTTCCCTTGAATTCTTCATATACAACATCATCCATTTTGCTGCCTGTATCCACAAGTGCGGTGGCGAGTATCGTAAGGCTTCCTCCCTCACGGATATTTCTCGCTGCACCGAAAAATCTCTTAGGCATATGAAGCGCTGCAGGATCCAGACCGCCTGACAATGTACGTCCGCTTGGAGGAACAAGCAGATTATAGGCTCTCGCAAGCCTTGTAATACTGTCAAGAAGTATTACAACATCACGGCCCATCTCTACCAGTCTCTTGGCTCTTTCGATCACCATCTCCGACACTCTCTTATGATGCTCCGGAAGCTCATCGAATGTAGAATAGATAACCTCAACATTATCACCTACTATGCTTTCCCTGATATCCGTAACCTCTTCCGGGCGTTCATCAATAAGCAAGATCAATATATGTACTTCCGGATTATTTTTCTGAATAGAATGGGCTACACCCTTCAGCAAGGTTGTCTTGCCAGCCTTAGGAGGTGATACTATCATACCTCTCTGCCCTTTTCCGATAGGCGATATCAGGTCAAACACTCTCATGGCGATATTTCTTTCGCCTGTCTGTTCAAGTCTTAACCTCTCATTAGGGAAAATAGGTGTAAGATCTTCAAAATTTCTTCTTTTTTCTACCTCTATAGGAAGAACACCATTAACTCTGTCAAGTCTTAACAATGCTCCGAACTTTTCATTCTGAGTCTTGATCCGTACCTTACCCATCAGCATATCGCCTGTTCTCAACGAGAACTTCTTGATCTGCGATGGTGACACGTATACGTCACTGTCTCCCGGCAGATAGTTATCACTTCTGATAAATCCATATCCGTCGCTTAAAACCTCAAGAATTCCATGTGCTACTATTCCCGAATCAAGTCTTGTTTCTTCTTCTCTGGCTTCCCTTAGTGCCTTCTCTATTAACTCTTCTTCTGTTTTTTCTGCTGATTCAATCTCTCTTATTTCATCAGCCAATGCAACAGCTTCTGTTTTGGTTTCCGGCTTTAACTGATTGTCCGGTTTATTTTCAATTGCATTTGCTGCTGTATCAGCATTTTTTCTGCTCGATACTGCAGCCTGTCTTGCAGGAACTTTGGATTTTGCCCTCGATGATGTCTTGCTCTGGGTGTTTTTTTCAGCTGATGTTTCCGGTCTTGATTTGCCCTCGGAAGATGTCTGAACCTTTTCTTTGGCAACCGGTGCTGCAGCTGCTACATTTTTATTATTCTCCGCACCCTCAGCGCCTTTTCTGGATGCTTCATTTTTTCTTGATGTATCAGCATTTTTCTTTAATGCCGGAGCTTTCCTTGCGGAACCGCTTACTTTAGATGATGCCGCGCCATTTGGGGATTTTCCTTCGCCATTTTTAGCTACTGTTTCTTTTTTTACTTCCCCTTGTGCCTTGCTTACTGCTCTGGCTGCTATTTCTTCATTTCTCTTCTTTTCTTCAGCCATTACCATCAGACGGTCAACCAGTTCTGCTTTTTTCAGACCTGAAACTCCCTTAAGACCGTTTATTTTAGCAATTCCCCTAAGCTCTGCTAATGGGAGCGAATTTAATTTTTCTCTCATAAACCCTCGTATAAACCTCTATACCCTGCAATTAGTTAATCAACACAAACAATCATGGAATAAATTATCGAAATGATAATATACAGATTTCTTCGCCCGTGATTATACACACACGTGTCATGAAAAGTCAACAAAAATAATAATTGCTGTTTGTATCTATTGCGCTGTATTTCTTTCTGCAGCCTCTACAACATGACTGATAAGTACAGATGTAGTAACGGCACCGACTCCCCCGGGAACAGGGGTGATCGCCTCTACTATCGGTTCAACCTCTTCAAATATCGCATCGCCTGCCATAGCGCCCTTGGTTCCCTTGGAATTAAGCTTATTCTCATCCCAATTAACAGATACATCTATGATTATCTGTCCGGGTCTTACAAATTCCCGTGTCAAACTGCCTAATACCCCGGCACAGGTGATGATAATATCGGCATTTTGAGTGATTTTTGCTATATTTTCAGTCTTTGTATGGCAGATGGTAACGGTTGCATTCTTATTCATCAGCATCATAGCCACAGGTCTTCCGATCACCAGACTGCGTCCTATAACTGCTGCATTCTTGCCTGTACAATCAATGCCGTAATAATCTAATATTTCAATACAAGCTCTGGCTGTACAGGGCTCAAATCCCAGCTTCTTGTCCATAAATACGCCTGCATTTGACAGATCTGTCATACAGTCAACATCCTTCTGCGGCAATAAGTGGTTGCATATTTCATCCTGATATGCCTTAAGATGTTTAGGGAGTGGTCTTAACAATAAGCATCCATGAATAGAATCATCCTGATTTATTTCATCAATAACCGCAAGCAGTTCTTCCTTTTTTATATCCTCAGACAAAACGAACTGCTTAATATCAACCCCGATCAGCCCTGCTCTATTTATCGCACCCTTTTCATATGCAATATCTGAGGGTTTCTCACCGCATCTTACTATTGCCAGCTTGGGTATGATATTTTTCCTTTTTAAATTCTCAGTTCGTATCTTCAGCTGTTCATTTATCGACGATGTAACTTCTTTGCCTAATAATAACTTTGCCATTTTTACCTCACTCAAAAAACCCTTCTTTTACTGCCTCGAAAATATCATCTGCCTTTTTCGAATATTCATTAAGCATGTTTATGCAGCTGTTGTTAAGCTCTTCTGCCTTTTTTCTGTCCTTAAGAGATTTTGTATTAATAAATACATTAAGGGACGCTGCCTGAAGGGCTGCCCTGGTAATTGCTGCAGCACATCCGGCATCAGATACAGCCAGCCTTGAACCCTTCTTGGCTGCAACAGAAATAAGTTCTATGCTCTTACAACACAGCTCCATAATATGCATCGGAACCTTACATGCCGTGATTGTTGCATCTTCTAATACAGACATTCGGTCAGGATCGTCCTTGGGAATGGCATATGCCCTGGCAAGGGGCAGAAAGCCCTCCTCATCAGCCTGTATCTGATCCAGCAGTTTCTCCTGCAATGCAGTGCAGTCAGCTATAAGAGCATTCATTTCTTCTTCAACATCTGCATACTTCTTCTTACCTACTGTCAATGCACCCACCATATTGCATAGTGCAGTACCTATTGCCCCCACAAGAGCCGATGCACCTCCGCCGCCGGGTGCCGGTGCCGAGGATGATAATATTTCAACAAATTCTCTGCAGGATCTGTCAGACATGTCGCTCGTTTTCTTCATTTGGCCTTCTCCTTTTTCACAAGATCATCTTATGTCCTTCGTTTACAAAAATCATCAATTGTGTTAATGTTTAGTAGCATTTTTGTTGTACTTAACGGAGAAAATCATGACTATTGATTCATCTACAATCTATAAATTAATGATTCTGTATATGCTTAACAGGTTAGACTGCCAGCTGACTAATTCACAGCTGTCCAGTTTTTTTATCGAAAAGAATTATACTGATTATTTCAATATTCAGCAAACCCTTTCTGAATTGGTGGAATCCGGATTCGTAGAGATGGTCAATATGCGAAATACATCATATTATTCCATTACCCCCGACGGATATACCTCTCTTACTTTTTTCAAAAATCAGATACCCAAGGGTGCCCTGGAAGATATTAATGATTTCCTTGAAAAACACAAATACGCTCTCAAGAACGAGGTAGGAACCCAGACAGATTATTACAAACATACCAGCGGAGATTTCATTGCCCATTGCGTAGTTAATGAAGGCAAATCTATACTCTACGAAATCAACCTGTCTGTTCCTTCCGAGGAAGAAGCCAAACGAGTCTGTCATAATTTCAGAGTATACTCAGAGGACATCTACAGTTATATCGTTAAAACTCTGCTGCAATAATCATGTACAGTAATTATAAGGGTATTTTCACACATCACCGACAAAAGCACTGATATAAAACCTCAATCGCAAATGATTCATTATTGCGGTTTATGCATGATTATAAATGTGTATTTGTTTCTGAATAATTCAAATTAAAAATGGAGAATTCTATGATTATTAAATCTGCCAATCTGGAAATAGTATGCGGTCCGACCAGCAAGCTTCCTGAAACCACTCTTCCGGAGATTGCATTTGCCGGCAAATCAAACGTCGGCAAGTCTTCACTGATCAATGCACTTATGAACCGTAAGTCTCTTGCAAGGACCTCTTCACAGCCAGGCAAGACTCAGACTATCAATTTCTACAACATAAATGATTCCATGTATTATGTGGATCTTCCCGGCTACGGGTACGCTAAGGCATCCCTCGAAGTTCAGGCAAAATGGGGCAAAATGATTGAAAAATATCTCAAATCCTCCGATCAACTTAAAGCCGTTTTTCTTCTCGTTGATATAAGGCATGAGCCTAAGGCCAACGATAAGATGATGTATGATTGGATCGTCAATAACGGTTTTAAACCAATATTAATTGCGACCAAGTCTGATAAATTAAGCCGAAATGCTATATCTAAGAATATTAAGATTATTCGCGAAGGGTTGAATGCCCCAAAGGATACGATCATTCTTCCATTTTCGGCCATTTCAAAATCCGGACGCGAGGAGATCTGGAACCTTATTGAAAGGCTTATAGATAATTCTCCTGATGTAAGCAGCGGATCAACTGATGTCTAAAAACATCACAAACCTTTATTTATACAACTGATGAAACCGCGTGTTGACTGGTGTCTAAAATATGTATACTCACAACATAGATTGTCATGAAGCCTTATGCGCATGATACAAAATGTCGAGAATCCGTATATGCATACAGTAATCTCTGTATTAAGTATACGATTTCTCGACATTTTATGCATTAAAGCGCCGGTTTTCTGACACTTCTTATATTTGTGTATACGCTTATGAGTAATCCATCCTTGTCAGCAGTCGTACCGCCAACCTGATGAGTGCATGGATATATCCCATCTTATATGCTTATACAGCTGCAAATATTTCAGCAACCTTGTCTTTTAATTCTTCCTCAGATGGTCCGAATACAATACTTGCAAATCCGACGCATACCGTTGTGCTGTCATGCTTTTCTACATTCAGACCATATCCAACTGTTGAAAAAGTTGTAATCGGGCCGGCTTCCTTAACATAGCCCTTGACATGTCCGATCATTGCATCCTTATCATCAAGCCATTTTTCTAAAGCATTGATACATTCCTGCATCTTCTCTATTACCGGCTCAGCCTCAGACTTAACATCCTTCTCAAAGGAACAGATTGTTGCGCCTTCATGATTATGAGTTTCAAACAGTTTAAATCCCGAGATCTCATATTTATGACCATGGTCATGATGGTGATGATGGTCGTGATCATGCTCGCAGCACTCATCATCATGGTGGTGATGATGGTGGTCGTGTCCGCAACACTCGTCATCGTCGTCGTGGTGATGGTGATGATGGTGGCCATGCTCGTAGCACTCATCATCGTCATGGTGATGGTGATGATGCTCGTGTCCACAGCACTCCTCATCGTCGTCGTGATGGTGATGATGGTGGCCATGCTCGCAGCACTCATCATCATCATGATGGTGATGATGCTCGTGTCCGCAGCACTCCTCTTCTAATTCATCTGTGATCTTCTTCTCTTCCATGTCTATCACTCCTGACCAATAATTTCCTTAACTACTTCCATGCATACTCTGCCGGTACCCTCCGGATCAGCAGATGCAGAGATTTCATATACCTTGCCTTCTGTAAGACTCTCTACCTCTGATCTTACGGCTGCAACGGTTTCCTTATCAGCAAGATCAACCTTGTTGATAAACACATAATCAGCATTTTGAACCTGCTCTGTCAGAAGTTCTCCGGCAATCCTCTTTATCTTGCTCCAACGGTTAACATCAACCGTTATGCATACTACAGTTGTCATCTGTTCGTCATAATATCGCTTTACAGTTTCAGCAATATCATGTGGTCTTGCAAGACCTGTTGTTTCAAGGATTACCCAGTCCGGATTAATATCCTTCTCTAACTGACACAGAGAATCCATAAGACTTGCAGCCAATGTGCAGCATACACAGCCATTGAAGAGCTCCGTTGTAGTAAATCCCTCGCCTTCTGTAAATGCTGTATCAATTCCGACCTGACCGATCTCATTTTCAATAATAGCAACTCGTGTCTTGTCTGCACCACCCTCGGCTTCTACTATTTTTCTGGCAATAGGCATGAGCACACTGGTTTTACCGGTTCCCAGAAATCCTCCCAAAATCAATAATTTCATATTTTGCCTCTTTTACTTTATCTTGATCACTCCAGATCAGATTTGCGAAATCTCTTCAACGCCGCCCTGCATTTGCCCTATTGGCATATTAGCTGCACAAACTCTCAAAATAAGTTTCAGGAATTCAAGCATTTCACAACTGATCTGCATAATTTTTACCATTTTCTAATGATCACACATTATCAACCATTTCCTTGGTAACAACATATTCTTTGATAGAACTGTCTGACGGAATCTCAAACATAATGTCCATCATGATATCTTCAAGGATACTTCTAAGTCCCCTGGCGCCGATCTTCCTGTCATAAGCCTTCCGTGCAATAGCCTTAACTGCCTCATCGTCAAAACGAAGGTCAACCTTGTCAAGGCTGAAAAGTGCCTGGTATTGCTTAATAAGTGCATTCTTAGGCTCTTTTAAGATACGGACCATATCATCAGGAGTCAATGATTCGAGTGTTACTATTACAGGCACACGTCCGATGAATTCAGGTATTATTCCGTATTTCATCAAATCCTGCGGCATAACATCACCTAAGAGACTGTCTACTTCCTTATTAGCGTCGGTATATAACTCGGCTCCAAATCCCATGCCATTACGTTCTGTTCTTGACTCAATTATCTTCTCTATTCCGGCAAATGCTCCGCCGCATATGAACAGAATATTGGTTGTATTTATATGTATCAATTCCTGGTTAGGATGCTTTCTGCCGCCCTGTGGCGGAACTGATGCGTCCGTTCCTTCAAGAATCTTCAGCAATGCCTGCTGCACGCCCTCACCTGATACATCTCTTGTAATCGAGACATTTTCACTTTTTTTGGTTATCTTATCGATTTCATCAATATAGATAATTCCATGCTCTGCCTTTGAAATATCATAATCCGCAGCCTGGATCAATTTGAGAAGAATATTTTCAACATCCTCACCTACATATCCGGCTTCAGTTAATGTCGTTGCGTCTGCAATCGCAAATGGTACATTGAGTATTTTAGCAAGGGTCTGAGCCAAATATGTCTTGCCCGAGCCCGTAGGTCCCAGCATAAGAATATTGCTTTTCTGAAGCTCGACATCCAGTTTTTTATCGGACAGAACACGTTTGTAATGATTATAAACCTGAACAGCAAGAACCTTCTTCGCCTTGTCCTGACCTATAACGTATTCATCCAGGAATTCCTTTATTTCCTTAGGTTTCTTTAACTTAATGTCCGTATTGCTGCTGTCAATTATTTCAGGTCCGAAGCTATTCGTTATCTCCGGATAATTGACAACACCGCCATACATACCTGCACACGCTTCTACGCAGTCAGCACATATAAATACTCCGTCCGGTCCTGCAATCAGCTGTTCACCTATTTCTGATGCCGGTCTGAGGCAAAATGAACAATACGGGCCCTTATTCTTGCTTCCTGTTCTGTCAGCAGGCATTTTGGTTCCTGTTTTTACATCTTTTTTTTCAGCCATTTACTATCTCCCTAAGCAGCTGTACTATTCTCAAAAATTCCTATTCAACATACTATGCCACCGCCTGTTATTCAGGCCGTGGCATTAGTTTTTTATTCCTTATGATCCTCGATTACTGCATCAATAAGTCCATATTCTTTTGCTTCCTGAGCAGTAAGCCAGTTATCACGTTCTGTATCCCGCTGAATCTGCTCAAGCTCCTTGCCTGTATTTTCGGCAAGGATTTTATTCAGCTTATCCCTGATTCTCAGGATATGATCTGCGTTGATCTTGATATCTGACGCCTGACCCTGGGCACCGCCTGATGGCTGATGAATCATTATCTCTGCATTTGGAAGTGCAAATCTCTTGCCCTTTGTTCCGCCTGCAAGCAGAAATGCTCCCATGCTTGCTGCCATTCCTATACATGTGGTGCTGACATCACATTTTACATACTTCATGGTATCGTAAATGGCCATTCCGTCTGTTACAGATCCGCCGGGACTGTTAATATAAAAATGTATATCCTTGGTCGGGTCTTCTGACTCTAAGAATAACAGCTGAGCAACAACTAATCCTGCTGTAACACTGTTAACCTCATCTGCGAGAAAAATTATTCTCTCTTTTAATAATCTGGAGTATATGTCGTAGGCTCTCTCCCCACGACCGGTTTCCTCAATGACTGTAGGAACTAAACTCATGTATTTACCTCCTGTATTTTTAATATTCGTATGGCTGTTCATAGCAACATTGCAATAAACATTGCGGAACAGTTATATATTCGTAAGCGGATTCATTCCTGAATCCGCTATGTGTCAATGCAAATATTAAGGAATATCTATTCTTATTCTGCCTTAGGCTCTTCCTCTGTCTTAGGCTCTTCTTCCGGCTTGTCTACTGCTGTTCCGCAGTCATATAACAGGTCTGCTGCCTTAGTTATAAGAACATCTTTCTTCATATTGGCGCGTTCTTCATCTGTGATCATCTTGTTAAGTGATTCATATTCCATCTGATACATTTCAGCCATCTTATGGATTTCTGCATCAAGATCTTCATCAGATACTTCAAGATTCTCTGCTGCCGCAATTGCTTCGAGAACAAGTCTTGACTTGATATTCTTCTCAGCTGTAGGCTTAGTCTCTTCCAGGAACTTCTCAGCTGTCATACCTGTAATCTGGAAATACTGTTCCATGCTGATGCCCTGTGACTGCAATCTGTTCTGGAAATTGTATGCGATGTTCTGAACCTCCAGGTCTACCATTGGTCCAGGAATTACCATCTCTGCATTTGCGATAGCTTCATCTACCAACTGGTTCTCTGCTGCACGCTTAGCTGCCTCAGCCTGCTCAGCTTCCATATTCTTGCGGATATCTGCCTTGTATTCATCAAGTGTATCAAAATCTGATACCTCAGCTGCAAATTCATCATCAAGTTCCGGAAGTTCCTTAACCTTAATGTCATTTAATTTGCATTTGAATACTGCTGCCTTGCCTGCAAGATTTTCTGCCTGATATTTTTCAGGGAATGTTACATTAACATCGAATTCTTCACCAATGTTTTTGCCCACGATCTGCTCTTCAAATCCCGGGATAAATGTGCCTGATCCAAGAGTAAGTGAATGTCCTTCAGCCTTGCCTCCGTCAAATGCCTTGCCATCACAGAAGCCTTCGAAATCGATATTAACGATATCGCCTTCCTTAGCAGCTCTGTCTTCAACCGGAACACGGCGGCTGTTCATCTCTCTTGTACGTTCAAGTTCTTTGTCGATATCCTCTTCTGATACTGAAACATCTGACTTGTAATACTCAAGGCCCTTGTACTGTCCTAATGTTACTTCTGGCTTAATAGCTACATATGCCTCGTAGATAAAAGGCTTGCCTTTTTCGATCTGAGTTACGTTGATATCCGGCTGAGATACGATTTCTAATTCGCATCCGTCAATTTCTTCTTTGTAAGAATCATTGATCAGGAAATTCGCTGCATCTTCGAAAAAGATCTCTACGCCATAGGTCTTTTCAACCATCTTCTGAGGAACCTTGCCTTTTCTGAAACCAGGGATTGAAATCTGGTTCTTGATCTTGTGATATGCCTTCTCAATAGCCTTATCAAGCTCTTCAGCTGATCTTTCGATTGTCAGCATAGCCATATTTCCGTCTTGTTTTTCAAACTGTAAGCTCATATTAGTTACTCCTTCTTGGATTTTGTGTATCTATCTATCTTAAATTCTATTTATAAACTGTAAAAATTATATTTTGAGATATCTTCGTTGTCTTGATGTCCGGCAAATTTCTGTCTTATGCCATCGCACAAACAGATCAACTGCCGCATAGCGCGGGCATGACCATATCCGAAAATCATGGTTCCGCAAGGATAAATTTTAACACATTATCAGTGCCCTTGCAAGTCGAGATAATCAATTCCCAGCAGTGTAAGCCCCCGGGCTGAGGCCTTTGGTGCCGACAGCCTTCTGTCACAGCTGTCCAGTATTTCCTTAACATGTTCCGGCGGATATACTCCCATTCCGACCTTCTCCAGGGTTCCTGCAATGATCCTTACCATGTTGTATAAGAATCCGTTGCCAGATACTTCAATATGGACCAACTTCGGGCAGTAATTTCTGTTATTTTGTTCTCTGCTGTCTATTGTCATTGCCATGCCTTCAGGCGACTTGGCGTCGTCGTTTTCTTCAGGCATTTGCAAATTATCTGACGCAGCTGACGATAACAATCTATCAATGGGATCAGCCGTAATCGTTATGTCGTAAATAGTTCTTACAGAGGTTTTCTGCTGACCTCCCGAACTTGAAAATGCTGTAAAATCATGCTCACCTATCAGATATTCAGAAGCCTTGCGCATCTTCTCTATATCCAGATAATAATAAACATAATCATTATAAAGTCTTAACGTAGGAACATTATATCTGCAATTTAATATATTATATTGATAGGTCTTCCTGCAATTGGCATATCTTGGATGAAAGTCAGCCGCAGCCTCTTCCGATCTCACGATCCTGATATCATCAGGTAGGGATTGATTAAGGGCGTAACTTATTTTTTCTGCCGGAATGCGCGTATCTGTATCAAATATTGCTACATTGCCCCGTGCATGTACGCCGGAATCTGTTCTGCTGGCACCAATTATCACTATATGCTCCTTGAGCAGCCTGGATAAATGTTCATTTATCACCTGTTCAACAGCCAGTCCATTCTTCTGGATCTGCCATCCTACATAATTTGTGCCATCATATGCAATTGTCAGTTTGATTCTCTTCATGGTGTATATTACCCATATTACTCTTGTCTCTTATCAGATGTTCAGAGACGATCGGTCATGCCGCCTCTGTTTGAATGTACCAGAGTGAAATTGTTATCTGTCATGCAAGATACACTGTTTGAATAATTATTATATTCTGCCTGATACCAGAAACTTATCCATCAGAATTCTTACTGCGATCACACCAGCCAGGAACAATGCAATTATAATATATGCGATCTTATCCCTCTTATCATATTTAAGCGGAAACATTCTTGTTCTTCCGTCTCCTCCATGATAGCACCTGGCTTCCATGGCAGTAGCAAGATCCGAAGCCCTCTTAAATGCAGAAACAAACAGCGGGATTAAAATAGGGATCATGCCCTTAGCCTTCTTGATTATGCCCCCTGTCTCAAAATCTGCGCCCCTGGCCAGCTGTGCATTTGTAATCTTGGTAACCTCTTCCGCCAGGATCGGTATAAATCTTAGGGCAATACTCATCATCATTGCAATTTCATGAGCAGGGAATTTAATAACTTGCAAATGTGAGAATACTTTTTCCAGTCCTGCAGTCAGAGTAGTAGGCGTTGTAGTATATGTAAGTATACTCGTTCCCAGTACAACACAAATAAGCCTTAATGCAAAAAATGCAGCCCTTAATACGCCTTCCATGCTGAATTTTAATATCCACCACTGCCAGATGATTTCTCCGGTCCCTGAAAAGATATTAAATACAACCGCAAGTATTATAAGTACAGCCATAGCCCTCAGGCCCTTGAGCATGTATCCAAATGGGATATTGGTTGCCTTAATTACCAATGCCAGAACTGCAGCCAGCAATATTAATCCCCATATATTATTTATGATAAACTCAGCTGCAATATATACAACAACTCCCAGCAGCTTAACCCTTGGATCCAGCTTGTGTATCCGCGATTCGGCAGCATAATACTGCCCCAATGTAATATTTCTGAACATAATTTATTTATTTACCCATGCTGCTATAGCCTCGGCAGCTTCACCGATTTTAATCTTTCCCTCAATTCCCAGTCTCTTACAAAAATCTGCAGCCTGAGGCTGATTAAGACCTGCCTGCTTAATTATCTCTTCATTTGCAAATACATCATGGGGATCTCCATCCATCATGACCTGACCTTCATGCATAACGATCACCCTGTCAGCATATTCTGCCACCTCATCCATATTATGTGAAACCATAATTACCGTCATGTTTCGGTCTTTATGAAGCTCATTTATAAGATCTAAGATCTCAGATTTGCCCTTAGGATCCAGCCCTGCCGTTGGTTCATCCATGATCAATATCTCCGGATCCATGGCTATCACTCCGGCAATTGCAACTCTTCTTTTTTCACCGCCTGACAGATCAAAAGGCGATTTGTCAAAGGACTCTGGGGTCATGCCTGTTGCCAATAATGCTTTTTTCGCCCTCTCAAGGGCTTCTTCATTGCTGCAGCCCTTATTATGAGGGCCAAATGCCGCATCCTTCAGCACATTTTCGTCAAATAGCTGATATTCCGGATATTGGAACACAATTCCGACCCTGCATCTTATATTTCTTAATTGTTTCTTGTCTTTTCCTATATTAATGCCGTCATATGTGATAGCGCCGGAGGTAGGAAGTTTAAGCCCATTTAGCAGCTGGATCAAGGTAGACTTGCCGGAACCTGTACTGCCGACAATAGCAATAAATTCTGTTTTGTCTATAGACAATGTTACATCCCTTACTGCATACTTTTCATTTACGGTTCCCTGATTATATAAATAATTTACATTTGTCAGATTAATTTTCATTTCTAACGTCCCACTTAACTGCGTCTGCCTGCTTGTTTTGCCTCTGATATTCTCATTATACAGGTATATAATTCATCCTCTGTAATAATATCCTTGGGAATATCCAGATCACGTTTTCTTAATTCCTCAGCCAATTGACAGATTACAGGCAGCTTTAATCCTGCCTGACTTAATTCGTCAGTTCTTGAGAAAATCTCTCTTGGTGTTCCCTGCATCACAAGCCTGCCGCGGCTCATAACAAATATTTTATCTGCATTAACAGCCTCTTCCATGTAATGAGTGATACATATGAGCGTTATTTTATGGCTCTTGTTCAGACTCAGCACCGTGTTCATAATCTCTTCTCGTCCCTGAGGATCCAGCATGGCAGTGCTCTCATCTAATACAATGCATTTAGGCTTCATTGCCAATATTCCTGCAACGGCAACCCTCTGTTTCTGTCCACCCGAGAGATTACTCGGATTTTCCTTGTTCTTACCGGTCATCCCTACAGCTTCCAGTGCATCGGCCACATCCTTAACTATCTGTTCGGAAGGAATACCCATATTTTCAGGGCCAAATGCCACCTCCTCATCTACCTGGGATGCCACCATCTGGTTATCTGGATTTTGAAAGACCATTCCTACCTGGGACCGGATATTCCACAGATTAAAATCGTCCCGGCTGTTCATACCGTCTATCCACACAGTTCCCTCGTCCGGTACTATCAGAGCATTCAGATGCCTTGCCAGTGTGGATTTTCCGGAACCATTATTACCTAAAATGCATACAAATTGTCCCTCTTCGATATCAAGATTGACATCATCGAGTGCCTTAGGCGGCTGCTCTGCTTGTATCTCTGTTAAATCCTGCTCTTCTGCCTTAGAAGCAGGCTTAGTTTCAAATTCCTCATCTAATGCAGCACCCACAGGATAGCTGTAGGATACATTATTTACCTGGATTATTTCTTTGTTTTTCATATTAACCCTTATATGCTGAACCGGTACGGTATACATATTTACCGTGAAAAAGTCAGACATGGAATGATCTTATATGCTAAACCAGAACGATCATATTCAACTTAAAGTCTGCACCGGATATCTCGCCTCATATATTAGTATAAGTTTTTTGATCAGTTGCACCATTGAAAGCCGCGAACCACATAGATTATGAGCCGTCTGCAGGCATTTATAAAGTGCGGTTACTAAAAAATCACTACATTAGTTCATATCTGTACATGAACGATACCGCCACTATCTAAGAATTTGATATGCGTTGACGTTCGCACACGCTGTGCTTTTATCATCAAACCTGCTTTTACTTGCGTCCAATGACACACGGAACCATGTTATCAAAAACATTCATGAAAATCTATACAAAAGTTAAATGGCCTTCGGGAAACCCGAAAGCCATTTACTAAAATCTCTTAAGTTATACGAAATTATACGAGTTCGATAAGAACTTCCATAGCGCCGTCGCCTTTACGCTGACCAATCTTAACGATTCTTGTATATCCACCCTTACGTGTAGCATACTTTGGTGCGATCTCATCAAAGAGCTTAGCAACCATATCAACGTCAACTGTATTGCGCTTTCTTCCTGCGCCTTTTTCAGGAACTGACTTAACTGGGTACAGAACCTTGATCATTTCTCTTCTAGCATGAAGACGTGAAGGAGCATCCTTCTTAATCTTCTTGTCTACTTCATCGTAAACTGTAACCTTCTTGCCATCTTTGACTTCAGTTACACGCTTGCCATCTTTGTCCTTACGGGCTACCTTAGCCTTAACAGTTACTTCTTCGAAGTTGTCCTTCTCTTTTACTGCAAGAGTGATAAGGTGTTCTGCCTGACGGCGTATCTCCTTAGCCTTAGCATCAGTTGTAACTATCTTGCCATTATATAATAAAGCGGTAACCTGGTTACGGATTAAAGCCTTTCTCTGTGATGCTGTTCTAGACAGTTTTCTATATCCGGCCATAACCTTTGCCTCCTTGTTTTATTATTACTACATACTACTATCGACTGTTATCAGTCTGCGTCAACATTTGAGTTCTTTAACTCTAAGCCTAATTCCTTAAGTTTAGCAAATACTTCTTCTAAGGACTTGCGGCCAAGGTTACGAACCTTCATCATCTCTTCCGGTGTCTTACTGATCAATTCTTCCACCGTATTAATTGATGCTCTCTTCAAACAATTGTATGAACGAACTGAAAGTTCCAATTCATCAATGTTCATTTCAAGTACCTTTTCTTTGTCATCATCTTCCTTTTCAACCATAACCTCTGCGGTCTTGGCATTTTCCGAAAGATTGATGAACAGGCTTAAGTGCTCAGATAATACCTTTGCAGCAAGGCTTATCGCCTCATCCGGCTTAATAGCACCGTTGGTAAATACTTCAACTGTCAGCTTGTCGTAGTCAGTAATCTGTCCTACACGAGTATTTTCAATCTGGATATTTACACGCTCTACCGGTGTATAAATTGAGTCAATCGGGATTACTCCGACTGCCATATTATCCTGAGCATTCTTCTCAGCACTTACATATCCTCTTCCTCTTGTAATGGTCAATTCCATGTAAAATTTGCTGTCTGCATTATCAAGATGAGCGATAACCAGGTCTGGATTGATGATCTCAATATCCTGATCTACCTGAATATCAGCTGCTGTAACAATGCCTTCGCCGGAAAAATCAATATAAGCAATCTTAGCTTCATCGGTCTTGCTATTATTTCTAATAGCAAGATCCTTAATATTCATTACAATCTCTGTAACATCTTCCTTAACACCAGGAATTGTTGTGAATTCATGCTGAACACCAGCAATCTTTATCTGGCTGACTGCAGCGCCAGGTAAAGAAGAAAGCATAATTCTTCTTAAAGAGTTTCCGAGAGTTGTTCCATAGCCTCTCTCTAAAGGCTCTAAAGTGAATTTACCATATTTGTTATCTTCTGAGATTTCACAAACCTCAATATTTGGCTTTTCAAATTCGAACATGGGCCCTCCCTTTTTACACTTTATTTAGAATATAATTCGACGATAAGCATCTCATCTACAGGAACGTCGATTTCGTCTCTCTTAGGTAATGAATTAACTGTTACCTTGAGATTTTCCTGATCAGCTGTAAGCCATGCCGGAACTAATCTTCCGCCTGTAACCTCGATGATCTGTTTATATCTTTCTGAGCCTTTGCATTTCTCCTTGATTTCAATAACATCGCCGGCTTTGATCTGGTATGAAGGGATATTGATTCCCTTACCATTTACAGTAAGCTGCTTATGGTCAACGATCTGACGAGCCTCCATACGTGTTCTTGCTAATCCTGCACGGAAAAGAACATTGTCGATTCTTGACTCAAGGATAACCATCAGGTTTTCACCTGTCTGACCCTTCTGCTGTTTTGCTTTCAGATAGTAATTATGGAATGGTTTTTCAAGTACTCCATAAATGAACTTAGCTTTCTGCTTTTCTCTTAACTGAAGTCCGTATTCACTCTTTTTTCCAGGACGTCTGCCATTTGCAGCGCCTCTGTTTGATTTTTTATCTATTCCTAAATATATTGGATCTAATCCAAGTGATCTGCATCTCTTAAGAACAGGAACTCTATTAACTGCCATCTTCTACGCACCTCCTAATCAGACTCTTCTACGTTTTGGTGGGCGACATCCGTTATGTGGAACAGGTGTCACATCACTAATACTTGTTACATGAAGCCCATTAGCCTCAAGTGCGCGGATTGCTGCCTCTCTGCCTGAGCCAGGGCCTTTTACGAATACCTCAACATATTTGAGTCCGTGTACTAAAGCTGCTTTTGTAGCAGTTTCAGCTGCCATCTGAGCTGCATAAGGAGTAGATTTCCTTGAACCTCTAAATCCAAGACCGCCTGCACTTGCCCATGAAAGAGCATTTCCTTCAGTATCAGTTAAGGTAACAATTGTGTTATTAAATGATGACTGAATGTGCGCTTGTCCTCGTTCAACGTTCTTCTTAACGCGCTTTTTTGTCACTTTTTTGGTAACTTTTTTTGCTGCCATTGTCTAAACTAACCTCCCTTATGGGTCCCCGTTCCGGTCTATATAAATCTCTATTTCCGGATTGGGTTACATATTATTATTATTTCTTCTTGTTTGCTACTGTTCTCTTAGGTCCCTTACGTGTTCTGGCATTATTCTTAGTATTCTGTCCACGAACAGGAAGGCCCTTACGATGACGGATGCCTCTGTAGCAGCCAATCTCCTGAAGTCGCTTAATATTTAAAGCAACATCTCTTCTTAATTCACCTTCAACCTCATAAGAACCGTCGATAACTGCTGAAATCTGCTTAACTTCATCGTCAGTAAGGTCCTTTACACGAGTGTTAGGATCAACATTAGCAGCTGCAAGAATCTTATTGGAAGATACTCTGCCGATACCATAAATATAAGTTAATCCTATCTCAATACGTTTGTCTTTTGGTAAATCAACTCCGGAAATACGAGCCATTTATTCTACCTCCATTAAATTTTTCAGGTAATTAACCCTGAACCTGTTTATGCTTTGGGTTTTCACAGATAATTCTGATCTTACCTTTTCTCTTAATAACTTTGCACTTTTCACAAATTGGTTTAACTGATGCTCTAACCTTCATGTCAAACTCTCCTTTCCTAAAAAGTATTCCTATTTGTCTCTCCAAATAATTCTGCCTTTTGTTAAATCATACGGTGACATCTCTAATGTGACCTTATCACCCGGCACTATTCTGATGTAGTTCATACGAAGCTTCCCGGAAATATGGGCCAGAACTACATGTCCGTTTTCCAGCTCTACCTGGAACATAGCATTCGGTAATTTTTCTAATACTTTACCTTCGATTTCAATTACATCTGCCTTTGACATCCTTACCTCCTAAAGTGATAAAATCTCAGGTTCACCATCCGTAATCAATATAGTATTTTCGTAATGTGATGACAGACTACCATCTTCTGTTTTGCATGTCCATCCGTCATCGCAAAAAACTACATCTCCCCGGCCTATGTTAACCATCGGCTCTATAGCCAATGTCATGCCTGCCATAAGCAGAATTCCTTTTCTCTTCTGAGGAAAATTAGGAATCTGTGGTGATTCATGCATTTCCTGACCAATTCCATGGCCCACCAGATCTCTAACTATACCATAACCTCGCTCCATTAGGAAGTACCCAATTGCATTTGATATGTCATGTAAGTGATTTCCGGCTTTAGCAAACTTAATTCCTTCGAAGAAGCTCTGCTGTGTCGTCTCAACCAACTTACGAGCCTCCTCTGATACATTGCCTACACAATGTGTTCTGGCTGCATCACTTTGATATCCATTATGGATAAGTCCGATATCAAGACTTACAATATCTCCGTCTTTAATAACTCTTGTCTTACTCGGAATGCCATGAACAACTACGTCGTTAATTGACACACATACCGATGCAGGATATCCTTCATATCCGAGAAATGACGGAATGGAATCTGTCTTTCTGATCAGCTCTTCTCCCAATTTATCAAGATCTGCACTTGTGATGCCTGGTGCAATCTCTTCGCCCAGCCTGTTATGAACCTCTGTCAGAAGCTTTCCTGCCTCTCTCATCAGCTCAATTTCTCTATGGCTTTTAATTGTTACTCCGGACATTTAGTTTGCTCCTAAAATTGCTGCAATTGCACTGAATACATCTTCCATTGCAACTGTTCCATCAACTTCCTTTAACAGACCCTTGTTATTGTAATATTCAATCAGAGGCTGAGTCTGCTCATGATAAACATCCAGTCTCTTCTTTACTGTCTCCGGCTTATCATCATCTCTTAAGATGAGATCGCTTCCGCAGTTATCACATTTGCCTTCTGTCTTAGGAGGAATGTTTACTATATGATAAGTAGCACCGCATGATACACATGCTCTTCTGCCGCCCATCCTGTCTATAATGTTCTGATCCGGTACCTCAATGTCGATCGCAACATCAAGATTTGTTCCCATGTCAGCAAGTGCTTTCGTAAGTGCCTCAGCCTGCGGAATAGTTCTTGGAAAACCATCCAGTACAAATCCGTCTTTAGCATCCTCCCATGTAAGTCTGTCTGCCACAAGATCAACTACCAGCTCATCCGGAACAAGCGCACCGGCATCCATGTAGGTTTTAGCCTTCTTGCCAAGCTCTGTTCCTTCTTTAATATTTGCCCTGAATATGTCACCTGTTGAAATATGAGGAATGCCATATTCTTTAGCTATCATTTTGGCCTGTGTGCCTTTGCCTGCACCAGGTCCGCCTAACATAACAATTTTCATGATCGTCTCCTATGCTGTTTCAGTAACGGATTATCCTTCATATCTTCGGTGCATCTGCGCTTCGAGAGCTAGAACCCCGTCAGCGCCTATGCACCTGAAATGATAAATAAATATTTAAACCTTAAGTCCTCAATCCTTTGCAAGGAAACCTGAATAATTTCTTACAAGCATCATTGATTCAATCTTCTTAGCTGTCTCAAGGATTACACCTACAACGATGATAAGTGATGTTCCTGCAAATGACAGAGATGCGTTGAATATACCAGATACCAGCATAGGTACTAATGCAATGATGATCAGACCAACTGCACCGATGAAGATGAGATACTTCAAAATCTTAGAGAAATATTCCTCTGTCGGCTTGCCAGGTCTGATACCCGGTACGAAGCCGCCCTGCTTCTTGATATTGTTTGAAACTTCCATTGGATTGAATGTAATCTGTGTATAGAAGTAAGCAAAAAATACGATCAGAGCAACATATAATATAAATCCTAATGTATACTGCATTGCGGCAGGTCTGAACCAATAGCTTGAAGTGAAGTAACGTGTCCACTCCGGTGAACCGCCTGTAGCGAAATTAGCAATAAGCACAGGGAACTGGAACAGTGATGCTGCGAAGATGATTGGGATAACGCCTGCTGTATTAACCTTAAGAGGAATATTCGAAGCCTGGCCGCCATATCTTCTTCTGCCCTGCATTTTCTGTGAGTACTGTACAGGAATTCTTCTCTCGCCATCCTGCAGATAAATAATAAATGCAACAACTGCAACTACAAGAGCAATAATAACCACTACTGCAACTGCAGCCATACCAACTGAACTTGCGCCTGCAACAAACTGCTGATACAGGGAAACAAAATCATTCGGCATTGTGGATACGATATTAATCAACAGAATGATTGAAATACCGTTTCCAATTCCACGTTCTGTAATCTGTTCGCCCATCCACATGATGAGTACCGAACCTGCTGTTAAAATAAGAATATTGCAGATGATCGTCCATGTGTATGTACTGCTTGATCTGCTTCCAAAAACACCCTGATTACCAAATCCTATAGTCATTGCAATACTTTCAAGAAGAGCAAGACCTACTGTTAAGTAACGAGTGATATTTGCCAGCTTCTGTCTGCCATCCTCGCCGTCCTTCTGCATTTCTTCAAGTTTAGGAAATGCGATGGTGAGCAGCTGAATGATGATAGATGCAGTAATATACACCGTGATATTCAAAGCGAATATGGACATTGAACTGAATGATGAACCTGTCAGTGCATCAAAAAATCCGAATCCACCTGCTGATAGATTGCCAAGTACCTCCTTAATTACGCTGGAATTCGTTCCAGGCAGCGGAAGCTGGCATCCGATTCTCACAATAACGAGCATTACGATTGTATAGATTAACCTGTCACGGATATCCTTAATCTTGAATGCTTGTCCTATTGTTTTGAACATTACTCTACCTCACATGTTCCGCCAGCGGCCTCGATCTTAGCCTTAGCTCCCTCGCTTGTTACTACTTTAACTGTAAGCTTCTTTGTCAGATCAGAATTGCCAATGATCTTAACGCCATCATGTGCGTTCTTGATGATGCCCATATCGATAAGGCTCTCTGCAGTAACCTCTGCACCATCTTCAAACTTGTTGAGTGCTGCGATATCAACAGCAACGATTTCTAATGTGTTTCTGTTAGTGAATCCTCTCTTAGGGAGTCTTCTGTATAACGGCATCTGACCACCTTCGAAACCGATTCTTGGACGGCCTGAACGTGCCTTCTGTCCTTTATGTCCTTTACCTGCTGTCTTGCCGTTTCCTGATCCATGACCACGTCCTCTGCGGAAGTTATCACTATGTACGGATCCGTCTGCAGGTCTTAATGTAGATAAATTCATTTCTTGGACCTCCTTTTGGTTCCTTAGGCTTCTTCAACCTTTACTAAATGTTTAACGTGCCAAATCATACCTCTTACAGCCTCATTATCTGGGAGCTCTTTTGTCTGATGAAGCTTATGTAAACCTAATGCTTCAACAGTTGCTCTCTGCTTTGGAATAGCGGCGATAGGAGATTTTACTAATGTAACTTTTAATGTTTTTTCTGCCATTTTATTAACCTCCATTAAGCTGTAATTTCTTCGACTGTCTTATCTCTGAGTCTTGCAACCTCTGCCGGGCTCTTCAAAGCCTTAAGACCTGCAAGTGTAGCAAGTACAACATTCTGCTTATTGTTTGAACCCAAAGATTTTGTACGGATATTCTTGATGCCTGCAAGCTCAAGTACGTTACGTGCCGGGCCGCCGGCGATAACACCGGTACCTTCAGGAGCTCTCTTCAGAAGAACTGAAGCACCGCCGTAATTGCCAATCATATCATGTGGAATACTTAATGTCTCATCAACAGGAACATCGATCATATTCTTCATTGCATCTTCTTTACCCTTACGGATTGCTTCAGGAATTTCAATAGCCTTTCCTAAGCCAACTCCTACACGGCCCTTACCATTACCAACAACAACCAGAGCTGTGAATTTGAAGTTACGTCCGCCTTTTACAACCTTAGTTACACGCTTAATTGTAACAACCTTCTCCTGAAACTCTGGAGCTTCGGCTGGTGCGTGCATCTCGTCTTTGTTTCTCATGTACGTTTCCTCCCTTAGAATTCTAATCCGGCTTCTCTGGCCGCATCTGCTAATGCTTTAATCTTGCCGTGATATACATAACCGCCTCTGTCAAATACAACCTCTGTGATTCCGGCTGCTTTAGCTCTTTCAGCGATTACTTTTCCTAAATATGCAGCAGCTGCTACATCATTAGTCTTCTCTAACTCAGCCTTGACATCCTTCTGAACTGTTGATGCGCTGACAAGTGTCTTCTGTGCATCATCATCAATAATCTGAGCATAAATGTGCATGTTGCTTCTGTACACACTGAGACGTGGTCTTTCGGCTGTGCCCTGGAAGCGATTGCGTAATTTCATGTGTTTTTTTACACGAATAACTGATCTGTTTTTCTTACTAATCATTTTTTCACGCTCCTTTACTTACCAGTCTTGCCGACTTTACGTCTGATAGTCTCTGTTTCGTACTTGATACCCTTGCCCTTATATGGTTCAGGTAATCTGTACTCACGGATCTCAGCTGCAACCTGTCCAACAAGTTCCTTGCTGATACCTTTAACTATGATCTTGGTCTGTTCAGGAACTTCAATTGTGATTCCTTCAGGTGCCACATAGGTGATCGGATGTGAATATCCGAGTGAAAGGTTTAAGTCCTTACCAGCCATAGCTGCCTTATAACCAACACCTACGATAAGAAGTGTCTTCTGGAAACCGTTTGTTACACCGATTACCATGTTGTTCAGAAGTGCTCTTGTTAAGCCGTGAAGAGCTTTATTTCTCTTAAGATCATTTGGTCTTGTAACAACAATTTCTGTTCCTTCAACAGCAATTGTCATTTCTGAAGCAAACTGTCTCTTGAGCTCACCCTTTGGTCCCTTAACTGTCACTAAATTATTTTCTGCTATATCAACAGTTACACCTGCCGGTATAGCGATAGGCATTTTTCCAACTCGTGACATGCCCGTTTCCTCCTTTTTCTTTGTGAGTTTTTCCCGCATCTGCACTGGTGGTGGTGTTACACCGGCATTAACAGCGGATTTAAAGTTACTTTATTTCGCAGATACAAGGCTGCGGTGCTGTCCGCAACCTTGATGCTACTAACTTGATTGATTACCAGATGAAGCACAGAACTTCGCCGCCTACGCCAGCTGCTCTTGCTTCCTTGTCTGTAATAACGCCCTTATCTGTTGAGATAATAGCTACGCCTAAGCCACCGAGAACCTTAGGAAGTTCATCCTTAGCTGCGTAAATACGAAGACCCGGCTTAGAGATTCTCTTAAGACCTGTAATGATCTTTTCGTTTTTATCTTTACCATACTTCAGAGTGATGTGGATCACATCGAATCCATTTTCATCCTGGATGATATCATACTTTGCGATATATCCCTCATCTAACAGTATCTTTGCAATAGCAAGTTTCATTTTAGATGATGGAACGTCTACAGAGTCATGTTTAGCTGTATTTGCATTACGAATTCTTGTAAGCATATCAGCAATTGGATCGCTCATTGTCATGTTTTTGTCCTCCTTCTAAAACTAATCTTACCAGCTTGCTTTCTTTACACCAGGGATCTCTCCCTTGTATGCTAATTCACGGAAGCAAATTCTGCAGATACCGTATTTTCTTAAATAAGCATGCGGACGTCCGCAGATTCTACATCTGTTATATTCCTGTGTAGAAAATCTTGCTTTACGCTGCTGTTTTACTTTCATAGCTGTTTTAGCCATAGTAACTGTATCCTCCTTTTACTTCTCAAATGGCATGTTGAACATTGTCAACAGTGCTCTGGCTTCTTCGTCGGTATTAGCTGTTGTAACAATGATTACATCCATACCTCTTACCTTGTCAACCTTATCATATTCGATTTCAGGGAAGATAAGCTGTTCCTTGATGCCCAGTGCATAATTGCCTCTTCCATCAAAAGCGTTAGGGTTAACACCTCTGAAGTCACGAACTCGTGGAAGTGCCAGATTGATTAATCTGTCAAGGAAGTTATACATTTTGTCGCCTCTTAAAGTGGTCTTGCATCCGATCTGCATGCCCTCTCTAATCTTGAAGTTAGCGACTGACTTTTTAGCTTTAGTTGTAACCACATGCTGTCCTGTGATGATCTCCATATCATGGATGGCTGCTTCAAGTGCCTTGGCATTATCCTTAGCCTCACCAACACCCATATTAACAACGATCTTATCGATCTTAGGAACCTGCATGATGTTATTATATTCAAACTTCTTCATCATAGCATCTACGATTTCAGAATTGTACATTTCTTTAAGTCTGCTCAACTTTTTGGACCTCCTTCCTTTAATTAATCGATTGCTTCATTTGCTGATTTTGCGTAACGAACCTTCTTGCCGTTTTCATCAACATGGAAGCCGACTCTGGTAGGCTGTCCCTTATGAACGTACATTACGTTTGATGCATTGATAGGTGCTTCCTGGTTAATGATGCCGCCTTCCTGTGACTGTCTGCCCGGCTTAAGATGCTTCTTGATCATATTAACGCCTTCAACAGTAACTGTTCCGGCCTTAGCATTTACAGCAATAACCTTACCTTCTTTGCCTTTATCGCTACCTGCGATAACCTTAACAGTATCGCCTAATTTAATTTTTAATGTTGCCATGCGGACACCTCCTATAAAACTTCAGGAGCGAGTGAAACAATCTTCATGAACTGTTTATCTCTCAGCTCTCTGGCTACCGGTCCAAATATACGAGTTCCAACCGGTGTCTTATCTTCTCTGATAATAACAGCAGCATTCTCGTCAAACTTGATATATGAACCATCTTTACGACGTGTGCCCTTAACTGTACGTACAACTACAGCTTTAACAACATCACCCTTCTTAACAGTTCCGCCTGCTGCAGCATCCTTAACTGATGCTACGATGATGTCTCCGATGTCGGCGTATCTTCTAGTAGAACCGCCAAGAACTCTTATGCACAGAATTTCTTTAGCACCGGTGTTATCAGCAACTTTAAGTCTTGTTTCCTGTTGTACCATAACAATTCTCCTTTCTACTAATTATTTAGCCTTCTCTACAATCTCAACCAGTCTCCATCTCTTGTCTTTTGAAAGTGGTCTGGTCTCCATTACTCTTACTGTGTCTCCAATGCCGCATTCGTTGTTCTCGTCATGAGCTTTTAATTTATATGTTCTCTTAACGATCTTGTTGTATAAAGGATGTTTAACGTTATCAACGACTGCAACAACGATGGTTTTGTCCATCTTATCGCTTATTACTTTACCCACACGGGTTTTTCTAAGATTTCTTTCCACGTCTTATTCCTCCTTTATTACTCGGCATCTTTAGACTTTGCAGAAATGATTGTCTGAATTCTTGCAATATTGCGTCTAACTTCTTTGATTCTGCCTGTGTTTTCCAGCTGATTTGTTGCGTTCTGGAATCTTAAGTTGAAAAGCTCTTTCTTAGCTGTGATCAGTTCCTGATTTAATTCAGCTACTGATTTCGCATTTAAATTATCTAAATACTTCTTAGTTTTCACTTGATTCACCGCCTTCCAGATCTGCCTTAGAAACAATCTTGCATTTAACTGGTAACTTATGTGTTGCAAGTCTTAATGCTTCCTTAGCGAGTGGCTCAGCAATACCGCCGATTTCGAACATTACTCTGCCTGGCTTAACTACTGCTACCCAATATTCCAGTGAGCCCTTACCTGAACCCATACGAGTTTCAGCAGGCTTAGCTGTAACTGGCTTATCCGGGAAAATTTTAATCCAAACACGTCCGGTACGTTTTACATATCTTGTCATAGCAACACGGGCTGCTTCGATCTGATTAGATGTGATCCAACCCGGCTCTGTTGCAACGATTCCGTATTCACCGTAAGAGATCTTGTTGCCTCTCATAGCCTTGCCAGCCATAGTACCACGGAACTGCTTACGATGTTTTACTCTTTTTGGCATTAACATAGTTATCTATCGCTCCCTTCCTTGTTTCCTTTTGTCGGAAGGACTTCACCCTTGTAAATCCAAACCTTAACTCCGACTTTGCCATAGGTTGTGTCTGCTTCTGCAAAACCATAGTCAATATCAGCACGTAATGTCTGAAGCGGAATAGTTCCCTCTGAATAGAACTCTGTACGAGCCATATCAGCACCGCCTAAACGGCCTGAACATGATGCCTTGATACCAAGTGCTCCGGCCTTCATTGCACGGCTCATTGCGCTCTTCATTGCACGTCTGAATGATACACGGTTTTCCAGCTGCTGTGCGATATTCTCTGCAACCAGCTGAGCTTCTCTGTCTGATCTCTTAACCTCGATGATGTCAACTGCAACATCCTTGCCGATCAGCTTCTTAACTTCTGCTCTTACCTTCTCGATCTCAGCTCCGCCCTTACCGATGATAACACCCGGTTTAGCAGCGTTAACCTTAACCTTGATTGATTTATTTGAAGCTCTTTCAATCTCAATCTTTGAGATGCCGGCATTATAAAGCTTTTTCTTTAAGAACTTTCTGATCTTATAATCTTCAACTAAGTTATCTGCAAAATCGCCTTCTGCATACCACATAGAATCCCAGTTCTTTATAACACCAACTCTCAAACCATGAGGATTAACTTTCTGTCCCATATCTTCCTCCTATCTTTCTTCGAGCACGATTGTGATGTGGCTTAATCTCTTCTCGATTCTGTAAGCTCTTCCCTGTGCTCTTGGTCTAACACGTTTCATTGTTGGTCCCTTGTTTGCGTAACATTCTGCAATAACAAGATTTTCTGGGTTCATGCCATTGTTGTTCTGAGCATTTGCAATGGCTGATTCTAATAACTTCTTAATGATTGATGCGCCGTATCTTGGATTATATGTAAGAATACCTAATGCGTCACCAACTTTTTTGCCTCTGATTGCGTCCAGGATAAAACAAGCTTTCTGAACGGAAATTCTGGCAAATGAAAGCTTAGCTGATGGACGGGTATCCTTCTGAGCATTTCTTTCTCTTTTAACTTGTGATCTATGACCTTTTGCCATGGTTTACCTCCTTTCGATTACCTGTTATCTGGATTTCTTTTCATCCTTGCCATGTCCTCTATATGTCCTTGTTGCTACAAACTCGCCGAGTTTATGTCCAACCATATCTTCTGTAACATATACCGGAACATGTCTTCTTCCGTCGTGTACTGCAATTGTATGTCCAATGAAGCTTGGGAAGATTGTTGATCTGCGTGACCAGGTCTTAATAACCTGCTTATCATCGGCCTTGTTGAGTGCTTCAATCTTGTTCATAAGACTAGCATCTACAAATGGTCCTTTTTTTAATGATCTTGCCATTTTGCTCTCCTCCCTTATTTCATATTACGTCCATCGCGGCGACGGATGATTAACTTATTAGACTGTTTATGTTTATTTCTTGTCTTAAGACCCATAGCTGGCTTGCCCCAAGGTGTAGATGGACCCGGACGTCCGATCGGTGCACGTCCTTCACCACCACCATGCGGATGGTCATTAGGGTTCATAACAGAACCACGAACTGTTGGTCTTATGCCCATATGTCTTGTACGTCCTGCCTTACCGATGTTAACCAGGCCGTGCTCAATATTTCCTACCTGACCGATTGTTGCTCTGCAGGAAATCGGAACCATTCTCATCTCACCTGATGGAAGACGAAGTGTTGCATACTTTCCTTCCTTAGCCATAAGCTGTGCAGCATTGCCTGCTGAACGAACAAGCTGTCCGCCCTTGCCAGGATAGAGCTCAACGTTGTGAACTTCTGTACCGATTGGGATGAACTCAAGAGGAAGGCAATTGCCTACTCTAACTTCTGCCTGCGGACCTGACATAACTGTCATTCCGTCTGTAAGTCCTACCGGTGCAAGAATGTATGCCTTCTCGCCATCTGCATAATGCAGGAGCGCAATATTTGCTGTTCTGTTCGGATCGTATTCGATTCCTGCTACCTTAGCTGGAATACCATCCTTATTTCTCTTGAAATCAATGATTCTGTACTGTCTTCTTGTTCCACCGCCCTGATGTCTTACAGTGATCTTGCCCTGATTATTACGGCCTGAGTTCTTCTTATTAACTGTTAAGAGGCTCTTCTCAGGAGTGTTCTTGGTAATATCGCTTTTATCAAGAGCAGTCATCTGTCTTCTGGAAGGTGTATATGGGTTAAATGTTTTAATTCCCATTTTCAGTTACTCCTTTCGTAATGTTTGTTGTCGTGCTTGTCTGCACATAGCTTGCCGCCTCATGCGGCTGATGTCCGGCTTCTTACAGTCCTGTAAAGATCTCGATATCCTTGCTGTCTGCTGTAAGCTGTACAACTGCTTTCTTAGATTCTGCAGTCTTGCCAGAGATGCGTCCACGTGTACGTGTCTTCGGATGACGGTTCATTGTGTTAACGCTTTCTACCTTTGTTCCTTCGAACATTTTCTCAACAGCTTCTTTGATCTGTGATTTTGTAGCATCTGTATGTACTAAGAAAGTGTACTTCTTCTCAGCCATCATGTTCATGCTCTTCTCGGAAATAACCGGTTTAAGGATCACATCATAATATTTGATATCTGCCATTATGCGTACACCTCCTCGATTGTTGTCAGAGCTGCCTTATCAACTACGATTGCATCATATTTGAGAATGTCATATGTATTGATCGTATTTGTTAATGCAGTCTTAACGCCTTCAATATTTCTTGCTGAGCAGATAACGTTCTGATCATTTTCGTTTAATACGATCAGTGCCTTGCTCAGTTTTAAAGCTTTAAGTAATTCAGCTACAGTTTTTGTTTTGATCTCTTCGCATTTGATCGCGTCGATAACAAAAAGCTTCTCTTCCTGAACTCTTGATGTTAAAGCGCCCTTAAGAGCTGCTCTCTTTTCTTTCTTGTTCAGTCTGATCTCGTAATCGCGCGGCTTAGGTGCAAATACGATTCCGCCGCCTGTCCACTGTGCAGCACGGATAGATCCCTGACGAGCATGTCCTGTGCCCTTCTGTCTCCAAGGCTTTCTTCCACCACCAGAAACTTCTGAACGAGTTTTAGCACTCTGTGTGCCCTGACGCTTATTAGCGAGCTGTGCAACTACTGCTGCATGAACTAAATGTTCGTTTACTTCAACACCGAAGACAGCGTCATTTAATTCAACATCGCCTACAACAGCGCCCTTCATATTGTAAACAGATACTTTTGACATCTGAATTTCCTCCTTTCCTCGATCTACTAGTTAGCCTTAACTGCTTCACGTACTACTACCAAAGACTTCTTTGGTCCAGGAACAGCGCCCTTAACCAGGATAAGATTATCTTCAGCGTCAACTCTAACTACTTCGAGGTTTTGAACGGTCACTCTCTTAGCGCCCATATGTCCAGGCATGTGTTTTCCCTTGAATACACGGCTTGGATCAGATGCTGAACCGTTAGAACCAGCATGTCTGTGATATTTTGAACCGTGAGCCATAGGTCCTCTGTGCTGTCCGAATCTTCTGATAGCACCCTGGAAGCCTTTACCCTTTGAGATTCCGCTGACATCGATCTTGTCGCCTGAAGCGAATACGTCAGCCTTGATCTCGTCCTTTACCTGATAATCAGCTGCATTCTCGAATCTGAATTCTCTTACAAATCTCTTGTAAGGGATCTCTGCCTTGTCGAACTTGCCTCTGTCCGGAGAGTTAACTAATGTTTCTCTCTTGTCCATGAAACCTACCTGAACAGCATTATAGCCGTCCTTTTCTTCTGTCTTAACCTGTGTAACTACACATGGTCCTGCGAGAAGAACTGTAACCGGTGTTAACACGCCATCTTCGCTGAAGATCTGTGTCATGCCGATTTTCTGTGCTAAAATAGCTTTTTTCATTAAAATAACCTCCTGTTTCGTACAGCGGAACATAACCTTTCGGCCATGTTCATTCTAGAACATTCGTTTACTGTTCTTTCATCTTAACATCAACATAAACGCCAGCAGGAACATCCAGCTTCTGGAGTGCTTCCTTAGTCTTCTGTGTAGGAGCGATTACGTCGATAAGTCTCTTGTGAGTTCTCTGTTCGAACTGCTCACGGGAATCCTTGTACTTATGTACAGCTCTAAGGATTGTTACAACTTCCTTTTTAGTTGGAAGAGGAACCGGTCCTGATACCTGTGCGCCTGTCTTCTTAACAGCCTCAACGATCTTCTGTGCGCTCTGATCAATAAGTTTATGATCATATGCCTTCAGAGTGATTCTCATTACCTGATTTGCCATTATTGCCTCCTAAAATTATAATGTTTTTTTGTGTTGTACACGCACCCGTGTGTGTCTAGCCCTTCTCATAAGAAAATTGGCATAGTATGCCAATCTGTCCCTATGATCAGCCAGCCATTCCCGCTCGTAGGCACTGCCCCGTCGTCGGTGTTCCGGCAGATCCGTCAATCCAAATCAAAACCGGCTGGTTCTTGTTATGCTGACCTCACGGTGTTTCCGTCTCAATCGACGGGCGTAAGGTGTACCGATGTGTGCCAGATCTGTCTGGCATTCGCTCCGCGGAATTACCTGCTTAACTGCAGCAACTTCCCACTTCACCGCTATCACATCACAGCCAAGGTAGAATACTATAATTTTTCGCCAATTGCAAGCACTTTATTTAAAAGTCCCTGCAAATTTTTGCAGGGACTTTTGTTCTTCATTATGCCTGTTCAAATACAACTCTCATGCATTTATATGTCATGTAGCAGTCGAATTTGGCAACTGTTTCAAATGGTGCGTGCATACTCAAAACAGGTACGCCTGCGTCAATTGTTTCGATATTTCTGTTTGCCATATCAAGAGCAACTGTTCCGCCGCCGCCGTTGTCATTCTTGCCCATCTGGGTCATCTGCCAAACAACGCCATTGTCATTCATCAGCTTTCTGAGCTTGCCTACCGTCTCAGCAGATGCATCAGATGCGCCTGACTTGCCGCCATGTCCCGTATATTTGCAGAAGGCTACACCATGATTGATCTTAGAATCATTGCGGATCTCAAATGCCTCAGCATAATTCGGATCATATGCAGCTGTAACATCCGCACTTACGCAGAAGGAATGAGCAAAGCAGTCTCTGATATCTACGCCCTGAGCCTTGCACAGGTCACCGATAAACCACTCAAACGCCTCACTGATCATGCCTGTTACGCCGACAGAACCGATCTCTTCCTTATCAGCAAAAATGCATACGCCAGTCTTCTTGATATTCTCAGCATCAAAAAGTCCTATCATCTCTGCATATGCGCATACTCTGTCATCATGTCCATATGCTGCTATGAGGCTTCTGTCAAATCCTATATCCTTAGCCTTGCCTGCAGGAACAACTTCAAGTTCAGCTGAGATGAAGTCCTCTTCTTCGATGCCATATTTCTCGTTCAGGATCTTCATTATTCCCATTTTTACTCTGTCAGATTCTTCAGAATCACCCAGCGGACGAGAGCCAACCAGAACGTTTAAGATCTCTGATGGTACTGCCTGATCAATAGGCTTGCTGTCGGTTGCCTTCTTAAGATGCGGAAGAAGGTCTTCTATAATAAACTGCGGATCATTTTCATCTGCACCGATGTTAACCTTAACTGACTCACCATTCCTTAAGATTATAACGCCATGCAGTTCAAGCGGGCGTGAAACCCACTGATATTTTCTGATGCCGCCATAATGATGGGTTTTAAGATAAGCCATTTCTGCCTCTTCATACAATGGATTTGGCTTAAGGTCAAGTCTCGGAGCATCTGTGTGAGCTGCAGTAAGGTTGATACCCTGGTCTAACTTCTCACTTCCTACTACGGCGAACATGATAGACTTTCCTCTATTATTATAGTAGAGTTTGTCTCCTGTCTTAATCTCCTGCCCGAACTTGTACTCCTTGAAGCCCCTTTTCTGTGCAAGTTCTATGCAATATTCGACGCAGAGTCTCTCTGTCTTGCAATGATCCAGGAAATCCTTGTAATCCTCGCAATATTCATTCATCTTCTTCTCTTCATCAGCAGTCAACTTATCATATCCGTTACCCGGATTATAAAAGAGTTTCTCTTTTAATTCATTTTTCTTTTTCTCAGCCATACTTGTCCTTTCTGCAGCAGGCAGCGTTTTCTGCCTGTTTTTATAATGTTATCTTGCAATATTCAGCACTGCACCTTCCCTCAGTTTTTCTTATAAGATCATTGAGTGAAGCTTGCCCTTGTCCCGAATATTTGCCGCTCCAATATGTAAAAACAGTGGTTTCAGGCATATATCATATACCAGCCACCACTGAATTATATCGTAGATCACTTTTTTTGCAATGGATAAATTTTCCGGCAATCTTATCTTGCCAGTTCTCTGACAGCCGTCACTCCCGAACTTATTATGCTGCACACAAATACTATCAGCAGGTACCATGCCGTCATATTTAGATTATCCTGTTGGGCAAATATATCCAGATTGCCTGTTATAATCTGGCACAGCAGGCACAATGCCGTAAGGGATACAACTATCATAAATATCATCTGCAACACAAATATAAGAATTATCTCGTGCAGGCACATACCGTTTATCCAGTATATCCTGTAATTACTGATATTCGACCTGGTCTTGGACAGCATCAGCAGCACCACATTAATGCATCCGAATATCATTACCAAATATTTCAGCAGATTACAGGTCATGGACACCAGGCTATTTAGTTCATGATAATTCACCAGCTGCGGTGTTATGTCTCGCACTATCATCAGCGGATATTTGTCTGTGATATTATTCAGTTCTATCCGTATACTGTCAGTGTCTGCATTTTCTTCCGCATAAATCCTTACCCTCGTATATGTTGCATCAATGTTGAAAATATTAAATGCAACATTTGATGTGATAATTCTGTAAGTCGGTATCATGAAATCAGTTTCCGGCATCTTATCGAACCAGGCAGCATAACTTCTTATCATCGCACCAATTCTAACATTAAAATCATTTCGTTCGATAAGTTCCGACACTTCACTTTCGCTTATTCCCGCATTCATGTTTACAAGCACCCTATATTCCGATAATGTTATCTCATCGCCTACATGAAATAATGTGTCATTAACTGCATTTTCATCAGTATAATGAGCAAATTTCAGACCATATGTTTTCTTTTTTCCGGTTCCCCATTCCTCATAAATATATGAAGGCACAATTAAAATAACTTCTTCTCCTGACTTAATTTTATCAACATCTATATTTCCCTCTGTTATATATTCATCCATCAACATAAGGTCACCATCCGTCAATCCCAGTATTTCCGTTTGTATCATAGTATTTTCTTCATATCCAACAAGTTTTAGCAATTCGTCATGACCTTTTACAAAATTTTCTCCGCCCTTTAATTTTTTTATGCTATATCGCCCGTCCAAACGCGCGTCAGAAATATCAAGATACGTGTCAAACCTGTCCGCATCCTTCAAAATCAGCATTTTGTCAGTCATCTTATAGCCATTGAAGCTTTTTACGCCAACGATATCTTCAAATATTTTCATTTCTTCATCTGGTATTCCATTTTTTTCATATGTGTTCAAATAGCATAAATCGTCGTCCTTTGCCCCAGCAAATCCGAGACTTTGTGCCAACAGCTCAAAATCATAATCCATTGGCATCTCTCCTGCATATCCTCCTGCATAGGCGGTGGCCTGACCCAGCTCTTCTGCATAATTGTTGATATATGATATGAAGAATATCGACATCATAATAACCATCAGAGCAAGTACGAAGTTCTTAGGCATGACCCTATATTCAAGAAAGACCAGACGAATAAAACCTGTTTTCCATGCCTGATGATGAAATCGTCTGGTCATCTTTTCATCAACCTTGAGTCTGAACATGAGATTTCCCAGAGCATAAACAATCAGCATGTTTATGAAGATCATTTCAAGGATATTCATTGCGTCAATAAATAAAGGAATATCCTTCCCCAGGCTTACGGATAAACTGTCTATTGCCAGTGCAGTCCCTATCGTCCCTAACAAAACGCCTGCTATATTTCCTATCAAAACATACACAGCCAGCTCAATATTATATATTCCCCTTAATCTTTTTATTTCCGTGCCCAGCATCCATATCGTATGATATCGTCTGATGATCGCACCGTTAAAGAATATCATTGTGCCAATAAGAAGGAAGGCGCAGACAATTCCGGATATGGTCATGAAACTCTGTGGTGTATCGAAGGAACCGTTCTGCAGCTTAACATTTCTCCAGTTATAATTTTCATACATATTATCTATAGGTGCAAACGATGCATCATCCTCTATCAGATAGATAATATAATTCAACCCTGTCTTTCCCTTAAGCAGCTCCATATCCGACTCTGTCATAAACACATCCAAGTTATCCAGCTGCATATCATTTTGAGTCTTGCCTCTCGGCCATAACCGCCCGTAATCAGATACAATACCTACCACTTCTATCGGCATTTCCAGTTGCAACTGCTGTTCTATACTTTCTATATATTGCATCGCCGACTCCGTTGCTGCTATCTCACCGGATTTTTGCGGCCACCGCCCCGAAGTTAAACCAAGCCCTGTTAAATATCGCGCCGCACTATCCATATACCCCGCATGCAGGATCACATTACTAATACCAACCGTCCCCGCTATATATAGTTTGCCAGTATATGAATGTTTTTCTCTGGATTTAATATCTCTTTCTTCCCTCTCTGTAAGTACATCCGCATTCGTATAATATATATAGTCGAACCGACCATAGACTTTTATGACAGAATCTGCCACTGAGTTCAGTAAGCTCCTGGAAGTATTTAGCATTACCGTTGGCATGATCATAAATACAGATATGCTTATGATTATCATCAATGCTGATGGATTATGATGAAATATGCTTTTTATAACAGCCTTCACAAGGCCAGCGGTATTTTCTCTCATCGGCTGCTCCTTTCACATCAAAATTTCGCTACCTTAAACTGTTAATTTTCCAATAACTATCACCCCCGAACTTATTATGCCAAATACAAATATCGCCAGCAGATACCATGCCGTCATATTCAAACTATCCGGTTGCGCAAATATATCCAGATTGCCTGTTATAATCTGGCACAGCATGCACAGTGCCGTAAGGGATACAACTATCATAAATATCATCTGCAACACAAATATAAGAATTATCTCGTGCAGGCACATACCGTTTATCCAGTATATCCTGTAATTACTGATATTCGACCTGGTCTTGGACAGCATCAGCAGCACCACATTAATGCATCCGAATATCATTACCAAATATTTCAGCAGATTACAGGTCATGGACACTAGGCTATTTAGTTCATGATAATTCACCAGCTGCGATGTTATGTCCCGTACCTTCATCAGCGGGTATTTGTCTGTGATATTATTCAGTTCTATCCGTATACTGTCAGTATCTGCATTTTCTTCTGCGTAAATCCTTACCCTCGTATATGTTGCATCAATGTTAAAAATATTAAATGCATCATTTGAGGTAATAATTCTGTAAGTAGGAATTATAATTCCTGTTTCAAATGCCCGATCAAACCAAGCTGCGTTACATCTTATTATTGCCCCTATCTTAGTAACAATGTCATTTCGTTTGATCAGCACCGGTACCTCGCTTTCGCTTATTCCCGCATTCATGTTTACAAGCACCCTATACTCCGATAATGTTATCTCATCGCCTACATGAAATAATGTGTCATTAACCGCATTTTCATCATCATAGTTGGCAAACTTCAACCCATACGTTTTCTTTTTCCCACTTCCCCATTCTTCATAAATATATGAAGGCATGATTAAAATAATTTCTTCTCCTGACTTTACCTTGCCTACATCTATATATCCTTCATGCACATATTCATTCATCAGCACAATGTCGCTATCCGGCAAACCCAATATCTCCGTTTGAATTGCAGTATTTTCCTCATATCCTATAAGTCGCATCAACTCATCACTTCCCTTTACATAAATTTCTCCTCCCCTCACTCCTTTAATCGTGTATTTTCCATCAAGATGCATATCGGATATATCCAAATATGTATCGAACTTTTCTGCATCCTTCAAAATCAGTATTTTGTCAGTCATCTTATAGCCATTGATACTTTTTATCCCAACGATATCTTCAAATATTTTCATTTCTTCATCTGGTATTCCATTTTTTTCATATGTGTTCAAATAGCATAAATCGTCGTCCTTTGCCCCAGCAAATCCGAGACTTTGTGCCAACAGCTCAAAATCATAATCCATTGGCATCTCTCCTGCATATCCTCCTGCATAGGCGGTGGCCTGACCCAGCTCTTCTGCATAATTGTTGATATATGATATGAAGAATATCGACATCATAATAACCATCAGAGCAAGTACGAAGTTCTTAGGCATGACCCTATATTCAAGAAAGACCAGACGAATAAAACCTGTTTTCCGTGCCTGATGATGAAATCGTCTGTTCTTCTTTTCATTAACCTTGAGCCTGAACATAAGATTTCCAAGAACGTAAACAATAAGTATATTTATAAAGAACATTCCGAAAATGTTCATTGCATCTATGAATAAGGGAATATCCTTCCCCAGGCTTACAGATAAACTGTCTATTGCCAATGCAGTCCCTATCATTCCCAACAATGTACCAACAGCATTTCCTATCAGAACATATACTCCCAACTCAATATTATATATTCCCCTTAATCTTTTTATTTCTGTGCCCAGCATCCATATCGTGTGATATCGTCTGATGATCGCACCATTAAAGAATATCATTGTGCCAATAAGAAGGAAGGCGCAGACAATTCCGGATATGGTCATGAAACTCTGTGGTGTATCGAAGGAACCGTTCTGCAGCTTAACATTTCTCCAGTTATAATTTTCATACATATTATCTATAGGTGCAAACGATGCATCATCCTCTATCAGATAGATAATATAATTCAACCCTGTCTTTCCCTTAAGCAGCTCCATATCCGACTCTGTCATAAACACATCCAAGTTATCCAGCTGCATATCATTTTGAGTCTTGCCTCTCGGCCATAACCGCCCGTAATCAGATACAATACCTACCACTTCTATCGGCATTTCCAATTGCAGCTGCTGTTCTATACTTTCTATATATTGCATCGCCGACTCCGTTACTGCTATCTCACCGGATTTTTGTGGCCATCGTCCCGAAGTCAGACTTATTCCGGACATTTGCATTGCAGCATTATCCATATATCCAGCATGCAAGATTGCATTATCAATGCCAATCGTCCCTGCCACATATATTTTGCCAATATATGAATGTTCTTCCATAAATTGAATATTTCTTTCTTCCTTCTCTGTGAGCAAATCCATATTCGCATAATATATATAGTCGAACCGACCATAGACTTTTATGACAGAATCTGCCACTGAATTCAGTAAGCTCCGGGATGTATTTAGCATTACCGTCGGCATGATCATAAATATAGATATGCTTATGATTATCATCAATGCTGATGGATTATGATGAAATATGCTTTTTATAACAGCCTTCACAAGGCCAGCGGTGTTTTCTCTCATCGGACGCTCCCTTCATGAACAATAATTCTGTTCACGGTTGTTATATGAATCTTCCATCCAACATTTCATATGACCGATTTGCATAATCCAGCCAAGCCCTGTCGTGAGTCACTATCAGGTATGTCTGATTAAATTCCTGGTTTGTCCTTTTGACATATTCCATTAGATTCTTACTTGTCTCGGAATCAATATTTCCATTTGGCTCATCTGCAAGTATTATTGCAGGTTTTCTTATAAGTGCTCTGGCAATGGTTGCTCTCTGCTTTTCGCCGCCTGATAACTGTGTAGGATAGAATTTTAGTCGACTCTCCAAGGCAAGTAATTCTATTATATGTTTTTCGTATTCGATATCGTACTTTATCCCTGCAATGTCAAACGGCAGCCTTATATTTTCCAGCACATTTAGTTCTTTTACCAAGCTTAATTCCTGATGTACATATCCTATCTTACTGTTGCGTATTCTGGCGCGCTTGGCATCATTTACTCCCAGATATCCAAATTTATTTCTTTTATCTGCATACAGCGGTTCCCTGTCTATTATGACCTGTCCGCTGTCAGGTATCAGCAGTCCTCCAACTACATTCATAAGAGTAGATTTGCCTGATCCGCTGCGCCCGATCAGTACGCATACTTCCCCTCTTTCGATATCCAGGCTGATATTATCCAGTGCCTTCACGGTGTAATGCTTGGTTTTATATTCCTTGGTAACATTTTCTACTTTTATAATTGCGTCCATTTTATTCTCCTGTCTGTCATGATCTAAGTATTTGTCCTCATAAAAACATTTGGAGGTGGCCGTTTACAGCCACCTCCGTTTAACTTTAATAATAAATTGTTTTAGTAGAATCGTAGTTCCAATTCGCGTAGTTTTCAATAACCGCTCGTCCATGGCTATTTTCTCTTCCAATGTTTACATACTGTCCAAATGCCACTCCCGCACTAACTCCCGTAGTATAGTCATAATATCCTTCCTTCAAACCGTACACCGAGTCATAATTTCGGGGATACATGCCCAGCATATTTTCAAATGCACTGGACCAGACATAATCAACTGCATAATTTCCTACTGTACTAACCGAATTTTGCAAAGTGCCATATGAAGATGTCGCTGAAGCTGTAATTGAAAGTCCGGCTAAAATAACTGCACACAGAATACATAAACTAATGATTTTCGATTTTGTTTTCATGTTGTTTCGCCTCCTTTGTCTGCTATTACTCACTTCAAATCCAGGAGAAATACAATTATGTACTTTTAAAAAACATTATTGTATTCTTTCTCTTAATAGAGTATATTATTCTAGGTTAATTTTCAAATGAAGTTGATTAAACGAAAAAGAATGAGACCAGCGTCTGCTACGCAGACCTTGGCCGATAACCCTTGATTTCCAAAACTGAATAGCCCTAACGAAAAGAAAAGTTAAAAAAAGCCCGTATTT
>CAVAJR010000019.1:0-49252 GCA_963589005.1 Bacteroidaceae bacterium | reverse complement strand
CTCTATATAGATTAAACTCTCAAAAAAATATAGTGCTAAATCCTAAAGACGGGTATCCCTTCAACGCGACTCATTATATTACTAAAAAATGATGTTGTCAAGAAAAAACGCACAATTGTTAATTTAAACAAAATAAAAACATTTTTAATAAAAAAGTTAACAAAAAATACTAAATTGACTCTTTCATTTTTACTAATGATAGGGTAAAATACAGAAATATTAAGGAAATGTTACACGTAGCACACTTATAATTCTGAGGTTGAGAAAATGATTTCTAGTCAATTGTTACAAAAAGCATTAGATGACATTAAGGACATTACTGGCAAGGATATGGCTATTTTGGATCTGGACGGAAGGTATGCAGCCAGAACAGAGGATACATTTGCTGTTGATACGGACAGAGTAGCAGCATTTGCTGTTACATCTGCAGAGAAGAGCAGCGACAAGGAGTATTCTTATTTTAAAATAAGAGATGACGGTCAGGATGTTTACGTCCTGGTAGTTGAAGGCATCTCTGAAACTGATGTGCTGGTAGGCGTTATGGCCAGATATCAGATTGAAACTATCGTTTCGGCATATAAGGAAAAGTTCGACAAGGATAACTTCTTCAAGTCATTGCTGATGGATAATCTCATGCTTCTGGACATCTTCGACAGAGCCAAGAGACTTCATATCGAGCTGGAACAGCAGAGAATAGTATATCTGATTCAGCTTCAGAAGAGAAATCAGGACGATGCTGTAGATATTATACGTAATATATTTGTCGGCGATAAGGAAGTATTCTGCACTCCGCTTACCAAGAATTCAATAGTTGTTGTAAAGAATGTGACTGATAAGGATACCCCGGAGACACTGGATGCAGTTGCAAGAAATATATTTACGGTACTTAAGAATGATATCAAGGAAGATGCATATATTTCATACGGCACGGTGATCAAGGATCTTAAGGACGTATCCAAATCATACCGCGAGGCACATATGGCGATGGAAGTCAGCAGAATATTCGCTGAGGACAGCCATATTAATTCTTATGCAAATCTGGGCATAGGACGGCTCATATATCAGCTGCCGATCCCATTATGCAACATGTATCTTAAGGAAATATTAGGCGATCTTTCAATCAATGATTTTGACGAGGAAACACTTACAACTATAAACAAATTCTTCGAGAATTCGTTAAATGTTTCGGAAACATCAAGACAGCTGTACATACACAGAAATACTCTTGTATATCGTCTTGATAAAATACAGAAAACAACAGGGCTTGATCTGAGAGTATTTGATGATGCGGTTACATTTAAGATTGCCCTGATGGTTTCTAAATATATGAGCAGCATAGAGAGCCTCGAAAAAAAATAATCTAGGAGGAAATCATGATAGTCATAGACGATGTATCAATGATCTATGGTGACAGCAATACGCATGCACTTGATCATGTAAGTCTGACCATCGAGGATGGAGAATTCGTTTTTATCGTAGGAGATTCCGGAGCAGGCAAGAGCACCTTATTTAAGCTTATGATAAGGGAGCTTCAGCCTACAGAAGGAGAGATTTATATTAACAATATGCCTGTTTCAAGGCTTAGAAGACATAAGATTCCGGCATTAAGAAGACAGATCGGAATGGTCTTTCAGGATTTCAGACTGCTGAAAGACAGAAATATTTATGATAATATCGCATTTGCACAGAGAGCTATCTCTGTAGCACCGGGACAGATCAAACGAAATGTAGCTGAGGTTCTTACAGTAACAGGAATATCAGAAAAATATCGTCATTTTCCTAGTCAATTATCAGGAGGAGAGCAGCAGAGAGTTGCTCTTGCAAGAGCACTTGTTAACAGACCCAACATCTTGCTGGCTGACGAGCCTACAGGGAATCTTGATACAGGCAACAGCATGGCGATAATGGAGATTCTTGAGAAGATCAATGCTCATGGAACGACAGTAGTTGTTGTAACACACAATCAGGATATTGTTCGCCAGATGAATAAGCGTGTAATACATCTTAAACATGGTGTAGTTGTTAATGACATTCAAGAGGGAGGATATATAAATGAAGAAATCTAATCCTTTCTTTTATTGTCTCGGACAGGGTATTAAGAGCTTTACCCGTAATAAGGGATATACCATTGCATCAATAGTTACAGTTGCAGCATGTATTTTCTTGGTCGGCATTTTCTTATCAGTTGTTTTCAATATGAGACATGTAATCAACGAGGCTGAGCAGTCAGTGTGCATTACTGTATTCTTCGATGAGGATCTGACCGAGGAACAGATAGTTGAGATCGGCAAAACGTTTAGGGAATGGCCGGAGGTGATCAATACCTCATATACATCGGCTGACCAGGCATGGGAGAATTTTAAACAGGATTATTTCAGGGATAATCCTGACCTTGCAGATGGATTCGAGGGTGCTAATCCGCTGACCAATTCTGCATCATATTCGATATATCTGGAGAATATTGAACAGCAGGATGAGATAGTTGACAGACTTGAGGCAACAGACGGAGTCCGCAAGGTTAACAGATCTGAGGTTACCGCAAATGCATTGTCAGATATAGGGCGTGTGGTCGGCATAGTTTCCATCGTTCTTATCATAATATTGCTGGCAGTTTCGATCTTCCTTATTATGAATACCATTGTAATGGGTATCAACATGCGTAAGGAAGAAATACAGATCATGAAATATGTAGGTGCTACGGATTTCTTCGTTAAGTCACCTTTCATATTCGAAGGAATCATAATAGGACTTATTGGAGCGATCATTCCACTTATCATAATTTATCTCGTATATAATAGTGCTATTATATATGTTATGACGCAGCTGCAGACATTAAGCAGTATGTTTACATTCCTGACTGTATGGGACATCTTCAAGGTGGTAGCACCTGTAGCTCTCGTTATCGGTGCAGGAATCGGCATTGTAGGAAGTTCTATCGCTACAGGCAAGCACATTAAGGTATGATGTAATACATCCGTACTGATGTCTGCCGTTTTTAACATGGATGTTCAAGACAGTTGCGCAAGCTTGTTTTCAGCGTAATGGGAAACTTTGTGCCCTTTATACCAAGGTATTTTACGAGAATGTGTACTCGTAAAATACGTATCACGTTAAGAGCAGAAAGCCTGTAAGCAAGATATTGACCTGAAAAAAGGAACAAAAATGAGAAAAGAAGATTTTGACGAAGAATACGAAATAGAAGAATATGAAGATTTTAACGACGAGTATGGCGATGAACGAGAGCCTGCTCGTCGCGGACTATCAGGAAGAAATCGCTCCATCAATGGCTGGGTGGGGCTTTTTGCTGGTATAATCATAGGCGCAGCTGCTATTGCGGCGGTATTTGCCTTTACGACTACGAGAAGTCAGGCAACGACTGCGACGGAGATGGATTACGAAACTAAGGTCGAGTTTATTCTCAGCTATCTTAAGGCCTATTATCTGAATGATCTGGATGATGAAGCTATAGAGACAGCCCTGGCTAAGGGTCTCATGGCCAATATCGGTGATAAGTATGCCACATACTACACCCCTGAGGAATTCCAGGAACAGATATCCTCCGTTAATGGAACATATGCCGGTATAGGCGTAAGGATTGTACAAAATGATGACGGATATATTGAGGTCTATGAAGTCTTCGACGGTTCACCTGCACAGGAGGCGGGAATTCATGTTAAGGATCTGATCGTAGAGGCAGACGGCCAGAGAGATTTTGAGACAATGGATGAACTGGTTGCCATAGTAACAGGCGAGGAGGGCACAACAGTAGATATTGTTGTCGAAAGAGACGGTGAGGAGATCTCAATGACCGTAGAACGACGTGCCATTGAGACGGAGAGCGTTTACAGCACAATGATGGATGAAAATGTGGGATATATCCAGATTACATCATTTAATG
This sequence comes from Bacteroidaceae bacterium, assembly GCA_963589005.1. Classification (GTDB taxonomy): domain Bacteria; phylum Bacillota; class Clostridia; order Lachnospirales; family Lachnospiraceae; genus RGIG5612. Next base: position 45,354 of record CAVAJR010000019.1, on the reverse strand, counting down.
CCGCAAGCGTTCAGCAATTTAAGGATGCAATTGATTCGCTGCTGGAACAGGGAATGACATCGGTTATAATGGATCTTAGAAATAACCCGGGAGGAGACTACGACTCTGTAGTTTCGATGATAGACAGGGTAGTTCCTGAGGGCCCGATAGTTTCAACAGAAAATAAACAAGGAATAACTTCTACCGAGAGTTCTGATGCCGAGTGCCTGGATATACCTATAGTATTGCTTGTAAATGAAAATACTGCATCTGCGGCTGAGTTATTTACAATGGCTCTGCATGATTACGATATGGCTGAAATAGTCGGCACAACCACATATGGCAAGGGCATAGTTCAGAGTATATATCAGCTGCCTGACGGTTCTGGACTTAAGTTCACAACTGAGAAGTATTATGGACCTGCAGGTGAATGCATTCAGGATGTAGGAATTACTCCGGATTACGAGGTTGAGATTCCGGAAGAAGCATATGAAGATGGAATTATATACGAATACGAAGACACACAGCTGCAGAAGGCAGCAGAACTTCTGGGCAGTACATATGATTTCTATCAGAATATGCCGGAGACAGCTGAAGGGGAGACACAAGCTTCTGTGTCAGACGAAACCGAGACTTCTGCAACGTCAGCAAATGCACAAGAAACTGAGGATTAACAGAAAGCTGCGAGCCGTTCAGGTATGTAAGCCGTAGTATTAATTGACGAAATATTAATATAAATATAAGCTCCGTGGAAGGTGGTCTTCTCACGGAGCTTTATAATGTAAAGAGGTTGATTGTATAATTTTTGTTGATCACTATATGGTCTGAGCTGGAGCTCTTTCACCTGCGCTATTGGGAAGATATGCAAGTGATACGCTGTAGTTAATTTTGAATTGCTGCACCAGGTGCAAGACACATGTCATATTCTCTGAGATATGGGATCTTCTCTCGAACACGATCGATCTCTTCTAAATCGATATCGCAGATAAGAACCTCTTCCTGCGTATCTGAAGCCTGCGCCAGAACATCACCGATAGGGGAGACTACCTTAGAGCAGCCGCCTGCACCTTCGTGTATGTTATTGATACCCATGACAAATACTGTATTATCGAGGGCTCTGGCAGGAAGCTGTATATGCCAGCGATTCATAGCAGGAATACTCCATACTGAAGGAACAATAACAATATCAGCACCTTTGAGTGCGAGCACACGGCTAGGTTCAGGAAATTCAATATCATAGCAGATCAAGAGACCTAATTTGCCTACAGAGGTTTGAACTGGCTCGTAAGAACGCTGACCATGTACGAAATAGTTCTGCTCACGACCCCAGAGGAATGATTTCTGGTATTCCTTAACGATCTGGCCATTACTTTCAATTACATATAATCCTATATAAAGGTCATCACCTTTTTTCTGAGGAAGAGGAAGTACAGTTACTGTATGAGTATCCCTAGCGAGTGTCTTGAATTCTTCTAATATCCACTCATTTTCCTTTTGTGCAGCAATGAAGTCAAATGTTTCCAGATAGTAACCGCAAGTCCACAATTCCGGAAATACTACGAGATTAGCACCTTGCTCGACTGCGTTTTTGTACATTTCTATACCATGCTCTACATTTTTCCTGACTTCTGTAGGAATCGAATGTATCTGAATTAATCCTGCTTTCATTATTGATTTCTCCCCGAATATTTATTGTTCTGAATTTTTGCAGCATTTGTGATAAATGCTGCAAAGGATTTTGATATTATAATACGCTGGATAAAAATTTGCGCGTTCTTTCATTCTTAGGATTGGCAAAAATCTCTTTAGGGTCGCCTTCTTCTACGATATATCCGCCCTCCATGAAGATAAGGTGGTTGGATACTTCTCTTGCAAATCCCATCTCGTGGGTTACAACTACCATGGTCATTCCCTCTTCTGCAAGATCCTGCATAACCTTCAAAACTTCACCTACCAGTTCAGGATCCAGAGCAGATGTAGGTTCATCGAACAGAAGAACTCTGGGATTCATAGCCAGGGCGCGGGCTATAGCAACACGCTGCTGCTGACCGCCTGAGAGGTTGCCAGGCATTTCGTCAGCCTTGCTCTTAAGTCCGACCTTGTCCAAAAGCTCCAGAGCATGTTCTCTGATTTCAGCTTTAGATCCTCGTTTTAATTTCAGCGGAGCCAGCATGACATTATCAAGAACCGTCTTGTGAGGAAACAGATTAAATCGCTGAAATACCATGCCTACTTCCTGGTGGAGCTTACGCTTATCATACTTAGGCTCATTTACAATATCACCATTATATGTAATTGTGCCGCTGTTAGGAGTTTCCAGCAGGTTTATGCAGCGAAGGAAGGTGCTTTTGCCTGATCCGGAAGGTCCTATTACACTTATAACTTCACCCTCAGCAATATCTACATTTATATCCTTGAGAACCTCAAGCTCACCAAAGGATTTTGAAAGGTTTTTTACAGATAAAATTGCTTCGCTCATTATTTCATTCTCCTTTCAAGTCTTGATAAAACGAATGATAATGCGGTATTTAATATAAGGTAGATGAGGGCAAGTGAGGTGTAGATCTCTACAGTTCTGAAGGTAGAGGATACGGCCTGTGTTGCCTGATGGGTCATTTCAGCTACACCTATAACGGTAAGGATTGAAGTATCCTTAACACTGATAATGAACTGGTTGCACAGGCTAGGAAGCATAATCTTGATTGCCTGCGGAAGTATGATACTTACCGTAATCTGAAATTTGCTGAGTCCCAGGCATACTCCGGCTTCATTCTGCCCCAGATCAATAGATTGGATAGCGCCTCTGACTATCTCGGAAATATATGCACCTGAGTTAAGTCCGATCGCTATAATGCCGGAGGCAAGGGCAGATATATCAAACTGCAGCATCATAGGAATGGCAAAGTACAGATACAGTGCCTGAACCATGAGCGGTGTGCCTCTTATGATTCCGATATAAAGACCTGCGATGCGGTAGAGAATATTGTGCTTGCCGCATCTTATCAATCCAACGAGAAGACCTATGATGAATCCCATAAGTATTCCCGAGATTGCTATGAGCATTGTAGTTTTCAAACCCTCAAGCAGGGTAGGAATTACATTTATAGAGTAAATCCATTGTAAATTCATAATAAAGCCTCCCGTTATGACGATGCTTTTGGATATAAGCATCGTAGATATATCAATTTAACATGTGCCGGTACGGCCGCATCCACTGTGAGAGATCAATCAGCGTAGGCGATTTCGAACAGTGGATGCACGCCGAGGGTTACGGCACAAATAATGATCAGCTGTTTATTTTGTGCTATTTATTTGCTTTCTTTTTCTGCAGCATCCTCATCAGCTGTATCAGATGGTGTTCCAAACCATTTCTCATAGAGCGCATCGTATGTGCCGTCTTCCATGAATACTGCAATTGCTGCATCAATATATTCCGTATAATCAGAACCCTTCTGAAGCATGATGCCGTATTGACATCCGTCAACGAGGTCGCCTACAACCTTGCATCCGCTGTCAGGATTCTGTGACAGGTAATATTTCATGTTAGGTGCATCGTAAACTACTGCATCTGCAGCACCACGCTGAACCTCGAGATATGCACTTTCAATATTAGGGAATGTTGTTACAGTGCAGTTCTTAACATTTTCGCTGATATATGTAACTGAAGCGGTGCCTTCCTTTAATGCTATCTTTTTGCCTTCAAGGTCAGCGATCTGTGTAATTTCATCGTTATCTTCTTTTACAAATATCTGAAGACCTGCATCATAATATGGAGTAGAGATATCCATAACCTCTGCACGGGCATCAGTAATTGTTATTCCTGCCATGGCCATGTCCAGCTTGCTGGTCTGAACAGACATCAGGAGTGCTGTAAAATCCATCGGCTGCAGATTGTAATCAAAACCAAGATACTCACTGAGAGCTGCAAGCAGATCGATGTCAAATCCTGTATATACATTGCTGTCATCAGGAAAACAGAATGGAACGAAGCTTGTATCACATCCGACCTTTAATGTTACGCCGGCCAGTGCTCCCTTGTATGAGTCTTCTGTCGCGGTGCCTGCTGCTGTATCTTCAGATGCTGATACAACGCTGCATCCTGCAATAGAAGCAATTCCCATTACTGCTGACAACATTAGACTAACCATTCTTCTTTTCATTTTTGTGTTTCCTCCTTGTTTAGCGTGGCTTAGGAAAATGCCGATTTTTAATATGTAAGAACAAAAAAGGCGCAAATGCTTTTTGCATCTACGCCTTTGTAGTGTTCCCTTGATGGGGCTTATGATATCGCTGACATTTTAATTTGTCAACACAAAATGAAATAAAAATTTCAATTTATTGAAAATGCTTAAAAATTATTCAAAAATTCCAAATTTCTTGCTGAAGGTTTCCAGTTTGCTTAATCTGTCAGATAACTCGATATTTCTCGTGCGGCCGATCTCTACCAATATTGCATTAATAAGTGTAAGCGGGGCCACAAATGAGTCTATATAACTAGGCATTGCTGTGTCGGTAAGAAAATGATATTTGGAATTCTTGATTATAGGAGAAAGTTCTGAGTCAGTGATGGCTACAGTGACAGCACCTTGCGAGTATGCATAAGAGAACATTTCATCTGTAACAGAAGAGTAACGGTTGAATGTAATTCCGATTACGACATCATCCTTAGATACATCACACAGAAGGTCGGCACGGCAGTCCAGACTCGTTATCAGTTCCACATTACCCAGGGTCATATTCAAGTAATATTGAAAAAACTGTCCGATTGAAGATGCACTGCGAGCTGCCAGGATATAGATCTTTTTGGCAAGAATGATCTGCTGGCAAGTTGCAAAGAATGTATCCATATCGAGCTGTTCCAGTGTATGCTCAATGCGGGATATATCCTGATGGAAGATTTCCGCAATTCCTGCCTCCTTTTCATCATAGGCTGCACGGGAGATTTCCAGTCTGTCCTTCATTGAGATCTGTTCCTTGGCTGCGTCCTGAATATCGCTCTTGAATTCAGGATATCCTCGGTATCCCAGAAAAGTGCAAAATCTAAGAATACTTGCTTCGCTGGTTCCGACGGCCTTGGCAAACTGCTGAATATTGTAGTAGGACACTGCTGTTATATTGCGCAGAATGAAGTTAGCGATCTTCTTCTGCGTCTTGCTCATCTCATCAAACTTTTCGGTAATAGTTTCTTTTATCATAAGAACCTCCTTATGGTGTGCAGCTTTCGTATATGGATATTCTACTATACTTGTCAAAAATGATAAAGTATTTTTCAAAAACATATTTAATGAAAAAAATGTTGACATTTAAAAAAGCCGGAAATATAATGGCGATAAATTTTTGAAAGCCCCAAATTAAATGTAAAGGAGAGAATGTTATGACAATAGAGCAATTACAAGAAGAATATGCCAAGGCTAATCCGGCATCTTATGCTGCATTTGAGGAAGCCTGTGAGGACATCCCGGGAGGAATTACAGCAAATGTTAAATTTTTTGCACCATTTCCATTATTTATGAAGGAAGGCCGTGGTGCATGGCTTACAGATTTGGATAATCATAAATATGTCGATTATGTTCTTTCCTATGGACCCCTTATCCTGGGACATGAAAGACAGGAAATTATAGATTCGATGAAGGATTATTTCGAACAGCATGGTACGATGCTGTATGGAACACCGCACGAGCTTGAGGATACATTTGCCAAGAAGATAAAGGAGCATTATCCGAGCATTGAGATGCTCAGATATACCAATTCAGGCACAGAAGCCACACTGTTGTGCATACGTACAGCATTTGCTTATACAGGCAAATATAAAATTGCCAAGTTCGAGGGACATTATCACGGCGGATACAACGAGGTGCTTGTAAGTATCAATCCGGATGTAAAGAAGGCCGGTGATGCTCATCATCCTATAGGACTTCCTGAATCTAAGGGTCTGTCTGAGAGAATGCTGGAGGATACGATTATTCTTCCGTTTAATGATCTTGAGGCTTGCACGGAGATCCTTACAGCTCATAAGGATGAAGTGGCAGGCGTTATCATGGAACCTGTATTTGGAGGAACCATCCCGGCTACTAAGGAATTCATGACGGGCTTGAGAGAGCTTACCAAGCAATTGGGAATCCTGATGATCATTGATGAAGTTAAGACTGGCTTCAGAGTTACATTGGGAGGTGCACAGCAATATTATGGAGTTAAGCCGGACCTTACAGCATTGGGCAAGGTAATAGGAGCGGGATTCCCGGTTGGTATAGTGGGAGGCTCCGCTGAGATCATGAAAATGGCATCTCCTCAGGGCTCGGATATCCTTGACAATTCTAACACAAAATCAGCAGCTGATATTCTGTATCACAGTGGAACATATAATGGACATCCGATGATATTAAATGCAGGTCTTGCAACTATAAAGATATTAGAGAAGGAATTTGATGATCTGGTTCGCCGTACAGACAGACTTAAGAAGGGCATTAGCGATATTTATGCATCACATGGCATCCATATCTTAACACCTGGTCTTGGTTCAATGTTTAATGTTGTTGTTACTGACCTTGATAAGATAGAAACTTATCGTGATCTGCAGAAGTCTGACTTTACAACGCGTAAGAAATTGGATTATGCATTGCTCCTTGAAGGAATTTATAATAAACCGTGCAACCGTTATAACATGTGTACAGCACATACAGATGATGTTGTTGATTTCACGCTGGAAGCTTATGAGAAAGCATTTGCAAGAATATAGGGGAAACTCCGGGCAAATGTACCGTTATGAATGGGCGCGATATGCGATGCCAAAAATGCCATAATCTATGAGGAGGACAAGCACATGGACAATTATGTTATAACTATAAACCGACAGTTCGGAAGTCTTGGACGTCCGATTGCGAGAAAAATGTCGGAACTTCTTGGCATAGAATACTATGACCGAGATATAGTAGATGCTGTGGCTAAGGATATGAATATGCCGGTTTCTGCCGTCAGCGATAACGAAGAAACTGCCAGAACCAGCTATTTTAGTATGAAATTCCCTCTTGGCAACGGAACAACCGCGGTGCAGCAGGATATATTTGAATCTCAGAGAAGAATTATAGCTAATCTTGCTGACAAGGAAAACTGCATCATTGTAGGAAGATGTTCTGATTATATATTAAGAAATCATCCTAATATTATGAGGATATTTATATATGCGCCTATAGAGATAAGGTATAAGAACTGTGTAGAAAATCTTAATATGAAACCGGAAAATGCCAGAAAGATGATAGCGGAAGTTGATAAGGCAAGGGATGCTTATCATATGCATTTTGCAAAATATCTGCCTAGTGATGTGAACCATAATGATATCATGATCAACAGCAGTTTTCTGGGAATTGATGGAACAGCAGCATATCTTGTAGATCTGGTTAAGCAGAGACTTAGCATCAGCAAATCCATATTCTAGCTGCTGCGTGTTAGGACTGTATAAGCAGTGATAAGCTCACTAAGCAAGTGAGGTCTTGAAGTATATATAACAAAACGCTTGCTATATATCTCAATATCTGTAATTGGCATGAAATGAACATGAAAAGAGCCGTCAGATTTTCGTCTGACGGCTCAAAATTTAGTTTATTTAAAACCTGGTTTGTAAATATTATTTTGCCGGCGCCGGAGTAGGCTCGATGATCTCTGTAAATGCCTGCTTGCGAGCCTTGTACTGAGGATCCTTATTAAGGTTCATCAGTCGTCCCTCATTTTCGAAGATATCAGCACCATGTGCCTTCTTGCCGGAAACGATGTCATGAGCATGCTCAAGCTGTCCGTTAGGAACGATAGACGGATCGTTCTTGAACTTGAAAGCACCATCAACGAGTTCAAGTGTACCTTCCAGTCCGCACAGTTCGCATACACAATGAGTAGTGCCAGGGAAGATATAGAAGTTGTTGCCATGGCAATGAGGACAAGCACCATCAGCACCCTTCCAGAGGTCGATCTCTTCTGAACCAGGAATCATGATATTGTTGTCATCAATGTACTTGGCAGCCTCGTAAAGGTTACGGCCGATTTCCTTCATTCTCTCAACCTTATCATCCTGGTTGATAACATCCTTGCACCATGAGAAATATTCGTTGTTGATAACCTTCCATCCAGGGCTCATTGCCAGCATGGCATGGTCTGTTTCAACTCTGCATCCCCAGTCAGAACCGCCGATACCTACAAATGATACAGCCTTCTGTCTGAAAATTCTTGGATTAAGACCTTCCTTGCCCTGCTGCTTAAGCATGCCGTCTGCCATAAGGAGCATACCAACATCATGTCCCGGACCCATACGGTCACATACAGCATGGAACAGTCCTGATCCGCCTGATTCGAAGATAGGATCTACGAAGAGAACGCCATCAGCCTCAACCATTTTCTCATATAATGCCTTGTAATCATCCTTCTGTGTGCAGATCATTCCTTTGCCCATAACAAGGCCTCGTGAACAGGCTACACAGCCAGAACAGAATTTGATATCCCAGTCAAATACATGGATAAATTCGATTTCTGCACCGCATTCCTTAGCTGCGCCGAGAGCAACACGACACATTGTATCGTTATTGCCATTTTTTGTACCAAAGGATAAACCTAAGATCTTCATTTTATTGCCTCCTGCCTTTATGTAATAAAATTTGGTTCATCTTTTACCGATTTTATCGTTGCTTCGTTAATGATAAACGGACAAGATTATAATTTCAAGCCGTTTTTGATATTTAATTATCAATGCTAGTTATATGACCATAACCTCAGTATATCAGATCAGTTGATTTCGGCAGTCTATTTGGCAATTGCATAAAAATATTTCACCATTATGCATAAAGAGCAAGTGCCGACAATTGCAATATATGCATTGCGGTTTAGTACAACTGCAAGTTGATTATTCAACCGCAAAATAGTATTCTGTGCGTGTGAAATTGCAGCTGTTTAGAGTCAGATAAAATGATAGGAACAGTTGAAAATGTTTGAATTTTAAAATCTGGTGAAATTTCATTTTGCAATGGAGCTTTTGCATACGTTAAATAAATTTAAAAAATGAAGAGACTCGGATTTACATGGAGCAATGATGGCTATCAGCCATGCTTGCTGTGTGTAGGCCTAGTCATAACTGACAGAGTGATGAGTATGAATAAAAAAATAGATATAACAGCATTGGGAGAATTACTCGTGGATATGGTAGAAGGTCCGATTAGCGAGCAGGGCAACATGACATTTGAGGCATGCCCGGGAGGAGCACCATGTAATCTGCTGGCAATGGCCGGCAGGGCAGGGCTAAGGACAGCATTTATAGGCAAGGTTGGAGAGGATTTTCTCGGGCAAATGCTGGCGGATACAGTCAGAGATGCCGGGATTAACACAGAGGGCCTGGTTTACGACCCTGATGTTAAAACGACTCTGGCATTTGTACACAGGAAGGCAGATGGCGACAGAGCTTTCTCATTTTACAGAAATCCCGGTGCTGACATGCAGCTGGGGCCTTCTGAGGTAAAGGCGGATCTGATACGAGACAGCAGGATATTTCATTTCGGCACATTGTCCATGACTTCGGAAACCGTAAGAAATGCTACTATGCTGGCGGTTGAGATAGCCAAGGATGAGGATGTATTGATCTCATTTGATCCTAACCTCAGACCACCATTGTGGGATTCTATGGAAGATGCAAGAAAGCAGATGCTGTGGGGAATGAACAATTGCGATATATTGAAATTATCTGATGATGAGGCTGCATTTATCACCGGCACTGAAGACATGCAGAAGGCCATGGAAAAGGTTGCAGAGCTGACCACTGCCAGAGTCATCTTTCTTACTTTAGGCAAGAATGGCAGTATGGGATGGCAGCGAGAGTGGAGCAATGGGCAGGCTGAATATTGTAAGGCTGTTCAGGTGAACAGAGTGGTTGATGCAACCGGTGCAGGTGATGCATTTTTCGGAATGGCGCTGGCGCATATTTTAAATAAATATGAGGATCTTAATATAAATCGTGAAGAGATGAGAGATATACTTGCCGAGGCTAATAGGGCGGCTGCAAGGATCACACTGGTTAAGGGAGCACTTAAGGCTATGTCAACCATTTGAAAATAGCAATTCCTGAATATTTCTTACTTTATAATATAGAAAGGCAACTTAATGTCATATGTTAATTTTATAATCACGGCAGTAGCAGGCTCGCCGAGCTATTTGCAGCTTGTTCTTGCCGTTATGTTCAGCGTCGGACTTTGGCAGATATTTAAGAAATGCGCGCTTAAGTCCTGGTGGGCATTTGTACCCGTAGTCAGACACTATCAATTGGCCAAATGTGCCAATTCCAAAGAAGATGCAATAGTATGGATCGGTGCCAAGCTTATAACAGAGGCTGCAGGAACATTTGCGATCGGAATGATGCTGATGGCAGATTTGGTAACGGATATAATTGTTTATACATCTTTTGTAATTTTTATTATTTTTCTATGTATTTACATTGTATATTCCATTAGGATTTATGGCTCCTTGTGCTTTGTCTTTGACAAGGCTAAATGGTGGATTCCGTTATGGATAATTGTTCCTCCGTTGGTGTCGATCATATGGGGCTTTGTGAAGGGATTTGATCCCATATATCTGGCAAATGGAGATCTGGCGCCTGCGACATCCGGCGTCAAGGCTCCAAAACTGGAGCAAGGCCTTACAATAAATATAAAATCCAAAACAATTCATGATTCCTTCAGAACAATTACGCTTCTTAAGGATATTCACCTGAGCATAAGACCGGGAAGAATGGTACTTCTTCTTGGGGGCTCCGGCTCAGGCAAGACAACATTTATAAATGCTGTAAACGGATATGAGCGTGCGGATGCAGAGATATTATTAAATGGTCTTGATGTATATCACAGATATAATCAGGTTAAATATGATATCGGATATGTTCCGCAGCAGGAGCTGATCAGATATCAGGATACTGTATATAATGTCATTGATTCTGCAGCCAAGCTGCGTCTGCCAAGTGATATAACCAGAGCAGAACGCAAGAAACGTGTGGATGAGATCATCGATATGCTGGGATTGACAGATGTTAAGGATCAGAAGGTAGGAAAACAATCCGGAGGTCAGAAGAAGCGTATATCAATTGCAAGTGAATTGATTTCAGATCCATTTGTATATATGCTGGATGAGCCGGATTCCGGATTGGACGGCATATTGGCCAGATTCCTGATGCAGCGGCTGAATGAAATAGCACATCAAGGCAAGATAGTAATTGTTATTACGCATACACCCGATCGTGTGCTTGAATATTTTGATGATATCATTGTTCTTGCCAAGGACAGCAATCGTACGGGACGTCTTGTTTTCTATGGCGCGGTAAGCGAGGCTAAGCGATTTTTCGAAAGCAATACAATGGAGGGCATTGTCAAGTCCATCAATCTTAAGGAAGAGGGCGGCGATGGCAGAGCCGATGAATTAATAGAAAAATACAGGAGAATGAATGATGGCACAGAAGAATAAAATAAATATTCATCACAGAGGAAGACTGCGCCAGATTTCGATGTGCCTGTCTACACAGTTCAGGATATTTATCAGCAGAAGTGACTGGAAGGTTCTGCCTATGTCGGCTCTGGTTGCAGCCATGGTCGTATATGTTACAGGTCGACAAATGGGTGTCAGTATGGAGGGCACTCTCAAGGGCGCGCTTGCGCTGGCATGTATTTGTGTATGGAATGGATTTTTTAATTCAATTCAGGTTGTATGCCGTGAGCGGGATGTTATAAAAAGAGAACATCGAAATGGCATGCATATATCTTCATATGTTATATCACATATGATAAACCAGGCATTTATATGTCTGGCGGAGGTGGCTATAACTGTGGCGATATGCATGGTTGGCGGAATGGATTTCACGAAAGACGGCCATATTTTCGCAAGCCTTCTTGCTGAAATGTGCATTACACTGTTCCTTCTTACATATGCTTCGGACATTTTATCATTATTTATATCCTGCATTGTAAGAACATCGACAACAGCTATGACAGTTATGCCATTTATGCTTATATTTGAGTTGATATTTGCCGATGTTGTATTTAAAATCGGAAGCGGACTCAGATTTCTCACAAATCTGTCATTTGCCAAATGGGGAGTAAGATGCATAGCTGCACTGTCTGATTACAATTCGCTTCCGATGACTTCTATGTGGAGTCAGGTTCAGAAGTTTAAGGATGTTGAAATCGGCGGAACCAGAGTTGTATTGGATGCTATAAAGTATATAGAAGATAATAACCTGGTCGATACCATCAATTATAAGGTGGCACAGTATAACCAGAACACGGAGTTTGCGTCAACGAGGCTGAATATATTTATTTGCTGGATGACGCTGGTGATGTTTATAATAATTTTTGGAATCCTGTCAATCATTGTCCTTGAGAGGATCGACAGAGATAAAAGATAACATGCGTTATTTCACGGTTAACGAGAATATGGCTTGCAATGTGTGCCGTGAACCTCGGCGTGCAGCACGCTGCTTAAAATCGCCTGCGCTGATTGTCTTCTCGCAGGTGCTGCGCCGTTCCGACACGCATATGCGCATCTTTGATACATGACCGAAAATATAGAACAATTGAATTACTTAGGAGGGAAGAGACATGATAGCAATTAATGGAATCAATCATTATGCGATAAGTGTTGCTGATTTTGAGGAAAGTATCGCATGGTACGAGAGGGTATTTGGCTTTACTGTAATTGACAGAAGCGAGATCCCGGGAACGGGAGTCAGAGTGTCTCATATGCAGGGAGTAGGATTTATCCTGGAGATCTTCTGCCCCGGAGAGCAGGGAATAAAGCTTCCTGATTACAGAAAAAATCCTAACGAGGACTTTATGCATAATGGCAATCTTCATGCTTCATTTGGCGTCAAGGATGCGCATAAAGCTAAGGAAGAATTTGAGAAAATGGGCGTAGATATCGCCTTCGTTGCCGAGGTTGACGGAACTTATGGCGTATTCATAAGGGACAATACAGGCAATCTAATAGAAATATTCGAGGAAGGCTGATCTTAACTGGTGGTAAAATCAAGAGCCTGCAGATAATCTTAGACGATAACAGAATTTCTGCAGGCTTTTTAGTGAGAAATAAATAAAATATACAGAAGGCTGAAAATGAAAACTACTACAATAAAAGGTACCAAAAAAAATGAAATCGATATGCTTAACGGACCGCTTTTTAAGAAGCTTGTTATGGTTGCGCTTCCGCTTGCGGCAATAAGCATATTGCAGCAATTATTCAACGCCGCAGACGTAGCGGTCGTAGGAAGATTTGCCAGCGGCAACTCTCTGGCAGCTGTCGGAGCCAATACTCCTATAGTAAATGTATTTCTGACACTTTTTACAGGACTGGCAACGGGAAGCAATGTTGCTATATCTACGCACATTGGTGCTAACAAAAAGGAAAATATATCTGCAGCAGTAAGGACTTCGTTCTCGTTGTCGCTGATCTGCGCAGTCATTGTAGTGATTGTGGGACAGATTTTGGCCAAGCCCCTCCTTATTATGGTAAATACTCCTGAAGAGGTGCTGGATCAGGCGGTTGTCTATCTTCGAATATATTTCTTCGCTATGATGTTTGCAGTTGTTTATAATTTTGCGTCCGCCATTTTAAGGAGCAAGGGCGATACCAAGCGACCGCTGTACTGCCTTATTGCATCAGGCATACTTAATATCATTTTGAATCTTGTATTTGTAATTATATTCCATCTGGATGTAGTCGGAGTTGCAATAGCTACCCTGATCTCTAATATTGTATGCGCAGGTATAACAGTGCTGCTGCTTGTAAAGGAAGAAGAACCATTCAGAATTAACCTGAAGGATCTGAAGATTGATAAGGCAAATCTTTCTTATGTATTGAGGATTGGTCTTCCTGCCGGTATCCAGGGAATGCTGTTTTCAATATCCAATATAATCATTCAGTCAGGAATCAACAGTTTCGGAACAGACTGCATATCTGGCAATACTGCAGCTATGAATTATGAATTTATGGCTTACTTTATCATAAATGCGTTCTCTCAGACCACGACTACATTTGTCAGCCAGAATTACGGCGCCAATAATTATAAGCGATGCAGGAAGATATTCTGGATGACGCTCGTTATGGGAATGGCAGGAACTGCAATTTTAAGCTGCTGCTTTTATTTTGGCGCAAGCTTCTGGCTGCAATTTTTTACAACAAGCGAGGAAGTTATAGCATTTGCCATGGTTAGAATGAAATGGATAGTGCTGCTCGAATTGCTGACGGGTACATATGAAATCTCTGCCGGAGCGATGCGAGGTATGGGAGTTTCGCTGCTTCCGTCGGTAATTACATTTATGGGAACATTCGTATTTAGGATCATATGGGTTAATACTATGTTTAAGATATACAATTCAATAACTGGTCTGCTTATTGTATATCCGATATCGTGGGTATTGATCGGAATTGCTATGATGATTGCCTACTTTATTGTAAGAAAGAAGAAGACGCCGCTGCCAACGGCTGCTGTTTAGAATTCTTAACTGTTTTGGCATATATTGCGAGGAGGAGCTTCTTAATATATATGCAAATTGTATGAAATTAAGGTGACTAGAAAGTTATTGTATGGTATATTATACCGGAACGGCTCAAAACTGGAAATGACAAGCCGGTTCAATTAAAAGAACTACACACAAGTCGGAGGTATTATTGTGGCGGATAAAAATAAAAAAATGCTGGTAATTCAGAAGATCATGAAGCAGCCGGAGACACTTACTGTTTTCAGCGTTGCAACTAATATGCCATTAGTTGAGTGCAATGAAGAGTCCTTTAATGATCAGGTATATATTTTTGAAAATGAAGATGCGCTGAAGGAATTTGCTAAATCATATGCAGATAAGAAGATTCCGCTGAGGGGCGTTAAATATGCAGCAGAAGACAGAATGAAATTCTTCACTACACTTCTGTGTATCAATGTGGATGAGATCGTATATATAGATGCATTAGGCAAATTTATCTTAAAGGTTTCAGATATAGTTAAGAAAAATGATTTTTCTAAGCTTCCTAAGGAACAAAGGCCTATTGAGAACCCATCCTTGCAATTATCAGGACTTTATTTTGCACAGGAAGCTTCGCGTCCGGTACCAAATGAAGAGAAGACCAATCTGAAGGAATTAGAAGAAGAGCTGGCAGTTAATATGGTTAAGTCAACTTATATTGTAGCTGTGGATTTTCTGGAGGGACCGGAAAGCGATACAGAGAAGATGAAAAATGCCAAATTCCGTCTGCCGCTTCTTAAGACCAAGAATGATGATATCTACCAGCCGATATTCACAGACAATATAGAGCTGGCTAAATATAATAAAGAAAACAAATGCAAGGCGATAGCAGTACCATTTGCCAATCTTGAGAAGTTATTAGTTCCGCAGTCTAAGGGATTTATGCTTAATCCTAACGGATATCACCTGCTGATGCCTAAGGAATTACTTCAGGGGCTGAAGGCAAGATTCGGCGTTGAATCTCCTAAGCAGGCACCGGATGCAGCGGCAAATGGCAATGATCAGGCAGGTCTTGACGGCAATATCAAGCTGGGCGGTCCTGAGGATGAGATCAGCTCGGAGGATGATGGCAGCCTGAGTGTGAACTGATAATATCTAAAAAAATTAAATATTTGAATATGTATCGCCCGGAGATCGTTAATGTACGATTTCCGGGCATTTTGCTGAGTTCGTTAATGAAACAAAACACACATACTTAACAAGACTGAATGCCTAGAAGGCGCAGCCACTGTTCGAAAACGTCTACGCTGATTGTTTTCTCACAGTGGCTGCGCCTCCCCGGAACATAGAGTATGTTTTTGCAATCCACCTTACATCCATCCATGCTCCGGGGTGCTGTCATCACCCTCACGCAGGTTAGCCCTCCGATAGCTGCGAATTCACTCGTGCAAGCAGGGTTTATTCGCAACTGTCCGTCAGAATCCTTAAGCCATATAACTAAAATTTTGGCAATCATACTATTTTTGCAAGTATCAATAAAAAAACATAATAGATTGATAAACATTTATCAGAGCTGATAAAAAAATAACGAAAACTAATTGACAAAAAAATAACGAATAGTATACTAAAGTGGTGTTTGAGAGGTGGCATATGTATACAATCGGAATTGATATTGGCTCAACTACATCTAAATGCGCGATTCTGAAGGACGGAACAGATATTATCGCTAAGTCGCTCAGAATTGGCGGCATGGGTACAGATGCACCCAATGAAGCACTTGAGGATATATGGAACACATCAGGGCTGAGCAGGCAGGACATGGCATACTCAGTTGTTACCGGATATGGAAGGATGAGATTCGAGGGCGCAGATGCAGAGGTTAGTGAGCTTACCTGCCATGCAATGGGCGGCAAACTGATTTTTCCTGATCTGAGGACACTTATAGATATAGGAGGACAGGATGCCAAGATCATTTCGCTGACGGAATCAGGCAGAATGTCCAATTTTGTTATGAATGATAAGTGTGCAGCCGGAACAGGCAGATTCCTTGATGTGATGGCCAATATCTTAAGGCTTGATGTAGATGATTTCGAGAAATATGCGCTGCAGGCCGAAAAGCCGGCATCTATCTCAAGTACCTGTACGGTATTTGCTGAATCAGAGGTCATAAGCCAGTTGGCAAATGGCACTAAGATCCCGGAGCTGGTTGCAGGAATCTGCGAGAGCGTCGCTTCCAGAGTCAGCGCTCTGGCCAGAAGAGCCGGAGTAGTGCCGCAGGTTGCAATGTCAGGCGGAGTTGCTAAAAACGGAGCTGTAAGACAGGCTCTGTCCAGACTCCTTGAGGTTGAGATAAGCTATGATCCGCTGTGTCAATATTTTGGAGCAATCGGCGCAGCATATTATGCATACAAGAAGGCGGGCAGTCATAATTGACCGGCAGATAAGATATCTTAACTGGCGTCGTATTCTGTTATGACACATTAGAAAAACAAGGCCTTGAAATATTAAGTCACCAGATGAAGATTCTGTTGATTAGTCGCCTACCGCGACTGGTCGACAAGATTGATTAAAACAATAATAAGGAAAAGCAACATTACAACGGAGGAAAAGATATGGCAGAAGAAGTAAAAAAGGCTCCAAAACCATTGGATCCTAACTCTGCAAAATATAAGCTTAACAAGATTGCCGCTGATGCTTATGCAAGTGCAATCGAGGCTAAGAAGCAAGGAAAGCCTGTGGCTTGGATGGCTAGTAACTTTCCTATTGAGATTCCTGAAACACTCGGAATTGCAACAGTATTTCCGGAAAACCAGGCAGCAGCCATTGCAGCCAGAGGTGCCGGAGAGCGTATGTGCAGTGTAGCAGAGGCAGACGGATATTCTAATGACATTTGCGCATATGCACGTGTAAGCATGGCATATGCCAAGCTTAAAGAATGTCCTGAACAGGAAGTAGCAATGCCGGATGTACTTTTATGCTGCAATAATATCTGTAACTGCATGATCAAATGGTATGAGAATCTGTCCATTGAATTGGGCATCCCAATGATACTTATCGACATACCATTTAATACAAATGACGAGCAGTCACAGGCATTGCTGGATTATGTTACAGCTCAGTTCTGGGAGGCTGTTCACCGTCTTGAGGATATGTTCGGAGTAAAATGGACAGAAGAAAAATTCCAGGAGGTTGCAGCATGCAGCCGCAGATCCAGTCAATTGTGGCTTGAAGCAACAGAAGAAGGCAGACATACTCCGTCTCCGTTTAATGGCTATGACCTGCTGAATCATATGGCTGTAATGGTTACAGCACGTGGCAAGGAAGAAGCAGGAGATGCAATGCAGACACTGCTTAATGAATATAAGCAAAATGTAGCTGAAGGCAAGAGCACATTCAGAGCAGAGGAAAAATACAGGATCATGACCGAAGGTATTGCATGCTGGCCGTACTTAAGAGTTACCTCAAAAGGACTTAAGGACCGTGGCATCAACATGGTTACAACGATCTACGCAGACGGATTTGGCTTCAAATATAATAACTTTGAAGAAATGATCAAGGCATATTGCAATGTATGCAACTGCATTAACCTTGAGAAGTCAAGAGACAGAAGAGTTAAGCTGGCTAAGCAGGCCAATATCGAAGGATTACTGGTACATACCAACCGTTCATGTAAATTGTGGTCAGGATTTATGCCTGAGATGAGCCGTCAGATAGGCAAGGAATGCAATATTCCTGTTGTATCATTCGATGGTGATCAGGCTGATCCGCGTAATTTCTCAGAGGCACAGTACGATACTCGTGTTCAGGGTCTCATGGAGATTATGGAGTCTAACAAGGAAGCGAAGGGAGAATAATCATGGCAAATGTAACAGTATTTGACAAATTTCATAAGATAGCCACATCTCCACGAGCTCAGATGGATGCCTATCTTGCACAGGGCAAAAAGATCTGTTTAACAGCACCTGTATATACACCGGAGGAAATCATCCATTCTATGGGATTTGTTCCTATGGGAGCATGGGGCGCAGATATCGAATTAAACAGAGCGAAGGAATATTTTCCTACATTTATCTGCTCAATCGTTCAGTCAGCAGTAGAGCTTGGAATTAAGGGAGCCTATGACGGTGCATCTGCAATTGTTATCCCGGCATTATGCGACTCACTTAAGGTAACCGGTGAAAACTGGAAATATGCAGTTAAGGATATCTTATATATTCCGATGTCATATCCGCAGAGACGCGACACAGATTATGGTAAGACATATACCAAGGCAGGATATCAGAGAGTTATTGATGATCTTACTAAGCTGGGCGGAACATTTGACGAAGCAAAATTGGCTGATTCAATTGCGGTCTACAACAAACACAATGAAGTGATGAGACAGGCTGAGGAGGTTTTAGCTAAACATCCTGAGGTTACATCAGCTCAGAGAAGTGATGTATTTAAGAGTGCCTTCTTCATGATGAAGGAAGAGCATACAGCACTTGTTGAAGAGATGATCAGGGAACTTGAAACAAGTACACCGGTTGAAGGAAAGATCCCGGTTGTTGTAACAGGTATTCTGACAGATGCACCACAGCTTAATGAGATATTTGATGATCTGGGATTCCATATTGTGGCAGACGATGTTGCAGCGCAGTCCCGTCAGTATAGAACTGACGCACCGACCGATATGGATCCGATGGATGCACTTGCTCAGAAGTGGGCAAATACAACGAACTGTTCACTCTTGTATGAAGCAGAGAAGAAGCGTCCGCAATGGATAGCAGATACTGCCAAGGCAAGAGGTGCTAAGGGAGTAATACTTGTAATGACTAAGTTCTGCGATCCGGAAGAGTTCGATTATCCGCTTATTAAGAAGGCCTGTGATGCAGCGGACGTCCCTATAACAATGGTAGAGGTTGACCGCCAGATGGTTCAGTTTGAACAGATCAGAACAAATCTTGAAACATTCAGAGATGTCATGACAATGTAACAGATATTACCATTCTGGCTAGGCGAAGGATAACGACCCCTTTTGATACAAATATAGCTGCAGTCAGAATGTTTATTAAAAGAAAGATTATAGGAGAAACAAAGATGAGTCAGATTAAACGCCCTCTTGAGGGAGTTAAGGTACTGGAACTGTCAACATTTATCGCAGCACCTAGCTGCTGCAGATATCTGGCAGATTTGGGAGCTGAAGTAATTAAGGTTGAAGCACCTGCCGGAGATCCTCTTCGTTATACTGCATATAACGAAGGACGTCCGATGGATCAGAGAGAAAATACATCATTTGATCTGGACAATGCCAATAAAAAGGGAATTACCCTTAATACTAAGACGCCTGAAGGAAGAGAGATCCTCGAACAGCTTATTGCCAAAGCAGATATTTTTGTAACTAACTGGCGTCCGAATGCTCTTAAGAAGGCTGCGCTTGATTATGATGAGCTTCATGCAAAATATCCATCACTGGTATACGGTATTGTATCGGGCTACGGACAGAAGGGCCCGGATAAGGATCTGCCGGGATTTGATTTTACTGCATTCTTCGCAAGAGGCGGTATTCTCGGAACACTTAAGGATAAGGATTCAGTGCCTATGCTTACAATGCCTGGATTTGGCGATCAGCAGGTTGGTATGTATCTTGCGTCAGGTATCATTGCAGCACTTTACAGAGCTAAGATGACAGGCGAAGGCGACCAGGTAGTAGTTTCATTGTTCCATTCAGCATTATGGATCACTGCTATCATGCTTCAGGCAGCACAGTATGGACAGCCGTCAGCATGCTATCCTATCTCAAGAAGCGATTTTGATAATCCGCTTACAGTTTGCCATAAGACCAAAGACGGCAAATGGCTTCAGATAGCAATGCCGCAGTATGACAGACATTATCCTATATTCATGAAGGCAATAGGACATGAGGAAATGATTGACAATCCTAAGTTCTATCCTCAGAAAAATCTTGCACCTAACAAGGAAGAGTTCTACAATTTCTTGGTTGAAGTTATGGCTTCTAAGACTCGTGATGAGTGGTGTGCAGTTCTTGATGCAGCAGATCTTCCTTATGCTAAGGCTCAGACCTGGGATGAGGTTCTTACAGATCCTCAGGCATGGGGCTCAGACTGTCTGTATGAGATGGAATATTACAATGGTGCTAAGAGAGCTCTCGTTCGTACACCGGTAATGTTCCAGGAGTCAGGACTTCCGCCATACAAGCGCGGACCATATCTTGGAGAAAATACAGAAGAGGTATTAAAAGACCTTGGATACTCAGATGATGAGATTGCGAAGTTAGTAGAAAGCGGAGCAGCATGCACTATGGATCCTGCTCTTAAGGACTGAGAAACTACCTGAGAAAATATTTGCTGGTTTAGCCTGTCGCTCTCTTAAAAGGGAGCGGCAGGATTGAAATTTAATTGATCATTTAAGGAGGAAACAATGATTCTGGATAAGACACATGCTCTGCAGCAGAAACTGTTCCGTCAGTTTGCGGAAACAGAATTCACAACAGAACTGCAGGATGAACTGGATCAGACAGGTGAATTCAATTGGGATATTCACAACAAGATGGCAAAGTACGGATTTATGGGAACTAAGATTCCTGTAGAGTATGGCGGACAGGGCGGCGACAGCCTTTCATATTGTTTACAGCTTGAAGAGCTGTCAAGAGTAGACCTTGTTCTGGGCATTTATTCTAATACATCTAATTCATTAGGTGGCGGTCCTGTTCTTTTAGCCGGAACAGAAGAGCAGAAGAAGAAATACCTTCCACCGGTAGCAAGCGGTGAGAAGATAATGGTATTTGCTCTTACAGAGCCAGGTGCAGGTTCTGATGCAGGCGGAACAACTACAACAGCTATCGCTGACGGCGATGATTTTATTATAAATGGACGTAAATGCTTTATCTCAGGTGCTCCTGTAGCAGATTGGATCGTTATATTTGCTAAGACAGACCTTACACAGAAGGGCTCTAAGGGCATCTCTATGTTCGTTATTGACATGAAGTCAGAAGGTGTATCTCTGGGAGCACCTGAGCATAAGATGGGCATCAAGGGATATCCTACATGTGACGTTGTATTTGAAGATGTAAGAGTACCTAAGGAGAATCTCTTAGGACCTCTGCACAAGGGCTTCCAGTTCGCTATGAAGACTCTGGATGGCGGACGTCTTGGTATGGCAGCTGCATCAGTTGGTGTTGCTCAGGCATGCGTTGATGAAGCAGCTAAATATGCTAAGGAAAGAAATCAGTTCGGACGTCCTATTAAGGATTTCCAGGCTATCAGCTTCATGATCGCTGATATGGCAACAGAAACAGAGGCAGCTCGTCAGCTTACATATCATGCTGCACAGCTTAAGGATGCTAACGATCCTGAAGCAAGCAAGGCATGCTCAATGGCTAAATATTATGCATCTGAGGTTGCTAACAGAAATGCATACAAGGCAGTTCAGATTCATGGCGGATATGGTTATATCAGAGATTACAAGGTAGAACGTCTCTACAGAGATGCTCGTATCCTCAGCATTTTCGAAGGAACAAGCCAGATCCAGCAGTTAGTAGTTGCCAATAATATTCTGAAGTAAGAAGGAGGAAAAGGAAAATGAAAATCATTGTAACTGTAAAACAGGTTCCTGATACTTCAGGTAAGGTAGCAGTTAATCCTGATGGTACATTAAATCGTGCTTCAATGCAGACAATCATCAACCCTGATGACCTTAATGCTGTTGAAGCTGCATTAACACTTAAAGATAAATACGGATGCAAGGTCGTTGCTATAACAATGGGACCTTTCCAGGCAGAGCCGATGCTTCGTGAGCTTATGGCCATGGGCGTTGACGAATCAATCCTTGTTTCAGGCCGTGAATTCGGTGGTTCTGATACATATGCAACATCACAGATCATCGCAGCAGCAATTGATACATATGGCGTAGATGAGGATGATATTATTATCGCCGGCCGTCAGGCTATTGATGGTGATACAGCTCAGGTTGGACCGCAGATCGCTGAAAAGCTTCATATTCCGCAGGTTACATATGCCGGAGAGATCTCAATGGAAGGACATACTCTTACAGTCAAGAGAATCCTTGAAGACGGATACATGACGATTAAGGTTAACACACCTTGCCTTATCACATGTATCAAAGAACTTAACACACCGCGTTATATGACTGTTGCAGGAACAATCGAGTGCTATAACAAGCCAATGATCGTTTATGATTATAATGCTCTTAAGGATCATCCGCTTATCGATGCTACAACTATTGGTCTTAAAGGTTCTCCTACTAATATCTTCAAGTCATTCACACCTCCTATGAGAGGAGCAGGCGTAATGCTTGAAGGATCAGGCAAGGAAACAACTGACAAGCTTGCAGGAATTCTTGCAGGCAAGCATATTATCTAAGGGAGGAGAACGAAAATGGCTTTTAATAGTGCTGATATCGCTGCATTTAAGAATATCTGGGTATTCTGTGAACAGCGTCAGGGCAAAATGATGCCTACAACATTTGAACTTATGTCAGAGGGACGTAAGCTCGCTGATGAACTTGGAGTAGAACTCTGCGGCGTTCTGCTCGGTGATGATGTAGATGGTCTTGCAAATGAATTGGGAGGATACGGAGCTGATAAGGTATATGTATACAACAGCCCGCTTCTTAAAGATTATACTACAGACGGATATACACATGTAATCGCACAGGCAGTAGAAGAATTTAAGCCTGAGGTATTGCTCTTCGGTGCTTCAAATATCGGTCGTGATCTTGCTCCTAGATGTGCAGCAAGACTTCATACAGGACTTTGTGCTGACTGTACAGCTCTTAATATTGATCTTAATAACTACATTGAATTCCTTCGTACAGGCTCATCTCTGAAGGTTGATGAGATCAATTTCGAGAGCAAACTCTTCGATGTAAATAAAAACCTTAAGATGACAAGACCTGCATTCGGCGGACATCTGATGGCAACTATTGTTGTTCCTCGTTTCCGTCCTGCTATGGCTACTGTTCGTCCGGGTGTTATGAAGAAACAGGCATTTGATGAAGCTAAGGCTAAATCAGTTGAACTCATTCATCCTGAATTCAGCCTTACTAAGGACGATATCAAGACAGAGGTAGTAGAGGTAGTTAAGGCTGCTAAGAAGATGGTTGACCTGATCGGTGCTGATATCATCGTTTCAGTTGGCCGTGGTATCTCTAAGGATGTAGAAAAGGGTATCGCTCTGGCAGAAGAACTTGCTGCTCTCTTAGGCGGTGTTGTTGGTTCATCTCGTGCTGTTGTTGATGCCGGCTGGATAAGTGCTGATCATCAGGTTGGACAGACAGGTAAGACAGTTCATCCTAAGCTCTATATCGCACTTGGTATTTCAGGTGCTATTCAGCATAAGGCTGGTATGCAGGATTCTGAGTGCATAGTTGCTGTTAATAAGAACGGTGCAGCTCCGATCTTCGAGGTTGCTGACTATGGCATTACAGGTGATCTGTTTACTGTAGTTCCTCAGCTCATTGAATCAATTAAGGCAATTAAGGAGCAGGCTTAAGGCATTTTCTGGTGCGGCACACGAATGAAGATTAGTCTTGCGTGCCGTGAACCTCGGCGTGCAGCACGCTGCTCGAAAACGCCTGCGCTGATGTGTGATAAAAGTCCGGGACGGCAGATACGAATGAGCCGTGCTTGCACGAGCGAATTCGTATCTATCGGACAGGCTAACCAGCATGAGCAAGTAGAGCGATAGCTCGGATTGCGAATGAAGTGCAACTGCGAGAGTGCTGCAAGCACGTAGCAGTTGACTTTTATAATTATGATTTGAAAGCAGGTGCTGCGCCGTCCCGGCACGCATGTAACGTTGCATCGTGTGCCGCGGGTTTTGAATGCCGCCTAGTTTGCTTTCGGAATTGTTTGTAAACTAAAATAGCCCCACAAATTGTATGCTCATGCATGAAAATGCAGACTAGGAGTATGCGATTTGTGGGGCTTATATTATTTATTTTGAAAGCAGGCGCTGCGCCGTCCCGGCACGCATATGAACATTGCGTAGTGTGCCAGAGTTTTGGAACATCACAATGTAAACTTCCTAACAACACATAGGTTGACAATCTAAGCTGGTAGCTGTATTATCCTTGCGGAAAGGTCAGATGAGGTTGGCTCATGTGCTGTTGGAAGATAGTCAAGTGATACGATGCAGGTAATCTAAACATGTTATATCAGTTAGTATTACTGATAATCTGACTGAAGATTAATTTGAGTGAATGTAGGAAATAAGGTCGAATATAACGAGAACATGAATAAAAAGCAACAATTAATAAATATGCTGGAGCTGAATGACGATTATTTATCAGGCAATGTAATTGCTGAAGAGTTGGGGATCACCCGGGCGGCTGTCTGGAAGTATATTAAGCAGCTTCAGGAAGATGGATATGAGATTGAGGCTGTTACGAACAGGGGATATAAGCTGAGCGATACTAATGATGTAATATCTGAGGGTGTGATCAATAAATATCTGGGCACTTATGCTGATAAAATCGTGCTGGAGGTAAGAGCTGCAGTTACATCTACTAATGATGTTTTAAAGGAAAATGCGCCAAATCTTCCGCCCTGGCAGACTCTTGTAGCCATGCAGCAGACGGCAGGTAAGGGCAGACGTGGGCGAAGCTTTTATTCTCCGGCAGATACGGGATTTTATCTTAGCATATTGCTTAAAATGGATATTAGGCCGGAGATTGCAACCAGATTTACTACAGCAGCTGCGGTAGCAGCATGCAGAGCAATCGAAAACTGTACTGATGCACAGCCTTCAATAAAGTGGGTCAATGACGTGTTTGCAGATAAGCATAAGGTATGCGGCATTTTGACTGAGGCGTCCATAAGCGTTGAATCGGGGGGACTTGATTGGGCGGTAATGGGAATTGGCTTTAATGTATATGAGCCTGAGGGAGGATTTCCGAAGGATATTTCTAATATAGCAGGCGCTATATCCAGGGAGAAGAAAAAGGACTTGAGAAGTCGTATCGCCGCGGATTTTATAAAGAATTTCTATGACATTTGCCTGAATATAACAGACAGTAATATAGCAGCTGAGTATAAAGAGCGAAGTTTTATGATAGGACAGGAGATTCTTGTCATGCGTGGGGATGAACAGGCAGAGGCTACGGCTATTAATATAGATGATGAATGTCGTCTTGTTGTGAGATACACGAATGGGAGAATTGAGGCACTATCCTCAGGTGAGGTAAGTACGAGGATTCCGGACATGCAGGAATCGACTTATATGTCGTGAACCTCGGCGTGCAGTATGCTGCTCGAAAACGCCTACGCTGATGTGTGATAAAAGTCCGGGACGGCAGATACAAATGAAAAAGCAATCACTTCAGTAATGATGGGAAGATAGGAAAATAATAATGGAAACTACAAAATCTAAGATCAAAGTGCAGGATATGGTTTATATTGCAATAGGAGCAGTGCTTATTACAGTTTGCTCGTGGATCAGCATACCGACAACGGTTCCTTTTACACTGCAGACGTTTGCAGTATTTCTTGTGCTCAGTCTCATAGGCGGCAAGAGAGGAACGATATCAGTAATTATATATCTTCTGCTGGGGGCAGTGGGAGTTCCGGTATTTGCCGGGTTTAAGGCTGGATTTGCAGCACTTCTGGGGACAACAGGCGGATATATAATCGGATTTATTTTCATGGGATTGCTGTATTGGCTGTCAGAAAGATTGTTTGGAAGCCGCTTGACTGTTAGGATTATAGCTCTGGTCGTGGGACTTGTGGTATGTTATGCGTTTGGTACAGCCTGGTTTATGGTAGTTTACACGGGACAATCAGGTATCATTGGACTGGGCACGGCATTGGGATGGTGCGTAATTCCGTTTATTATCCCGGATCTTGTTAAGCTGGCTGTGGCAGTAGTAATCGGCACCAGATTAAGAAAACTGCTTCATATCTGAACAGTGCTGCGCTAGGACGATGTTGAAAAAACAGTTGCATTGTCAAGCTAATTGTGATATAACAGCTCCACGATAGAGGTTGCGGCCGACAAGAGTAGCTCTGATATACAGACAGGAATCTGCAGAGCGAAAGGGGAAGCCGCCGAAGGGAATCGCATCTTCCTGGAGGGCGATTTTGCTGGGACTTCGGATAATATCCGTTGGACTGTCGCTTTTAAATAAGCGGGGAGCTGTCATGAATACTTGCTGATAAAAAGTCATGATAGTTATCTATTGTGGCTTTTCTTTTTTTGTTATGTGAATGGTTAGTAGTGTGTCTGCAAGGGACACAGACATTTGCAAGTCCACATAATATTTTGTATTTATACGCTCGGGAAAGCCTATAGAAAATACAGTATAGTACTTTGGAGGAAAAAGAAATGACGAATTCACCTATTTTTACTGGAGCAGCAACTGCTCTTATTACCCCACTCAATGCAAACGGAGTTGATTACGATACACTTGGACGCCTCATCGACTGGCAGATAGAACAGGGCATAAATGCACTGGTAATTGCCGGAACAACAGGTGAGGGTTCAACGCTTACGGACGAGGAACACAGAGAAGTCCTGAGATTTTCTGCTGAAAGGGCAAATGGTCGTGTGCCTGTAATAGCAGGCACTGGCTCCAATGACACAGCCTATGCGGTTGACCTTACAAAATTTGCATGTGAAGTGGGATGCGACGCAATGCTTGTAGTAACCCCATACTATAACAAGGCTACACAAAATGGTCTTATCAAGATGTACAATATCATTGCAGATGCATCGACCAAGCCGCTGATCGTATACAATGTTCCGTCACGTACAGGCGTTAATATTGAACCTGCAACATATGCTAAGCTTGCTGAACATCCGATGATCAAGGGCATTAAGGAAGCAAATGGCAATATATCTAAAATTGTGGAAACCGCTGCTTTAGTAGGCGATAAGTTAGATATTTATTCCGGCAATGACGATCAGATCGTTCCGATCCTGTCAATGGGAGGAAGCGGAATCATTTCCGTACTTTCTAATATAATGCCTAAGGAGACGGTAAATATTTGCGAGGCTTACTTTGCAGGTGATGTTAAGAGAAGTGCGGCTCTTCAGTGTGAGTATATGAAACTCATCAAGCTGCTGTTCAGCGAGGTTAACCCGATTCCTGTTAAGGCTGCCATGGCGGCTATGGGATGGGGAGAAAATTATGTCAGACTTCCGCTTACCCCTATGGAAACAGAGCATGAAGAGAAGCTTCTTGCTGAGATGAGAAGATATAATCTCGTAAAATAGTATACATTGTAATGATGAGAAACTTGATATGAGGCCGCTGCCATTTATATGTCATATCCTTGGCAGGGCCTTATGTTAGGGCAAATGAAAGCAATATGTATGAATACGAGAGAAAGGATTATATATGAGAGTATTAGTTAGCGGCTTATATGGATTTATGGGAAGAGAAGTTGCCAAACTGCTCCAGAAGGGAACTGAGGGCGGTGAACTGGTTGGAGGAGTAAGCCTTAATCCTGACGGCACATTCGATGTGCCTTGTGCGGAAAGTTTTGCTGATGCTATCACAGATGTAGATGTTGTTGTGGATTTCTCCCATCATAGCCTTACAAGGGAACTGCTTGATTATGCGGTGAATAATAATATTGCGCTGGTTCTTGCTACTACAGGACAGACAGAGGAAGAAAAACAGATGATAACAGAGGCTTCGCAGAAGATCCCGTTGTTTTTTGCAGCTAATTACTCGTTAGGAGTGGCGCTTCTTATTGACCTGGCCAAAAGGACAGCGGCTGTTATGACCGGAGCTGAAATCGAGATCATCGAAAGGCATCATAACAGAAAACTGGATGCGCCAAGCGGAACGGCTCTTGCGATTGCGCATGCTATCCAGGAGGTAAGACCGGAGTCTAATATTGTTACAGGAAGATCCGGATATGGCAAACGCGATGCCAATGATATTGGTATCCATGCAGTACGTATGGGCAATATCGTAGGCATTCATGAGGTTGTTGTAGGAACCGACAATCAGAGCATAACCCTCAAGCATGAAGCATACAGCAGAGCCCTTTTTGCAGAGGGAGCATTAAAAGCTGCAGCATTTCTTATGGGTAAATCGGCAGGTTTATACGATATGAACAGCCTGCTGAAGGAAAATTAGAAAAATATTCGTATACATAAACGAGCCGGTCACTTGCGTGACCGGCTCGTTTGTTAAAGGATGGGATATGTTAATCGGGGGAGATTAACATTTATTAAATGATACGAAGGTCAATGTAACCTAGGAGGTCGTAATCATTTGCCTACTGTTTTAGTAGGTGATAGACACAGGATAACACATAATTTTTTTAAATGCAATAAAAAAATATTATAGAATTAAATTGTAAGAAA
The DNA here is from genome assembly GCA_963589005.1 of Bacteroidaceae bacterium. Classification (GTDB taxonomy): domain Bacteria; phylum Bacillota; class Clostridia; order Lachnospirales; family Lachnospiraceae; genus RGIG5612. The sequence goes on along the minus strand of CAVAJR010000019.1, from coordinate 16,571 downwards.
TGACGAAATTGTACTTAAAAAACACAACAAGGTTGACAGATAACAATACCCGCGTATAATTGTATACACATATTTATGAAAGGAATGTATTCACATGCTTGAACTATCAAACAAAACAAATCTGTTAGAGCTGAGCAGTTACAAATACTCTCTCCAGGACGTTGAGAAGCCTAACCTGTACAGAGACATTTATAATTACGAAGATGTTCCAAGAGTAGCATTTAACCATCGTCGTGTGCCTTTGTGCATGCCCGAAGAGATCTGGATCACAGATACAACATTTCGCGATGGCCAGCAGTCTATCGAGCCGTACACCGTTGAACAAATTGTTGACTTATATAAATTAATGAACCGGCTGGGCGGACCTTTCGGCATCATCAGGCAGACGGAATTTTTTGCATACAGCGAGAAGGATCGTGAGGCTATTCGCCGTTGTCAGGATTTAGGACTTAGATTTCCTGAGATCACGACCTGGATCAGAGCCAACAAGGAAGATTTTAAGCTTGTTAAGGATCTGGGCATCAGAGAGACAGGTATTCTCGTTTCCTGCAGTGATTATCATATATTTAACAAACTTAAAATGACACGTAAGGAGGCCATGAATCAATATCTGGCAGCAGTTGACATGGCATTTGAGGCAGGTGTAATGCCGAGATGTCATCTTGAGGACATAACAAGAGCTGATTTCTACGGTTTTGTAGTTCCATTTGTTAATGAACTTATTAAGAGAAGCGAGGACGCCCATATTCCGGTTAGGATCAGAGCCTGCGATACCATGGGATATGGTGTTCCTTATACTGAGGCTGCCCTGCCGCGAAGCGTTGCGGGAATTATCTATGGCCTTCAGCATTATTCCGGTGTTCAGAGCGATATGCTCGAATGGCATGGACATAATGATTTCTATAAAGCAGTTGCAAATGCAGCTACTGCATGGCTTTATGGCGCATCTGCTGTTAACTGTACGCTCCTTGGCATCGGTGAACGCACTGGAAATGTACCTCTTGAAGCAATGGTTATGGAATATACATCGCTCAGAGGTTCATTAGACGGCATGGACACAACAGTAATTACGGAAATTGCCGACTATTATAAGAATGTGATCGGATATAAGATCCCGCCTAGAACACCATTTGTCGGACGTGACTTCAATGTTACCAGGGCAGGCATTCATGCCGACGGAATCCTTAAGGATGAAGAGATTTACAATGTGTTCAATACCAAGAAGCTTCTTAATCGTGCTCCTACAGTTATGCTCGGTCAGAATTCCGGACTGGCAGGTATCGCATATTGGATCAACAATACTTATAACCTCCCGGAGGAGGAATTGGTTGACAAGAAGGATCCGCTGGTAGTTAGGATCAAAGAATGGATTGATGATGAGTATGCCGGAGGACGCCAGTCTACATTATCGATAGAAGAGATAGAAGAGAAGATAGAGCAGTTTTCGAATGGCAGATTCAAGAGGCTGTAATCTGTGCTGATAATTTGGCGGCAGCCTTATAAGGCACAGCTGCGGTAAATAATCCGGTTGTCAGCATTGCAAATATTAGGAGGAATTACAGATGATTCATAAAACCGTTTCACTGGCCGATCAGATATTTGAACGATTGGAGAGCGATATATTAACGGGTGTTTATCCGAGAGGTTCTGTGCTTACCGAACTTACTCTCAGTGAGGATCTGGGGGTAAGCAGGACTCCCATCAGGGAGGCAGTTCGCCGTCTTGAACAGGAACACCTGGTTGAAGCCACATCTAAGGGAGTAGTGGTCTTATCCATTACTCAGCAGGATGCAATGATAATTTACGATATCAGGATTCATGCCGAGGGTCTGGCAGCCAGGGCATGTGCTGAGAATATTACAGAGGAACAATTAAAGGAATTAAAGGATCTTCTGGATCTGCAGGAGTTTTATATAAAAAAAGGAGATCCGGAGAAGGTTAAGGCAACGGACAGTCAGTTCCATCAGGCGATTTATCAGTTCGCAGGAAGCCCTGTATATGTTGATACATTAACGCCGCTTCATAATAAGACTCAGAAATTCCGCAAGGCCATGGTTACTACTACCAGCAAGGCGGAGGTAAGCTTCCATGAACATAAGGCTATATATGAAGCGATCGAAAGCCATGATCTTGATGCGGCTGAGCAGGCAATGAGATATCATGTGGAGAAGGCCAAGGAACGTCTGTCAGAGTTGAAAGAAGGTTAATGACATGTCAATGATTGAAAAGTATTCAAATGGGGTAAAACTTATAAATGGCCAGCCGGTTCCTGCAGAAAAGGACACGGCAGCCAGAGAAAAGACAATGGCATACCGCATACTGCGCGGCCATGAAAAAAGAAAAAGCACGGACGGTTTGATGAGAATCAAATTCGATGCCATGATATCACATGACATAACATATGTAGGAATCATTCAGACTGCCAGAGCCAGTGGCATGAAGGAATTTCCTATTCCTTATGCACTTACTAACTGCCATAACAGTTTGTGCGCGGTTGGCGGAACCATCAACGAGGACGATCATGCATTTGGACTTTCAGCTGCGCGCAAATATGGCGGTATCTATGTTCCGGCCAATCAGGCAGTTATTCACCAGTTTGCAAGGGAGAAGCTTGCGGGCTGCGGCAAGATGATATTAGGCTCAGACTCTCATACAAGATATGGCTGTTATGGAACAATGGCAGTTGGCGAGGGCGGCGGCGAGCTGACCAAGCAGCTGCTTAATAATACATGGGATATTGCAGAGCCTGAGGTGGTGCTGGTATATGTTGACGGCAAGGTTCCTCACGGGATAGGTCCTCATGATGTTGCAATTGCATTAGTCGGAGCAACGTTCCCGGATGGATTTGTTAAGAATAAGGTTATGGAATTTGTAGGTCCGGGCATAGCAGACCTCAGTATTGATTTTAGAATCGGCGTTGATGTAATGACCACAGAAACCAGCTGTCTGAGTTCTATATGGACAACTGATGATGTTGTTGAGAAGTATTACAGGACGATTAAACGTCCGGAGGATTATAAGACACTTGCACCGGAGGATGGAGCGTACTATGACAGCATGGTGACAATCCATTTAGATGAGATGGAGTCTATGATAGCATTGCCATTCCATCCGTCCAAGGCATATACAGTTCATGAGCTTCAGGCAGATCCAGAGAGGATCCTTAAGGAGATTGAGGACAGCTGCAATAAATCGTTAAATGGCAAGGTTACAATGGACCTTCTGAGCTGTATCGGTAAGGATGGCAAGGTTCATTGCAATCAGGGCATCATTGCCGGATGTGCAGGTGGTATGTTTGAAAATATCTCTGAGGCAGCAGATATCCTAGACGGCAAGAGTATAGGAAACGGATATTTTGACTTATCTGTTTATCCTTCCAGCATGCCTATCAATCTGGCAGTTACACAAGATGGTATAGCAACTGAGCTGATGGAAGCCGGAGCTGTAATGAAGCCGTGCTTCTGTGGTCCTTGTTTTGGCGCAGGGGATACACCTGCCAATAACACACTGTCCATCAGACATACAACCCGTAATTTTGCTAACCGTGAGGGCTCTAAGCCTGGCAATGGTCAGATAGCAGCGGTAGCCCTTATGGATGCAAGATCCATTGCTGCGACAGCTGCCAATGGGGGTATTCTTACAGCGGCAACGGATATTGATTATAAGATTACTCCAAGAGAATATATATATGATGATGCAGTTTATGAGAAACGATGCTATTTCGGATTTGGACATGCACTTCCAGAGGAAGAACTTCGCTTAGGACCAAATATTAAGGACTGGCCGAAGATGCCTAAGCCTGAGGATAATATGTTAGTTCAGCTCTGTGCAGTTATTCATGATGATGTAACAACCACAGATGAACTTATTCCTTCCGGCGAGACCTCCAGCTATCGCTCTAACCCTATTGCATTATCGGAATTTGCCCTGAGCAGGCGTGTCCCTGATTATGTAGAGAGATCTAAGGTGGCAAGGGGATATGAAGAAGCCCGAGAGGCAGGCAATATAAACGAGACACTTGCAGAGGTGCTGCACAAGTTCGGAGCATCGGCTGATAATACGACAATCGGTTCTTGTGTATTTGCTCATAAACCGGGGGACGGTTCTGCAAGAGAACAGGCGGCATCATGTCAGAAGGTATTAGGCGGATTTGCCAATATATGCTATGAATATGCGACTAAGAGATATCGCTCTAACTGCCTTAACTGGGGAATAGTTCCGTTTACCATGGACAAGGATACTGAATTTAATTATCAGTCAGGAGACTGGATCTATATTCCGGGGGTTGTATCAGGCATATTAAGCGGCAAGGAACAGTTTGACGCTAAGGTGCTGAGCGCAGACGGAACGGTTACTAATCTGAAGCTTACTGTGGCAGGGCTTTCCGACGATGAAAAACGTATAGTTACAGAGGGATGCCTCATGAATTATTACGCAGCCGGATATGGAGCATGAATTCACTCTGCCTGAGCTGAATGTTGTGAATCTCAGTGTGCACACGCAGCTGAGAAATTGATTGCGCTTACTGAATTTTCGCAGTATCTGTGCCGTTTTGGTATGGCATTGACGCAGAAATTACTATCTGCGTCGTAAGCTGCGGTGCGTAATAATGCATAATTGGAAGGATATATATAATGGATAAGATTAAGATGGCAACGCCGCTGGTTGAGATGGATGGCGACGAGATGACCCGTATTCTGTGGCAGATGATCAAGGAAAAATTAATCCTGCCGTATGTAGATCTTAAGACAGAATACTACGATTTGGGTCTTCTTCATAGAAATGAGACTAAGGATCAGGTGACAATTGATGCGGCAAATGCCGCTGTTAAATATGGTGTTGCGGTTAAGTGCGCAACGATCACGCCTAACCGTCAGAGGATGATTGAGTATCCTGAGCTTACAGAACAGTGGAAGAGCCCTAATGGTACGATACGTTCGATCATGGACGGTACGGTTTTCAGGACGCCGATCGTTATTGATTCGATCAAGCCGGTTGTGCGCAACTGGAAGAAGCCTATTACCGTAGCAAGACATGCCTACGGCGATGTATACAAGGCCGTTGATATGAAAACGGAGGAGCCGGGCGAATGTACCATGACATTTAAGGCTGCAAGCGGCAAGGAGACAACACTCCTGATCCAGAAGGTGGATGGTCCTGCAATATTCCAGGGACAGCACAATAAATCCGCCTCTATCAGATCCTTTGCCAAGGCATGCTTTCAGTATGCCATTGATCAAAAGCAGGATCTGTGGTTTTCAACCAAGGATACTATCTCCAAGATCTATGACAGTGAATTTCGAATGATCTTCGAGGAGGAATTTGAACAAAATTATAAGGCAAAATTCGAGGAGCTGGGAATCACTTATTTCTATACGCTGATAGACGACGCTGTTGCCCGTGTGATCAGATCTGAAGGCGGATTTATCTGGGCTTGTAAGAATTATGACGGCGATGTCATGAGCGATATGATTTCCACTGCCTTTGGCTCTTTGGCGATGATGACATCGGTACTTGTAACGCCGGACGGCAAATTTGAATATGAGGCTGCCCACGGAACTGTAACCAAGCACTATTATAAATATCTGAAGGGCGAGAAGACCAGCACTAATCCTATGGCAACAATATTCGCATGGAGCGGAGCCTTAAGAAAAAGAGGCGAACTGGATAATCTTCCTGACCTTGCAGCATTTGCTGATAAACTTGAGGCAGCCTGCTTTAAGACTCTTGAGGATGGAATCATGACGGGGGATCTTGCCGCTCTTGCAGATCCGGGAGTATGTCAGTTCAAGGCTACAAGTGGGGAATTCCTTGATGCCATCGCAGAGAGGATATAAGGATGTCTTCGAATATTCCGGCTGTTGCCTTCAGCGCATGGTCCGGAACAGGTAAAACCACGATAATAGAATGCCTGGTCAGGAGATTTAAGAAGATGGGCATCAGAGTCGCGGTTATTAAACATGATGCTCATGATTTTGAGATTGACAGGAATGGCAAGGACTCATGGCGATTTTCAGAGGCAGGTGCTGATATGGTGGTTTTGGCATCTGAGAAGAAGGCTGTTATCATGGAGCATCGGCATTTGGAACTGGAAGAACTGTTGTTATCTGTTCATGATGTTGATATTGTTCTTGTAGAAGGATATAATGATCATACACTTCCAAGAATAGGAATCAGCCGTGCAGCAACTGGCAAGGGATTCAGGCTGCCTGTCAGCGAATATGCTGCAGTAATAACGGATGAGGAGACTGCACCTGACAGCAGTGGAGAAGTTGGCATTGTCGAACGTTCTATTCCGGTATTTGCACTGGATGATATAGATGGCATTGCAGAATTTATCAGAGCCAGGTTTATTAAAAAAAACAGTTAATTTAACAAGGCCGTCAGGCACTGCAGCACTAAGACTTGGACTTAGGCGCGGCATTGCCTGGCGGTTATATTTTTATTTTAAATGATGATCAGGCAATGCCTGAGTAGCATTAACACAGAGGAATTTTGCAAAAGAGTTATGATATATAAGCTGATAATTTTTGATATGGACGGAACCATCTTAGATACGCTGACAGATCTTGCGGATGGAGTTAATTATGCGCTTGTCAGAACCGGTCATGAGTCCAGATCTTATGAACAGGTGAGAAGCTTTCTGGGAAACGGGATCCAAAAGACAATTGAACGAAGCCTTCCGCCCGGGGCAGATGAGCATGAACAGGCACGGGTTCTTGAGCTTTTTAGGGAATATTATAGTATGCATTGTTCCGATCATACAAAAGCATATGAAGGAATAACTGAGGAACTTAGGCTGCTTAAAAGCCTGGGATATAGGCTGGCAGTGGTATCAAATAAATCAGATGAGGCGGTCAAGGTTTTATGTAAACTGTACTTTGACGGTGTATTTGATATATCCGTGGGTTCAAGAGAAGGTATACGCAGGAAACCATATCCGGATTCTGTCATAATGGTAATGCAGGAACTGAATGTGAATTGTGATGAAGCAATTTATGTTGGCGATTCAGAGGTCGATATTCAGACTGCTGCAAATGCACAGATCAGCTGCATTAGTGTCGACTGGGGATTTAGGGACAGATTCCAATTGATGGAGGCGGGAGCAACTGTGATCATATCAGATCCCGCACAGATTACAGAATTAGTGAGATGAAATAAAATCTTACTTTGTCAGGAAGAGCACAGGTGCAAAAAGAAATGAGGTGCGTTGGATGGGTGATACACTGAGTTTAGTTACTACATGTCTGTGTACAGCGGCAAGGTTACTGGTGGTGTGGAATTACTGCAGAATGTTATACGAAATGCATAGGCGACGATGGAGTGTGGTCGCATGTACGGCAGCATTTGCCATATCGATTTTCTCTAGTATTTATTTGCAAAATCTTGCGGTTAACCTGGCAATGACATTTGTCGCCCTTGTCATTATTGCCGTCACCTATAAGGGCAATATATGGAAGAAGCTGATATGTTCATTTATTCTGCTTGCGGTCAGCATGGCGCTTGACCTTCTGGCAAAATCTATAACTGCCGGCATTCCTTCAATAGAGCACAGAGACATTCTTAGCTGCGTATTGTCGGTTTTTCTGTTTTTTGCAAGTTCAGTTTTGGCTGGCATAACATTCAAAAGAAAAGAAAAATATAATTTCAGCTGGGAGTGGTGGTATATTCTGGTTGTAACATGTAGCTCACTGGGACTCGTTATTTTTCTTGCATATGACAACATGGCAAGCCAGCTTACTATAATTGTTCTCAGCATTCTGATTTTTGGAATAACCTTCGTGCTTTATAATCTATGCATGTCAATCAGCGATAAATATGCACTGAAAAATGAGAATATTATCCTGAGAAGCCAGATGGATATATATGAGTACAAAATCAAGAATGACATACAGAGAGAACAGCTGCTTAAAACGATGCGTCATGATATGAAACATCATATAAGGGAATTGTATCACTATATTGAGGCAGGCAATAACCGAGAAGCCTTGGAATACCTTGATGCTATAGGATTGCAGCTGCAGCATGCCACCGGAAGGATCAATACTGGAGTGAGTGCTGTTGACGGGGTTCTTGACTATATGGTGACTAGGGCAGAACAGCTGGGAATAAAGGTATCCGCTCATCTGACTATTCCTGAGACTCTTAATGTGTCTTCGTATGATATGAATGTAATACTGGGCAACCTCATGCAGAATGCTATCGAAGCAGCTGAAAAATGTCAAAATGGCGAGATCCTGATTCACATCAGATATGATCACGGCTGCTTATTTATTACACTGAAGAATTCATATAGCGGTAAAACTTCTATTAAAGACGGCAAATATATCTCGACCAAAAGAAATGCCGGAGACCATGGTCTGGGGTTAAAAAGCGTCAGCACAGCTACGAAAAAATACAACGGCAAATTCAAGATAACAGAAGAAAGTGGAATGTTTGTTGTAGATATAGCAATTGCGGTAGATGACATAATTTAAAAGTTAATATTGTGACAATACACGGATAATAGTTTTAACCAATGTCTGCATAGATATATGAACACGAGCATATATTTGTGCAGATATTGTTTTTATATGCGAATTTTGACATTTTTAGCCCAAATTTTGACATGTTTGTAATTCGATCATAAGAAAATGATATAAACAAACTACCAGGTAACCAGAATAAGATGTGAAGTCTAGATAAAACAGGAGGGACAGGGGTACCTGCATACACCTACTTTGCAAACAGTGCGAATGTCGGACACACATGGGGACACGGCAGAGTATGGCAAACGAATTACGCATGATGGGAGTTTTGTGGAACTGTGGAAAAGACATATTAGCAGAAGGGTAGTGCAGGGTTCCTCGGGGAACCCTGCAAGGAACAAATATGAAAAATTTCTACTGGACGTTGTTAAAAAGCATAATGAAAAGAAACAGTAATACATATCTGATTGCGGCTTGTGTTGCTGCTTTTATCGCATTTCCTACCATATTAGGCAGTGTTTCTGCCAGTTTCTTCAGAGAAATAAAAATTGCCAGAGCCAAAACATATGGTGGTTTTGATTATATATATTTTGACAATTCTGATGCCGATTATGATGAAGGATTTTTATTCACTGTGTCACAGCTTGATTCTAAATATTATTTTTCTGACCAGATACACGGAGCCATGTACATCGTAGATACAATATATCTGCAGGAACAAATTTTCTGTGTTGGATATTGTGACGATAATGGCATTGAGATGAACCATATCGAGCCTGAGGAGGGTAGGTTTCCTGAAAAAGTCGGCGAGATTGCACTGACAAGAGAATTGGCAGACAGTATGGAAAGTCCTGCTAATGTTGGAGATGAGATCGTACTGAATGGCAGGAAATATAGTGTATGTGGAATTATCATGAATTATGGAAGACTGTGGCCTAAGGGAATTCGTCAAATACAGTCAGGCATAGATTTTGTGGATGCCTTTGTCAGTCTGAAAGAGGCTGAAAATATATATGCGGACAGAAATTATATAACACGTGCAGCTATGGTGGGACAGAGTAATACGCATGTGATTTCAGGTGACGGCGAAAGTTGGATAACTAACGACAATTGGTATTATGGCCATGAACAAGATCGGAAGTATTATGCCTCAGAGATATTTGAAATAATTTCTTGTACTTCCTGTGGGCTGCTGATCGTAAGTGTTCTGTACCTATCTGCCAGAAAAACGAAAAAACGGTATCAGACATTCTGGCTGTTAGGGATGGACAAGAAAAGGATGCTTGTAGCATACAGTTTGGAACTTTTTGTCTACAGCATATTAGGAGGCATCTGCGGAATCATTGTTAGTATCTTGGGCAATAAGGCATCAACTGCCGCAATGACAGGAGTATTAGGAAGAGTTTTTCCGGTATCGGTTGATTATTGGGCTTATATAAAAGTATTATTTTATGCCTTACTTATTGTAGAGATAATCGGCAATGTGATTTTTTGGTTCAGTGATATTCGAAACTTTATTCCTCAGAGATTACATAGAGCACGAAAAAACACCCTTACCAGATTATCATTTGTGGAATTCAGAAATGCTCCATTGTCTTTTCTGATGATGATAATGGTACTGTCCTTCTCGGCGGCATTTTATAATTATATACAGGAATTTGTTAATGACTATGAGACAAAATCAGCCTATGTAAGCGGTTATGCAGGTCAGATGCCTGAAAATTACGATTATGAATTATTGGCATCCGCACTGGATACACCGTACAGAATGGCTGATGCAGTATGCGAGGTAAAAACATATGAAAAGAAAGGCATAGAAGACTCGGATTCTGACACTCTTATGACTATAGATGGAGTCGATCAGATAAAAAAATACAAGGCGTCGGATAAATTACTGATACTCAAGAATCCCGAGATTATGAATGACTATATTGATATGTCAGATCATATAATGGATGGTGAGTACAATATCAATGCGATTTTTGGTGATATTTACAGTGAAGGACACAAAAAGCTATATGAAATGATGGGATACGAAGAAAATGGGATAATACAGACGATAATAAACGCATATCCGGAGGATGATGTCTTGCGTTTTGCTGGTTATGTTGTGGAGGGCGAGATTAACCTGGAAAAATTGAATGCAGGTGAAGAAGTGATTCTGGTTGCACCTACATTAACTTACCGGGAGGAAATTCACGATGGACGCACGACTTATATTTTTAGCTTTAGAAATACGGGTAAAAAAGGCGTGACTGCAAATGATGAACTATTTGATGTTGGGGATACTATAACGTTATCTGAGTGTACTTCAGATGAAATGATCAACGCACTTGTAAACGAGCAATATATCAAGGAACATATGCGCCGCAGAGATATCTCTGTGAAAATAGGAGCAATTATTAGGGATCTTGTCGGATGGTTTAATCATACCTATCATTCACTGTTACCATTTACAAATCCATATCAATTCATAACAACCAACGAAGGTTTCGACCAGCTGGGACTGGACGCATTATATACCAGAATAAGAATATACACGGACAGCACTGGAAGTTCTGATCAACTAACCGAAGAACTAATGAAATATCAGGCGGAATATCCTATATTCGAGCTGTATAATGCCTCAGACCAACTGCTAGATTATAGAGAGCTAAATATGCTGGTTGCTATTCTATCCAGGCTGCTGTCTGTGTTAGTTATGTGCTCAGGCTTGATAACATTTATGATTCAGCTGATAACAAAGACAAGACAAAATAACGTGCATTATAAAATTTACAGAATGAATGGTTTTACAAAAGCAGAGATCTCAGCAGTATTTGTAATTCAATTATTCTTTGTAATAGCAGGTGCTGCGTTGCTCATATATCCGATGTCACATATATTACCGGACATAGTTATCACCAGCGAGTTACGAACCAGGATTGAGGCGATTGCAATATTCTTCGCACTGGCGTTTGCACTTGGGCTTATAAGCGAGCTGATAGTTGAGAAGGGGGCATTATATGAATCAGATAATTAATGTTGAGAATGTAACAAAAATTTATAAGACAAAGCATTATATCGTGAATGCCTTGTCAAATATCAACTTAAGTGTTGAACGAGGAGATATATGTGTACTGATTGGAAGAAGCGGCTCAGGCAAAACGACGCTGCTGAATGTCATCGGTGGGCTTTTGCAGCCTGACTCCGGTGAGGTGTCGATTGACGGAGAGAGCCTCTATGGAGACAGAAAAAATATATTCGATCAAATAAGGCACAGTGAGAGAAAACGGGTCACAATACGAAATCGAAAAATAGGATATGTGTACCAGAACATCAGCTTGGTACAGGAATTGAACGCGCTGGAAAATATCAGATTACCATTTGACATAGCGGGCAGGAAATATGATACTGAATATGAAGAAAAGATAATTCAGCTGCTGGGATTGGAGGAAAGATTGAAGTTCTATCCAACGATGATGTCGGGAGGAGAGAAACAGAGAGTGGCCATAGCCAGAGCGATGATCAAGAAGCCTGCCATAATTCTGGCCGATGAGCCCAATGGTAACATTGACTCCGAGACAAGCCATAGCTTGATGGAATATGTCCGGAAAACCAATCGAGAATTTGAACAGACTTATCTGATAGTAACCCATGATAAGGCGTGGTTGGATTATGCAAATCAAACTTACGAAATGCGTGACGGGAAGTTGGAAAAAATATGAAAATTGGAATATGTGACGATGAAAAGTCAACCTGTGCAGAACTTGAAGACATGGTATATCGGTTCTTCGCTGATTACAGATACAAATTAGAAGTGGATGTTTGGTACACCGGTGAAGCCTGTATAAGAGACATGAGTGAGGACAGCTACGATGTGTTGTTCCTCGATATTGAGCTGCCGGGAAATAGTGGAGTAGTGGTGGGCAAATACCTTCGTGAAGAGAAACATGATAATGATGTTCAGATTATATACATATCATCGAAAACAAATTATGCAATGGAACTGTTCCAAAATCATCCTTATGACTTTTTGGTAAAACCTGTATCTTATCACAGTATTGCCAATGTCCTCAGTAAAATACTTGCCTTGAATGAATCAGATGCCAGAAGATTCAGATATCGCCAGAACAGAGCTGAGAAAAGTGTGACATTTAAAGAGATAGTTTATTTAACGAGCTGCGGGCGATATGTTGAGCTTCATTTAACTTCTGGTAAAACGGAAAGATATATCGGCAGACTCGCGTCTGAGGGCAATAAGCTTTCGGAAGATTTTGCACAAATAGCCAAGTCTTACATAGTAAATTTAAGATACATTGGTACATACGCAGGGGAGTACATTACGAACATATTTGGCGAGAAAATAAATATTACCGCACCATATAGAAATGAATTCAAGAGCAGGTTCTTGAAGTACAACACGGAATGATCATTTTTTGTTTATATAAGCGAGTCAGGTGAAGACTTCAGTTGCTGCTATGCACATTGAAATTCCACAATTTTAAAACTGTACAAAATCCGGACTGTCGTCTGGATTTTTTAAATTTCAACATCACATATTGTATTCTGGTTGATTTTGCTTCTGGTTTTTGACAGGCTGCCGTTGAAAGAGAATGACTATTTTGAAGTTAAAATTAATATACTTGTTGTCATGATATTGGCTATATTTACTGAAAAAACCTCGAATATAGCATGGGTTTTTATAAAATACTTAAAATAAATGAAAAACTATGTTACCATAAACTCCAATGCATGAATTTAGCGGATAAAGTAACAGTACAAGCTGGTAACAGTAAGCTGTGTGTCTGCAAATTTTTGATTTGCTCAGGTTTATGCATAGTATGATTACACACACAGTTAGCATCTGAACAAGCTTTTTATTAATTATAAGATATTTGCCAGAGGCTGAAAGCAAAATGGACGTAGCCGAAAGTCAATTATATAGTGAGCAGCTTGTGCAATGAATGAGGAATTGTATGAATAATTATAAGATGGAGATCAGCTATGACGGCAGCCGATATTATGGCTGGGAGCACCAGCCTGACAGAGATACGATACAGGGCAAGCTTGAAAGTGTTCTGTCGATACTGGAAGGCCGAGATGTAGAGGTTATTGGTGCCGGAAGAACTGATGCCGGAGTTCATGCAAAGAAAATGACTGCAAATGTCAGGCTGGAGACAAGTTTGTCTGTGAAGGAAATCAAAGATTATATGAATCATTACCTTCCTGATGACATATGCGTAAATGATATTGTTATAGCATCTGACAGATTTCATGCCAGATATAACGCTGTCGGCAAGCTTTATACATATACATGTTATGTAGGAAATGAAAAACCTGTATTTAACAGGAAGTTTGTCAATGTGTTGGATTTCATTCCTGATGTAGAAGCAATGAAGCAGGCAGCTGCATACCTGACAGGTTCTCATGATTTTATGGCATTTTGCGGCAATCCCAATATGAAAAAGTCAACGGTGAGGGTTGTGGATTCTATAGAGATCGTGCGAAAAAGGGACTACCTGTACATGAATTTTCATGGAACGGGATTTCTTTATAATATGGTACGCATTATGAGCGGCACTTTGTTAGAGGTTGGTGCCGGCAGACATAGTGCGCAGTGGGTTAAGGATGTGCTCGACAGCAGGCTGCGCAGCAATGCTGGTCCGACGGCTCCTGCTCGGGGCTTATGTCTTATGAAGGTGGATTATTAATATATCGACTGCCCGTCCAATGTCTGCCCATCCGCGCGAGCAAGCTTGCCCGTCTGTACAGCCACTGTCCGGGACAGTCAAGACAACGATTAAAAGTGGATTGCTGCGCACTGTCGTGCTCTCGCAATCCAACCTGCATTCGCAATCCGAGCTGCCGCTCTACTTGCTCATGCAGGTTAGCCCGTCCAATGTCTGCCCATCCGTGCGAGCAAGCTCGCTCGTCTGTACAGCCACTGTCCGGGACTTTTAATACACAGAGTTATAACAATTTACTTAAAGTCTATTTAAAGTAAATGTCTTATATTCAAGCACGGATTGTTTGAAACCTTAGGGATTTTAACAATAGCATTACGATGGGTATAAACCAGCGCAGCAGGATGACATCCTGCAGGTGAGTACTCAACACAGGGGATACTGAGAGCAGGATCCTTTTATAAAAATGATAATTGTACAAAACATATCAAGGATAGTTTTGAGGAAGGAGAGTAACATGAAAATTCAAAGAGCACTTGCTCTTGCAATGGCAGCCAGCTTGCTTATAAGCTTTACTGCATTTGCCGGAGCACCGGAAATGCCAGATAATGCAGGTCAGCCTGCAGCCAGCCAGGAGGCAGGTGAACAGGCACCGGGAGATTCACCGGATGGTCAGGCACCTGACGGTCAGTCGGAAGGACAGCAGGGTCAGGGAGAGTCAGCCGGAGGAGCAGGCGGCATGGGAATGCCACCAGGAGGCTCTGCATCAGCACCGACAGAGTATGACGCTGCTATTACTGTTTCAGAAGACACAACATATGACGGAGAGACCCTTACATCAGAAAATTCAAATGAGAATGCACTGCATGTAACAGGCGGAGCTGTTGTAAATGTTAAAAACTGCACAGTTACGAAGACTGGCGATGCAAGCGGCGGAGATAGCTCCAGCTTCTACGGGGTTGGCGCTTCATTACTTGTATCAGAAGGCGAATTATATGTATCTGATACAGAGATTACAAGTGAAGCAGCAGGCGGAACAGGCGTATTTGCATATGACACAGGCGTTGCCTATGTTTCTAATGTAACTATCCGTAATTCAGGTTCAAATAGCTGCGGAGGTATCCATGCAGCAGGCGGCGGCACATTATATGCATGGAACTGCGATGTTGAAACAACCGGCGGTTCGAGCGCAGCGATCCGTTCAGACAGAGGCGGCGGCCTTATGGTTATTGATGGCGGAAGCTATGTAACTCAGAATGGTACAGGCGCTGTATATTGCACAGCCGATATTACAGTTCATAATGCATACCTGTATGCAGGACAGAGCGAAGCCATGGCAATTGAAGGCAAGAACACGATCAGATTGTTCGATTGCTCACTTGAAGGCAACATGCAGCCAACAGGAACAAATGATAATAAGGTTTGGAACTGCATCGTTTACCAGTCAATGTCAGGTGACGCAGATGTAGGAACCAGTGAATTCGACATGATCGGCGGCGAACTTATCTGTCACGCAGGTCCGGTTGTATTCAATACAAATACATCAAGCTACATTACATTCAGCGACTGTGATATTACCTATGGAGACGATACAACATATTTCCTTCAGGTAACAGGCAATTCAAGCTCACGTACATGGGGCAGTGCAGGCAAGAACGGCGCAAACTGCGTATTCTCAGCATATAATCAGGTTATGTCTCATGATGTAATGTATGATACTATCTCAACTCTGGAATTCTACTTGTTGGACGGCTCGGCCTGGGATGGCGCTATGCTCTGCGACAATGAGTATAATGGCGGTTACGAAGGCGATGGTCTTGCAAATGTTTACATAGACGAGACCTCAACATGGACAGTAACAGGAGACTCTACAATTAACGGAACACTCTATCTGGCCGGAACACTTGAGGGTGCTCAGGTAGTAGGAACAGACGGAACAGTATATGTTGAAGGTGATGGATATACAGTAACAGTTGGCGGATTTGAAACAACTGTTGATTCATCAGCAGCAGGAACTATTCCGGTATGGGAAGACTACGCAGTAGAAAATCCATTTGCTGAATAATATCAGACTGCAAATATAAAGGACAATACAGCCAAATAGCTGCAACTGAAAATATGTCAGCTGTTTATTCTAACAAGTTGAATAAATAGCGTTGACGAAAATTCAAAAGGCGGCGTAAGGCTGTCATATCAAGAGCTGTGGACAAATAACTCCGCAGCTCTTGAATATGGGCGAAATGCGAGAACGTGTATGTATGAAATAATCAGCGAAAAGGCCATTAAAAACCTGATAAAAAAATGACTGAAAAAAATTTTAAAAAAGTTGTTGACAAGCTAATGGCAGGATGATAATATATGCAAGCTGTCGCGAGACAGTACAGAACATTGATAATTGAACAGTATAAACCATCCCTGAAATTTCAATAAAATTTCA
>CAVAJR010000018.1:0-49396 GCA_963589005.1 Bacteroidaceae bacterium | reverse complement strand
AAGGATGACATTTGGCGCCAGAAGGATGACATTAAGCGCCAAAAGGATGACAAGTCGTTTTTGAGTTTGTCGTACAAATTAGTTAAAATCGACCGCAACCCTGCGGCCGATAAAAAACTAGGGTACGTACTATGGAGCATTTACCATTTATCAGATATATGTTGCAGGTAATTCTAGCTTGCTATACAGAATTTGAAGAACGTGTCGGATTAATGAGTGAAAACGGAAAGGGTAGTACAGCATACGATATTGTTAAAAAGTACACCGAAGAAAAATCGGCAAGTTTACGGGAGCAGATGTTGTGGCTCATTGTCCGAGCATAGGAAGATCCTCTGCTTTGGCAGCGATAAAGAAACTAACCGAGGAAGGACTTATCATCCGAGAGGGTTCGGGCAGAAGTACATTTTATGTTCGTGCTGACTGCAAATAATTTTCGTCCAAAACAAGGCTGAATTGGATGAAAATAGGCATGGGCGGATGAAAAAAGATTTAAGAAAATGCATCGATAAATTCCCGTAAACGCCGCTATCTTTGATAAATTCTCTTGTACCGATGACATTCATAGTGGCGTCTCGGGGCATGTGGAGACGGTTTGTTTGCTGTCAATGAAAGATGAATAGAGGCTGAAAGTGGCGTATTTTCGGGCTTTTTGTAAGGCTAGTATTATCAGAGAAGCCTTGCGGAAAGTGGTTGTATGTGCCTATAAACTGGATACTGATTTTGTTGATATTGTTTTCCAGAAACAAAGATTGCGCATCTCTATTAATATGAAATTCTCTGAAGTTAGCGATCCTAAGGGTAGCCAATATATAATACAGAAAACGAGGAAAATTGTGTGACAATAAAATTGCCAATCTAAACAACCCCTCAGAAAGGATAGAAATACTGCACATAACAGTACCGTATCAGCATGCCCGAAGGCCATCGGGCAAAATGAACGGAAAACACCCATGCTGACCATGCGTCAGGGCAGATCCGGGAGGCTCTTTCTTTTTGCCTTCCGGGCGAAATCGGCGTGTGCGCCGGACGGTGACAGCGCTGGTGTGTGCATTTCAGATTTGTACTGTTACGACTATTTGATAATGTTACGACTTATTGAAGGGAAATAAGTCGTAACATTAGAAAAAGCCTTTACCTATCAAAGGGACAAAAATTCGGCAACACTTATAATACGGGGATCTTCTACCGCTGATTCGAGAAAGTCCTTGTCGCCCGTCAAAAAATAATCAGCATTTGAAGCCAAGGCAGCCCGCAGAATTGGCCGGTCTTTTGAATCACGTATTTCTTTTTCTGCATCAACCTCTTCCTCCGGGGTTGAGGTAATTCTTATAGCAGAAAGAAATGCATATAAAAAGGCGTCCAACTCTGTCATCTTGTCTGGAAATTTTTCCCTGAATTTCCGGCGAAGTTCATCCACGACATAATCACACGTTACTGCCTCGTATGGTGGCGAAAGTGCTTTCAGGAGTGCAGCCGCAGCCCTGCCATTCGGGAACAGCGCAGCAGAAATGATAATATTTGTGTCGAGCATTACCCTCATTTGCTGTTCTCCTCACGGCGTGAATTGGTGATCCATTCTGCAATATCTTCTTCGCTCATAAACCCTGCGTTTTTAGCCTGTCCCTTCATTTGATTCTGAAGTCGCGTCAAAGCATATATGGCAGAGTTGACTATCCGCACATTTGTACCGTCTACGATGAATGTTACTCTGTCGCCAGATTCGATACCAAGCGCGGTTCGAACATTTTTGGGAATGGTTACCTGCCCCTTGGACATAACTCTTGCATCATTTACGAATGCTGTTTCATTCATATTCGGACACCTCCGTTCTAAAAAGTAGGAAAGTAGGAAATCCCTACTTCTGTTAAGATTGTACACGATCTGCCGATATAATTCAAGGAAAATCATAACTTAGCCGAGGTCAGGACAGTATTATACTTCAGCGTCAAAGGGCGCAGCACATGGGAGTACGCTTGTCAATGCCAAACTTTCGAGAAATCAGAGAAAATACTTGACAAGTGTGAAAAAAAGAAAGTATAGTATCACAAGACGAGTGGCTGATTGGCGTAAATCCAGTTTGCCGCTCTTTTTTGTGCAAATATTGCTGCACATTAATTAAATATATCATGCAAATTAAAAGTGTGTTGCTTATCAGCGTAAGTCCGACTTATGCGGTAAGTGCACACTTTTTTGTAAGCAAGGAGGATTAGGTTAAAGTGGCAGAAAGTAATAAGATGAAGGAAATGCCGGTTAATAAGCTCATGGTGCAGATGGGAATACCAATGATTTTGTCTATGGCATTGCAGGCTGTATACAATATTGTGGATAGTGCATTTGTCGGAAATATGGGAGAGGGCAGCGAAGCTGCACTTAACGCACTCACGCTTGTATTTCCGATACAGATGCTTATGGTAGCATTTGCAATTGGAACGGGAGTAGGGGCAAATGCATTGCTTGCCAGAACTTTGGGACAGCAAAATAGGGAAAAGGCGGCCAAGGTTGCAGGAAACAGTTTATTCCTTGGTATGGTGATATATGCTGTATGTCTGTGCTTTGGATGCTTTGGAGTAACGGCATATATTCACACGCAGACTACAGATACCCAGGTGTTTGAGATGAGTGTGACCTATTTGCGAATATGCTGCATTTTATCACCGGGGGTAATTTTCCAAGCTATGTTTGAGAAATTACTGCAATCAACAGGCCGTTCAATGTATTCGACAGTTGCTCAAGTTGCCGGTGCGCTGACCAATATTGTTCTTGATCCTGTCATGATTTATGGAATCGGCTTTATGCCAAGGCTTGGCGTGGCAGGAGCTGCATATGCTACAGTAATTGGACAGTTCGTTGCTGCTATTCTCGGATATGTTTTTCATAAGAGGTTAAATCATGAAATTGAGCAGGGAGTTGGTTTTATGCGGCCGGATGGGAAGATTATCAAGGAAATTTATTCAATTGGAATTCCGGCGATCATTGCACAGGCACTTATGTCCTTCATGGTATATGCAATGAATATCATCCTGAAATTTAATCCATCGGCCCAAACAGCGTATGGCTTATTCTACAAGGTACAGCAGTTTGCTTTATTTATGGCCTTTGGACTGAGAGATGCAATTACGCCGATTGTATCATTTGCATATGGGATGCGCAGTAAAAAAAGAATTTATGATGGAATCAGATTTGGTTTATTTTATACATTGGTGCTGATGATTATGGCTGTGGCAGTTACGGAGATTTTCCCGGATGTGTTTGCAGATTTGTTCAATGCAGGAGCGTCAAGAGAGTATTTTGTCAATGCCATGAGGATTATTTCTATCAGCTTTATTTTTGCCGGAATCAATGTGGCATATCAGGGAATTTATCAGGCATTGGAAGGTGGTATGGAATCCCTTGTGATTTCACTTCTTAGGCAGCTTGTGATCATATTACCGTTGGCTGGAATTTTTTCCTTATTTGTTAGAAATGGACAGGCTGGAGTTTCGCTGATCTGGTGGGCATTCCCGATTACTGAGCTTATTGCATGCTTGGTGGGATATGTATTTTTCAAGAGAATTCTAAAGAACAAAGTGGAAAGCTTAAGTTAAAGTAAGCATCGGATCAGGAACGGGAATGACATTGGAGATATAGACGCGCAGGTCCTCAATGTTTAACAATTAGAACATTAGATGGTAGAAAGAATATCCATTCGCAGCTCGCGTTTTTCTTTGCGGTAGGCAGACGGAGAAAATCCGGTTTTTAGCCGGAATTCTTTGGTAAAATAACTGGAATTACCAAAACCACAGCGCATGGAAACTTCAGTAATGCTTATATTGGATGTAAGTAGAAGGCGTGAAGCTTCCTGCAGCCGAACATTTAAAATATGATCGAAAATCGTATATCCCATCTGTTTTTTGAATTCACGGCAACAGGTGCTTTTGGCGAGGGCTGCCTGCTTGGAAATTTGGTCCAGCGTAATGGGGGAAGCATAGTTGGCACGGATATATTCCAAAATTTTGCGTACCTGTGGGCTGATGGAAGGAGTAGTTGATTGAGGCAGACAATCTGCATAGGAGGAGATAAACGTGTGCCATACCATCAGAAGCCATATGCAAATCTGCATTTCGTCCCGTTCGCTGGAATGAAAAAGTTTGTGAATTGACAAAAGCAGATCAAGGATTTTGGCTTGCCAAGGTACATTGCGTTGTAGTAAACAATCAGTCATTCCTGAATTTTTTAAATAGGGATCAACATATTTGGTCTGAACAATGCTTCCCATAAAACCACTGATCAGTCGTGGATGCAGATCTAAACAGATGTAGGTGCTGTCGGCACTGCCAAGATTTCTTGCCATGTGAAGCTGTTCGGTATTCACAAAAATCCCATCGCCTTGTTTTAATATGAACCGTGTCTGGTTCACAAAAAATTCCACTTGCCCTTGAGTCACTACACAAAATTGCAGTTCATGATGCCAGTGCCAGTCTATATAGCCAAGAATGTTTTTGCTGATCTGTGTGGTATAAATTGCTAACGGAAAAGCAAAACTTCCGTGATGGGTGGTTTCCATATGAGTCTGATCAAAGGGAATATCATATATTTGCATTTTGTTCTCCTGTCAATACAAGAATGAGCAATATAGTTATAATTTATAATAACATTATTATATTATTCTGCCTTATATGTCAATATAATTGCAAATGAAATAAGACGCAGGAAGGAAGTGGAAAAGTGAAAGAATCCATAAAGATGCAAGAAAACACATCAGTGGTTTGTTATAGCGCGGATGCAGCACTGTTCGGAAAAGAATGTGCCGGATATGTAAGACAGTATCACAGAAGCTTTCCAGCCTATCAGCAGACACCTTTAAAGAAGTTGTCGCATTTGGCAAAAGTTCTTGATGTGAATGCCATCTATGTAAAAGACGAGAGTACGCGGTTTGGGTTGAACGCTTTTAAAGGCTTGGGAGGAAGTTATTGCATCGGGAAATACATTGGTGAGCTCTGCAATATTTCAACAGAACAGTTGAGCTATAATATGTTGATAAAGGCAGAAACTAAAGAGAAAACAAAGGACCTGACTTTCGTTACAGCGACGGATGGCAATCATGGGAGAGGAATTGCATGGACGGCACAGATACTTGGACTAAAAGCGATTGTATATATGCCGAAGGGCAGTGCTGCAGAGCGGCTTGAGAATATCCGTCAGCTTGGAGCACAAGCAGAAATTACAAATTATAATTATGATGATACTGTAAGATTTGCTGCGAAATGTGAAAAAACAAAAGGATGGATCCTCGTACAGGATACGGCATGGGAAGGGTATGAAAAGATTCCAACCTGGATCATGCAGGGATACACAACCATGGCACTTGAGGCAGTGGAACAGATGCATGACATTCCAACCCATATTTTTCTACAGGCAGGAGTTGGAGCAATGTCCGGAGCGCTTGCTGCGTTTTTTGCAGATTATTTTAAAGAAAAGAAACCTAAAATAATTATCGTGGAGCCCGATCAGGCAGATTGCATTTACCATACAGCAGAAGCAGCGGACGGTACTGTCCATGCAGTTAAAGGAGATATGAAGACGATTATGGCAGGACTTGCATGTGGCGAGCCATGTACGATTGGTTGGAGGATGCTAAAACAGTATGCAGACTTTTTCGTGTCAATGCCGGATGCTGTCGCGGCAAAAGGCATGCGGGTTTTAGGAAATCCACTTGCAGGTGATGATGCAATTGTGTCCGGAGAAAGCGGTGCATCAACAATGGGACTTGTTTCGGAGCTGCTGATGAAGAAACAGTGGAAGAATCTGAAGGAGCGCATCGGATTGGACGAGCAGTCTAAAATCTTATGTTTTTCTACAGAAGGCGATACTGATCAGAAAAACTACCGGAGAATCGTGTGGGATGGTGCATACCCGAATATATAAGGATTTAAAGAAGGGAAAAGTTAAATATGATTAAAATAAATGAAGAACGTTTGCTGCAAAGAATCAATGAGTTAGGCAGAATCGGAATGGACTCAGAAGGAAGAAGAACAAGGTTGGCTGCCTCGGATGCAGATAAAGAGGGAAGAGATCAAACGGTTGCATGGATGAAAGATGCAGGATTAACCGTTGTTGTGGATACAATTGGAAATATTTTTGGAATATGGGAGACTGAGGAGAATAAGGGGGAAAAGCCGATTATGATCGGTTCTCATATTGATACTGTTATTGATGCTGGTCAGTATGATGGATGCTATGGTGTGATTTCAGGTATTGAAGTCGTTAAAACATTAAAGGAGCAGGATGTCACGACAGAGAGACCAATTGTCGTTGCAGCATTCACAAATGAAGAGGGTGTGCGTTATTCACCAGATATGATGGGGTCACTTGTTTATGCTGGCGGGCTTTCTGTAGAGAAGGCACTCGCTGTAGTAGGAACCGATGGAACCGTTTTGGGAGAAGAACTGAAAAGGATTGGTTATGAAGGAACAGTTGTACCTGGATATATTACACCGCATGTATTTCTCGAATTACATATTGAGCAGGGACCAATTATGGATATGGAAGGAATTTCCATTGGAGCGGTAGAAAATCTGCAGGGAATCCATTGGCAACGTTTGACGATAGAAGGTGCAGCAAATCATGCAGGAACAACCCCGACTGCGCTTAGAAAGGATGCCGGACTAGCTGCTGCAAAAGTGAATGTATTCCTGCGAGAACTGGTGGAAAAATCAAATGGAGTTGCTACGGTTGGAACCATAGAATTTCAGCCGGATGCCGTCAATGTCATTCCATCCAAGGCTGTGTTCACGGTGGATTTGAGAAATCCGGATAAGGCCAAGCTGGATGCAGATGAGGCTGCACTTGCAAGTTATCTGAAGGAATTAGAAAAGACCGATCATGTGACTGTCAAAACAGAACGTATGACCGAGTTCGATCCGGTTTTGTTTGATGAAGAAATTGTAAAAAAGGTGGAAAAGGCTGCTAAGGCAAGAGGAATTTCATCCCGACGTATGACTTCCGGAGCAGGGCAGGATGCCCAGATGATGGCACGAATCTGTCCGACCGCGATGATTTTTGTGCCGAGTGTAAATGGTATTAGTCACAATCCAAAGGAATTTACTGATCCAAAGGATCTGGCAGCGGGTGCAAATGTATTTCTAGATGTTGTAATGGAACTTGCGGCAATAAAATAAAAAGAATAACAAACAGTCATTGAGCCGTAAGGCAAGATGACTATGGATTGCATGGAGAGAAGGAATCCGCCGACTCGATTAATTATACAAAACAAAGAGCACACATTGATTGAATGTGGGATAACAGCAAAGAAGACATTAGAGTAATGCAGATAAGATTAACATTCAAAAGACTATAATGACAAGTTTGTATGGTGGAAAGTATATCCTCTCGGACATATAATATTAGCAGACGAGGAGGTGAAGCAAGTGTTAGCAGATAACCTGATATTCCTTCGTAATATCAAAGGACTGACGCAAGAACAAGTCGCAGAAGTGATAGGGATTTCCAGACAGTCCTATTCTAAATGGGAACAGGGAGAGACTTATCCTGATATTGATAAATGCGATAAACTGGCAAAATACTATGGAGTTACGATAGATTCGCTTATTCATCAGGACAACAAATTCGACAATGTAAAGATTGCTCCTGCTCCGGTGGGTAAGCATTTATGGGGCACAGTCACTGTCGGAAGCAAAGGTCAGATTGTAATACCGAAAGCTGCAAGGGAAACCTTTGAACTTAACGAGGGCGACAGATTAGTAGTTCTCGGAGATGATGCAGAAGGAATTGCCCTTGTTAAAGCAGAAGTCTTTGAACAGCGAATACAAGAAGCATTAAAATCAAGTAGGAAAATGACCGGGGAATGAAATGGAGATGAGTATAATGAAATGCCCTGAATGCGGTAAAGAAATGCGTGATGGATATTTGTTTTGCAGTAAAGATGGTGCTTTTAGCTTTGCGAATGAAGTGCCGGGAGTATTTGAAAATGCTAAAAATGCAGAAGGATTTGTGAAAATCACAGAGCTTAAACCAAGCCATAGAACAAGAGTGGCTGCTTCTATTTGTGAAGAGTGTAAAATCGTCATTTTTAAGTATTAAGCTGATGATTACAGAGGAATAGTCTTTGTGGTATGATCAAATGGCGGATTAGAGAATATGATCAACCGGATGTATGGAAGAACTGGAATTAGAAGGAGAGAGCTGATGTATTCAATAAAAGCAATTAGGGGTGACATAACAAAAATTACAGATGTGCAGGCGATCGTAAATGCTGCGAACAATTCTCTTCTTGGCGGAGGTGGAGTAGACGGCGCGATTCATCGTGCAGCAGGACCGGAGCTTTTGGCAGAGTGCAGGACGCTTAATGGATGTGCAACCGGAGAAGCCAAGATAACGAAGGCATATAAATTGCCCTGTGATTATGTAATACATACTGTCGGACCGATATGGTATGGCGGCGGGGAACATGAAGATGAGCTGCTGGCCAATTGCTATTTTAATTCCGTGAAGCTGGCTATGGAGAATGGAATCAGAAGAATTGCATTTCCATCTATATCTACAGGTGTGTATAGTTTTCCGGTAGAGCGTGCAGCGAAGATTGCTGTAAGTACAGTAACGCGTTTCTTACAGGAGAATCCTGAGAGTTTTGACCTGGTGGAGTGGGTATTATTTGATGCTCACACTGAGGCTGTGTATGAAGCAGAAGTGGATGCAGAGCCCGCAGCTTTTTAATATGCCGCTGATGGAAGAGTGCAAGTAATGAGCCAAGGCCGGGTTTGTCCGAAGCCTTGGCTCATCATCACGATATCTTAGAAAATGCATATAACGAAAATTATTCGGAGGGCGATCTTCTGTTTTCTAATCTGTTCCAGGATTTGACTTTCGGCTATCGGGCAGTCTCCTGCGAATTTAAGATCAGAACAGTCCAGTGATCTTGCCGTTTTCATCTACATCTATCTTCTCAGCGGCAGGAACCTTAGGAAGACCTGGCATAGTCATGATGTCACCGGTAAGTACGACTACGAAGCCTGCACCGGCAGATACCTTAACATTCTTAACAGTGATAGTAAAATCCTCAGGAGCCCCCAGTTTGGTAGCATCATCGGAGAAGCTGTATTGTGTTTTTGCAATACATACCGGGCATTTGCCAAACCCCAGATCTTCTAGTTTCTGCAGCTGCTTTCTAGCGGCTGGCAGATAATTGACACCAATTCCATGGTAGATCTTGCAAACTACAGCATTTATCTTTTCTTCCAGTGACATTTCGTCTGTATAACTGAACGTGAAGTTGCCTTGTTCTTCGTCGCATAGACGCGCAACCTCTCTTGCGAGAGCCTCGCCGCCCTTGCCGCCGTCTGCCCATACAGTAGATAAAACGGTATTTACACTGAGTTCCTTACATTTTGTGATGATAAAATCAATCTCCGCATCCGTATCCGTTGGAAAACGGTTAATTGCAACAACGCAAGGGAGCTTATATACATTCTTGATATTTGATACATGACGCAGCAGGTTCGGAATGCCTCTTTCGAGTGCGGACAGATCCTCATTTGCCAGCTCCTTCTTATCAAGACCGCCGTGCATCTTAAGCGCACGAACTGTCGCAACAACGACTACCGCATCGGGGGTCAGACCTGCCATGCGGCATTTGATATCAAGGAATTTCTCGGCGCCTAAGTCTGCACCGAATCCTGCCTCAGTTACGGTGTAATCGCCCATCTTGAGGGCCATCTTGGTTGCGATAACAGAATTGCAGCCGTGGGCGATATTGGCAAATGGGCCGCCGTGGACAAATGCCGGAGTGCCTTCAAGCGTCTGTACCAGATTAGGCTTTAATGCATCCTTGAGAAGAGCGGTCATAGCTCCTTGTGCCTTGAGATCCCCACAGGTTACAGGCTTGTCATCATAAGTATATCCGACGATAATGCGGGACAAGCGTTCCTTTAAATCTGTGATCGAGGTGGCCAGACATAATACTGCCATAATCTCGCTGGCTACTGTGATATCGAATCCGTCCTCCCTAGGTGTTCCATTTACCTTGCCGCCCAGACCGTCAACGATGAATCTTAACTGTCTGTCATTCATATCGACACAGCGTTTCCACGTGATCTTTCTGACATCTATATTAAGGTCATTACCTTGCTGGATGTGATTGTCCAGCATTGCTGCCAGCAGGTTATTGGCAGCACCTATAGCATGAAAATCACCGGTAAAATGCAGATTGATATCCTCCATAGGAACGACTTGTGCATATCCGCCTCCGGCAGCACCGCCCTTGATGCCAAATACCGGTCCCAATGACGGCTCTCTTAATGCAACCGTTACATCCTTGCCGATACGCCTGAGTCCGTCAGCCAGACCGATGGTGGTAGTTGTCTTGCCTTCTCCTGCAGGAGTAGGAGTGATGGCAGTAACAAGGATCAGTTTGCCATTAGGACGATTAGTTTCATTTAATAATGACAGATCTATTTTGGCCTTGTAATTACCATATTGTTCAATATATTTTTCGTCTACATGCGCACGTTCTGCAATAGCCTTAATATGCTCCGGCTTGTATGCTTGTGCGATCTCAATATCCGATAAGTATGCCATTTTTGTTCTCCCCATTATTGTATATTGCTGAATAACTGTATATGTGCCGTTTTAGCATAAGAACAATGTTAAAACGGCGCTGTAAGTTCCGGCGCGCGGCAGTCGCTGTGCCGCCCGGAACCAGGTTGGTTTATGGTCCTGCACTGAAACGGCACGCAGCATTAATTAAAGTACTTTACTGCTGCCTCGAACATCCTGATGTCATATTCGCCCGGTACGTTCTTGTATAATCCTGCGCCGATACGTTCACTGTGTCCCATCTTGCCGAATACTCGTCCGTCCGGAGATGTGATGCCTTCGATGGCATGCATGGAACCGTTAGGATTGAAGTGAATATCGGCAGATGCATTGCCTTCCAGGTCAACATATTGAGTTGCGATCTGACCATTTGCCGCTAACTGACTTATTAATTCCTCACTTGCCAGGAAACGTCCCTCACCATGGGAGATAGGAACATTATATATATCTCCTACATTAGTCAGGCTGAGCCATGGCGACTTGTTGGAAGCTACACGAGTGCGCACGATGCGTGACTGATGGCGTCCTATGGTATTAAATGTAAGAGTAGGGCATGAAGCATCCGTGTCAATTATCTTGCCATAAGGCACCAGACCTAACTTGATCAATGCCTGGAAACCGTTGCAGATACCGCACATAAGACCATCTCTTCTTTCAAGAAGTTCAGTAACGCCTTCTTTGATCTGTGCATTGCGGAAGAAGGCTGTGATAAATTTGCCGCTTCCGTCAGGCTCGTCGCCGCCCGAGAATCCGCCGGGGATGAATATCATCTGGGAACGCTTAAGTTCAGCTGCGAATTTCTCAATGCTTCTGCTGATACCGTCTGCTGTCAGGTTATTGATTACGATAACCTCAGGCTCTGCACCGGCGTCTGCCACAGCCTTGGCGCTGTCCATCTCGCAGTTTGTGCCAGGAAATGCAGGAATCAGAACCTTAGGCTTGGCAATCTTAATGGCAGGAGCCACGCGGGTCATTGTTTCATAAGAATAATTATTAGTCTCGGTATCGGCATCTTCTATGTTGCATGGGAATACGCTCTCTAATTTATTCTCATAGATATCCAGCAGTTCCTTGAGATCTAAGGATTCATCCCCATATGTAATAGCTGCAGTCTGTGTAACAGTACCGATAGTATGCTCAGGGTCGATATCCTCAGTAACCTCCAGCAGGAACGACGCATAGCTGTATCCGAAGATATCCTGAAGGGAGAGTTTATTGTTATAGGCAAATCCCAAACCATTGCCAAATGACATCTTCATGATAGCCTCTGCGATGCCGCCCATACCAGGTGTATAGCAGGCAACAGCCTTGCCTGATCTCAGAAGTGAAGTAACCTGATCAAATACTGCTATAAGTGACTCTGGATTTGGTAGGTGGTTATCGCCCTCCTTAGGAGTGAGCAGGATAACCTTGTGACCGGCTGCTTTGAATTCAGGAGATACGATATCGGATACCTTCTGAGTAGTAACTGCAAATGAAACCAGCGTCGGAGGAACATGGATTGATTCAAATGATCCGCTCATAGAATCCTTGCCGCCGATGGAGCCGATGCCCAGTCCCATCTGTGCTTTAAATGCACCGAGCAATGCTGAAAATGGTTTGCCCCAGCTCTTAGCATTATGTCCCAGCTTCTCGAAATATTCCTGGAATGTAAGATATACATCCTTAAACTGTGCACCTGATGCTATAAGTTTGCAGACAGATTCTACCACTGCCAGATATGCACCATGGAACGGACTCTTTTCTGAGATAAATGGATTGTAGCCAAATGCCATAAGAGAGCAGTCATCTGTATGCTTTTTCTCGACAGAGAGCTTCTGAACCATTGCCTGGACAGGGGTCAATTGATGCTTGCCGCCAAATGGCATGAGCACTGTTCCGGCACCGATGGTAGAGTCGAATCTTTCTGACAGACCTCTCTTAGAGCAGGTGTTAAGATCATCTGCAACCGCCTTATAATTGTCAGCAAATGAACCTGTGACAATTTTATCGGCCGGTACGCATGGTGCAGCCTCGACTGATATATGCTTTTCAGCGCCGTTTGAATCCAAAAATTCACGGCTGATATTGACTATTTCCTTGCCGTTCCAATGCATTACAAGACGAGGCTCTTCTTTAACTACGGCAACCGGAGTAGCCTTAAGATTTTCTGCATCTGCAAGTTTTAAGAACGCCTCAACATTATGGGGCTCGACTACAACTGCCATACGTTCCTGGCTCTCGGAAATGGCTAGTTCTGTACCATCCAAACCGTCATATTTCTTAGGAACTGCATTAAGATCGATCTCGAGTCCTTCTGCCAATTCGCCGATAGCAACAGATACGCCGCCTGCACCAAAGTCATTGCAGCGCTTGATCATAAGGCTGGCTTCCTTGTTCCTGAAAAGCCGCTGAAGTTTTCTTTCCTCAGGAGCGTTGCCCTTCTGAACTTCAGCACCGCAGGTTTCAAGGGATTCAACTGTATGGGATTTGGATGAGCCGGTAGCACCGCCGCAGCCATCACGGCCGGTAGCACCGCCCAGCAGGATCACTACATCCCCCGGAGAAGGAACTTCACGGCGAACATTTTCAGCCGGAGCCGCTGCGATAACCGCACCGATCTCCATACGTTTAGCTGCATAACCCGGATGATAGATCTCGTCAACAATACCGGTAGCAAGACCGATCTGATTGCCATATGAAGAATATCCGGCAGCAGCTGTTGTCACGATCTTTCTCTGAGGGAGTTTGCCCTTGATAGTTTCGTCAATAGGCTTTAACGGATCAGCAGCACCGGTTACACGCATAGCACCATATACATAAGAACGTCCTGACAGAGGATCACGGATAGCACCGCCAATACAGGTAGCAGCACCACCGAATGGTTCGATCTCCGTCGGATGGTTATGAGTTTCATTTTTGAACAATAACAGCCATGGTTCAGTTACACCGTCTACAGTTACATCAACCTTAACTGTGCATGCATTGATCTCCTCGCTTTCGTCCAGCTTCGTTAGCTGTCCGGACTTTTTAAGGGCCTTAACAGCGATAGTACCCAGATCCATAAGGCAGATAGGCTTGGTCCTGCCCAGCTCCTTGCGGACAGCCAGGTAATCTTCGTAAGCCTTCTGTACCTGAGGTTCTTCAAATGTAACGTCATCAATTATCGTATTAAATGTTGTATGACGGCAATGATCTGACCAATATGTATCGATCATGCGGATCTCTGTAATAGTAGGATCCCTGTGTTCTGATTGAAAATATTTCTGGCAGAAGGCAATATCCCCTTCATCCATAGCCAGACCATAATCCTTGATAAATGAAGCCAGACCAGCCTCATCAAGGGAGGTAAAACCATCTAATGTTTTAACCTCTGTAGGAATATCATATTTAATGTTCAGTGTTTCAGGAAGATCGAAGCTGGCCTCTCTGGCCTCAACCGGGTTGATAACATATTTTTTGATCTTTTCAACATCTGCTTCTGTGAGTTTGCCGCTTAATACATATACCTTAGCGGTACGGATAAGAGGACGTTCAGATTTAGAGATGATCTGAATACACTGGGCAGCAGAGTCGGCACGCTGGTCGAATTGTCCGGGCAGGTACTCAACTGCGAAGCATGTATCATCAGGATCAGTATTTAATGTATCGGATGTTATATCTAATTGGGGCTCTGAGAATACTGTGCTGATAGCATAATCGAAGAGCTCCTTAGTTATATTCTCAGCATCATAGCGATTAATGATGCGCACACCTTCAAGAGCGGGTATGCCCAATAGTGTCTTAGCTTCTGAGAGAAGAGAATTAGCTTCATGAGCTAATTCCGGCTTTTTTTCTGCAAATATTCTGTATACCATTTATTTATGCCTCCTTCAGGCTCTATTTACATGGAAATGTCTACTTTATCGCCTTCAGTGCGCGTGCACCGATATCATGCCTATAATATGCATTGTCAAATGTAATCATTTTCACCTTCTCATATGCGGCATCTATTGCATCGGCGAGAGTATCCTCAACTGCCGTAACTCCCAGCACACGGCCTCCGTTTGTAAGGAGCTTGCCGTCTTCTGCCTTAGCTCCGGCCACATATACGCTGTCTGAGATTTCATCCGGGATATGCATTTCGAAACCTTTCTCATAAGAGAGAGGATATCCTTCAGAAGCCATGATCACGCAGCAGGCACTCTTATTGCTGAATTTAACTTCTGTTTCTGCCAGAGCTGCGTTAGTTGTTGCCTGCATAACAGTAAGAAGATCGCTTTCCAGAAGCGGAAGAACTACCTGAGTCTCAGGATCTCCGAAACGGCAGTTATACTCAATGACCTTAGGACCTTGCGCTGTGATCATAAGTCCGAAATACAGGCAGCCGGTAAATGTACGTCCTTCTGCATTCATCGCATTGATAGTCGGAAGGAAGATCTCCTTCATGCAGCGCTCGGCTATTTCCTGGGTATAATAAGGATTAGGAGCAATTGTTCCCATGCCGCCTGTGTTAAGACCGGTATCATTGTCTCCTGCACGTTTGTGATCCATTGAAGAGATCATAGGGACAACAGTCTTGCCGTCGGTAAATGACAGGACAGATACTTCAGGACCTGTAAGGAATTCCTCGATAACGATATTGTCGCCGGATTTGCCAAATTTCTTATCCTGCATCATTTCTTTAACAGCCTTTTTGGCATCCTCACGGGTTTCTGCGATGATAACGCCCTTGCCGAGAGCCAGTCCGTCGGCTTTGATTACCGTAGGTATCGGAGCTGTTTCAAGATAATTAAGTGCAGCTTCCATGTCATTGAAGGTCTCGTATTCGGCCGTCGGTATGCCATATTTCTTCATGAGATTTTTAGAGAAGACCTTGCTGCCCTCGATAATAGCAGCATTTGCTCTTGGCCCGAAGCATGGAATTCCGGCTTCATTTAATGCATCAACACATCCCAGAACCAGAGGATCGTCCGGAGCAACTACCGCATAGTCAACAGCATTTTCCTTGGCAAATGCTGTAATCTTATCTATTTCCGTGGCTTTGATATCCACACATATGGCATCCCTGGCGATGCCGCCGTTTCCGGGAAGAGCATAGATATTGGTGATGCCGGGATTTTCCTTTAACTTCTTGATGATGGCGTGTTCGCGTCCGCCTCCGCCTACAACCATTATATTCATGTATATCTCCGTTTCATGATCTAAGTGTAATTGTGCAATGCCTGCATATTGTATTAACTGTATGAAGTATCTGCATTTAATATTTAGAATTTAATGATGGAACAATCTCATGCCCGTAAATGCCATGACCATGCCATATTTATCGCAGCACTTAATAACTTCGTCATCTCTGATAGAACCGCCAGGCTCTGCGACATATTTAACGCCGCTCTTAAACCCGCGTTCTATGCTGTCTGAGAATGGGAAGAATGCATCTGAACCCAGAACAACATTGTCAATCTTATCGAGATAATCACGCTGTTCTTTGGCTGTAAATGGTTCAGGCCTTTCGGTAAAATAGTTCTGCCATATGCCTTCTGCGCATACGTCTTCTTCTGTCTGGTTGATATATCCGTCTATAACATTGTCTCTTACAGGACGGGCGATCCCTTCCTTAAACGGAAGATTTAACACCTTATCGCTCTGACGCAGGAACCATGTATCTGCCTTGCTGCCTGCCAGTCTGGTGCAATGAACCCTGGACTGCTGTCCGGCACCGACACCGATAGCCTGACCGTCGACTGCAAAGCATACAGAATTGGACTGTGTATACTTAAGAGTGATAAGAGCGACGATCATGTCTCTTATGGCACTTTCCGGAAGATCCTTATTGGCTGTTACGATATTGGACAGGAGTTCTCTGTTGATCTTGAAATTATTTCGTCCCTGCTCAAATGTAACACCGAA
This sequence comes from Bacteroidaceae bacterium, assembly GCA_963589005.1. Taxonomy (GTDB): domain Bacteria; phylum Bacillota; class Clostridia; order Lachnospirales; family Lachnospiraceae; genus RGIG5612. Next base: position 32,938 of record CAVAJR010000018.1, on the reverse strand, counting down.
TACCTGCTTGGATTCCTGTTCCCTCGGAACATAGTCCGGATCAATCTTGACTATGTTGTAAGCACCTTTCTTCTTGGCCTTAAGAATTTCAAGTGCTTCAGGTTCGTATCCCGGAGCGATGATTCCGTCTGAGACCTCTCTCTTAAGCATGATTGCGGTAGTTACGTCGCAAATATCAGACAGTGCCACCCAGTCGCCGAAGGAGCACAGTCTGTCAGTTCCTCTTGCTCTTGCATATGCGCAGGCAATCGGTGAATCATCGAGACCCTCGATGTCATCTGCAAAGCATGCCTTCTTAAGCTTCTCCGGGAGAGGAATGCCTACGGCACCTGAAGTAGGGCTTACATGCTTGAAGGATGCACATGCAGGAAGACCGGTGGCTTCCTTTAACTCCTTAACAAGCTGCCATGAATTAAATGCATCCAGAAAATTGATATAGCCGGGACGGCCATTTAATATTTCAATGGGAAGGTCAGAACCATCCTGCATATATATTCTTGCAGGTTTTTGATTAGGGTTACAACCATATTTAAGTTCGAATTCTTTCATTGTAGCTGCCTCCTTTGTTAGACGTGGGATAAAATAGGCTCGTTCATGCAGGCAAGATTTGCTGCATGACTTTAGAGTATTTCATAAACTACTTGTTCTTATTAATAAGCATAGACTCTGTATCGCCGCTTTCGAGATCGGTATATCTTACATACAGAGATATTTTGTTATCAGCATCAAGAGCATCCCACAGGGTGTTGGTAAATTCCTCTATATCATCTGATGTGGAGATTCTTTCCGGTTCACCTTGAAATGTTGGGATCGGATTACCATCACATACGTATGTATGAATAAAATGACCCAGACCGGCCAGAGGCTTGTATGAGAAGAAGTAGCGGTTGCATGCGCTTCCTTCTTCGTCGGCACTTTTAAGAATGCTCATTTTATAGGTAAAATCCTTGTCCTCAAATGTAAGCATGCCGCTGATGCGAGGCGTAAAGTTCGGTGCATCCGGTTCGAATTCTCGTGTCTGAAGAGCAGAGTTGAAGCATTTGCCTTCTTTGATAAAATTATAAATAGTATCTGTCTGATCACCATTGGTAACGATCAGCTTGTTTTCGTATTCTCTTACAGCTGCATAGATTATAAGGCTTGGATCTTCTACCTTGCTGCTGTCAAATGGCTCGGTAAATACAGCGTCATCCCGCTCAACGAAGATACGGTTGCGGCTGTTGGCACTTCGTCCCATAATGAAGTATGCAGACACGGCCTTCTTGCCATCCGGAGTCTTGCCTATGATAATGCCGCGGCCTACATAAGAGTTGCCATTGATAAGCTCATCTATGGTATTAATTTTATAAATATTCATTATTTTCCTCGCTTTTATCTGTTTTCGATTATCTGTTTAGATATTTTCTCGGCTGCAGCAGGAAGGATCTTCCACTCTGCCAGCTTCATGACACGCTTTTGAAGTGACTCAGGTGTATCATTTTCTCTTATTGAAACTGCCTTTTGCATTATGATCTCACCGCCGTCAGGAATTTCATTAACAAAATGAACGGTGGCTCCTGTGACTTTTACGCCCTTAGCCAGAGCTGCTTCATGAACATGGAGACCGTAGAAACCCTCACCGCAAAATGACGGGATCAGTGACGGGTGTATGTTTATGATCCGGTGGTCATATTTTTTGGTAAACTCCTCGCTTAATATGCTCATAAATCCGGCTAAAATGATCAGATCAATTTTATTTTCTTCAAGAATTCCGATCATTTTTTCTTCCATTGCCTGCTGTCCGCCGCAGTCCTTTCTTGTGATAACTGAGGACTTGATACCGGCATTAGCCGCGCGGGTCAGAGCATAGGCATCCTTTTTATTAGAAATAACAAGCTTTATCCGGCCGCTGGTAAGGATACCTTTATTCTGTGCATCTATAAGTGCCTGCAGATTAGTTCCGCCGCCAGATACCAAAACAGCAATATTTGCTTTATTTTCAGCCATTTTATCCTCCGATTACTGCGGCAGACTACAGGATAGTAATCTTATCTTCACTTTCAATTATTTCACCGATAACATATGCGTCAATACCATTTGCCTTGAAGGAGGCAATTGCTGCATCAGCGCTGTCCTTAGATGCAATAACAGCCATACCGACACCCATGTTATATGTATTGAACATATCTCGTTCGGTTACATTTCCAAGTTTTTGGATAATATCGAAAATAGGCAATATCTTAACATCTGCCCTGCATATCTTAGCTCCCAGCCCGTCAGGGATCGAACGAGGGATATTTTCATAGAAACCGCCGCCTGTAATGTGACTGATACCGTGGATGTCAGCTGCCTTGAGGGCTGATAGAACCGGCTTAACATAGATCTTAGTCGGTGTAAGAAGCGCTTCGCCTATAGTCATGCCCAGCTCATCACTGTAAGCGTTAAGGTCTGTATTTTCCACATCAAATACCTTGCGTACAAGGGAAAATCCGTTAGAGTGAACGCCGGTTGAAGGAAGAGCGATCACAACATCGCCTGACTTCATTGATGCTGAGTTGATGATATTGCATTTGTCGACGATACCTACAGAGAAACCTGCCAGATCGAAATCGTCGGCAGCCATAGTGCCGGGATGCTCGGCTGTCTCGCCGCCTACCAGTGCACAGCCTGACTGAACACAGCCCTCGGCAACACCTGATACAAGGGTTGCAACCTTTTCAGGGATGTTCTTGCCAATGGCGATATAATCAAGGAAGAATAAAGGCTCAGCACCGCAGCAGATGATATCATTGACGCACATGGCTACGCAGTCAATACCTACGGTATCGAATTTGCCCATCAGCTGAGCGATACGCTGCTTGGTTCCTACACCATCCGTGCCGGACACCAGCACGGGCTCCTTCATGTCCTTGATGTCTGGAGCAAATAATCCTCCGAATCCTCCGATACCTGTCAGTACGCCTGGTGTAAATGTGCGTTCTACAGAGGCCTTCATAAGTTTAACTCCCTTATAACCGGCTTCAATATCAACGCCGGCGGCTGCATAAGCTTCAGATCTTGAATTCTCGTGCATGTCTGTTCTCCTTTATTTAATCTTCTATAATTATTTCGTACTTCGTGCTTTCACAATCCCGACGTCATTCGCACGTCGAGCTGTCGCTCTAATTGCTCATGTCGTCTAGCCCGTCCAATGTATGCTCGTCTGCGCAAGTAAACTTGCTCATATGGCATCCGCTGTTCGGGACTTTTATAACATATTGAACTGTGCAGCAATAGCGGCATCCTTGGCCAGTACCTTCTGAGCACCTTCCTCGCGCATGGAATCGAGCTTAGCTGCCAGCTCAGGTTCAGATACGGCGAGAATTTCTGCTGCAAGCAAAGCGGCATTGGCAGCTCCGTTGATTGCAACTGTTGCGACCGGAATACCGGAAGGCATCTGTACAGTTGACAGGAGGGCGTCAATGCCGTCTAATGTAGTTGATTTGCAGGGAATCCCTATAACAGGAAGAGTAGTATTAGCAGCTATAGCACCTGCCAGATGTGCTGCCATTCCGGCTGCGCCGATCAGAACGCCGAAGCCGTTAGCTCTGGCATTTGCTGAGAAATCTCTGGCCTGTTCCGGAGTCCTGTGTGCTGAATATATATGAACCTCATAAGGTATGCTGAGACTTTCGAGCATATCAATTGCTTTCTGAACGACAGGCATGTCGCTGTCGCTTCCCATGATTATTCCAACTTTCTTCATGTCTTTTCTCCTAAAATAATAAAGGGCGCAGTTAAAAAAGCTTTTAACTGTGCCCAGACGGTCGGCTTACAGAATATTATAGGTATCAGCAACCATAATATTCTCTTAATTCTTTGCTCCCTCACAGTTCACTGTGTTATCCGTCAGTCACAAAGAATCTTTATACTACGCGGATTTTAACATGCGAGCATATCCTTTTCAAGGAAAATGCAACATAAAATCGCACTTTTATAAATGCCGCCGATATAAATAAAATTGCAGATTTAAGTGTCTGCCAATGCGGATGTTAAAATAAAATTCTGTATGGATACTCATGCAGTAACAGAATTGTATGAGAAAAGGATAAATAGCCATTGAGCCTGGCTGGACATGGAAAATGCATATCGTCCATCCGTAAGGCAGGCGGCATGAGCAGTTATCTGCAGCTTAGGTGCAATTGCCGCATATGAGGCAGCATCCGGCTGCTCGTTATATGCAGCCAGCAGAAACTGAGAGTTGAATAATGTACATGCCATAGGAATATGATAATCACTCGTGATTATGGCGATGTCTTTAATCTGAGGATAATCTGATGTGATGATCCTGTATGTAAAGACGGCATTTTCCACTGTGGTTTTCGAGTTGTCTTCTATTATGATGCGGCTTTCATCAATGCCGTTTTCCATAAGCCATTTTGCCATGACGCCGGCTTCTGTAGCAGACGGATTTTCTGATGCTGTACCGCCTCCTGTGACAGTTATGAATGCATTAGGATATTGCTGAGCACATTCAAGGGCGAGATTAAGCCTGTCTACAAGTTCTTGTCTCATGGAGCCGTCCTTATTAAGACCGAAACCTAATACCATAAGGCATAGGCTGTCGTCATTGGCAAGATCATCAGGCAGAAGCCCGGACATATTAACATATCCGTCTGCATTGGCTGCCTGCCAATAATTGACAATTTCATTGATACAGTCTGCATATACAGGATGTGCTTCTGAAAATTCATCAAGAAGCCCGGAGACCATAGTATCATCGCCTGAGGCAGCTGCGCTGATGATATCTGATAATTTAGAGGATTCGTCCTTGGAAAGGACGAGTTTTTCAGAATTGCTGACATTATAACTGCCGGTGGTAACTGACTCATTATCACCGACAGCTGATGATTCTTCAGTGACAGACGTGACAGAAGCATCCGAAGATGTTCTGTCCGTATCTGCCGTCTGATCAGAAGACTTGCATCCGGTCAAATAAAGTGTGCATACAATTGCAAGTATCAATAATTTGATAAATCTGTTTGAAGCTTTCATAAAGACTCCTTTGTATTATGCACGAAGGGCAGAGGGCTTATTTGTTTTCGACGGATACAAGGTTCTTACAAATGTTTAATTGGCTGGAATAACTCTTCCGCCCGGGCATACCTCATCCGGAAGGATGGTATAATCAGCCTCGTCTAAATATTCGCAGAAGTAGTGAGCCATGTCAATATTTGACTGAACGAAGGTCTTATCTTCAGGTGCATTATCAATGTCGCCGCCGCCAGCTTCTGCTGCGCATCCGACAGACCAGGAGTCATCTACCAGATATTCACCATTTTCATAGATGACTTCATCTCCGACAGCGAGATAAACAACCTCGTGTGTATCAGGGTCGTATTTGCATGTAAGACCAGCTACCTGCATCATGTTATTATTTTCTTCGCCTATCTTTTCACAGCTGGTATTCATCTTGCTTACAAGCTCTTCAGCTGTATATTCAGCATAATAGATTTTAAGCGGATTTGCAAATACACTTAATGCATCAATAAGTGTTATATCGCCTATATCGATTGAAGAACGTATCCAATATCCAGGATAAAGAGCGATAGAAATCTCATTTTCCGTCCATAATTTCTGACCAGTATAAAGTATTGAGTCGGCAACCAGGTCACCAAGGTTTGTTTCATTGGCACGGACACCGCCGCCTGCATCCTCTGATGAGATACGCTCGCCATTTAAGAAATATTCTGTGCTGGCCCATACTGTAGAATATCCGTCTTCATCAAGACGTGCATAAGCGTCATCTACTTCAGACTGAACATAAGCGTCAGGCTCAACACCTGCTACTGTTCCGTCTTCTGCAGGAACCAGGTTCTCGCAGTCCTTAGCTACAACCTTGCCGTCCTTGAGATACATATATAATACGCCGATGGCAGCACCCTTGCAGCTGGCCTGGTTTACAGTCGGGTTATTGCCATATCCTGCGAAAATATATCCTTCGCCGTCGTTGATAACTGAATGGGTATGTGCATCAATGATTGCGTCGATACCTGTTGTCTTCATGGCAACCTGAGCTGAGTTGGTGTCATTAGATGAAGCATCGGTTGAATCTGCGCCCATCCATCCGGTATGGCAGATCATAATTACAACGGATGCACCGTCAGCAGCCAGAGCATCAGACATAGTCTGAGCAGTATTTACCGTGTTCATACCGCCTGTGAAATAAGCATCTGTAAGGGAACCGCCCTGAGTAGATTCACCGAACAGACCGATTTTTGTTCCGTTTAATGTTTCTATGACAGCACCGTCTGTTACAGCATTATCACCTGCAGTCAGATTATAATCAGCCAGATTAAGTGCTGAGAAATCAACAGTACCATCGTCATTTAATGACAGGACATCAGGATAGAGACTTACTAATTTCTCAGCGCCTACAGCGGCTTCATAAGACTGCGCATATGCTTCCATGTCGATGTCTTCACTGGCCTTCTGATTTGCAAGAAGAGTAGTTACGCCTGTTTTATCTCCAAGTATTGAAAGGAAATAAGTCTGCAGACCTTTGTTTGTAAGACCGGCGTCATTATTGCCCCATGTCATATAATCATAGATGTCATTCATAACATTAGGAATAAATTCGCCTTCATATATATGGGCAACGGCATTGCCGCCGGCGTACTGATCGCCGCCATTTACGGCCAATACGAGAGAATATTTGCCGCTGTCGATCAGCTGGTTCTTAAGTCCCTTTACATAAGGCTCAGTTGCCAGCTCACCGTGGGTGTCATTGGTGTGGATAATGGCTACAACCTCATCATAGTCGCTTAAGAATTGAACATTTCCTATGATGTCACCGTTATTTACAGATGAGCTTTCTGAGAAAAATACGATAACAGGAATGTCAGCCTCAACGATGGCACCGTCCTCAATTTCGAGTTTATCAACAACACAGTTGTCATCAACATGCCAGGTCTCTCCGGCTGCAACAGTGATATCACCGAGACTTTCGCCTGCATCCTCACCGGTATAGAGTCCTGTCAGGTCTCTTTCGGTAACCTGAGGATCGTATGTATCTTCGCTGATTATAACCTCATCGGCTGTAAGCGGTGTAGCTGACACCTTATTATCCTCCTTGCCGCCGGAACCGCCCTGACCGCCGGCTGAATCGCCTGCGGGAGCAGCCTCACTGCTAGGCGCACCGCCAGCCGGTGCTTCTGCCGCAAATGCAGCCGAAGATAAACTCATTGCCGTACACATGGCAATGAATACACATAATAATTTTTTCATTTACCTTCCTCCTTAGAAAACTTGTTTAATATTTCCAAATATCAAATCCATTGTACCAGACTATTACTGAAATTTGCATAATAAATGTGGTATTTTTTTTAGAACTTAAATGGCAGAATGTTTTTTGCCGGGAGATATGATATTATTTCATTATAGATTGAAATAAATCGATACAACGGCATGCCGTAGTGGGATTTTGAATGAAATATATCGATAAGGAGCATATATGAATAACTCGGCAAAAATAGGAATACTCGGCACGGGCACGTGGGGTACTGCGCTGGCAAGAATGCTCAGCAACAGCGGACATAAGGTAACGGCGTGGTCAGCTATTGAGGCTGATTCTGATATATTAAGGGATACACATATGCATAAGAATCTTCCCGGCGTAGTGCTTCCTGACGAGATTGAATTTACCAAGGATATGCAAGAAGCATGTACTGATAAGGATATTCTGGTATTTGCTGTACCGTCTATATATGTCAGAGGTACAGCACAGAAGGCAGCACCATTTATTGAAGACGGGCAGATAATCGTTGATGTTGCCAAGGGAATGGAGACAGATACGCTGCTGTCCATGACTGAGGTAATAGCTGATGTTCTGGCACAGATGCGCCCGGGTCTCAAGGTACACCTGGTAGCCCTGTCAGGGCCAACCCATGCAGAGGAAGTTGCACGGGATATGCCATCTACGATCGTTGCGGCCGGCACCGAGATGGAGATTGCCAGATATGTCCAGCGGGTCTTCTCTAACTCTGTTATGAGAGTTTATACAAATAGTGATATAAAGGGCGTTGAAATATGCGGCGCGTTGAAAAACATAATGGCAATGGCAGCAGGTATTGCAGAAGGACTGGGATATGGAGACAATCTGAGGGCTGCAATAATCACGAGGGGATTGGCTGAGATCACCAGACTGGGAAAAGCGATGGGATGCCAGGAGCAGACATTTGCAGGGCTTGCAGGAGTCGGAGATCTGATAGTTACGGCAACCAGCAAGCATAGCCGAAATAACAGAGCCGGATTTCTTATAGGACAGGGAATGAGTGCTAAGGAAGCCATTCAAGAGGTAGGCATGGTAGTGGAAGGAATAAATATGCTTCCTGCTGCCATGGAATTAATGCAGAAATATTCAGTAGAGCTTCCGCTGGCAGAGGCAGTCAATAAGGTTGTATTCGAGAATGTCCCTCTGCAGCGCATGTACAGCACCTTGATGGAACGGGAATTCACAGACGAGGTTTACTAGATTTTGTAAAAATGACTGCGCCATAGCGGACAGTGCGGTGCTAAGAGGCGGGCACTTAGCTGCTGAAGGCTGCAGCATATTGGCAGGGAAGCCTGGTCTTAATGGAAGAAAAATTGACAAAATAAAAGGCTCGTGCGCCATTTGGAACACGAGCCTTTATGAAATTGGTATAACCAATCTTACTCCTGAGAGATAGAACCTGTAGGGCATGTATCTGCACATGTGCCGCAATCTAAGCAAGCATCAGCATCGATAACATACTGTCCGTCACCTTCAGAAATTGCACTAACCGGGCAAGCATCAGCGCATGCTCCGCAGCTTACACAGCCACTAGAAATCTTGTATGCCATAATAATAGCCTCCTTTATTATTGTTGTAATTGTTGTAAGAGGAATTGTATAACATTTCAACAAGCTAAACAAGAGCAAGATTGTAAAAATGTACTATTTGCGGGCAAAACAGCAAGAAAAATTTTGGGTACTATTATCCCGTCAATTGAAGCTGCAATGTTGAAAAAGCCAGGGGCATAGATTATAATCATCAAATCTTGAGAAGGGTATAACAAGGAGGAAATCTAATGGCAACTATTACTAAGGACATGACAATTGGTGAGATACTCAGAGTTAATGAAAATCTGGTACCTATTTTGTTAGAAACTGGAATGCATTGTCTGGGATGTCCATCAGCTCAGGCTGAAAGCCTTGCTGATGCATGCATAGTACATGGAACAGATGCAGACGCTATTGTTGCTAAGATGAATGCTTATCTTGCAGCTAACAATTGATGCAGCATATAATTCAGGTAAGCTGATTGGTACATACGTTTGCAAGGTGATGTGCCAGAGCTGAAGATGCATAGACGAACTAATAAGGATAAATGTCAGGCCGGTGAACCGTAATGGTTTATCGGCTTGTCTTTTGTTGATCACTGTGGCAGCTGAGTCCTTCGACAGGCTGTCTGACAACATTTTTAAGTAATAGTGCCTAAAATACGATATACGAAACGGAGAGGGAAAATGTCTGAAAATAATAAATGCAACGGTGCAGCCCGGGTCATTGCTGTATGCATAAGCGAAAAAAAGGGAACACCTAAGCATGAGATAAGTAAAGCAAAATTGCGGGTCGATCATGGAATCGAAGGAGATGCACATGCCGGAAATTGGCATAGGCAAATAAGCCTGTTGGCGGATGAAAGCGTAGATAAAATGAGGACGGCATATCCTGATATACCGATCGGAGCATTTGCGGAGAATATATTGACACAGGGAATTGAACTTACAAAACTTCCCATTGGAACGCATCTTAGAATCGGACGGGCGCTTCTTGAGGTTACCCAGATAGGAAAGGAGTGCCATGCGGACTGTGCTATACGCCAGATAGTCGGAGACTGCGTTATGCCTAGGGAAGGAATATTTGCCAAGGTAATAGAAGAAGGCACGGTGCAGGCAGGGGACATCATAACAGTTGAGAAAGGTCGGGAGTAGATATGGATATAGTAAGCTGCAGCATGGGAACAGAAAATAAAAAAATATGCAGGGCTGATCATACATTATACCAGATCGCACTGTTTCAGTCGGTAGCACAGGGCGAATATTACGGTGCCGTCTCTGTAGGAGAATTCAAGAAACATGGCGATTTTGGAATGGGAATCTTCGAGAACGTAAATGGGGAACTTATAATGCTGGATGGAGTGGTGTATCAGGCTCTTTTTGACGGAACTGTAGCAATACCATCAGATGAATACATGATCCCTTACGGAAATGCTGCATTTTTTGAGGCTGATATAGATGGCGGAACGATAGCAGCGGGATCTGTATCGGAACTGGAGAGCTTTCTTAATGAAAATATAACAGAGAGACATGGCAAAAATCAGTTCTATTTTGCGAAAATACAAGGAGAATTTCCTTACGTGGCTGTAAGAAGCGAGTTAAAGCAGGAGGAACCCTTCAGGATGCTTAATGTTGCACTTAAAACAGACCAGCGCAAATACGAATATAAAAATATCAACGGAACGATAGTAGGACTCTTCTGTCCTGCATACATGGGCAGCATGAATGCGCCGGGATGGCATTTCCATTTTATATCAGAGGATAGAACAAAAGGCGGTCATATGACGGAGGCTGTGCTTAGGAATTGTCGGTTGCAGGTACATAAAATGAGCAGGTTTATAGCAGAAATTCCGGATACGGATACATTTAACAGCAAGGATCTGGGCAAGGATGTAATGGCTGCCATAAGAGAAGCGGAAAAAGGAGACTTTTAATGCGGGACAATTAAGTTCGCACAGGTGATTTCAATTGATATTGATAATTCAATATGCTACTATATTTTGTGGTGTGGACTCTGTACACGTAGGTTTATGCAAAACCTACGGAATGATACAGATGCCTTTTGCAGCTTAAAACAGTGAGCTTATATACAATAAGATCGCCATGAATGATTTAAAGAATTAAATTAACTGGCGTGATTGATGCATGAGAATGTTGAAGGCGGGGATGCACCGGAAACAGGTCAAAGCGCAGGAAGCGACTGACCGAAAAAGATAAAAGGATGTCACTGACAGATGTCATATGTAGCACTTTACAGAAAATTCAGACCGCAGACCTTTGCTGAAGTAAAAGGACAGGAGCATGTTGTTCGCGCTCTTACGAATCAGCTGATAAATAATAGGATCGGACATGCGTATCTGTTTACCGGTACAAGGGGCACAGGCAAGACATCTGCAGCCAAAATATTTGCTAAGGCAGTGAACTGCCTGCATCCGATTAACGGAGAACCATGCAACGAATGCGAAAATTGCCTGTCAGTTAATGCAGGTAATTTTGTCGATGTAGTTGAAGTAGACGCTGCATCTAATAATGGCGTTGATGACATAAGACGTATTATTGATGAGGTGAGATATACCCCGGTCAAGGGAAAATACAAGGTTTTCATTATTGATGAAGCGCATATGATAACAGGTGCGGCCTTCAATGCATTTCTGAAAACGCTGGAGGAGCCACCTTCATATGCGGTATTTATATTGGCAACCACAGAGCCATATAAACTTCCGATAACGATTTTGTCCAGATGTCAGAGGTATGATTTCAAGAGAATCTCTACCGATGATATTGCGGCCAATCTTGCACAGATAACTAAAGGAGAACACGTTGAGGCTGACGACAGAGCCTTGCGATATATTGCCAGAGTAGGCGATGGCTCAATGAGAGATTCTATAAGCCTGCTGGACAAATGCATTGCCTTCAATCTGGGCGAGAAGCTTACATATGACAATGTACTTGAGACACTGGGAACAGTTGATACAGAGGTTTTCTCTAAAATATTCAGGTGCGTATACGCATCCGATGCTGCAGGTGCATTGAACCAGATAGATATAGCCGTATCGGATGGAAGAAACCTGACGCAATTTACAAATGACTTGATATGGTATATCAGAAATATTCTGATGGTAAATGCGGCGCATTTGGAATCTCCTGATATGTTAGGTCTTTCTGCCGAAAATATGGGGCAGCTTAAAGAGGATGCCGCTTATGCTGATATCAATGTGTTGATGAGATATATAAGAATCTTGTCAGAGACGCTGAATCAGTTAAGAAGCTCTACAAATAAGCAGGTGCTGCTTGAAATAGCCATAATTAAGCTGGCCAAGCCGCAGATGGAAGCTGACAGTCAGAGCCTTGCGGATCGTATCAGGCAATTAGAAGCCAAGCAGGGAACAGCTGCTTTTTCTTATGATCAGGCGGTGCCTGTCAGAACACAGACACAGGTTGCAGCCAGCAATTATGCAGAATCGCGGTCACAAGCTGCAGCCGGCAATTATACAGGACCGCAGGCGCAAGCTGCAGCCGGCAATTATGCTGGGTCGCAGTCACAGGCTGCAGTCAATAATTATACAGGAGCACAAGTTGAGGCAGAGCCGGAGACTGACAGCTCTGTATTGCCGCAGACTCAGGAGAAACTACTATTCAGTCGTGAGACTTTTGATGATTATGTAAGTCATGAAGATAATCAGCTAATGCCTGATGATATGATGGATGACGAAGACTTCTTCGCAGGCTTCAAGTCAGGAACAAGGATGACTGATCCGGATGTATTTGCTGATATCATGGATGATGATGCGAGGATAGTATTTGAAGGAGCTGAAGGGCAGCCAAGAGACAGCATTACTCAGTCGGCATCGAAGGAACCGAGGATGGATTTCAACTCGTCGCTACCGGAGTATGGGACTGATTTTGACAGACAATTAGCCGGGCATGAGTCCGGCGCAGGCAGCCGGATACCAGCTTCAGAAAATAAACAGGAAAACAAGCAGTCCTATGACTTATGCAGCCTGTGGTCGCAGCTTGTTAGTTCCTGCAGTTTGCCGGCGGTAAAACGCGCAATGAGGAAGTGTCATGTCAGTCAGCCGGATGAAAAGACATTGAGGATTTCAGCCGATGGGCCAGTGCCTTTGAAGCAGCTGAGAGATGAAAAAGCGATGAAATATCTGAGAGAGCTTATAGAAAAGGCAGCAGGAAGGCACATGGATATACAGCTGGTACAGGATAATGGCAATAATAACGGGGGTGCAGGAACATCAGCATTTCCGGAGGATATTCTAAGTAATATTAATTTCAACATAGGAACGGAGGAGAGATAAATTGGGTAAAGGACGCGGAGGCTTCGGCGGCGCAATGCCGGGAAATATGAGCAATTTGTTAAAGCAGGCACAGAAGATGCAGAAACAAATGGAGAGCGCACAGGCTTCTATGGAGACGGAGGAAGCAACAGCTGCAGCCGGCGGCGGAGCTGTACAGGTTACTGTTTCCGGCAAAAAAGAAGTAACTCGGGTTATAATTGACAGAGAAGTAGTTGATCCGGAGGATGTTGAAATGCTGCAGGATCTTATTATGGCAGCGACAAATGAGGCCCTTAGGAAGATAGATGAATTATCTAATCAGAAAATGAGCGCCATAACAGGCGGACTTGGCGGTCTGGGTGGTGGATTGTTCTGATGAATTATTTCAGTGACCATATCTCAAGGCTGATAGGAGAATTATCCAAGCTGCCCGGTATAGGACCTAAGACAGCGGCAAGGCTGGCATTTCATATAGTTGAGATGCCCAGGTCAGATGCGCAGGCACTGGCAGAAGCGATTACAGAAGCTAAAAATAATATAAAGTTTTGCAAGACGTGCTGCACCATAACAGATGATGATGAATGTCCGATCTGCAGAAGCACAAAAAGGGACCACAGCACGATAATGGTTGTTGAAACAACAAGGGATCTGGCAGCTTATGAGAAAACTGGCAAATACGAAGGGGTATACCACGTGCTGCAGGGTGCGATATCGCCAATGTTGGGGATAGGACCATCAGATATCAAATTAAAGGAACTTGTGGAGAGACTGAAAGGCGATGTCAGAGAAGTAATAGTAGCAACGAATTCAAGTCTTGAAGGAGAAACCACTGCAATGTATATAAGCAAACTGATAAAACCGGCAGGAGTCAAGGTCAGCAGGATTGCCAGTGGGGTGCCGGTAGGAGGAGACCTTGAGTGTATAGATGAGGTTACACTCCTAAGGGCGCTGGAAGGAAGAGTTGAATTATAGGACATCAATCTGACAATATGGAGATTTAGTGATGGATAAAATCGAGTACAGAGAGCTTACCAAAAGCATAAAAAACAGATATCTTAAGAAAGATTATGAGGGCGTTATAGATTTGTCTGACCAGATAGAACTGGAGAAAATCAGGGAAAACAGTACTCTTGAAATTGTGGCCAAATCATATGAGGCATTAGGCCGCTGCGATCTTGCAAGAGAGGCTCTTTTGATAGCTTACAAGCGCACGCCATCAGGTAAGCGAATTGCATATAATCTTGCTATGCTGTGTATTAAGCTTGATGACCTCGATAGCGCAGTAATGTTTTATGAAGATTTCTGCAAAATGGCACCTAGAGACAATCAAAGACTCATACTCAAATATGAAATCGGAAGGGCAGGAGGCGTTCCGCTCAAGGATCTGGTACGTGTTCTTGAAGTATACAACGCCCGTGAGATGGATGATAAATGGGAATATGAACTGGCAAGACTGTATCATGAGATGGGTGATGGCGAAAAGTGTGCGGCAACCTGTGACCAGGTAATACTTTGGTATGCTAATGGTGAATATGAGAAGAAAGCGTTAGAGCTTAAAAATATGCATAAGGCACTGACGCCTGAGCAGCAGTCTCGTTATGAGGAGATCATGGCGGGAATTCTTAATGATGGTGCGACAATAGTACCAATTGAATCCAGGGAAACAGCCGGAACATCTGAGGAACTGAGTGCGCCTGAAGAAGAAATTACGCCGGAAATACCGGATAATAAAGCAGCAAATGCAGAAGAAACCTTAGCAGCAGAAGAAAATGCTTCTTCAGAAGAACGATCCGAGGCTGCGGCAGAAGAACCTGAAAACGTTGTTGAAGAACACCCGGCAGAGGAAGGTGGGCTGATACTTGATATCCCGTCAGCACAGAATTGGAACAAAAAGCCGGAAGCTGCATCCGTTGTATCTTCAGCTGAACCGACAGCCGTACATGAAATTGAGTATGATACCAAGCATTTAGGATCTGAAGGCGAGATTTCAGACGATAATGACAATGAAAATATCGCCGGACAGATGTCTGTACTTTCTATGCTCGAAGCATATAAGCAAAAGACAGCAGAGGATGTTGACAATAAAGTCGGCAAGGACAGGGCAGCGCAGATCATGGCTGAGGTGGCAAGTACACACGATTCGTCAGCACTTGAAGAATTCGAGGCAGATGAAGAAGAATTCATGCAGGAAGAGTCTGTAGAAGTAATAGAACCGGAAGTTCCTTTATTTAACAGAGAGGATGTAATAGAGCCGGAAGATGACGGCGGAGAGGACATCGGAGAGCGTGCGGCAGAATTTGATTTTGAGAAGAAATCAAAAGAGACACAGAATGCAGAAGAAGAACCTGAAGTTCAGGAGCCTTCAGAATATGACGATTATGAAGACTCAGATGATGAGGCAGACAGCGACTCGGATGAAGATATAGAGGACTCTGAATATGATGAAGAAGGGGAAGAATATTTAGAGGAGGAAACGGACGAAGAATACGATGACTCAGATGATGAGTACGATGAAGAATACGATGAGGAAGAGTATGAGGATGAGGAATATGAGGACGAGGAATATGAGGACGAGGAAGAAAACAGACCGATAAAGTCCAAATCCTACAGGAAGAAAGAAAAACGCAGATCCATGGCGGATGATATCCTGGACGACATGGTAGTTGACGGCGGATTCACAATAGAAGAAGAGCCGGAAGAAGAATATGACGAACCAGAAGAAGATGAATTCGAGGATGAGTACGATGACTCAGACGAGGAGGGATTCGAGGAAGAGTATGGCGACTCAGATGAAGAAGGATTCGAGGATGAATACGATGATACAGAGTCAGATGGCTCAGAAGATGTGCACGAGGAGTTAATCGAAGAGTCAGAGGCTGAATATGATGAGGAAGATTCAGAAGCAGCTGATGATCGTGCCGGGGAAGAGCTGCCAGAGAGCGAAGAGCCTGCGGATGCAATTGATGAAATCGAGGCAGAAGCCGCATCCGATGCAGAAGCTGAAGAAACAGCCGCTGAGCTTGACAAGGAAGATACGGATGAAACTGAAGATGCTAAGTCTGAGTATGATAAAGAAGCTGGACATGAGGAAGCAGTGACAGAAGAAGCCGAGGAGGAGTACGATGAGAATGAAATCGATGAGTCTGAGGAAGAATGTGACGAGGCTTATGACGACGAAACAGATGACGAATATGAGGAAATAGATGAGGAATCAGATATAGCTGATCAGGTAGCGGCTGCATTTGAGGAATTTGAGGACAATAAGACCTCTAAGAGGGAACACAAGAAAACTAAGGCTGAGAAGTCTGCTGCAGGATCATGTGTACAGGAGGTCGCAGTCGGAATCGGTGATGTATTCGGTTCATTGTTCAAGAAAAATAAGAAAGCAGATATTGTTGAGGAAGTTGAGGCACCTGAGGGCGTATTCGAAATAGAAGAGGTACCTGAGGAGATCGTGGTTCCAAGGCGTGGCAACAAGGGACAGGCCAAGGGCAAATACGCACCGGAAAGAACTCAGCCTGACAAGGAACAGATAAAGGCTGAAAAGGCGAGAATAAAAGCAGAAAAAGATAAGGCTAAGGCAGAGAAAGCAAGAGAAAAGGCTGAAAAGATAAGGCAAAAAGCAGAAAGACTTTTAGCTGAGAAGGCCAGAAGAGAAGAACTGGCAGCAGAGGAGGCAGAAAAGCAAGAAGCTGTTAAATCAGAGGTTCAGTCAGCCGAGAGGAAATACAAGAAAAAGACTGCTTCATCTGACCAGGAGCTGTTCCAGACAGTAGAACCGAAGAACAAGGCAGCACAGGCAGAACAAAAGGATGTTGAGATTAAGGCTGCATCAAAGGTACAGGTGACTGAAGAAGTCAAGGCTGAACCTGAAGTACAGAAGGCTGAGGTTAAGGCTATGCCTGAGGTACAGGAGATAGAAGTTAAGGTTGCAGCGACGTCCAAGACATCTTCAGAGGAATTCAATCTGGACGAGTTTATAAATGAAGAGATTGGAAGCGAGCCTGTACAGCCAGAGGAAACCAAGGCAGCTGCAGAGCCAAAGAAGGAACAGCCGGCTAAATCCGAAGAGGAGTCAGAACTTTCTGCTTCAATAGAAGAAATAGTAGCCAAGTCGGCAGAATCTCTTTCAAGGGAGCAGAAGCGCCCTGTTAAGCCTGTCAGCAAGACTATGAGGGCAAATGCAGGATTTTCATCTGCTGTAGTTACACCTGCGCAGGGAGTAGCAAGAAATGCAGCAACAGTTGCGGCAGCACAGAGCATAGCTAATCCTGCGGCAGCCAGATTATTTGCGGAAAATCCTGAACCGGAAGTGCCTGCAAATGATATAACATCGAAGCTGCCTAAGCTGGTTATACCTGCATTTATCAAGAATAGAACCAGCCAGAAGAACTCAGCAAGTCTTGACTCTAAGAGTCTGGATGAAATCCTTAACAGCGCTATAAAGGACAGCGATAAGGAAGAGGAGAGATTTACTGTAAATGTAGATGAGCTGCTTGATGAAACGATTAAGGATGAGAACTGTAAAAAGAAAGCTGCAGCTGATTTAGATGGCTTTAATCTGGATGATTTCATTAATCCAAATGGCACAGAGACCAATAAGAGTGCGGCTAAAAAGCAGGCGGCATTTGATGAAATATTTGGCAAGGCAGATAAGGATATTAAGAGCAAGAAGGAAGAAAGCAAACCGAAAAAGACATCTGCAGCTGCAACGCAGCCATTGCCTAAGATCCAGATCCAGAGTCCTGCACGTAAATTCGGCGTAGGAGAATATAAGCTCAGCCGTGAGCAGAAGAAGGAATTAGCGGAATTCCTGCTCATTGACGGAATGGAGGAGGAAATCTGCTCAACGATCGCCAAACTGGTAACGAAGAAAAAATCCGGAGATGAAACCGGTGGACATCTGATTGTTACAGGCGATGCTAAAACCGGCAAGACCTTCCTGACAGTTGAGATACTTAAGGCTGTTAATCAGGAAGTAGGTCATGGCAATACGAGAGTTGCCAAGGTACAGGCTCAGGCAATCAACGGCAAGAATATAATGGATGTTTTGTCGAAGGTGACGGATTCTGATCTTATCATTGAAAATATCGGAAGACTTGAAGATGATACTGTACTTGAACTTATCCAGGCGGTAAGAGTAAGCAATGCACCTACTATGATCATTCTTGAGGGAAATGAGCTGGCAGCAGATACTATGATCCAGAATTTCCCGGATATCGGCAAGATATTTAAAACAAGGATAAATATCGGTGAACTCACACTTACCCAGTGGGCTGATCTGGCTCAGAAATATGCTGCAAGTCAGGGATATTCTATAGACGGAATGGCTCAGTTGGCACTTCATGCCAAGATAGACCAGATCAACACGCCGGACATGAGGCTGGGATTCAAGCAAGTACGTCAGATAATAGACGATGCTATAGATAAGGCAGAAAAGAGAAGTTCAGCGAAGCTGTTCTCAGCATTCGGCAAGAAAAACGACGACGAACTGATACCATTGATGGAAGACAACTTCATGTAAAAAAGTCCCGGACAGCGTCAGTACAGCTGAACGAGCTTGCTCGTGCAGCTGTGCTGACATTGGACGGGATAAACGACATGAGCAAGAAGGGCGACAGCCCGGAATGCGAATGTCGTGGGGATTGTGGGAGCCCGAAGTGCGAAGCAATCCACTTTTTTACAAAGTAACAGGAAGCAGCAAGTCTGAACGAGCTTGCTCGTGCAGCCACTGTTCGAAAACGCCTTCGCTGATTGTTTTCTCACAGTGGCTGCGCCGTCCCGACACATATAATTCTTGGGTTTATGTGTCGGGACGGCAATCAACAATATGGCAATATAATTTAAAAACATATATAGGAGAAAAGATGGATACTAAAAAACTGGAATCAGTAGCAAATGAAATCCGAAAAGGTATAATAACTTCTATTCATGCCGCTAAGGCAGGACATCCGGGCGGTTCTCTCTCGGCAGCAGATATTATGACATATCTGTATTTCGTGGAGATGAAAAATATCGATCCTGAAAATCCGCATAATCCGGACAGGGACAGATTTGTTCTGTCTAAAGGACATGCGGCACCGGTATTGTATGCAACACTGGCTCAGAAGGGATTTTTCCCTATAGAAGACCTTGTAACATTGAGAAAGATTGACTCTTATCTGCAGGGACATCCGGATATGAACAAGGTGCCGGGAGTTGACATGTCAACAGGCTCATTGGGCCAGGGATTTTCCACAGCTGTAGGTATGGCGCTGGCAGGCAAGATGGATGAAAAAAACTACAGAGTATATTCACTCCTGGGAGACGGCGAGATCCAGGAGGGTCAGATCTGGGAGGCATGCATGTTTGCAGGCGCAAGAAAGCTTGATAATCTGGTAGCGATCGTGGACAACAATGGCCTTCAGATTGACGGCAACATCGCTGATGTATGCAGTCCATATCCTATTGATAAGAAGTTTGAAGCATTTAACTTTCATGTTATTCATGCTGATGCACATGATTTTGAATCCCTTAAGCAAGCATTTGACGAGGCTGCAGCAACTAAGGGCATGCCGACAGCAATCATTGCTAAGAGCATTAAAGGCAAGGGCGTATCCTTTATGGAAAATGAAGCCGGATGGCATGGCAAGGCGCCAAATGATGAGCAGTATCAGCAGGCAATGGCTGAATTAGAAAATAAATAAAGGAGAGCCTGAATATGAAAATCGATTTATCCGGAAATACAAAGATAGCTACCAGAGACAGCTATGGAAATACTTTAGTTGAAATCGGAAGAGACCACCCAGAGCTTGTGGTACTTGATGCAGACCTTGCAGGTGCAACGAAGACCGGAGTGTTCAAAAAGGCTTTTCCTGACAGACATATCGACTGCGGCATAGCAGAAGCCAACATGATGGGAATTGCAGCAGGACTTGCTGCCTGCGGCAAGGTACCGTTCGCATCATCATTTGCCATGTTTGCAGCCGGAAGAGCATACGAACAGATAAGAAATTCAATCGCACATGCAGGACTTAATGTCAAGGTAGCAGCAACACATGCAGGAATATCAGTAGGTGAGGACGGAGCAACACATCAGTGTGTAGAAGACATTTCGTTAATGAGAACCATACCGGGAATGACAGTTATCAGTCCGGCAGATGATGTTGAAGCTAAGGCTGCAATATGGGCAGCATTTAATTATGACGGACCTGTTTATATCAGACTGGGACGTCTGGCTGTTCCGGTAATCTATGACGCAGAGGAATATAAATTCGAGATGGGCAAGGGCGTTGTGGTAAGAGAAGGAGCAGACCTTACAATATTTGCAACCGGCCTGGAAGTATATGAAAGCCTCAAGGCAGCAGAAAAGCTTGCAGAAGAGGGCATCAATGCAGAAGTTATTGATATCCATACAATAAAACCGATAGATGCAGAGCTTATTGTTAAGAGCGTATCTAAGACAGGAAGAGCCGTAACTGTTGAGGAGCATTCCCTTATTGGTGGACTTTATAGCGCCGTAAGTGAAGTCCTTGCCAAGGAAGCACCGGCCAAGGTTCTGGGAATCGGTGTGCATGACTGCTACGGACACTCAGGAGATGCCAAGGCATTGCTGCATGAATTCAAACTTGACGCAGAAGGAATTTATGAGCAGATAAAGGCGTCAATGTAGAGCAACTACCTTAATAGAAAAAAGAAAATATCCCTGCACCGACTTGGTATAGGGATATTTTTATGCAATTTATTAGTTATTTAGATTTGGATGACTTAAAGGTCTTTATGGAGTCCTTGACATTATCGTAGGTTATCGCTGATTTTCTGGAGTCATCACCTGATACCTTGTCCAGCGGATATATGTCTGTTGCCAGGGGCTTTTTCTGCTCATTTATGTACTCAAGCCATAATATGAAATACTCCCTCATGTATACACAGAAGGAAAGGAGCATGAATGCCGCAGCAAATCCGATCATGATCGTAACTAATGAATTAGGTACACGGGGAAGGGCGACACAGGTGAGCATGACAATAAACAAAACTACGGTGCAGATCTTGCCGCACCACATGGCTCCCTGTATATGCTTGCCTCGGGTAAACAAATAAGCACTGACGATAAATGATAAGAGTTCCTTGACGCCGTATATTATTATAAGGATAACAAACCATTTATAACGCACACATACGCATATCATCATGGAAAATTGCATAGCCTTGTCAGCCAGAGGGTCGATGATCTTGCCTAGGTCGGATATCATGTTCCAGTGGCGGGCAATAAAGCCATCAGCGACATCTGTAATGCCGGAAATGACGATAATAGCTGCTGCTACTATGTGGTCGCTTGCAGTCTCTGCATTAGAGTATGCAATAATAAAGGCAGGAACCAATAACAGTCTTATATAAGTAAGAATGTTAGGCAGCAATAAAAAGTCTTCTTTTCGAATTTTCATATCAGATTTCTTGAAAAACATATGGTAAAGTATATTTTAACAGAGTGAAAATGTCAACGCCCCAAAATGCGCAAAAATGCTTATAAATCAAGGAATTTCGTTGACAAACAAATCTATTTCAGTATAATAATACCCGTCGAGAGTTCATAAAAAAGAATGTTAATAAGATAAACATTTTAGGAGGAAAAAAATGAATAAAGTTGAATTAGTAGAAGCTATGGCTGAGAAGACTGGCATGAGCAAGAAAGATGCAGAAGCTGCATTAAAGGCTTTCACCGGTATTGTTCAGAACGAATTAAAGAAGGGCGAGAAGGTTTCTCTCGTTGGCTTTGGTACATTCGAAGTAGCTAAGAGAGCAGCTCGCAAGGGCCGCAATCCACAGACTGGCGAAGAAATGAAAATAAATGCATCTAAGTCTCCAAAATTCAAGGCTGGTAAGGCATTCAAGGATGCTCTTAACTAATCAGGATCCTGGTTGAGATTAGAATGATAACAAATTGATAGAAGGGGCTGCCGCGTATGGCAGCTCTTTTAGTTTCTGAATTTTTTGTGAATTTTATATATTGTTTTTAATTTGAATTAAAATAAGGTACAATACTTAGATATCTGAAGAGATCAAGGAATGGTTCGAAGAGACAGAACATGAGAATAGATAAATATTTAAAAGTATCAAGACTTATTAAGCGGCGCACGGTTGCCAATGACGCATGCGATGCGGGTCGTATCAGCGTTAATGGCAAGCCTGTTAAGGCATCCTACGATGTTAAAGTGGGCGATATAATAGAAATCGGATTCGGAACGAAGAATGTAAGAGCCGAGGTAACGAGCCTCCAGGAGAGTATCCGTAAGGAAGCCGCCGCAGAAATGTTTAAGTTATTATGAAGAGCGGCATAAGGGCAAGACTTAAGAAAAACAGAATAATAGCTATATGCATAGCCGTTGTGGCAATAGGATTTTGTATATTGATGTTGGCACAGATTCTTAATTTGCGAAAAAAAAGTGCCGACCTTGAAGCGAGAAATACCCGTTTAGAAGAACAGCTGAATGAACAAAAGAAACGACAGGAAGAACTAGACGGCGAAGAGGATTATATAAATACGCAGGATTATATAGAAGAAAAAGCCAAATCCTACGGATATGTATACCCTGACGAGATAATATTTAAAAGGGAAGACTGATAATGACCGACATTTATACAACTTTTTATAATTATGTAAGGGACAATGAAATAATCAAAGAAAATGATCAGATAATAATCGGATTGTCAGGAGGCGCAGATTCTATGTGCCTTCTTATTTTGCTGGAAAGGCTCTCGTCGCAGATGGATCTGAATCTGATAGCTGTGCATGTCAATCATCAGCTCCGGGGCAAGGAAGCAGATGAGGATGAAAAATACGTTAAGGAATTTTGTGAAAAGAAGAATATTACATGTATCGCTGTACATGCAAATGTAAGACAGTATGCAGTTGAAAACGGACTAAGTCTGGAGGAGGCCGGTCGTGTTGCCAGATATCAGACATTCTATCAGGTTGCCAGAAAATTAGCTAAAGATGACATAATCCCTGAAAATATAAAAGCTGCAGTAGCTCATCACAGAGATGATAATGCGGAAACGATCCTTATGAATCTGATCAGGGGAACAGGGCTGAAGGGGCTGCGGGGAATGCAGCCGATAGCAAGAAGATTCGACATGACTATTATTCGTCCGCTTCTATGCTTAGGACGCAGCGAGATAGAGGACTTTCTTAAATCGGAAAATATCAAATATTGCACAGATTCAACCAACCTAAAGGACGAATATGCCAGAAATAAAGTCAGACTTAATATAATCCCTTTGTTAAATAGAATAAATAATCAGGCAGCGCTGCATATAAATGAGGCGGCCGGAGATATAGTCCAGGCTCAGGAGTATATTGAAGAGGAGGCCAGGAAGCAGGGCATGCTGATGATCGATCGGCGAGATGATAATATATATGTAGACCTTAGCAGATTTGGCACGCTTAATAAGACTGTTAAGAGCCAGATAGTCAGAAATATTATAGAAGAAATGGCGGGACGCCTTAAGGACGTAAGCCGTATACATATAGACAATGTGCTTGCACTGGAAGACAAACAGACCGGAAGAAAAGTTGAACTGCCTTATGACATAATGGCAGTCAGAAGCTACAGCAATCTGATATTTAAAAGGGCAACAGATGAAGACAAACATGCACAGAATATGACAAGATATGCAAGGGGCAGGCAGTTTTCAGACGATGCGATTGAGCAGGAAGAGGATCTGCCTGAATATGAACAGCAGCCGGAGGAATTGGTCATAGATCCTACGATGCTTACAACCGAACCGGTGAGATATCAATTGTGGAATGGACTGTCAATAGAATTAAATTTAGTACATGTAAATCCTGTTACAAGACAATATTTGATTGCTAAAAATGACTATACGAAAGCATTTGACTGTGCTAAAATCAAAGGCAATTTAGTCTTTAGAAAACCCGAATCACAGGATGTAATACGATTTTTTGGCGGCAGCAAGACTGTCAAGAAATTCTGCGTTGATGAGAAGATCCCACAGGAAGAAAGACAAGAAATTCTGGTAATGACAGATAAGGAACAGGTCATGTGGATCCTGGGTTACCGAATGAGTGAAAGCTTCAAGCTGTCTGAAATGACAAATATGGCATTGCAGGTAAGCATATGTGAAGATTATTGATGAATAAAGAGCTCTGTCGGTCAGATCGGCATGGGTTTGTATATAAATGTAAATTGTTATATGCCGTTTCGGCATACAGACAAGAGGCGATACTAAAAAAGAATGGCAGGGGGTATATATGAGCGAAATAAGTATATTGATCTCTGAGGAGAAAGTAAGAGCAAGAATACATCAAATGGGCCAGGAACTTAGTGAAAAATACAAGGACACGTCAGTCGTATTTATCGGAATACTGAATGGGTCTGTTTTCTTTTTGTCCGCATTGGCACAGAGCATGACAATTCCTACGGAGATTGATTTTATGGCAGCCTCCAGCTATGTCGGTACCGACTCAACGGGTAAGGTGCTGATCACGAAGGACCTTCAGCGTTCCATTGAGGGACGTCATGTTATTATAGTAGAAGATATCGTAGATACAGGCCAGACATTACATTTGCTCAGAGAGATGCTTATGGATAAGAAACCTGCCAGCTTAGAGGTAGTGTCGCTTCTCGATAAACCGGATCGCAGAAAGGTATGCTTTGATGCGGATTATATCGGATTTAGTGTCCCTGACAAATTCGTTGTAGGATGGGGTATGGATTATAACCAGAGATACAGAAACCTCCCTTATATAGGAGTAATAGAAGATTAAGAGATATAATTAGAAACAAAACAGAGGATATTCAATGGGAAAAAGTACTAAAGGAATTATCGCGTACATTGCCATTATTCTGGCAATATTCGGAGTTGTATACTGGATGACGCGAACAACGGAAACAACAGAAACATATACCTACCAGGAATTCGAAAAGGATCTGGATGCAGGAACAATATCAACCATAGCTATTAAGCAGAATTCTGAGATCCCTACAGGCGTTGTTATAGTCAAATTCAATGATTCGACGATTGCACAGCTCTATGTAGAAGATGTAGGAACTATTACGAAGGAACTTCAGGACAGAGGACAGGATTATAAGTTAAGTGATGTTACAAGGCAGGGATTTTTTGCCAGCACCATATTGCCGATGCTCGTAATGCTGATCGTTATGGTGGTCTTTTTCTCCATCATATCGAGAAATTCAGGTGCAGGCGGAGGAAATGTAATGACCTTCGGCAAGAGCAGAGCCAAAGCCACGCAGGCTTCAGATAATAAGACTACATTTAAGGATGTGGCAGGTCTTAATGAAGAAAAGGCTGAGCTGGAGGAGGTTGTAGATTTTCTTAAGAATCCGCAGAAATATACAAAAGTAGGAGCGCGTATTCCTAAGGGAATGATCCTTGTAGGACCTCCGGGAACAGGTAAGACCTTGCTGGCTCGTGCAGTATCAGGCGAGGCGGGAGTTCCGTTTTTCCACATATCAGGTTCAGATTTCGTAGAGATGTTCGTAGGTGTCGGTGCTTCCCGTGTACGTGACCTGTTCGGAGAAGCAAAAAAGAACGCACCGTGTATTATATTTATTGATGAGATCGATGCAGTTGCAAGACGTCGTGGTTCAGGACTGGGCGGCGGACATGACGAAAGAGAACAGACATTGAACCAGATCCTTGTTGAAATGGACGGATTCGGTGTAAATGAAGGCATTATAGTAATGGCTGCAACGAACCGTGTTGATATTCTGGATCCTGCTATTTTAAGGCCGGGACGTTTTGACAGGAAGATTTATGTAGGAAAGCCTGATGTGGCAGGACGAGAGGCTATTCTTAAGGTTCACGCGCGCAACAAGCCGCTGGCTGAGGATGTTAATCTTGAAACAGTTGCCAGAACGACAGCAGGATTTGCCGGAGCGGATCTTGAGAATCTTCTCAATGAAGCAGCTATCAATGCAGCCGCTGACAACAGAGGATATATCAAACAGTCGGATATAGAGACGGCATTTATTAAGATCGGCATCGGCGAAGAGAAGAAGAGCCGAGTTATATCAGACAAAGAGAAGAGGATTACCGCATATCACGAGAGCGGACATGCCATCTTGTTCCATTTGCTTCCTGATGTAGGACCGGTTCATATGGTATCTATTATCCCTACAGGTATGGCAGGAGGATATACGATGCCGCTGCCTGAGAAGGATGAAATGTATGTAACGAAGGGCAAGATGCTTCAGAACATCATGGTATCTCTCGGCGGACGTATTGCTGAGGAACTGATATTCGATGATATAACGATGGGCGCAGTTCAGGATATCAAGCAGGCTACTCAGACAGCCCGGGCTATGGTTACTCAGTATGGTATGAGTGATAAGTTGGGTCTTATTGATTATGCCGGTTCGGATTCTGATGAAGTATTTATCGGAAGAGACTGGGGTCAGGCCAAGTCATATTCAGAGGCAACAGCAACTCTGATCGACGAAGAAGTTAAGAGAATAATTGATAAGTGCTATGAACAGGCACGCGATATTGTTGAAAAGCATATGCATGTACTTGAGGCCAGTGCACAGCTCCTTCTTCAGAAAGAAAAAATCACAAGAGAAGAATTTGAGGCTTTGTTTAATACTCCAAGCGTAATAGATGGAGAGGCCGAGGTTGTGGAAGAACACAAGGATCAGAACTCAGAAACCATGTAATATTACAAGAATGTTGTCATAATTGCACAAAAAAAACTTGAAAATTAGTGAAATTTTGGCAAGACAGTTTTGGGGTTCCATGATAATATATGCACCGTAAAACCCCCAATACATATAGTTTTACAACACCCCATAAAATGAAATACCTTCTCCTTAATATAGCCGACAGCAATGTCGGCTATATTACTGTCCAGAGATAAATTCTTACGACCACGGGAAATTAAATTCACGAACAAATGTTCGAAACAATTCTTTACTTATGAAAATAATCCTGATATACTTCTGACGGTTTTACAGCAGATTAACAGGCTGAAGCCGCGACATGCAGAGGAATGATCTTATATCTGTGCCGGGGCTGCACGCCGAGGTTCACGGCACGGGTTAAATAGGAAGTTGATCACTGCGTGCCGGGATTTTTCAATATTTCTTTTTTGCGAATTATACTAGTAACAAAAAATTTATAAAATGATTATGCAGGAAAGCAGATTTAAATTAGTATCAGAATATAAACCAATGGGCGATCAGCCCCGTGCAATAGAGGAGCTTGTGCAAGGCTTCAAGGCGGGCAATCAATTCCAGACGCTGTTGGGAGTTACCGGCTCAGGTAAGACATTTACCATGGCTAATGTTATTCAGGCGCTTAACAGACCTACGCTTGTAATTGCTCATAATAAGACTCTTGCAGCCCAGTTATATAGTGAGTTTAAGGAATTCTTCCCGGAAAATGCAGTAGAATATTTCATTTCCTATTATGATTATTATCAGCCTGAGGCATATATACCTTCATCTGATACATATATTGAAAAGGATTCCTCTATAAATGATGAGATAGATCGGTTAAGACATTCTGCAACTACTTCGCTGGTAGAACGCAAGGATGTGATAATTGTAGCATCAGTTTCGTGTATCTATGGTATAGGTGATCCGGAGGAGTATGCACGAAGCTGTGTATCCTTGCGTCCGGGAATGATGAAGGACAGAGATGAGGTTATCAGGGAACTTGTCAGGATCCAGTATGAAAGAAATGATATGGATTTTACCCGTGGAACCTTCAGAGTAAGGGGCGATACAATAGAGATAATACCTGTTAACCGCGATTCCTCTGCTATAAGGGTTGAATTCTTCGGAGATGAGATAGACAGGGTTTCAGAGATAGATGTGCTGACGGGCGCGGTTAAGGCGAAGCTCTCGCATGCGGCTCTTCTTCCGGCATCATATTATGTTGTGCCTCCGGAGAGAATGGAACGGGCTCTTGAAAATATAAAGGATGAATTAGACGAACAGGTAAAATATTTCAATGACAATAATAAATTTATAGAAGCCCAGCGTATATGGGAGAGGACTAATTTTGATATGGAGATGATGCGTGAGACAGGCATTTGCTCAGGAATAGAAAATTATTCAAGGCATCTTACCGGTCTGCAGCCCGGCGAACCGCCGGCCACGCTGATAGATTTTTTCAAGAATGAATTCCTGATCATAGTAGACGAGTCTCATATGACAATTCCGCAGATAGGAGCTATGTATAATGGCGATCATTCGAGAAAGCAAACTCTGGTAGAGTATGGATTTCGTCTGCCGTCTGCTATGGACAATAGACCATTAATGTTTGATGAATTCGAACAAAAGATAGATCAGATGATGTTCGTATCGGCCACGCCCGGCAAATACGAGGCAGCGCATGAGCTGATGCGTACAGAGCAGATCATAAGGCCTACGGGATTGTTGGATCCTGAGATTTCAGTTCGCCCTGTTGAAGGACAGATAGATGACTTGCTGTCGGAAATAAATAAGGAAACCGCCAGAGGAAACAAGGCATTGGTTACTACCCTTACCAAGAAAATGGCAGAAAGCCTCACGGACTATCTGAGAGAAGCCGGTGTAAGAGTAAGATATCTACATTCGGACATAGCAGCGCTTGAGCGAACCGAGATAATAAGAGATATGCGGCTGGATGCATTTGACGTGCTGGTAGGAATTAATCTGTTAAGAGAAGGACTGGATATTCCGGAGATATCACTGGTAGCAATCCTGGATGCGGACAAGGAAGGCTTCCTGCGAAGCGAAACATCGCTTATTCAGACTATAGGACGTGCATCAAGAAATGCTGAGGGTCATGTCATTATGTACGCTGATGTAATGACAGACTCTATGAATGCGGCCATTACAGAAACTAACAGAAGACGTAAGATCCAGCAGGCATATAATGAAGAGCATGGCATCAAACCGGCAACTATTAAGAAGGCGGTTCGTGATCTTATAAGCATTACCCATGAGGCAGAGAAGGCTGGAAGGAAGCTGTCTAAGGATCCGGAATCCATGAGTACATCGGAGTTGAAGGCGTTGATCGCCAAGATCAAGAGGCAAATGGAACGGGCAGCAACTAATCTTGATTTTGAGTCAGCAGCTCAGTTAAGAGACCAGATGTTAGAGCTGCGCAGACATTTGGAAGAATAATGATGATGAGGAGAGCAGTTTGTCATCAGGAATTTGCAATAAAGACAGTGATGCAAATATCAAATAATGGTAGATGATAACAATCATTCAGAGTTTATTCGCAAAGTGCCGTTATAGATGAATTAGAAGATAGAGAAAGAGTGTTACAAAAATGGCTGCAGGTGAACAAAAATATATAAAGATAAGAGGGGCTTCAGAGAATAATCTGAAGAATATTGACCTTGATATACCTCGTAATGAGATGGTCGTATTTACGGGTCTGTCAGGAAGCGGCAAATCCTCGCTGGCATTTGATACTATTTATGCAGAAGGTCAGAGAAGATATATGGAGTCGCTGTCTTCTTATGCAAGGCAATTCTTAGGACAGATGGAAAAGCCTAAGGTGGAGTCCATCGAGGGACTGTCTCCTGCCATATCGATTGATCAGAAGGCAACTAACAGAAATCCCCGTTCTACTGTAGGAACAGTGACGGAGATCCATGACTATCTGAGGCTTTTGTATGCCAGAGTCGGGATACCCCATTGCCCGAATTGCAAGAGAGAGATAAGCAGGCAGACTACTGATCAGATGGTGGATTCAATTATGGCACTTCCGACAGGAACGAAGCTGATGCTTCTGGCTCCTGTTATAAGAGGCCGTAAGGGCGAGCATGTTAAGCTCCTTGAGTCAGCCAGAAAGCAGGGCTTCGTGAGGGCCAGGATAGATGGCATAAATTATGAGCTCGACGAAGAGATCAAGCTGGAGAAGAATAACAAGCATAATATAGATATCGTTGTAGACAGAATTGTGGTAAAGGAAGGCATAGAATCAAGACTTGCGGATTCGATTGAAACCGTTCTGAATATGGCAGACGGGCTCATGACAGTTCAGATCGTAGGCTGGCCTGAGGGCGCGATCAAGACACGGACAGAAGGAGCAGAGGAACATGCCGAGGGGAATTTGAAATTAACAGGTCAGCCGGCGGCATCTGCTAATGAGGACAGAAATATGCCTCCTGTGGATGAAAATAATGAGATACATTTTTCTTCCAGCTTTTCCTGTCCTGACTGCGGCATCAGCATAGGAGAGATAGAGCCTAGGAATTTTTCCTTCAACAATCCCTTTGGAGCATGCCCTGTATGCGCGGGACTGGGATATAAGATGGAATTTGATGCAGATCTCATGATACCTGATAAGAGCCTTAGCATAAATCAGGGCGCCATTGTTGCAATGGGCTGGCAGAGTGCCAATAAGAGCACAAGTTATGCCAATGCTGTGCTGCGGGCGCTGGCTAAGAAGCATAATTTCAGCCTTGATACGCCATTTGAGGAATATCCGGATAAGATCAAGAGGATACTCTTATACGGAGATACTGTAAGCGTTGATGTTTACTACAAGGGACAGCGTGGCTCCGGAATATATCCTACGGTATTTGAGGGTTTGATTGAAAATGAAAACAGACGATATAAGGAGACATTTTCTGATACAGCCAAGAGGGAATATGAAGAATTTATGCGCATAAGTCCATGCGAGGCCTGCAAGGGAATGCGTCTTAATAAGCAGAGTCTGGCAGTTACTGTAGGCGGTGCGAATATTCATGAGGTCTCTGATATGACGGTTGGTGACTGCCTTAGTTTCTTCGAAAATCTTAAACTGTCATCATCAGGACTTATCATTGCGGGACCTATATTAAAAGAAATAAGATCAAGGCTGAAATTCTTATTAGATGTTGGTCTTGATTATCTGACTCTTACAAGATATGCAGCCAGCCTGTCCGGCGGCGAGGCACAGAGAATAAGGCTTGCAACACAGATCGGGTCAGGTCTTACAGGCGTGTTGTACATCTTGGACGAACCAAGCATCGGCCTGCACCAGAGGGACAATGACAAGCTGCTTGCAACCCTTAAAAGATTAAGAGATCTGGGAAATACTCTTATAGTAGTAGAGCATGATGAAGATACCATGCGTCAGGCAGATACTATCGTTGATATCGGCCCGGGAGCAGGTGAGCATGGAGGCCGTGTCGTAGCGGTGGGCAATGCTGAGAAGATAATGAAATGTAAGGACAGCATAACGGGGGATTATCTGAGCGGACGCCGATTCATAGAGCTTCCTGCGGAGCGAAGAAAACCTGCAGGCTGGATAGAGGTTAAGGGCGCTGCAGAAAATAATCTTAGGAATATCAATGTTAAGTTCCCCCTGGGAGTTATGACCTGCGTAACCGGTGTATCGGGAAGCGGCAAATCATCTCTTGTAAATGAGATATTGTATAACAGCCTTGCCAAGACATTAAACAGAGCCAGAACTATTCCCGGCAAGCATAAATGTATAGAAGGAACAGAACAGTTAGACAAGGTGATATGCATTGACCAGAGTCCTATAGGAAGAACGCCGCGTTCCAATCCTGCAACATACACGGGAGTGTTTGACTTGATAAGAGATCTGTTTGCCCAGACCACGGATGCCAAGGTGAGAGGATATGATAAGGGCAGGTTCAGCTTTAATGTCAAGGGCGGCAGATGTGAGGCCTGCTCTGGTGACGGAATTATCAAGATAGAGATGCATTTCCTTCCGGATGTATATGTAAAATGTGATACATGTCACGGTCAGCGATATAACAGAGAAACACTGGAGGTTAAGTACAAGGGCAAGAATATCTATGATGTACTTGATATGACAGTAGAGGAGGCTATGGGATTTTTTGAAAATGTCCCTAGGATTTATTCTAAAATCAAGACATTGTATGAGGTGGGTCTGGGATATATCCGGCTGGGTCAGTCATCTACAACTCTGTCGGGAGGTGAGGCGCAGCGAGTTAAGTTGGCAACAGAGCTGAGCAGAAGACCTACAGGACGCACGATGTATATACTTGACGAACCGACAACGGGTCTTCATTTTGAGGATGTAAGCAAGCTTGTAACGATACTAAGACGCCTTTCTGAGGGCGGCAACAGTGTGGTTGTAATAGAACATAATCTGGAAGTTATCAAGGTGGCAGATTATATTATTGACATGGGTCCTGAGGGCGGCAAACGCGGAGGAACAGTAATTGCTAAGGGAACCCCGGAGGACATTGCAAAATCCGAAATCAGTTATACAGGCAAATATCTGAAGAAATATCTCGTTAGATGATTTGCAGAAAAACAGCTTGCAATATTAGAAGAAACACTTGATAATTAATAGGTTATGTCAGATGTAAAAGTAATTGAAGTAAATACCAAGTCAAGATCTCAGCTGAAAAAATTCGTGGAATTTCCAAACAAAATGTATAAGGATGTTCCTGAATTTGTTCCGGCATTTTACGGTGATGATATGGCGGATTGGAGTGATAAAAATCCGGCATATCAATATTGCGAAGCCAAGGCATTTTTAGCTTACAGAGGCGAACAGATTGTTGGACGCATAGGGGCAATTTTAAGCAAAAAATCAAATGCAACCTGGGGCAATAACAGAATGCGGTTTACCCAGGTGGATTTTATAGATGATCACGAGGTATCGAAGGCATTATTCGATACCATAGAAAACTGGGCCAAAGAGCGTGGCTGCACAGAGGTTCACGGTCCATTGGGATTTTGTGATATGGACAGAGAGGGTATGCTCGTAGAGGGATTCGATAAACGAAATATGTTTATCACATATTATAATTATCCATATTATAACGAACATATTACAAGTCTGGGTTATGCGAAGGATGTAGACTGGGTGGAATTTAAGATA
>CAVAJR010000017.1:0-49624 GCA_963589005.1 Bacteroidaceae bacterium | reverse complement strand
AAGGATGACATTTGGCGCCAGAAGGATGACATTAAGCGCCAAAAGGATGACAAGTCGTTTTTGAGTTTGTCGTACAAATTAGTTAAAATCGACCGCAACCCTGCGGCCGATAAAAAACTAGGGTACGTACTATGGAGCATTTACGATGGGTTAACCCATAGGTGAATTGCTAGTGCACTCATTTGCACTGCAAACTGCTTTATTGTAAAAAGGGACGCTCTCCATATGTAAGAGAGCATCCCTTTGATTTAAACTTGTATTTCGCTTTGTTACTGCGATTGCCATTTTTTTATTTCTTCCGGTGTTCCATGAACATAATGCTTGCCGCTTATTAATGTTAGTTCGCCTTTATTGTAATCTATACCGCTTGTTGCATAATCATACTCTTCTGCGACTCTGCCCTTTTCAACCCTCGGGTTAGGACTCGGTATGGCAGAAAGCAGACTTCTGGTATATGGATGCAGCGGATTAGAAAATATCTCTTCCGTAGTTCCGGTCTCCAGCATCCTTCCAAGATGAAGAACTCCGATCCTGTCCGAAATATACTTGACCATAGAAAGATCATGAGCAATGAACAGATATGCTGCTCCTGTTTCTTCCTGGATATCTTTCATAAGATTAACTACCTGCGCCTGAATCGAAACATCAAGTGCCGATATACATTCATCGGCTATGATCAGGTCAGGATTCATAATAAGCGCTCTTGCTATGCCGACTCGCTGTCTCTGACCGCCTGAAAATTGATATGGATATCTGTCATAATGTTCGGCAGCAAGTCCAACCTTGGCAAGAATCGCATCTATGTGAGCTTTTCTTTCTTCCTTTGTTTGATACATATGATGAATATCAAGACCTTCACCTATAATATCACCGATTTTCTTTCGAGG
The DNA here is from genome assembly GCA_963589005.1 of Bacteroidaceae bacterium. Classification (GTDB taxonomy): domain Bacteria; phylum Bacillota; class Clostridia; order Lachnospirales; family Lachnospiraceae; genus RGIG5612. The sequence goes on along the minus strand of CAVAJR010000017.1, from coordinate 48,737 downwards.
ATTAAGGGATGCCATCGGATCCTGGAATATCATCTGCATTTTTGTTCTTAGCAGATTCTTGGTTTCCTTATCCATTTTGCCGGATATGTCCGCACCCTTGAAGGTAATTTTGCCGGAGGTCGGATCATACAAGCGAATAATTCCTCGTCCTATTGTAGTCTTTCCTGAACCAGATTCGCCAACAAGACCGTATGTTTCACCCGGATAGATCTCAAAGCTGACATCATCTACCGCTTTTACCACAAATGAGCCTGATTTGAAATATTGTTTCATATGCTCGACCTTTAAGATCGGCTCTGTATTATAATTTGCCGGCATCTGCATTTGCCTCCTTTAACATTCGTGCAATACGCTTCTGCAATTCAGCTGGCATCTCTACCTTAGGTGCTCTTGGATCAAGGAGCCATGTTGCTGCGCTGTGTGTTTCAAAAACCTTGAACATCGGCGGTTCTGCAATCGAATCGATCTTCAAGGCATACTGATTTCTAGGTGCAAAAGCATCACCCTTTACCTCATGAAGAAGGTTAGGCGGTGAACCCGGAATGGTATACAGACGCGAATCGTCCGTATCCAGATCAGGCATGGCCGAAAGAAGTCCCCATGTATATGGATGCTTCGGGTCATAGAAGATCTCTTCTATATTGCCGACTTCTACTATCTTGCCTGCATACATTACATTTACATAATCCGCAACCTTGGCAACAACACCCAGGTCATGAGTAATATATATAACCGATATTCCGTAAGATTCCTGAAGCTTTTTGATAAGCTCCAGGATCTTGGCCTGGATCGTAACATCGAGTGCTGTCGTAGGTTCATCACAGATAAGCAGGTCAGGATTGCAGGAAATAGCTATGGCTATAACTATTCTCTGTCTCATACCTCCTGACAGCTGATGCGGATACTGCTTCATTCGTTTGGCAGGTTCCGTGATTCCAACCTCTCCCAACAACTTAACCGCACGTTCTGCTGCCTGCTGCCTTGAAAGCCCCAGGTGCATTATCATGCCTTCCATCAGCTGCTTGCCAATTGTCATGGTTGGGTCAAGTGATGTCATAGGATCCTGGAATATCATAGCAACCTTTCTGCCATTGATATTCTTCCTGATCCATTTCTTAGGCTGCTTAAGAATATCTACTTCCTTAGTAGTTCCGTCATTTTCTTTATATCTGAAGATTATCTCGCCACTGTTGATAACTGCATTTCCTGCCAGGATACCCATAGCAGTCTTCATTACAACAGATTTGCCGGAACCGGATTCACCTACTACTGCTACCGTCTCGCCTCGTTCCAGGTCAATATTAACTCCTCTGATAGCATGTACCGGTCCTGCAGAAGTAGTGAAGGTTATGTCAAGATTTTTTATTTCAAGTATTTTATCTGCCATTCTTAAACACCCCCTTACATATCCTCAATACGCGGAGCTAATGCTTCACGAAGACCGTCACCTACGAAATTAAATGCCAGCATCAAAAAGGCCAGAACCAATATAGGCGGCAGTATCTGATACGGCAGAGTTGTAATATTGTTAAATCCGTCCTCAATAAGAGAACCGACCGAACACTGCGGAAGCATGATACCTACACCGACGAAACTTAAGAAAGCTTCTGTAAAGATAGCTGTAGGAATAGAGAACATCATCTGTGTAATAATAGGTCCGATGGTGTTAGGAAGAACATCCTTAAAAATAATTCTTCCGTTACCTGCTCCAAGCGTGCGGCTGGCCATAATATATTCCATTCCGCGGATCTTAAACATCTCGGCACGGGCGATCTTGCTCATTCCTATCCATTCCGTAAGAAGCAGCGCTACTATAACAAGCCCTATACCTTTAGTCATGAAAGTCGCCAATACACCTACAATAACCAATCGTGGTATCGAGTTGGCGATTTCTACAATTCTCTGCATGATATTATCCGTGACACCTCCGAAGAAACCGGAGATCAATCCGTAACTCATACCGATTATCATATCGATGAAGATGGTTACAAATGCAATAAGAAGCGATACTCTGGCTCCATACCATACACGGGTCCACAGGTCACGGCCTAAGGAATCTGTACCGAATACAAATGTATATTCAGCGAAGTTATCATCATAATCCTCGCCGGTAAATAACTTATGAAGCCAAGGAATATGAGGAGACATGCTCTTCGCTACAACTTCCTTGCCTGTTTCTTCATCATAATAAGAAACAATGTCGCTGTATCCGTAATTATTTATACTAGGACCAATAAGCGCCAATATTATAATAAGCACGATTATCACAAGACCAATTACTGCTCTTGCATTCTTAAAGAATCGTGTTGCCACTCCCTTCCAGAATCCCTGTGAAGCGAAGTTTCTGTCAGTATTAATGTCCATATTGACATCAAGAACAAAATCCTCCGCTGTAGGAGTATATGCATTTTCCGCATTTAATTCAGCCTGCGAAACACTGTTTGTTGTGTTCTTCTTGCTCATGCCTGTGCTGTTGCCTCCCCTTGTGCTTTAGATTTTTCCTGATCCTTGTCTTTTCTGGAGCTGCCTCTCGGTCTTGAAAGTCTTATTCTAGGATCCAGCAGACCGTATATGATATCAAGTACAAGCATAATACCTATATATAATGCCGAATATAAAATACCCAGTGCAAGAACATAGTTGTAGTCAATACCTTCACCAGTGATAGCATCAACCATCAGCTTGCCTATACCATTTATTCCGTAGATTTTCTCAACAACCAGTGCGCCTGTAAGAAGGTCTACGATCAACGGTGCTATTACAGTTACGATAGGTATCAGCGCATTCCTTAATATATGCTTGGTAACAAGCTTAGTTCCATACATGCCCTTTGATTCCGCAAGCAGAACATAATCGCTGTCCATTACCTCAATCATTTCATTTCTGGTAAACCTGGCTACCGTACTCATGGAAAAAAGTGACAATGATAATGCGGGCATTATCGAAGAGATCAAAAACTTTCTTGCGCTGAAATAGAACGGGAATATCGTCAGCTTATATGCAAAGAAATACTGCAGGAATATCATAAATACATACGACGGAATACATACGCCGATGATCGATAGCACTGTACAGAATACATCCCAGAACTTTCCTCGATTTAATGCTGCCGCTATACCCAGTATAAGGCCAATTAATACACCAAAGCAGATTGCTATACCGCCGATCTTGAATGAATTGGACATTGCAGTAGGCAGAACGGTTGATATCGGGGCGCCATTATAAAGAGATGAGCCCTTACCAAAGCTTCCTGTTTCCACTATATCCTTCAGATAATTGCCGAACTGTACAAGAATAGGATCATCCAATCCCATCTCAGCACGTTTGGCTGCTATTGCTTCATCGGTCATACGTTCGGACGGAAATGGATTGCCCGGCATGATACGAACAAGCAAAAACAGCAAAAATGTTATTATAAACAGTGTGACAATAGCCATTACGACTCGTTTGATTATGTACTTGGCCATGTTTTCTCCCTAATATTTTCTAAAATATTCAACCGTTCAATGTTCTTCACAAAAGCATTGCTTACAGATATATCTTCGCGACATCCTCATCAAACGGTTATAAATACATTTATCAGAGCGGCAGTTTTAATGCCGCTCTGACAGATTGATTAAAATACAAATTCAGTAAACCTGATTAGTTTGCAAATGTAGCATTCTTATAAACTCTGTTAAGTGCTACCGGATGGAATTCAACTCCCTCAAGACCTTCTGCAATCAGATTTGAATTAGCCTTGGTATACAAAGGTGCGATAACTGCTTCCTGCATAACAAGAGTTTCTGCATCATACAGTGCTGCCCAACGAGCATCATAATCTGTTACATATGCACCTGATGTGCAGTCCTTGATCAGCTGATCGTACTCTTCATTGCTCCAGAAACCGTAGTTGTTAGAGTTATTTGTGATCCACATTCCTAAGTATGTCATTGGGTCAGCATAGTCAGGTCCCCAACGTGTAAGAGCTATACAGTAATCATCATTCTGCATCTTCTCAAGACGTTCTGCCTTAGTCATTGCCTGAAGGTCGATTGTAACTCCAGGAAGAGCTGATTCAACCTGCTCCTTGATAGCCTGTGCAACCTTAGCAACTTCATCACCTTCGTTGTTGCCGTAGATTACTGTAAACTGGAATGTATCTGTTCCTAATTCTGCTTTAGCTGTCTCGAAGTATTCCTGTGCCTTCTCAACATCATATGAGCAATATTCGGCAAATTTTGTCTGGTCAGCTGAGAAGTCCTCGCCTGTTGTTGAGCTTGCTGCAAACTGTGGAGGAACAGCTGTATATGTTGCAATAGAACCATCCATTACATAGTTATCAACCAGAGATTCTCTGTCGATAGCATTTGTAATAGCAAGTCTTAAGTTAACATTTGCAAGAGAGCCATCACTTGAGTTGTTAGTTGTCTGGCTGAATGAGAGATACCACATGTAGCCGGCACCTGTAACCTTAAGATTTGATGATAATGATTCATCTGCCTGAACTGCTGCTACCTGGTCACCGCTTACGATAGCGATATCAAGGTTGCCGCTCTTAAATCCTGTAAGGGCCTGATCAGAAGATCCAACTACCTGATATGTGATAGAATCAAGGCTAACCTTGTCTGCATCATAGTAATCAGGATTCTTAACTACTGTAAGGCTTGCAGCACCCGGGATATAGTCATCAAGGATGAATGCACCATTGCTCAGGTATGTTGAAGGACTTGTTCCATATACGCCGTCACCGCAGCTCTCATAGAAAGCCTGGTTGATAGGGTAGAATGCAGGGAAGTACATAAGTGATGGGAAGAATGATACAGGAACTTCAAGTTCTACCTGCAGAGTCTTGTCATCAATTGCTGTAACGCCCAGTGTTTCAACGTCTGCCTCGCCGCTCATGATAGCATCAGCGTTCTTAACAGCACCAACAGATGAACTATACATATAGTTATATTCTACATTGGCTGTCATTGCTAATCTCCATGCATAAACGAAGTCATTAGCTGTAACAGGTTCGCCATTTGACCAATTAGCATCTTCTCTAAGATGGAATGTATATGTTAAACCATCTTCTGATACATCCCATGATTCAGCGATAGCAGGAACTGCTGCACCATCGGCATCCATCTGTGTAAGACCATCGATGCAGTCTGCGATAACCTCAAATGAATCACCGTCTGTAGCAAGGTTAGTATCAAGTGACATTACGTTGCTGGCTAACATTACATAAATGTCGCCGCCCTGGTCTGCAGATACTGACACAGCGCCAAACAGTGTAGCCACCATGGCAGCTGACAGAAGTGCAGCCATCATTTTCTTGAATTTCTTCATAATTTCCTCCTGTTAAAATTGTTTTATTTATCTGATAACACGCCGCAGCAGCGGCATGCTAAAAAATAATCAGAAAAAATTTATCACATTGCCTTGATAAAGTCAATTGCTGCATATAAGAATAATTGGTTTGTATTATACAAAAAATTCATGTATACAATCATTCATATTAAAAAGGAGCCGGCATGTCTTAAGACACATCAGCTCCTTTGCTCCGTGTTAAACTATCACACAAATACTAAAAAATCAATAGCATTTATTTGGCCCTGGTATCGCAGTACATACACCTGTACTCGCCTTTATTTCTGTCAGTAAGTACAAATACATGCTCTATCTCCTGCTCTATTGTAGTAATGCAGCGCGGATTTTTGCATTTTATGATATTGACCAGCTTATCAGGAAGTTCTATTTTCCTTTTCTCCTTACATATCTCGTTTTCAATAATATTTACCGTTGCATCCGGACTTATAAAGCTGATCATATCAAGATTGATATCTATATCGGAATCAATCTTGATTATATCCTTCCTGCCCATTTTAACACTTGGTGCGTTTTTGATAACTGCGACCTGGCAGTCAAGCTTATCGAGACCTAACATATTATACAGCTTCATGGCATTGCCCGCTGCAATATGATCTATAACTATGCCGTTTTTTATGGAATCAATCTTCACCTTTCATTCCTCCTGCAATAAACCCCTATGATCCTTCAGATTTGCTCGGCAATCTTAAAAATTACAATAGCAAATTTATATATTTTCAATCAGATTCTGCTTCAATACTTTCTTACTGAACCTTTATATTCAGGAGCTTCATTATGAGTGCCATCCTCATAAGCTTGCCATAATAGGTCTGCCTGAAATAACATGCTCTCGGATCATCATCAACTGCCACCGAGATCTCATTTACCCTAGGCAGCGGATGCATAACGATCATATCCTCACGAGCCAATTTCATTTTCTCTGTTGTAAGAATATAGCTGTCCTTAAGTCTTAAGTAATCCTCTTCATTAAAGAAACGTTCCTTCTGGACTCTGGTCATGTATAAAATATCAAGATCGCCGATCACATCATCAAGGGATGTACTCTGAACATATGGAATGTTCTTGTCTTTGATATATTCCTGCTTAACAAAGCTCGGAAGCTTCAGCTCCTCCGGTGAGATCAATACAAATTTAATATTTTCATATCTGGACATTGCTTCAATGAGTGAGTGAACAGTACGTCCGAATTTAAGGTCGCCGCACAGACCGATAGTAAGATTATCAAATCGACCTTTTTCATGATGGATCGTAAGAAGATCCGCCAATGTCTGCGTCGGATGATAATGTCCGCCATCTCCTGCATTTATAATAGGAACACGAGCGTGTCGTGCTGCCACTATCGGTGCGCCTTCTTTAGGATGTCTCATTGCAATAATGTCTGCATAACCGCTTACAATAGCAATTGTATCTGCCACACTTTCGCCCTTCGATGCAGATGAAGATGACGCTTCAGAAAATCCAAGAACCTCTCCTCCCAGTGAAAGCATGGCCGATTCAAAGCTAAGCCTCGTTCTGGTGGATGGTTCATAGAATAGGGTTGCTAATATCTTATGCTTGCAAACCTCTTGATATTTTTCCGGATTCTCATAAATATCATCTGCCACAGCAATAAGTTCATCAATCTCTTCTACTGAAAAATCCAGTATATTTATGAGATTTCTCATTTATTTCCTCCTATCCAGCTCTCATCAGACGGATTATTTCTAAATGCAATGAGTCTTTCTACATCCTCCGGCTTGATATAATTTTCTTCAGCTGCTGTTCTTGCAATTACATCAAAATCTGTAAGGCTTATATTCTTAACATGAGCTTCAGCCAGACGTTCAAGTCCCTTCTTCATTCCATATGTAAAAATACTTACAACGCCTAACACTTCTGCACCTGCTGCACGAAGAACATTAACAACCTCTATTACACTTCCGCCTGTAGATATAAGATCTTCAACAACTACAACCTTCTGACCCGGCTCTAATCTGCCTTCAATCTGGTTCTGACGGCCATGATCCTTGGCTCCCGAACGTACATATCCCATAGGCATATCAAGGATGTGCGCAGTGATTGCAGCATGAGCAATTCCTGCTGTAGATGTTCCCATAAGGACCTCTGCTTCAGGATAGTTGGTCTTGATGGTTTCGGCCAAAGCATTTTCAACATGTGTACGAACCTGCGGTGCTGTAAGCGTAAGTCTGTTATCACAATAAACAGGACTCTTGATTCCGCTCGCCCATGTAAACGGTTCGTCCGGACGGAAGAAAACCGCCTTAATTGACAGAAGATCCTGTGCAATCTGTTTTTGAATATCCATATATGTCCTCCTCGAATTATGTAATTACTAATATAAAATCCCTCGAACCTCAGCTGCGCTCATGCCAAAACATCACAGGTGTTTTCAAACAGCGGCTCCACGCCGAGGTTCATGGCACTAGTGCAGCCCATTTCCATTCGTTTTCATGCTCTTATGCTTGAGCGTGTTTAACATACGAATTCATTTATGCATCTGTTATATGCTGCTACAGGGTCCTTGGCTGCCGTAATTGAACGGCCGACTACGATATAATCAGATCCCAACTCCTTGGCTCTGGCCGGTGTTGCAACTCTTACCTGATCCCCTGCTGCATCATCTGCAAATCTTACGCCCGGGGTTACTGTAAGGAAGGAGTCTCCGCATACCTTGTGAACTGTTCCTGCCTCCAACGGTGAGCATACGACTCCGTCCAGGCCTGAATTTTTGGCATTTAATGCATAATGCGAAACTACATCTGCCATCGGTGCATTTATCAGAAGTTCCTGCTGCATACGTTCCTCGCTTGTAGACGTAAGCTGTGTTACTGCTATAAGAAGAGGCCTGCTGCCATCCGGACGAGTAAGTCCCTGTATAGCAGCTTCCATCATTGCAGCTGTTCCTGCTGCATGGAGATTGCACATGTCAACATCCAGTCTGGAAAGTACAGACATTGCCTTGCCTACTGTGTTTGGGATATCGTGAAGTTTAAGATCTAAGAAAATCTTATGTCCTCTGGCTTTAATGTCTCTTACAATCTGTGGTCCTTCTGCATAAAAAAGCTCCATTCCGATTTTGACAAATGGCTTTCTGTCTGTAAATTGATCTAAAAACTCCATCGTCTGCTTGGCAGAATCAAAATCGCATGCAATTATTACATCCTTACCCATTAGTGTGCACCTCCTATTATATCGCTAAGTTTTTCTATATTATATCTTCTCATTACTGCAGGAAGATCATCTACAATATCTCTGCAAATGTACGGATTAACCAAGTTGGCAGCACCCACCTGTACCGCCGAGGCTCCCGCCAGCATCATCTCGATCACATCCTCTGCAGACGAAACGCCTCCCATTCCGATAATCGGAATATTGACTGCCTCATATACCTGATAAACCATCCTAAGTGCCAACGGGAATATGGCAGGACCTGAAAAGCCTCCCATTTTATTAGCTACTACCGGCTGTCTTCTCCTAAGATCAATTCGCATTCCGAGTACAGTATTGATTAAGCTGATCCCGTCTGCTCCGGCCTCCTCACAAGCCTTGGCAATGGACGCTATATCCGTTACATTCGGTGTAAGCTTGATATATATAGGCCTGGTTGTTACCGCCTTAACAGCCTTCGTAACTTCTGCTGCCATCTCCGGTGATGTGCCAAAGCTCATTCCGCCGCCATGTACATTCGGACAGCTGATATTTACTTCAAATAAACCTATCTGGTCACAATCATTTAATCTGCGGCAGGTTTCAGCATATTCCTCGAGGGAAAATCCGCTGACATTGGCTATTACCTTCTTATTAAAATATGTCTTCATTCTGGGGAGCTGAGTTTTGATAACTTCATCCACGCCAGGATTTTGAAGGCCTACAGAATTGATCATGCCTGATGTGCATTCAGCAATCCTCGGGGTCGGATTACCAAATCGTGGTTCTAATGTCGTTCCTTTGAATGAAAATGTACCGAGGCAATTTATATCATATAATGCTGCATATTCCTCGCCAAATCCAAATGTTCCGCTGGCCGGAATAACTGGATTGTCAAGTTCCCATCCGGACAGGTTCGTTCTTGTATCTACCATATGATCTCCTCCCTCTCCAGCACCGGGCCATCCTTGCAGATCCTCTTGTTTCCTGTAAGCGTCTTGCAGCTGCATCCCATACAACCTCCAAATCCGCATCCCATTCTCTCTTCAAAGCTTAACTGACCGCTGGTCCCGGCCACTGCATTAACTGCTCTGAACATTGGCATCGGACCGCATGTATAAAAATACGTATAATCTATATCCGGCATCGCATCAGTTACAAAACCCTTACCGCCATATGAGCCGTCCGCCGTCATTATCCTGACATCTGCTCCGAGAGACTTGAATTCTTCCTCGAAGAAAATCTCCTCCTTAGTATTAAATCCCAGTACCACGGTTACATCCTTGCCCTCGGCAATAAGTTCACGACACAGCCAATACATGGGAGGAACGCCCACACCGCCGCCTATCAGCAATGGTTTAGGGCCGCTCTTAGCAAGGTCATATCCATTTCCCAGACCTGTGAGAATATCCAGCTTCATTCCTGCCGTCATCTTCGACATATCCTCGGTTCCATGACCAACTGTCTTATATATCATGGTAAAATCCGTATCATTTCTGTCACATACAGATATCGGTCTTCTTAAAAATCTTCCGGTCAGCTTCACATTTACAAACTGACCAGGCTTTCTTATCTCAGAAGTATCACCGGCAAGGATCATTTTATATACGTCCTTGGCGATACGTTCGTTGCTCATTATGGTAAATAGTGTCTGTTTCATATTCTTCATTCCTGATATGTAAATTAAATCGTAACAAAAATCCTGATGCAGATACATGTATTACTTCAGCTAACGATGCATCATGATTACTCGGCAAAGGCATAAATTTATTTTAAAGTTTTGTCGGCTGACTGCCGTGCCGGGACATCTGCCTCGTAAACAGCCTTTCCATTACATACTGTAAGCAGGCATTTACCCTTAACCTTCCAGCCCTCAAATGGCGTCGCCCTTCCCATAGACAGGAAATCCTCCGGATCAATAATATATTCCCCGTTGGTTTCAAATATAGTAAAGTCGCTGCCGGTATCCAGGTTAAATCTCCTCTTAGGATTATCGATCATAAGCTGCATCAGGCGCTCAAGCGTGATAACTCCCGGAAGTACAAGATAGGTATAAAGGAGGGCAAATGCACTCTCAAGTCCTACCACTCCCATGCTGCTGAGTGCAAGGCCTTTGCTTTTTTCCTCTGCACTATGAGGAGCATGATCTGTAGCGATCATATCAATCGTTCCATCCTTAATTCCCTCTATAAGTGCAGCCTTGTCATCAGCTCCTCTTAATGGCGGATTCATCTTAAATCTGCCCAGTTCCTGAAGGTCATCCTCACACATGAGAAGATAATGTGGTCCTGTCTCACATGTAATATTTATGCCGCGTGATTTGGCTTTTCTTATTATATCAACACTCTCCTTGGTTGATATATGACATACATGATATCCGCAGCCTGTCTCTTCCGCAAGCTTCACATCCCTTGCGATCTGTTCATACTCGCTGGCAGAGCAGATTCCCTTATGTCCATGTTCTGCGGCATATCGCCCGTCATGGATATATCCGCCCTTCAGAAGGTCGTTTACCTCACAATGGGCAGTGATCAGCTTGCCTAATGCTGCTGACCTTGTCATCGCTTCCTTCATCATCTCCGCAGACTGCACACCCTTGCCATCATCAGAAAATGCACAGACATGTGGTGCCAGCTCGTTCATGTCGGATAATTCCTCACCCTTTTCGCCTTTAGTGATCGAGGCATATGGAAAGACCCGCACATTAGCATCCCTGTCAATTATATCCTGCTGAACCTTAAGATGTTCCATGGTATCCGGAACCGGATCAAGATTAGGCATGGTGCAGACTGCAGTATATCCGCCTCTGGCTGCAGCCATCGTTCCTGTCGCAATGGTTTCCTTATATGAAAAACCCGGTTCTCGTAAATGTACATGTACATCTGCCAGACCGGGTAAAATCAAACAATTATCAATAACTTCATCTGCCTTACTAAAATCGTTTGAAAATACTAATTCCGCATTCTTAACAATTACGTTACAGATGGTGAATCTGCCGTCCTTATATACTTTCGCATTTCTGTATGCTCTTATCATGCTGTTCCTCTGATATATATTTTATAACCCTTCAAAGCCTATGGCCATGAAATCACCGCAGAGCAATGTCCCTTTTGGCTTTGAATCGTTATATTTTCTTCACATCCGGTAAATGATACCACAAGCCATTTTCATATTCAAATCATAGCATGAATAATGCTGTAAAAAAATTGCATAAATCTGTTCTGACTTTTAAAACTTTTCACGGCAAAAGAGCCACAACCCGGAAATAATAATTTCACAAGTGTGGCCCTGCCTGTACATATTACCTTCTCCAATCTCATGCAAATGCATGAGACCCGTCTGCCATTTTGCAGGCACGTTTTAATTTCTCAAAATATATTGCATGCTATTCCGGCGCCAGCTACAAGTGCTGCTGAAGCTGCCAGTGCCCATAATTTATTTTTTAATTTCTTAACTGCATATTCATTATTGCTCATAACTACCACCTTCCTTCACATTATTAAGATCTGCCTTAACCGGCGACTCTCTGATTATGCATTTGCCAGAGCCGCGCCTAATGCCTTGCATTCTGCCTTGGCATCATCATCCGGCGCATCGCAGCATGTTACGCTGTCGCATACAAGGTTAAGTCCGTTATCCTTGCAATCCGACTCCCAGTTGCGCATCCATTCTCCATCGCCCCATCCATATGAGCCAAATAATGCAATAGCCTTACCTGTAAGGCTGCCCTTAATGGCATCATACATCGGTTCGAATTCTGAGTCCTCCAAAACTTCTGCTCCCATGGCCGGACATCCCATTGCTACTGCATCGAATGCTGCAACATCTGATGCGCTTACCTGATCCGGTGTAAGCAGAACTGCTTCTGCGCCTGCCTCCTTGATGCCTTCACATACAGCATTTGCCATCTCCTGTGTATTACCTGTGCCGCTCCAATAAATAACTGCTACTTTCTTCATTTTTCTATTCCTTTCTTCTACAATATACTTACGATAAATATTCCTTACAGTCAGAATGAAGTATTTACCTTATTGTTTTTATGATCATCCTCTTCGTTTAATCCCATAAAATGTCATCGTTTTCTGCCAGTTCTGATCAATATTGATGCTTGTCATTGTTCTATTTCAAATCACTGCTGATATCTGCGATCAAAACCACATCCCATTCACCGGCAGCATCTATCGAGCTACTGCAAGTTGTGACAGCTCCTGTCCCTGCTGCCACAATCTGCAATACGTCTCTGTACATTTCTTGAATCTGGCGAAAAGATTCTTAGCATGCTCAACATCTCCGTATACCTTCCATATTCCGGAGTATTTGAAATTATCTGCATGGTTATCTATAAATCCCTTAACATCCTCAGGCGGATAGCTAAGAAACAGTCCTATCTCATGGGGAAATTCCTTGTCTTCACTTAACCTTCTTATAAGCCTTACTACGCATCTTCCGGCATCTGCCCATGGATATCCCTCCTGTTCCAGCACTTCGCGTGCCAATTCATTTTGAAAATCCTCCTTAAGCCCGTTCGGACGATACATATATAGCAGCACTCGCCTCTTTTTTTCTTCGTATCTAAGAGGCAGCAGGCACAATCCCTTAGAACTGAACTCTCTGTTAAATGATGATATGTCCCTTTGCATTTCTTTCTTGTCCTCACAGGGACAAGTAAACAAGCTGCCTGTCTTGATCCCTGCCAATGTAGGTGCGCACAGCCTGATCACCGTTTCCTCAGACATTATCTGATGCCCTCCTGTCCGGCATATTTTTCAAGAATCCCCTTAAGTGCTGTCAGTGAGCTGGTATGGCATCTCTCTATGATCGTATCCGCCCCCTTAAGTTCGTTCATCGCACCTCGTACCATCTTATGTGACATGGTATTGGTGAAAAATATGGTAAGATCAGGACTTCCCAGCTTGTTCTTAAGGCTTCCTGTGATCTTGGTTATAACCTTGCTCTGGCACTTATATCTCTCGCATAATTCTGTATAGCGGCGTTCCATACATTCATTGCCGCCTAAGATAACAATACTCATATATATTCCTCATTGCCTTCGGTTTACCTGTTCGATGCAGAAAATATCTATCTACTGCCTATCGGCTCCTCCGGCACAACTAATATCAATTACAGTCGTTCACTTTCTAGTTAGCTTTAGCTAACTAATTATTATCACAATTACACGGTGTTGTCAATAATAGGTGCTGTTTAAAGTTAGTTTTTGCTAACTTATGATCTCTCGGATTTATTCCAGTTTGCTCCTGCCTCGACAATAAGAGAAGCTGCCCACAGTATTCTCTCATCAAATGCGCTCACTCACCTCTCAGAACAGCTTTATAGGGCACGAGTGTATCTTTGCTAAAAAAAAAGAACCGCCTTACATTATGTAAAGCAGTTCTTTGTATTTCATTATATGTCCTTTATCAGTTTCATCATGCGAACATGCCTAAGACGATCCTTGCAAATCCGCTGATATATTTTATTAAAATCATTCTGCAGTCTGAGTAGTCGCCGGTTCTTCAATCGGTTTCGCATGATTCCATAAGCCTCTGAAATCAGCATCCATGATACAGCCTGTTACACAGACTTCTTCACATTTGCCGCAATGCTGGCACTTGCTGTAGTCAATCTTAGCCAAGTTATTTTCAACAACGATTGCTTCTGCAGGGCAGTTCTTGACGCACTTCTGGCATCCGATACATCCGTGCGAGCATACCTTCCTTGTGACCGCACCCTTGTCATGATTATTGCATGTAACCATGGTTCGGATAGTGTCAACTTCAAGAGAGATAACCTTGTTAGGACATGTCTTAGCACACAGTCCGCATCCGATACATTTTCTAGGGTCGATATTAGCTATGCCCTTCTCAATGCAGATAGCGCCCTGAGGACAGACAGCTGCGCAATCTCCGAATCCGAGACATCCATATGTACATGAACCTTTGCCTCCATAGAACAGCTTGGCCGCCTTGCAGCTTGAGATGCCCTGATAATCCATCTTGTCGGCAGTATAATCACAATTGCCGCGGCAATGAATTACTGCCACCTGCTCTATAACCTCTTCGGCCTCGACTCCCAGTACATCTGCTACCTTTTTAGCAACTCCCTCGCTGCCAGGCACACACAAATTAGTTTTCTTGATCTCTCCTGATGCAAGAGCGGCTGCATAACCGTCACATCCGGCAAATCCGCAAGCACCGCAGTTAGCACCTGGCAGACATTCTCTTATCTTCTGTGCAGTTTCATCTACAGGAACAGCCATTATCTTCGATGCGATCGCCAGAATAATAGCACATATGAGGCCGATAACTGCAACTGATACAATTGCTATAATAATTGCATTCATATGAGCCCCTCCTTAACTAAACAGGTTTTCAACAACACCGTTGAAACCGAAGAATGACAGTGACAGGATTGCTGCTGCTACAAGTGTGATCGGCAGACCCTGGAAGGACTTAGGCGGTTCGCTTGAATCCATCTGGCCTCTTACACCTGAGAACAGAACCATTGCTAGGAAGAAACCAAGTCCCGAACCAAGAGCATTTACTATTGATTCAATAAAGGTATATGAGCTGTCAATATTGGCAATTGTAACACCAAGCACTGCACAGTTTGTTGTTATCAATGGAAGGAAAACCCCCAGAGCATTGTACAGAGACTTCATGTACTTTTTAAGAATGATCTCAACTAACTGAACAAGTGCCGCAATAACCAGGATAAATACGACCGTCTGCAGATATCCCATTCCATTTGGAACCAGAAGATACATCTGAATAGGCCATGTTACTGCAGTTGCCAGCATCATAACGAAGATAACCGCAATACTCATGCCGGTTGCATTCTTAAGCTCCTTAGATACACCCAGGAACGGACATATTCCGAGGAACTGACGCAGCGTATAGTTATTAACAGTAATTCCGCTAAGTAGGATAATGATAAGAATCTTAAAAGACATTATTTATCTCCTCCTTCCTTAGTATCGCAGCTGCCCTCACAGCCTAATTTGCCGCAGGTTGCAGCCCCCGGACATCCTGCGCATCCGAATTCCGTCTTCTTAATAGCCTTGCCCTTAGAGATCTTATTTACAAGAGCTATGAGGCAGGCAAATACGAAGAAACCGCCTGGAGCCATCGTCATGATCGAGATATTATTGTCAGCAAGCACCGGGATCTCCATGCCGAACCATGTACCGCTTCCCAGAATCTCTCTGATAGAAGCCATTACAAAAAGTGCAAGTGTAAATCCTATTCCCATGCCCACCGCATCAAGGAAGGATGCAAACGGCTTATTCTTATTTGCAAACATCTCGGCTCTTCCCAGGATGATGCAGTTAACAACTATCAGCGACAGGTATATGCCCAAAGCCTCATACAAGCTATACGCATATGCTTCCATAAAGAGCTCAATAATCGTAACGAATCCTGCTATAAGAGTGATATAACATGGAATTCTTACCTTGTCAGGAATGATATTTCTCAGAAGAGAGATAACAACATTTGAACAGATAAGAACGAATGTAAATGCCACACCCATACCGATAGCATTTGATGCCTGCGTAGTTACAGCAAGTGTAGGGCAGGTTCCGAGAACAAGTACCAGTACAGGATTTTCTTTAATAATACCCTTAGTGAGTATCGATAATTTTGATTCTTTCACTTTATTCTACCCCCGTTACCATATTAAATGCTGTAAATGCATCCGCTATCGCTCCAAGGTATGCCTTCGAAGAAATCGTCGCACCGCTTATGGCCTCGACGCCTTCAAGTTTTGAATCCTTGCCTACGAACTGACTTCTGAAAGGCTCATCAGCGGTCTTAGATCCCATACCCTTTGTTTCATTGTGGGACAATGTCTTAACTGCGATAATGCATCCGTCATTGTCAATGCCGCAAATTATTGACATCTTGCCGCCATATCCTGTTGCACTGAGCATAAATATGTATCCAACATCATTTGCAGTCTTGTAGACCTCTGTTACCGTATCAGGAAGTCCATCTGCTTCTACTAATTCAAATCCGGTTGCCTCCGGAATGATCTCTGCTCTTGCTGCCTCTGCTCTCTCAGCTGCCCCCTGTGCTATAACATCTGCAGTCAGATGATTAGTTACAGCCAATGCTGCAGAGATAACAATACATATAACCGTAAGAACAACAACCGGCATTACAAAATCTTTCTTTACTGAAGTCGAAGTTTTCATGCCTTAGTACCTCCTACAGGTTTGGTGATTCTTATTTTGTTAATATATGGCGTAAGGATATTCATTAACAGGATTGAGAATGATACGCCTTCCGGATAACTGCCATATACCCTGATAATAACAGTAAGAATTCCTGCACCTAAACCGAAGATGATCTTACCTATAGTAGTATACGGAGTTGTTACATAATCCGTTGCCATGAAGATAGCACCCAGCATAAGTCCGCCGGACAAGATCTGGTAAACCGGCTCCTGTCCCAGCGCAAGCGTGAACAGAAATACTGTTGCAATATAAATTACAGGTGTATGCCATGTGATTACTTTTCTGACAACCAGATAGATGCCGCCTAACAGAAGTGCTAATACACAGGTCTCGCCAAGGCATCCGCCTCTCTGACCCAGGAACATCTGCAGAAGGCTAGGAAGCTGATCTGTCGAACCGGATGAAATAAGTGCCAGCGGAGTGGCTGTAGATACTGTATCCGGGAATACCCATGTGGTCATGGTTGTTGAAAATGCCAGGAACATAACAATACGGGCTGTAATCGCAGGATTGGCAAAATTCTTGCCGATTCCGCCGAACAGCTGCTTAATTCCTATAATAGCAACGATACATCCGAAGATTGCCTGCCAGATAGGAATATTTACCGGCAAATTGTATGCTAATAATAAACCTGTTACAACAGCTGACAGGTCGCCGACTGTAATAGGCTTATGCATAAGCTTCTCCCAGATGTACTCGCAAAGTACACAGGACGCCACGCATACCGCTACAACAGCCAATGCAGTAAATCCAAAATTAATAATTGCTGCAATAAGAGCCGGCATAAGAGCAATTATTACATCCAGCATAACGCGCTGAGTTGAAGTCTTAGAGCGTATATGTGGTGAAGAAGAAACTGTTAAATTACTCATTTATTCTCCTCCTTCGCTTTTTTAGCATTCTGATAATCACGCAGCATAGCTTTGGACAGTTTCATTACCTGGACCAGAGGCCTCTTAGCAGGACAGCCAAATGCGCAGCATCCGCATTCCATACAGAGTCCTACTTTTTCTTTTTCAAGAACTTCAGGTCTCTTAAGTTCATATGCTCTCTCAATTTCAAGAGGAGCCAGTCTCATAGGGCAATGTGCAACGCAATTACCGCATCTGATACATGTGGTAGGCTCCGGAAGAATTGCATCCTTCTTATTAAAAGCAAGTGTTGCATTTGTTCCCTTAAGTACAGGTACCTCTGTATCCGGAACTGCTATACCCATCATAGGACCGCCGTACAATACCTTCGCCGGGTCTTCCTTGAAGCCGCCGCAGAATTCAAATAAATATTTGATCGGAGTTCCGATAGGAGCTATTACATTCTGCGGATTAGCTACTGCGGATCCGTCTACTGTGACGCATTTCTCAACAAGAGGCATGCCCGTGCTGATGTATCTGTACAATGCTGCAAGAGATGTACAGTTCATAACAATACATCCTGCATCTGCAGGGAGCTTACCTTCCGGCACTTCTCTTCCTGTGATGTTGTATATCAATACTTTTTCACCGCCCTGCGGGTAAATAGCCGGAAGAGACTCTACTCTGAAGCCCTGCTTGCCGCTTATTAGAGCACTTATCTTGTCAATGCATTCCTGCTTGTTATTCTCAATTCCAAAAACGACTTCCGGAATTCCTACATATTGTTTTACTAATTCAGCGCCCTTTACTACCAACTCTGCATCATCGATCATGGTTCTGGTATCTGATGTGATATAAGGTTCACATTCAGCACCATTTACCAACAGGTAATCGATCTTAACATCATCTTTGACAGAGAGCTTAACAGAAGCCGGGAATCCAGCACCGCCCAAGCCTACAAGTCCGCTTGCTCTTACTGCAGCAATGAACTCTTCCTTGGATGATACCGATACAGGCTTAACATCTTCACTAACGGTCTGCTGTCCATCTGTCTCAATAATAATCGCTGTTCCTCTCTGACCTGATGAAAGAAGAACTTCATCGATCTTCTTAACCTTGCCAGATACGCCTGAATGTATAGGCGCAGAAACAAATCCACCTGCTTCCGCAATCATCTGACCGACCTTAACCTCATCGTTAACCTTAACGATAGGCTTGGCCGGTGCTCCTATGTGCATAGACATAGGAATGACTACCTGAGGTGGAACAGGGATTCTTACTGCAGGACAGGCCGCTGTGTTTTTCCAGTGGGGTGTTCTAACACCATGCAGTCTTTTCACCTTTTCATCTCCTTAAAAAATCGGCGTAAACAACCTTGATTGTTTCCGTCGTTTGATAATAATAACTTTTCGCCAACTACCATGATACTCGTCGACAAGATTTTTTCAATATTATTTACAAAAATTGTCTGCTTTTTTTGTTTTATTTTAAGTACACTGATTGCCCGAGAAACATAAAATACCGCAGTATCTGGTTTGATACAAAACGCAAATACTGCGGCTGAACCATAATTTAGATGTAAAATAGAGTTTCCTTCTAACTGAAGTAATTACATGATATATGATATATTAAATCCAGAAGCACCCCGAGTTAACCTTCATTACATTTTGTGGACATTTTATCGTATAAACCCAGTTCAGCAAAAGGCAAGAGGCTGTCGCACTTCAGTGTTACAGCCTCTTATTAGTTAGTGCTATCGAAGAGCTGACTGCTTAACTCGCTGCAGCGCCTTAGACACGGCAGGGATAGACAGGATGATCATTGTGAGTATAGCCTCTGCGCCGATGTAGATTATATTATAAACCGCCGAATAGGCCGCTGAATTCCAGCCTGTCCAGGCATAACTTCCGAAAAATACCCAACCGCTTAGAAAAGAGAAGAAGTATCGTCCTCCACAAGCCACCAAATATCCGAGGCGAAGACCGTTTTTCTTATTGGCGAAAAATCCCGAAAGACCGAAGGCTCCGAAGGCGAGGATATAATCCAAAATAGCCTGCACTGGTGTCAGCACATATGGTTCTATAACAAATTGCAAGATGCCATAGGCAACGCCAGAGGTAATACCTGCCACAGGTCCGAAGAAATATCCCGGCAGCATTGCAAATAACATGGAACAGAGAGTGATGGCACCGCCGGTCGGGAAGGAAAACAGCTTGACCATGGAAGTGACAGTAGCCAGTGCGATGCACATGGCACAGTAAACGAGAATCTTAACATTTTTTGACATAAAAAAACCTCCTTTGATGGGAGGGGCATGAATAGTAACAGCAGACGATTATCTGATTTTCCACTGTTATGCTTCCCTACGCAGGTATTAACCTGATCAGGTGAGAAGGGTCGGCTCCGAAGAGCCATCTCAGCATATGCGCCCCTAGCAATTACATGTTATTATAGTTTCGAGAATGATAAAGTCAAGACGGGATTTCTGGACTTTATGGCAAAAGCACGGTATTCAACAGTCGTCCTTTCAGCATTTTTAACCGCTGTATGAGCCTTGGCGTTGTCTCCTTGTGTGGCTCTGCAGGAATATGCGGCGATTGCTGCATGAAATAATTCTGTGAGTCAAACGGCACCGCACTGTGTTTTCTACAATAAGAACCATCCGGCAGCATGAAACTCGCCTTTGCCGTGTCACGCAGCTGAGAAGTCAAAATCCACCCAAGCTGTTCGCGCAGCTGCTTATCATGAACCGGACATGCGATCTCCACGCGTCGATTAAGATTGCGCGTCATAAGATCGGCAGAGGAAATATAAAACTCTGCACCCTCACCGCGCCCGAACTGATAAATCCGTGCATGTTCTAAAAACCGACCGACGATGCTGGTGACATGAATATTTTCCGTCTCACCAGTAACATTCGGCAGAATACAGCAGATGCCACGGATAATGAGTTGAATTTCAACGCCCACGCTGGATGCCTCTGCCAGCTTATCGATGACCTCACGCTCGGTGACAGAGTTGGCCTTGATGCAGACATATCCGTCCTGTCCCAGTGCAATTTGCCTGTCAATGTTTCGAAGCAGCATATCCTTGATGCCAAAAGGCGATACGCAGAGCTGCTTATATTCCCCATCCAGCCTATTGACTAGCATATTGCGAAAAAAAGCCGCCGCATCCTCACCGATCGTCTGATCGGCAGTCATCAGACTCAGATCTGTGTACATGGCGTTGGTTTTTTCATTGTAGTTTCCCGTGCCTATCTGCGTGAGATAGCTAGTTTTGTTGCGGCTGCGAAGCGTAATGAGACAGATCTTGCTGTGACATTTGAAGCCTTCAGTGCCGTAGATTACCTGACAACCAGATTCCTCCAACATCTTCGACCATGCGAGGTTATTTTCCTCGTCGAAGCGAGCGCGAAGCTCCATCAGCACCAGCACCTCCTTGCCATTTTCCGCCGCGCGGCAGAGTGCCTGTGCGACTTTAGATGAAGATGCCAGTCGGTATATCGTGATTTTAATAGACAGTACCAACGGATTATCCGCCGCCTCATTCAACAGACGCAGAAACGGCTCGACGGAATCGTAAGGATAAAACAGCTGCCTGTCTTTCTGCTGAATCTGCGTAAGTATAGACTGATTTGGACGCAAATCCTCCGCCCAGCGCGGATGATAAGCCAGATATTGAAGACGTACAGAAAGTTCCTTTGGCAGCTCACCGATCAGTCGGAATACATAGCGCATATTGAGGGGAGTTGAGTCTATAAAAATCTGATAATTCTCCACCCGAGCAAGGGAGGAAAGAATTTTTTGAAACTCTGTAGACACAGATGTACTCAATTCCAGCCGCACAACTGCCAGATGGTCACGCTGCTTGAGGAGTTTTTTCATCTGACGACGAGAATCTTCCTCGTTGTCCTCGAATTTCTCATCGTCAAAACTGATGTCCGCATTGCGCGTCACCGTAATAATACAGCTTTCCCTTACCGTGTAAGCCTCAAACAGCATCGGCAGCCAACGCAGCAGGATATTCTCTGTACGCACAAATCGCAGACCATCCGCAATCAATAAATACAGCGGTACGCTATCAGGAACCGGCACGATACCGACAACTCGGTGTCCTTTTTTATTTTCCAGCAGAGCCGCAGCATACAGTCCTTTGTTGACCAGGTGCGGCACAGGATGATTCGGGCCGATCACAATGGGAGAAAGGATCGGCAGCAGCTCCATTTTGAAGAAACGATTGACTTGCTTCTGATCGCCGGCATCCAATGTCTCTGGAAAAACATCCTGTATACCGCTTTGGGAGAGCGTTTCCATGACAGCAGTATAGATCTGTCTTTTCATGGCAAGAAGCCCCGGAACGGCGCGATAGACCTGGTGCAGCTGCTCCGCCGGAGTCCAGCCGGTTTTGCTGTCCATGTCATCCGGTGTCATATGAGCAAGATCAAATAGACTGCCAACTCGTACCATGAAAAACTCGTCCAGATTGCTGGAGAAAATCGAGATAAATTTCAGTCGTTCCAGCACAGGAACAGCCGGGTCTGCGGCTTCCTCCAGAACTCTCTGATTAAACCGCAGCCAGCTCAGTTCACGGTTCTGGGTGTATCGATATTGTTTTTCAGTATTCTTTGACATAAATAACCTTCCCGGACGCCATATTTGCTGACGACCAACTGCTGCGCCCTGAACAGATGAAATGTATGCTGTAAAATGAGAAGTCCCGGTACCAGCGTATGGATACGCTCTGGCTCAAGCCTCAAGATCAGGTCACTGGCCTCCTTCTTGCCGCTGCAAAGGAATGCACACAGTCCATCCAACTGTTCACCGGTCATGCTGCGGCAATCATCCGACATTTTGTAATAGTTTTGCGCCAGTTTGATCGCAGCACGCGCTGTACCACCGACACCAACGATCAATGGCCGCGGTGCTAATGCTCCTTCGCTGAAGTCAATCGTCTGAACGATCTCCTGACACAGACGCTTGAGTGAGCCTTTTCCTGGCAGGATTTTTTTGACGCAGCGGCGGTACAGGCTCAGAGAACCGATGGGAAAACTGGCAAAATCCACAGGTTCGCCCTTCTCAAATGTAACAATCTCAGTGCTGGCTCCACCGATATCCAGAAACGCACCACTCGTCAAATGCAATTCCTGCATTGTTCCTGCGTATCCGAGAAGTGCTTCATCCTCGCCAGAGATAATCTCCACAGAATATCCTGTAGCCGCCCGTATAACAGACAATGCCTGTTCCGTATTTGAAATATTGCGTAGAGACGCAGTGGCAAAAACACTGATACGCGCAATCTCCAGCGTTTGCAAAATACCGCGGAATGCCAACAGTCCCGCACAAGCACATTCAATGCCCTCCGCACTGAGCTTTCCATCCTCTACATAACCCGCAAGCCCCGCCATAATCTTCTCACGAAAGAGAATCTTGAAGCTTTGATCCTGTGTCTCATAAAGTGTCAGTCGGATAGAGTTGGAACCGATGTCTATGATGGCCTGTTTCATTCGACCTCTCCTACTGCCTCATCACTCTCTTCCTGCACATTAACCTCCTCCTGAGAGATACTCTCCTGCGGAGTATTTTCCGGCACACTAAATACAAGGATCGCTTTTGCAGAATTCGTCACAGAG
The DNA here is from genome assembly GCA_963589005.1 of Bacteroidaceae bacterium. Taxonomy (GTDB): domain Bacteria; phylum Bacillota; class Clostridia; order Lachnospirales; family Lachnospiraceae; genus RGIG5612. The sequence goes on along the minus strand of CAVAJR010000017.1, from coordinate 25,516 downwards.
AATGTCACCAGTTCCCAACCGGTCTGTGCCACCTCGTTAGCCTTATCCTCAATAGCTGCGGCCATTTTCTTTGCTTTGGGTGCATAGTCAATCACAATCGTTTTGTAAATCATGGTAATTACCTCTTTTCTGCGTTTGCAACTAAGCATAGTAGCTGTATGTAAATTGCGTGACCCGGACTGCGTAAAATAGAAGTAAAATAATGTAAAAGACAAAAGGCGGAGGATCACATTTAACCGCCGCCTTTTGTCTTATTGACATCTATTTTGATACCCAAATTACATGAAGCTGATGTTTTTCAACACTAGATAAAAAGGTTGAATGTTAAGAATGTATTGATATATCAAGAAATTAACAAAAAAATAACACGTGACGACACGTGTTAAACTCTTAATGCGGATAACAGGAGTTGAACCTGCATGAGTGTTACCTCACATGGACCTGAACCATGCGCGTCTGCCTATTCCGCCATATCCGCATAACTGCCAAACAGCTTGCATATAATAGCACACTCGTCATTTCTGTGCAATAGAAACTTTTAGAGCGTACTATATAAATTTCAATTAGATTTTGCCTAAGGTCTGCAATTTGCCTATTTCCGTAAATTACAGACCTTAGGTTCATTTGCTTATTTTATTTTTTATAGCAATCCCAACGCTGAATTCGTTTTTCTACCCTTTCATTTACAATATCTGAAATGATCGCGAACAGCGGAACTCCAAGGACCATGCCCACTACTCCAAACAAACCTCCGCATATGATGATCGATGCAAGTACCCACATAGGACGAAGGCCGGTAGGATCACCGAATAACTTCGGCTTAAGAAGATTGCCGTCACAGAACTGGCTTATCAATGTGTATATTACAAACCATACTGTTCCCATCGGATTAACAAGGAGAATCAGGAATCCTCCTATTACACCGCCGACAATAGGTCCGAAGGTCGGAACAAAGTTTGTTACACCGACTTCCACAGCAATAAGCAGCGGATACGGAAGTCCCATAATGATCATAAACAGATAGCATGCCACGCCTACTATTAATGAATCAAGAATATTACATAGCAAATATCTGATAAAGATCTTGCTGCTCTTTGTGCATACATTTGCAAAGCTTATATAATTCTCCGGTTCCATAATGGATCTGAAATATCTGCTTACGCCTCTGGACAAATGACCTACATCAAGAAGCATATAGATAACCAGCATGAACATAATAAATGTATTCAACACATTTGAACCGACGCTTGTTACGCCGCCAATAATACCGGATATATGTTCAGTACACCATGTAATTATGGTAGAACTGAATTCCTTAAGATCTGCAGACTGCAGATCCATAAGATTAACGCCAAAAACATTTATTTCATTAGCATAATCGCCAAATAGTTTCCTTATCAGATTTATCAGAGATTCTACATATGTATCTAAATTCGCTATCAGGTTACTTATGGACGCAGATAATTGATTAACTATCAGATACAAAAGCAATAATATCAGAAAAACTATCATCACAACCGTAAATATAACGCAGAAAAGATGCACCGCCTTGCGGTATTTTAGTTTTCCGAATACCTTCTGTTCAAAAAATTGAACTATGGGATTAATAATAAATGCCAAAATTGTTGCACAAATAACCGGCCACAGTATACTCAGCACATATAAAAATGCATCTCTTACAATTCCGATATTGTTCAGCACAACATAGAAGAGTATTGCTCCGCATGCTACTACAAATATCTGAAAATTTTTACTATTACGAAAGGCTTCTCTGATTTTGTTCATAAATTATCCTGTTACCTTGAAAATGCTGCCACCTTGCCCGAATGTTTTTATAACAGATTGCTGCATATAGGAATCTTATATGCAGCAATCCGCCGCTATTCGCCGATTTATATTTACCCGTAATATTATATAGCTGTTCTTCCTAGTTTTCAGTTTCCTGTGCAGTAGCATCGCAGCAATTTTTTTTATCAGCCGCGTCTTCCTGAGTACAAGACTCTTCCTCTTCTGACTTACAGCATTCATCGTTCTTTATTTCTTCAGATGTTTCTTCCTCCGGAGAAACAACATTTCCATCCGGCTGCACTACAACCGGTTCCTCTTTGGTAATAGCTGTTCCACATTTAACACAGAATTTGTATTCCGGATCAAGCTTGGCTCCGCAATTTTTGCAAAAAACAGTATCCGGTGCCTCTGGCTGACATTCCTCTGCCGGCTCTTCCTGTTCTATTTTAAATCCGCAATGCGGACAATATGCCAGATTACCCATAATCTCTGCATCACAGCCTGGACATTTAATAATACCTTTTAATTCCTTTATGTCCTCATTACACTGCTTGATCTTATCTTTTGAATCATCAATACTTATTATAAGCTCGGCAAATTCCTTCTCGCAGTCGTCCTTATGCATTTCATAGAACAGTCTGCCTATCTCTATATAGTTTTTTTCAATTTTCCGCTCTTCATCAGAAATTGTAAGATTAAGCTTGGCAATATTTTTAACATCCTTGCCCTTTTTTATAGTTGTCTGACTAACTTCCGATAATGTCTTAACAATGGTATCTATAAGTTCCATAACTGCTCCTTTCTTCAATTGCAAAAAACTAAATCTCCGGTTTTCTGCGTTATATCTGTATCTGACAAATGACCATGTATCCATCTGTACCCAGTCATTATATCCTGTAAATAAATTATTCTTTCACAAAACTTTCCCGCATTATGAGTGTACACGAAACAATGATCATTTTCAACGACAGTACCTTGCATGTTGTGTGAAAATTACTTTAAATTTTTTTGATCTGACCCATAAGCTGGGACGACGCAGCAACTGTAAAAACAATCAGCATTACCATTTCTCATAATGTACTCTGTCTGCCTCCCACTCAGGAGCCTTAACAGCCGGGCTTTCTGCAGGATAGCCAAATGCAATTATAGAATGGGGTATGTGGGTGTCAGGAATATTGAAGATGTCTGACTGTGCCTTTATCTTGCTCTCCTGCGGCCAGGTGCCTAGCCAGCAGCTGCCTATACCCAAGTCATGTGCTGCCAATATCATATTCTGTGCTGCTATCGCTCCGTCAATTATCCAATAATCAGGTGCCTGCTTGAAGGCTCTCTTCTTATCTCCGAGAATAAGTATTCCTAAGTCTGCATTTTTTAGCGGTTCAGCTGCAAATCCATTTCCAGCCGCCATTTTATTTAAAGTTTCCTTATCTCTTACAACTATAAATGACCAGTCTCTCTTATTTACAGCCGAAGGGCCACTCATGCCTGCTCTTAAAATAGTTTTGATGTCCTCATCGCTGATTCTTTGATCGGTGTATCTTCTGATGCTGGTTCTGGTCATAATTGCTTCTATGGTATTCATTATTACCTGTCCTCCTCTTTTAAAATTTTCTTCAGCTTCTGTCACTTATAATAGGCTTTCATTTCACATTTATCTTCTTCATTAAACAGACTGCTTTAAAAGCTGTGTTTGCCGGAAACTCGCAGCTCACGGCTAAAAGAGGATTGCTGCACACCGAGGTTCACGGCACTCATTAATTCTTTGTCATTGAAATATTTTATAACTGACAGCACCTCGTTTAATAAAACGAGGTGCTGCAATCTGATTTCACTTTATTTTATTCTTCTGTTGCATTTTCAGTATTGTCATCTGATACTGTTCCCTCTTCTGCCTCAGATATGTCATTTTCAGACTCATCATCTGACAGAAATTCCTTCGGGATTCTGGCCATGCCCGTAACCTTAATATCATTTTCCTTGTTAATATTCATCATCTTAACACCGGAAGTATTTCTTCCGATTACGGATATATCATCAACAGCCATTCTCATAACTATTCCCTGATTGGTTATCAGCATAACCTGGTCACCGGAGTCTACTGCACATCCTGCTGTAAGGCAGCCCGTCTTTTCTGTTACCTTGTAGCAGCGAACGCCTTTGCCTCCTCGATGCTGAGGATTGAATTCTGAGAAGGAGGTTCTCTTGCCCATGCCATTTTCCGTTACGAACAGTATATCTTCTCCCAAAACATCCAGCGTAAATGTTATGACCTCATCATCCTCGTCTGAGAATTTCATACCAATCACACCCATTGAGCTGCGTCCGGTTGCCCTTATTTCCTCTTCATTGAATCTGATGCTGTGTCCATTCTTAGTTACAAGAACAATCTCTCTATGACCATCTGTTATCTCGGCATCAATAAGCTCATCGTCATCTCTCAATGTAATAGCAATGATGCCTGTCTGTCTGATATTATTATATTCCTCCAGATCAGTCTTCTTGATCATTCCCTTCTTCGTAGCCATCAGGAGATTTTTAGCTCCCTTGAATTCTTCAACAGACATGGCTGCTGCTATTTTCTCATCAGGCTGCAGCTGAAGAAGGTTGACTATTGCTGTTCCTCTTGCATTTCTGGATGCTTCAGGAATCTGATAAGCCTTCATCTTATATACTCGACCCTTATTGGTGAAGAATAATATATTATTATGCGTAGTAGTAATAAACATACGCTCAATAACATCCTCATTAAGAGTCTGCATACCCTTGATACCCTTACCTCCTCTGTTCTGAGCCTTGAAGGTATCAATAGCCATTCTCTTAACATATCCAAGTTTGGTCATTGTAATTACTGTATTGCCTACAGGAATGAGATCTTCATCCTCGATATCACCGTCATCAACTCCGATAACAGTCTTTCTCTCATCTGCGTATTTTTCTTTCATTACAAGGATTTCTTCCTTGATAACTCCGAGAAGTTTCTTCTCGTCTCCAAGGATTTCCTTATAATATTTGATCTTAGCCAAAAGCTCAGCCTGCTCATCTTCAAGTTTCTTTCTTTCGAGACCTGTAAGAGCTCTAAGTCTCATATCTACGATAGCCTGAGCCTGAACATCATCAAGGCCAAAGGCTTCCATCAAGCCGGTTTTAGCCTCCTGGGTATTAGCACTTGCTCTGATAATACGGATAACCTCGTCAATATTATCAAGGGCTATCAATAATCCGGCTAAGATATGCGCTCTCTCTTCAGCCTTATTCAAATCATATTTTGTTCTTCTTGTTACTACTTCTTCTTGGTGTTTTAAGTAGCATGCAAGGAGCTCGTAAATATTAAATATCTTAGGCTGATTGTTAATGAGGGCCAGCATAATTACACCGAAGCTGTCCTGAAGCTGAGTATGTTTATAGAGTTGATTTAATACAACGTTTGGATTTACATCCTTACGAAGTTCAATTACTACTCTTGTTCCGGTCTGATCGCTTTCGTCCCTCAGATCAACTATACCATCTACTCTCTTATCTCTGTGAAGTTCACCGATTTTTTCAACAAGCTTGGCCTTATTTACCAGATATGGCAGCTCCGTTACTACGATCCTGTTCTTGCCATTTTCCATAGGCTCAATCTCTGAGACCGCACGGATCTTGATCTTGCCTCGGCCTGTTCTATAGGCTTCCTCTATACCTTTTCTTCCTAATATGGTAGCTCCTGTCGGAAAATCAGGTCCCTTTATAATCTTCATTATATCGTCAATGGTAGTTTCTCGGTCTTCTACCTTATTGTCGATAATCTTGCATACAGCATCAATAAGCTCTCCTATATTATGAGGAGGGATGTTGGTTGCCATACCTACTGCAATACCTGTTGTTCCATTTGCCAGAAGGTTAGGATATCTGGCAGGAAGCACCGTAGGTTCCTTCTCTGTTTCATCGAAGTTTGGAACAAAATCAACAGTATCTTTATTGATATCTGCCAGCATTTCCATAGAAATCTTGGAAAGTCTTGCTTCTGTATAACGCATGGCAGCTGCACCGTCGCCATCTTCTGATCCAAAGTTTCCATGACCATCAACAAGAGGATATCTTGTTGACCACTCCTGAGCCATATTAACGAGTGCACCATAGATTGAGGAGTCGCCATGTGGATGATATTTACCCATGGTATCACCGACGATACGTGCACATTTTCTGTGAGGCTTGTCAGGAGTATTATTAAGTTCACTCATGGAAAACAGAACTCTTCTCTGAACCGGCTTAAGTCCGTCCCTTACATCTGGCAATGCCCTTGAGGCTATAACACTCATAGCATAGTCGATATAAGAGCTTTCCATGGTTTTCTTCAGATCAATCTCCTCTATCTTGTCGAAGACTGTATCGGTAAGTTCCGTATTTTCTCCTTCATTATTGATATCTTTATTGTTATCTTCCATTGTTTCCTCCGGATTTTTCATCAAATGTCAATGTTAGTTGCATATTTAGCGTTTAATTCAATAAACTCTCGTCTAGGCTCTACTTCATCTCCCATAAGAGTGGTAAATGTAACATCCAGATCCTGAGGACTCTCGTCATCTATAAATACCTTAGACAGGATTCTTGTCTTAGGATCCATAGTTGTCTCCCATAACTGGCTTGCATCCATTTCTCCCAGTCCTTTATAACGCTGAACCTTATTCTGATTATCTCTTCCGATCTCAAGCATTATATTATTAAGCTCTTCATCAGAGTATGCATACCAAACCTTTTTATTTTTCGTTATCTGATACAGCGGTGGTTTAGCCAGGTAAACATGTCCCTGCTTGATAAGCTCCGGCATAAATCTATAGAAGAATGTAAGAAGCAATGTTGCAATATGCGCACCATCGACATCGGCATCTGTCATAATTATGATTTTGTCATAACGAAGCTTAGATATATCGAAATCATCATGAATTCCTGTTCCAAATGCAGTTATCATCGTTCTGATCTCCGCATTGCCCAGAATTCTTTCCAGACGAGCTTTTTCAACATTCAGTATCTTGCCTCTCAATGGAAGAATAGCCTGAGTCTTTCTGATACGAGCCTTCTTAGCACTGCCGCCGGCGGAATCTCCCTCGACTATAAATATCTCACAATTTTTAGGATCCTTATCCGAGCAGTCAGCCAGCTTGCCCGGAAGAGAACCGCTTGCAAGCGGACTCTTTCTTGTTGCTTCCCTGGCCTTACGTGCTGCCTCTCTGGCACGCTGTGCCAATAATCCCTTATCGCAAATGATCTTGGCAACTTGAGGATTTTGTTCAAGAAAATATGTCAGCTGCTCGCTTACAACAGATTCTACTGCAGCACGAGCCTCTGAATTACCCAGCTTTTGTTTAGTCTGGCCCTCAAACTGTGGATCTTCAATCTTAACAGAAATGATTGCAGCAAGACCCTCTCTTAGATCCTCGCCGGACAGATTATCTTCTTTTTCCTTAAGAATCTTATTTTTTCTGGCATAATCATTAAATACTCTCGTTAATGCACGTTTAAATCCCTCCAGATGAGTACCTCCCTCCGGAGTATTTACGTTATTAACGAACGTATAGATACTCTCGTTGTATCCATTATTATGCTGCATGGATACTTCGACCATTACATTATTCTTCTCACCCTCGAAATACATTATTTCTTCATAGTGAGGAGTATTGCCCCTGTTCAGATATTGAACAAATTCTTTTATACCGCCTTCATAATGAAAGGTTTTCTCCTGTTCATTATTTTTACGAGTATCTGTAAGTACAATTTTAAGACCCTTAGTAAGAAATGCCATCTCTCTTAATCTGTTCTGAAGAGTATTAAAATTATATATAAGATCCTCGAAAATCATATAATCAGGCTTAAATGTAATCTTAGATCCATGCTTGTCTGCCGGACAATCTCCTAATACTGTAAGTTCACAGGTTGCCTTGCCTCTCTCATATTCCTGAAAATGAACCTTACCATCACGACAGATCGTTACATCAAGATGTTCAGAGAGAGCATTTACAACAGATGCACCTACACCATGAAGTCCGCCGGAAACCTTATATCCTCCCCCGCCGAATTTGCCGCCTGCATGTAATTTACAAAATACCAATTCCACAGCAGATACACCCTGCTGCTTATTGATGCCTGTAGGAATACCTCTTCCATTATCTTCAACGGTAATTGAATTATCCGGATTAATTGTTACATGTATCTCTGTACATACCCCTGCAAGAGCCTCATCAACTGCATTATCCACAATTTCGTATACAAGATGATGCAGTCCCCTCTCTGATGTACTTCCAATGTACATTCCTGGACGCTTTCTTACAGCCTCAAGTCCTTCCAATACCTGAATATTATCTGCGTCATATTCGCCGGAAACAGTAGTATCGGCAAGAGAATTTTCTTCGTTATTTTCCAATACCTTGTTTTCTTCCATCATTTTTCCTTTCAATCTATAACAATTCTATCTTTTTTCTGTAATTTTATCTTAGTGACGGAACAGCACATCAACTGTGAGAATGTTTATTAAAAATAAATCACTTTCGATCCTCGTGCTCTCACATTTCGGTTTCTTACAATTTACAAATTAATTCAAATTACCCTGCCCTGCGATATATGGATTTTATTTATTTTTCCCAGCTTTTCTTCTATAAACTCATCCAAACCTGTGCAGGTAATTAATGTTTGAATATCCTTAAGACTATTTATCAGCTGATTTTGCCTGTTTCTGTCCAGTTCGGATAATACATCATCTAATAACAAAACCGGTTTTTCCTTTTTTAATTTTTCAATTATATAAATTTCAGAAAGCTTAAGTGACAATGCACATGATCTTTGCTGTCCGCTGCTTCCGTATATTTTAAGATCTGTCTCTCCATCGTAGAAGCTCATGTCGTCTCTGTGAGGTCCTATATGCGTCTGTTTGTAAAATCTGTCCTTTTCACGGTTTTTCAGGAGATCCTCGAAAAAATTTTCTTCCTCTGCCGAAGGTTCGTAAACTATTTTCAGTTTCTCCCTTCCTCCTGTTATGTCATAATGAATATCAAATATCAGTTCATTTAATTCGTCTATAAATTGTCTTCTTCTCTTTATGATACGAGACCCGTAATCACACAGCTGAAGGTCCCATATATCCAGGGTTGAATTGAAATCATGCGGATCTTCACATTCTTCTGCCTTCTTGAATAATTCTCTTCTCTGATCAAGGATCTTATTATAATTAATAAGATTATCCATATATAACTGATCAATCTGACACAGCTGCATATCAAGGAATTTTCTTCTCTCAGAAGGACTTCTTTTTACAATATCCAGATCCTCAGAGGAAAACATTACAATCAATATATTTCCATACAGATCTCCATATTTTCTTATTGGCACTCTGTCCAATGCCATGCCTTTGGATTTATTTTTCCGCAAATGTATATCTACCCTGTGCGAATTTAATTCCGATACAAAATCTGCCTTAATATGAGCTTCTTCGCAGCCGTTTTTTATTATTTCTCTTTCCTTGCTGCTCTTATGACTTTTCCCAAAGCCGCACATATAAATGCTCTCAAGAATATTCGTTTTTCCCTGTCCGTTCTCTCCGTAAATGATATTACATCCCGGACAGAAATTTACCGATAGAGATTCATAATTTCTGTAATTTTGAAGATCAAGATTTTTTATTTGCATATTTTAATCTGGTTTCCCTGAAATTCTACAATATCTCCATCTACAAGTTTTTTTCCTCTCTGGTATTCAACATGACCATTTACCTTAACTTCACCATTGATGATGACCTCTTTGGCAAATCCACCATTTTCCACCATATTGGCAGCCTTCAGTGCCTGTCCTAATTTTATATATTCATCTCTAAGCTTGATTTCAAACATATTATTATCTGTTTATATTTACCGGAAGAATAATATAAACATAATCTCCTTCATCATTTCTTATAAAGCATGGAGCATTTGAATTAACAAAGAATAATGATACTTCCTCATCATCAATAACCTTTAATGCATCCATGATAAATTTAGGATTAAATCCTATCATCAGATCATTTCCTGTTTTATTGACAGGCAATTTGCTGCTCATAGAGCCAAGAGATGTATTAATGTCCATATTCATGAATCCGTCTCTTATCTCAAAAACAACAGGCTTCTTGTCACCTTCTCTTACCAAAGTAATGGCTCTGTCGATATTATTCATGAAATTGATCTTATTTACCTTGACTTCAGTAGAATAATCAGAAGATATCATCTGCTCTACATTGAAGAATTCTCCTTCAATAAGCCTTGAAATAACCATAGTATTGCTGAAGCTGAATTTGATAAATCTCTTGTCAAATTCCATTTCAACAATCTCATTCTGATCTCCGTTTAATATTCTGCTGATTTCATTAAGAGTTTTTCCCGGAATTATTACCTTGCTGTTTTCATAATTAAATGCCAGCTCTTCCCTTCTTATGGAAATTCTGTGGCTGTCAAGAGAAACAACCTTTATTATATTATTTTCTATTGAAAACAATTCTCCCTTCATTAGGGCATTGGTATCATTAACTGCAATAGAGAAAATGGTCTGTCTTATGAGTTCTTTCAATGTAAATTCCGATATACTTACATTCCTGGTTTCACCTGTTTCCGGAAGGTCTGGAAATTCATTTGGATCATTGCCGCTCAGAATAAAAACAGAATCCTCGCAGCTTATTTTCATTTTCTGATTTTTATTTGTTTCTATGATGATCTGATTATCAGGAAGCTTTCTGATGATCTCACTGAAAATTCTTGCTTCAATTGCAATACTTCCCTCTTCATTAACAATACCTTCTACTTTAGTCTTAATTGCCATGTCATTATCGTTGGCAGTGATAGTAATCTCATTATCGGCTGTTATAAGAAGAGATTCGAGAATGGTCATTGTTGATTTGGAAGGAACTGCCCTGAGAGCAATATTAATAGCTGTGATCAGGTCTGATTTATAGCATGAAATAACCATTAGTGTATATCTCCTTTCGAAAAGAAATGATTAATTTATTAGTATATGTATTTTTCTAGTAGTATCAGTAGTGGCTGTGAATATGTTAAAAAGCCTGAAAAAGGTTTAATTTAAGCCAAAACTTATATTCAGTGATACTGTTGTTAATATATGCAGACAAAGTTGATAAAAAGATTGATAAAATCAAAGTCACCAGCAAATGCACTATGATCAACTGATTATCTACATCAGAAAACCACTAATGTAGATAAAGTGTGCATTAATACGGACAAATCTTTTTCTTTAAAATCTCGATATCGTTTTTTGTTTTCTCGTTGTCATCAATTTCTGATTGAATCTTCTCATATCCGTGAAGAACGGTTGTATGGTCTCTGTTTCCTAATTTCTTACCTATTAAAGAAAGGGCCGCATCCGTAAGTGTTCTGCACAGATACATAGCCAGCTGTCTAGGATATACAATATCTGCACTTTTCTTCTTGGAAGAAAGTTCTGAAACGGAAATATTAAAATGTTCAGCAACTATCCTGATGATATTATCAGGTGTAATCTCTCGCTGAGTGCTGGTAAACAGATCTTTTAAAACTCCTTCAGCAAATGGAAGATCTATTACGGAAGATGTAAGTTTAGAATAAGCAATTATCTTAGTAAGAGATCCTTCCAGTTCTCGGATATTTGAAGACACATTTGCCGCAATATAAGAGATAACATCTTCAGGAATGAAAGGAGTATTTTCCAGTTCTATTTTCTTCTTTAAAATTGCTACCCTTGTCTCATAGCTCGGGGACTGAAGGTCAATAGCAAGACCCCACAAAAATCTGGAAATAAGCCTTTCCTCAAGGCTCTTGATTTCACGAGGAAATTTGTCAGAAGAGATGATTATCTGTTTTTTGTGTTCATACAGTTGATTAAAGGTATGAAAAAATTCCTCCTGTGTGGATTCCTTGCCGCTGATAAACTGAATATCATCAATAAGAAGAACATCAACATTCCTATATTTCTCTCTGAAACGGGAATTGGCCTGAGGATTGCTGTTTCTTATTGCTTCTATAATTTCATTTGTAAAATTCTCGCTTGTGACATACAGAACCTTTTTCTCCGGATCTCTGGACAAAATAAAGTGAGCAATTGCCTGCATAAGGTGGGTTTTGCCCAGTCCTACTCCGCCATAGATATACAGAGGGTTATAGATTTCAGCAGGACTTTCAGCTACAGCAAGAGAAGCAGCATGAGCAATATTATTATTGTCACCTACTATAAAATTAGAAAAAGTATATTTAGGATTAAGACCTGCTTTTTCAAAAACATCAGGCTGCTTGTTGGTCTCTTCCGGAACAGCAGATACAGGATCAAACTGATCGGAAGGAATAAAATCAATATCAAGATTCTCACCTGTTATCTCAGCAACAGATACCTTAAGAGGAAGATAATATTTTTTCTTAATATATGTAAGACCGATTGAATTCTCCGGAACAACAATGATAATCTTATTATCCTCGACTGCTGCTACTTCCAGCGGTGCAATCCAGGTTTCAAAAGAAATGTCAGAAATATCATATTCGTTTTTAAGTGAGTCCAGAATTAAAGGCCACTTATTTTTAATCAGTTCCAGCATAAAACAACTCCAATAAAAGCAAAAAATGAACCATCAATGATAAAAAATCTCAGGTGGTAAAAAAACAGATGATGTAATAAAATGAACAAAGGTATTACATCAACAACTTTATAACATGACATAAGAGCGGCAGAGTGAACACCGCTCTTAAACTGTGTATGAATTATATTATAATTAAGGTAAATTTTCAACCGATATATAGGAGTATGGGAAAATTAAAAAATTGATTTAAATGGTGAATAAAACGCGAATAAGCCGTGTTTAAAGCTGTTGATAAAATGTTGAAAAAACAAAGCTTATGAAAATGTGAAAATATAGAGAATTTCAACGAAAGAAAAAGAAGAAAGTGCTTGACTGTTGGGGGAATTATGAAATATAATTCTTCTTGCAATTTTTTCAAGAAATACAAGGAGGTGGTAGCCTTATGAAAATGACCTTTCAGCCTAAAAAGAGATCAAGAGCTAAAGTTCATGGTTTTAGAGCAAGAATGTCTACTCCTGGCGGAAGAAAAGTTTTAGCAGCCAGAAGAGCAAAGGGAAGAAAAGTATTATCAGCTTAAGACCACCACGAAGAAGGTGGTCTTTCTTCTATAATAGAATATTTGTGTATATTAGATTTTAGAAGAAAATAAGGTGACAATTTTGAGAAATATAGATTCTCTAAAGAATACTTCGCAATTTAAGGAAGTATATGAAAAAGGCCAGTCGGCAGCAAATAGTTTTATTGTGCTGTATGCATTGGCAACTGATAAGGAAGAGCAAAAGCTCGGAATATCAGTAAGCAAAAAGGTGGGAAATAGTGTAGTAAGACATAGATTATCCCGTGTCATCAGAGCAAGTTTTGTTGAACTGCGTGAAGAACTGCCTACAGGATACAGGTTTGTAGTTGTAGCAAGAAGACGCGCAGTTAAAAAAAACTTCTCTGATGTTTGTGATGCCATGCGCTATTTGTCTAAGAAGATGAAACTTAATTAAAACATTGACTTTTATAAAAAAGGCCAGTGTTTTTGTGGTAACAGAATTTGCCCGCATTTGCATACATAATTAAGTACATAAGAATGTCAGCTGATGAGTAAAAGTCAGAATATTATTTCAGCTGAAACAAGCAATTGGTGTGGGAACATGATAAGAAAAATATTAATAGCACCAATAAAATTTTACCAGAAACATATTTCCGGGTATAAGAAATATAATCATTGTAAGTATTACCCTACCTGTTCACAATATGCTATTGAAGCAATTGAGAAGCATGGCCCGCTTAAAGGGCTGGGACTTGCAGTATGGAGAATTCTGCGCTGCAATCCATTCTCCAAGGGTGGTTACGACCCGGTACCATAAGGAGGATTAATAAGTGATAAATTTTTTAGCAGCTTGTGCAAGCACAAGTGCATCTACATCAGGCGGATGTTATGATTGGCCGGTTATAAAGCAGATAGTAGATTTATTAGGATATGTAGTAAAATATATCTATTTGTTTCTTGATTGGATAGGAATCGCCAATCTGGGATTGTGTATTATACTTCTCACAGTTGTAGTAAAATGTATTTTGCTTCCACTTACTGTTAAGCAGCAGAGATTCAGCAAATTATCTTCATATGCTAATCCTGAAATAAATGCGATCAGAGCCAAATATCAGGGCAGAAATGACACATATGCCATGACTGCAATGCAGGAGGAAACGAAGGCTGTTTATGCAAAATATGGCATTTCGCAAACAGGCGGATGCATACAGTCATTTATTCAGTTTCCTATAATTATTGCTCTCTATGGTGTTATCAGAAAGATACCTACATACATAGACAGCTTTAATGCATATTATCAGAATGTTATCTCTGCTATCGGAAATACTGATATATCATCCATATCGGGCCTTACTCAGTGGACAGCTGATATGAGTGTAACTGATAAGGTTACATTATTGTGTTCTCTTCCTACCAAAAACTGGAATGAAATGATGAGTCTGTTCTCAGGGGATACATTTGCAACAATTCAGACAAATTATACGGAAATAACCAGACTTAATACATTCTGCGGAATAAATCTCGGTGAAACACCGTGGAATCTTATTATTGGAGGAGGAATAGGAATAATAGCGGTATTGATTCCTCTGATTTCTGGATTTACACAGTGGCTTTCATTTAAATTGTCACAGTCAGCTTCATCTTCACAGAATGCAGCAGCAAATGATATGACAGCTGCTTCAATGAAGAGCATGGGATTATTCATGCCGCTTATATCAGTATTTTTCTGCTTCACACTTAATGCATCAATCGGTTTGTATTGGTGTATAAGCTCAGCATTTCAGGTAGTATTACAGATTCTTATCAATAAGCATTACAGAAAGATAGATATGGATGCCTTTGTTAAGGAAAATATGGCTAAGGCTGAGGAAAAGGCTAAAAAGAAGAGAGAAAAAGACGGTGTAAGTGCAAACACGCTGACCAAAGCAGCTAATACCAGCACAAAAAATATATCTACTATTTCAGACAGAGCCAACATAAATGTAGAGGAAAACAAGAATACAACACAGACTCATCCGCCAGCCAATTCATTGGCTGCAAAGGCTGCAATGGTTAAGCAATTTAATGAGGAGCAGGGAATTGATCTGAATGAAAAGACAGGATCATCTCGTAAAAAGTATAAAAAATAGGAGAAGATATCTGAGATGGAATTTAAAGAATATAGGGGTAAAACAGTAAATGATGCCATAACAGAAGCATCCATATCACTTGGAATTACCAGTGATATGCTGGAATATGAAGTTATTGAAGAAGGATCAGCAGGAATATTAAGACTGTTCAGCAAGGAAGCTGTGATCCGTGCCCGTAAGAAAGAAGAAAAAAGTCAAAAATCCGAGGAAAAGATAGATATCAAACCGGATTTTAAAAACGAATTAAAGGGAATCTCTAAGGAAACAAAGCCGGAGATTAAGAAGCAGGCTAAATCAGAAAATAAAAAAGACAGAAAACCTGAGGCAAAGAAGGAAGTTAAGCCAGAGAAAACATTTGCTAAACCGGAAGTAAAAAAGCCTGAAAAGGATTCTGAAAAGCATGAGGAAATACAGGTAAATACACAGGAAAAGCCGACAGAAACTAAGAGAGAATCTGTTGTCATAACCGGTGAAGCTGCTGAAAATAAGAACGTAAATGAAGTTCTTAAGACAATATTTGAGAAGCTTGGTGTTAAGGCTGAAATCATTACAACTGTAGATGAAACAGAAAAGATGGTAAGTATCATAATTGATGGTGAAGATACAGGTGATCTGATCGGAAAAAGAGGTCAGACTCTGGATGCTATTCAATATCTGTGCAGCATAATCGTTAACAAGGACGAGAAGGATTATTACAGGGTAAAGGTTGATACCAATAATTATCGTGAAAGAAGACAGAAGACCCTTGAAAATCTCGCTAAAAATATTGCTTCGAAGGTTAAGAAAACCAGAAAGAAGGTTGCTCTTGAACCAATGAATCCGTATGAGAGAAGGGTTATTCATGCATATCTTCAGTCAGATAAGTATGTAACGACCAAGAGTGAGGGCGAAGAGCCTAACAGAAGGGTTGTAATCTATTACAAGAAATCCTGAGATAAAAGGAAAGATATATGATCACGCAGCCAAGCTGCCGCTGATAGAAAAAGAAAAGCCGGGAGCAAAAGCCCGGCTTTTGCATTTACCGTCCTGGACAGCAGAAATGAATTAACCGTATTTATACGAGTTAATTCATTTCTATTGGACAGGCGGAGCGGCATGAGCAAGAAGGGCGACAGCCCGGAATGCGAATGCCGTGGGATTGCGAGAGCACAAAGTGCGCAGCAATCCTAAATGCAAAAGATATGAAGAAGACAAAAATGCAAGCACCTTCGAATACATATTAATTGGACAGGCGGAGCGGCATGAGCAGGAAGGGTGACAGCCCGAAATGCGCAGCAATTCTAAATGCAAAAGATGTAAAAATAAACAAGGATGAAATATATGTTTAGCAAGACAGAAACAATCGCTGCAATATCTACGGCAATGAACAGTTCCGGAATAGGAATTATAAGAATAAGCGGTGAAGATGCGATTGATATTATCAGCAGAATTTTCAGACCGGCAAATGCGTCAAAAAACATATCAGAGGTTAAGAGCCATACTGTTCATTACGGACATATTATGAATGGCGATTCTGTTGTGGACGAGGTTCTTGTAATTATAATGAGGGCACCGCATACATATACGAGAGAAGATACGGTTGAAATCGACTGTCATGGTGGAATATATGTATTAAACAGGGTTCTTGAACTGGTAATAAGGTCGGGAGCGAGAACAGCCGAACCCGGAGAATTCACAAAACGGGCATTTATAAACGGCAGAATCGATCTGTCACAGGCAGAGGCAGTAATAGATATTATAAATGCTGAGAATGATTATGCGTTAAAAAGTGCTGTTACCCAGTTAAGAGGCTCTGTTTCGGAAAAAATAAAAAAACAAAGAGCGATTTTGTTAGAACAGATAGCATATATAGAGGCCGCATTAGATGATCCTGAGCATATTGAGATGGAAGAATACGGCAGCCAGCTGCTCCCGATAGTTCAAGAGGCAGGTAAATGTATTAAAGATCTTATAGATACGGCAAATGATGGCAGAATCATAAAGGAAGGAATACGTACAGTAATTTTGGGCAAGCCGAATGTGGGCAAATCCTCTCTTCTTAATGCTCTTCTTGGCACAGACAGGGCTATTGTTACCGAAATTGCCGGAACTACGAGAGATGCGTTAGAAGAAAATATAAGGCTTGGAGATATTACCTTAAATATAATAGATACTGCCGGAATAAGAAATACAGATGATATAATCGAGAAAATCGGAGTTGATAAGGCTCGTGAATATGCCGAAGAGGCAGATCTGATTGTATGGATGATCGACGGCTCCAGAAGTCTTGATGATGACGATAAGGAAATCCTTAATATTATTGAAGAAAAAAAGGTTATCATATTGCTGAATAAACAGGATATAGAAGGAGCCATGGATAAGACGGCTCTACAGGAGATCCTTAAAAATCAATATAAATACGAATGCGAACATCCTATTATTGAAATATCAGCCAAAAACGAATCTGGATTAGATAAATTCACTGAGATGGTGCGCTATATGTTCTATAACAAAGATATCAATTTCAATGATCAGGTCTATATAACGAATATGAGACAAAAGGAAGCCCTGGCAGATGCATTTGCAAGTATACAGAAGGCAGTTGAAAGTATAAAAATGGAAATGCCGGAGGATTTTTATACAATTGATCTCATGGATGCATATACCAGCCTGGGACGGGTAATTGGTGAGGCTATAGAAGATGATCTGGCAGATGAAATATTTGCTAAATTCTGTATGGGAAAATAACACCTATCTGGTGTGAAATATGAAAAACATATCATATACCGTGAATCTTATAATATGACAACTGGCAAAATTTAATTTCGTAAATATTACTGTGCACTTGTGGTATGCGCAGGAGAAAGAACCAACGAATAGTTTTGAATTATTATACTGATTTTAGTGATATAAGAAATGAGAAAATCAGTTATTGAATGAAGTAATGTGGTAAGAATATGAATAAATGTGTAGAAGAATATTATGATGTTGTAGTTGTAGGCGCAGGTCATGCCGGATGTGAGGCTGCTCTTGCCTCGGCGCGCTTGGGACTTAAAACGATAGTTTTTACAGTAAGTGTGGATAGTATAGCAATGATGCCATGTAATCCTAATATTGGAGGAAGCAGCAAGGGCCATCTGGTTCGAGAATTGGATGCATTGGGCGGTGAGATGGGCAAAAATATCGACAAAACCTTTATCCAGTCCAGAATGCTCAATACATCTAAAGGTCCGGCGGTTCATTCATTAAGAGCTCAGGCGGATAAACATGACTACAGCCGTGAGATGCGAAAAACCATGGAAAATACTGATAATCTTACTATCAGACAGGCAGAAGTAGCTGATCTTATCATAGAAAATGGGACAATCAGTGGTATTAAGACATATTCCGGCGCTACATATTATTCGAAAGCTGTTGTTCTTGCTACAGGAACATATCTGAAGGCCAGATGCATATACGGAGATGTAGTTAATTATACAGGACCAAATGGATTACAGGCAGCAAATCATCTGAGTGCTTCTCTTATAGCTAACGGCATCTCCCTGAGAAGGTTTAAAACAGGAACTCCGGCCCGCGTGGACAGAAGAAGTCTGGATTTTTCTAAAATGCAGGAACAAAAGGGTGATGAGAAGATAATACCCTTTTCCTTCTCAACAGATCCTGCTTCAATTCAGAAGGAACAGGTATCATGCTATTTAACCTATACAAATGAAGAAACCCATAGAATTATAAGAGAAAATATTGAGCGTTCTCCGCTGTTTTCTGGTGCAATAGAGGGAACCGGACCTCGATACTGCCCTTCCATAGAAGACAAAGTAGTAAAGTTTCCGGATAAGGACAGGCATCAGATATTTATTGAGCCTGAAGGTCTGTATACTAATGAGATGTATTTGTCAGGAATGAGCTCTTCTCTACCTGAGGATGTACAATTTGATATGTATAAGACACTGGCAGGACTTGAAAATGTCAGAATCGTAAGGAATGCATATGCAATTGAGTATGACTGTATAAATGCAAATGATATCAAGGCCAGCCTGGAATTTAAGAAAATATCCGGGTTGTTCAGCGCAGGCCAGTTAAACGGAAGCTCAGGTTATGAAGAAGCCGCTGTGCAGGGTTTTATGGCCGGTGTAAATGCTGCAAGAAAGGTCAAAGGACAGGAACCTATTGTTCTTGATCGCAGCCAGGCGTATATAGGTGTCTTGATTGATGATCTTGTAACTAAGGAAAATAATGAACCATATAGAATGATGACAAGCCGGGCTGAGTATAGACTATTGTTGCGTCAGGACAATGCGGATCTTCGTTTAACTCCAATAGGACACGAAATAGGACTTATTGATGATGAAAGGTACAACTATGTTGTGCATAAACAGAAAATTATTGATGAAGAAGTAGCCCGCCTCAAAACAATCAGCATTGGAGCAGGAAAAATTACGCAGACAGTGCTGGAAAAATACGGAAGTGCACCACTGAATACGGCAGCTACGCTTGATGAACTGATCAGAAGACCTGAACTGGATTATGAAAAAGTCAGAGAATTAGATCCTGAATACAAAGAATTGTCGGAGGATATAGTAAATCAGATTAATATCGAAATTAAATATGAAGGATATATAAAAAGACAAGAAAAACAGGTTGAAAATTTCAAACGAGTTGAAGTTCGCAAACTTCCGGAAGACATCGATTATTCAACAATTCAGGGATTGAGACTAGAAGCCCAGCAAAAGCTTAATAAATTTAAACCAATGTCAATCGGACAGGCATCAAGAATATCCGGCGTAACGCCGGCAGATATCTCGGTACTGTTGATTTATCTGTCACAGAAAAAGTTATAACCTATGACAGGAACAGCAATAAAATTATAAAAATGAAGGTTTACGAAAATATACTTTAAGCTGTGACCTCGAAGCTGCTGCACAAAAGCTGAAAGGGTTTGTACTGGATGATTCTCACGATGCTGTAAATGTCGCAGTCTCCACGGATAATATGAACACAGAAAAGAATTTATGAGTATAATCTGCTTAAAAATGAGTTAATAAGGAGAATGTTTCACGTGAAACAATTTTATAAATTAGAAGAATTCTGCAGGAATAATAACCTGGAATATAATGATAAAAAGGAGAAACAGTTTGATAAATTCTGCAATTTGCTTATTGAACGTAACAAGGTGATGAATCTGACAGCTGTAACGGATCCTGCGGAGATAGATGTGAAACATTTTGTCGATTCTGTGGAGGCGGCACCGGTAATACTGCAATATTGCGAAAAAATAAGCAAAAATCCGGAAAATAATACGCAAATCATTGAGAAATGTTCAGATAAATCAGAATCAAAAATCAAAGTTACGAAAGAAATAACAGAAAAATCAACAAATGAACATGTCAAGGATGAAATAAGAATTATCGATATGGGTACCGGTGCGGGATTTCCCGGACTTCCGTTGGCGATTATGCTGCCAAATATTAAATTTACCCTCGCAGATGCCCTTAATAAGAGAATTAATTTTCTGAATGAGGTCATAAATGAAGGAAATATTGAAAATACAGATGCAATTCAGGGACGTGCGGAGGAAATTGGACAAAGCAGTATGAGAGAAACATTTGATTTCTGTGTTTCTAGAGCTGTTGCCAGTCTGCCGGTACTTCTCGAGTACTGCCTGCCAGTCGTAAAAGTAGGCGGTTATGCGATATTGTATAAATCCGGCGATTACAAGGAAGAATTGGAAGCGTCAAGAACTGCATTGGAGGTACTTGGCGGAGAACTAGAGGAAATCCGAGAGTTTGAACTACCCGGCTCTGATATAAGCAGAAGTCTTATTATCATATATAAAGGAAAAACGACGCAGATAAAATATCCGCGTCGCCCGGGAAAACCATCAAAATCACCAATAACAAATAAATAATACCCCAAATCATTAATATATGATCAGTGACTTTGTAGAGGATTAATAACAAGTAATGAAGTGAATCAATCACTTGCTCACAGTCCACAGTATAGTATAAATTGAATTTATGTTCAATTCAGAAATGGCAATTTATGGCTGAAAAATAATAACCCTATAGATGAATATAATTCACCTATAGAAAAAATAAGCTGAATCTGTTTCACATAAATAAAAGTGCAGATAAAAGGACATACTGTTTTAAAATCATTGAATAGTAAAAATATATGTACCATAGAATTATAATATAAATTCTGATAATGTTTCACGTGAAACAATAGTAACACAGAATACGTTATCTTCTATGCCATGATGCTTACACAAACAGAAATTTTATAAATGAGTAGAATTTGAACACCTTATGTGCTAGAATTTTCCTTGCTTAAAAACAATGAAATCATACGACATGGAGATAAAATGGGAAGAACCATAGCGGTTGCCAACCAAAAGGGCGGCGTTGGCAAGACTACAACTACAATAAATCTGGCTGCAGCATTAGCAGAGGGGAAATGTACGGTACTTTTGGTGGATTTTGACCCACAGGGAAATGCAACGAGTGGAGTTGGTGTTGATAAAAACGAGGTAGAGAGTACGGTATATGATCTGCTTCTGGGCAATACGAACTTTGATGCAACACTTGTCAAGACAGATTATGAAGGCTTGTATGTGCTTCCTGCCAATATTGACCTCTCCGGAGCAGAAATTGAACTTGTGGGCATAGAAAATCGTGAATATACGCTAAAAAAAATCCTCGATGAACAAAAAGAAAGGTTCGATTTTGTTCTTATAGACTGCCCTCCGTCATTAAGCATGCTTACAATTAATGCGATGACAGCCGCAGATACGGTACTCGTGCCTATTCAATGTGAATATTACGCATTGGAAGGATTATCACAGCTTATTCACTCAGTAAATCTGATTCAACAGAAGCTCAATCCGAGGCTTGAATTGGAGGGTGTAGTATTCACCATGTATGATTCAAGAAACAATTTGTCCAAGGAAGTTGTAGAAAGTGTTCAAAATAACCTGAATGAGAATATTTACAAGACCATCATTCCCAGAAATGTGCGGTTAGCCGAGGCACCAAGCTATGGAATGCCGATAACCACATATGCTCCGGATTCCACAGGTGCAGAGGCTTACAGACAACTGGCGTTGGAAATGGTTGCTCATGAAATGTGATTTTGCACAAGACTAATTAATTCTATAAAAAGGCAAAGCGCAAAAGAGACTTTAAAAAGACTGACAGGTGGAGTTTATGGTTAAAAAAGGGAAGACAGGCCTGGGAAAAGGATTGGATCTGTTGATTCCAACAACTGCAGATAAAGGTATCAATGATACGGAACCGCAAATGCTGAAGATATCTCAAGTTGAGCCTAACAGAGAACAGCCAAGAAAGCAATTTGACAAGGAAGCATTGGAGGATTTGGCAGGATCTATCAAGCAATATGGTATAATTCAGCCTATTATTGTCTGCAAAAAGGATGATTATTATGAGATAATTGCCGGTGAGCGCCGCTGGAGAGCCGCTAAAATGGCTGGTTTGAAGGAAGTACCGGTTGTTATAAGAGAATATTCAGAAAAAGAGATTGCTGAAATTTCCTTAATAGAGAATATTCAGAGGGAAAATCTTAATCCGATTGAGGAAGCAGTTGCTTACAAGAAACTGATAGAGGATTACGAACTTACCCAGGAGGAATTATCCCAGCGAATATCAAAGAGCAGAACCTTAATTGCTAATACGATGAGACTTCTGAAGCTCGAAAAATCAGTGCAGAAATTACTGGCAGACGGTAAATTAAGTGCCGGACATGCAAGGGCATTGCTGGGATTAGAAGATCCTGACCAACAAAGGGCTGTAGCTAAGCAGATAATCGATGAAGCATTAAGCGTAAGGCAGACCGAGGATCTGGTTAAAAAACTAAATGAGCCTGAGAAAGAGAAAAAATCTTCAAGGAAAATAAAGAATAGTGTGTTCTACAAGGATTTGGAGAAGAATATGACCGAAAACCTGGGAACCAAGGTGAAAATCCTGCAAAAAGAACAAGGAAAAGGTAAAATTGAAATAAGCTATTTTTCGGAAGATGAATTAGATAGGATTTATACCTTATTAAATAACAGAAATTGATAATTGAATCGGCTGCTGTATGCTGTTCATGGCGCAGGCAGCTGTAAAACTTGTGTACAGATAGGGAACTTTCAAGTGATTTGAAAGAATAATATAATGAATGAAGGTGTTATAAATGCTTGATATTAAGCTTTTAAGAAACAATTTTGAAGAAGTAGAAAAGGCATTGGCCAACAGAAATGAGGAGTTCGATTTAAGTCAGTTCAAAACATTGGACGACAACAGAAGAAATCTCCTGGGTGAGGTTGAAGTTCTCAAGGCTGAGCAGAATAAGGTGTCTAAAATGATCCCGCAGATGAAGAAGGCAGGAGAAGATACCACAGCTGTAATGGCTGAAATGAAGGAGCTGGCAGCTAAGATCAAGGAACTGGATGCAAATGTTGCGGAGGCAGACAAGGCGATCAATGCGTACATGTTAACACTTCCGAATATTCCGAATCCAACAGTACCGCTGGGCAAAACTGATGCGGATAACGTGGAGATCAGGAGATTTTCGGAGCCTACAAAGTTTGATTTTGAACCAAAGGCGCATTGGGATCTTGGAGCAGATCTGGGAATTTTGGATCCGGAGACAGCAGCTAAGATCAGCGGAAGCCGATTTACAGTATATAGAGGTGACGGTGCAAGACTTGAAAGGGCCATAACGAACTTCTTCCTTGATATACACACAGCTGAACATGGATATACCGAGGTCTTCCCACCATTTATGGTAAGCCGCGAGAGCATGACAGGTACGGGTCAGCTTCCTAAGTTTGAAGAAGATGCATATAAAGTATACGGCGACGGCAAGGAATATTTTCTTGTACCTACAGCAGAGGTGCCGGTAACTAATATGTACAGAGATATGATATTGGATGGCAAGGACCTTCCTATCAAACATTGCGCTTATACCGCATGCTTCAGGGCAGAGGCTGGATCGGCAGGAAGAGATACAAGAGGCCTTATAAGACAGCATCAGTTCAACAAGGTAGAGCTGGTTAAGTTTGTAAAACCAGAGGATTCATATGACGAGCTGGAGAAATTGACAAGAGATGCTGAGGACGTTCTGCAGAGATTGGGTCTTCCTTACAGGGTCGTTAAAATCTGTATCGGCGATTTGGGATTCACAGCTGCCATGAAGTATGATATCGAGGTTTGGATGCCAAGCTACGGCAGATATGTGGAGATCAGCAGCTGCTCTAACTTCGAATCATTCCAGGCCAGAAGAGCCAATATCAAATACAAGGATGATCCTGCATCTAAGGCAGAGTATATCCATACTTTAAATGGCTCAGGTGTTGCAATCGGAAGAACAACGGCAGCAATCCTGGAAAATTACCAGCAGGCTGACGGCAGCATAGTTATTCCGGAGGTTCTCCGCAAATATATGGGCAAGGATGTAATTACAAAATAAAAGTTTTATGCACATAGATATAATGGGTTGTGCATAGCAAATCACAGATTTTCAATTTTTGTGGAAATCAAGTGTCAATGTCGGAAATCAGAATATGCAGTCACCGCTCGAAGTCGCGTATAATGAGGGCTTTTGAACAGTGACTGTTTGATTTCGATGTATTGACAGTTAAAGTTTTTTTACCACGATAATCTAGATTGTCACGAGAGCATTAGCATTTAATATTAAATGCTAAGCAGAATTTGCTTGCATAAAAATGGCAAATTCTGTATTATAGCTGCGGTAAGAAGAAATTTATATATGTGTTCCCTTAGTTAAATGGATATAACAAGCGCCTCCTAAGCACTAGTTGAGGGTTCGATTCCCCCAGGGAACGTTTATTTTGCAGTAATGATAACAGGTCTTTACTGCATTTTATTTTTTAGAATTCCTTATAAAATCAAGCTTTTTTGGAAGGTGGCAAGCTTGCCACCTTCCTTTGCCAGTTTTGAATATAGGTGGTGGTAGCCTAAATATCGGACAATGTTTTTTGATTCCTAATCCTGTAGAATTGCTGAGGATGCATATACCGGATGATGACAAAGGAGGTTGTTAGAGTCGAACGCTTTCCAGAAATTTGCAGAGAACGAAAGGCCACCTGAAGAACCTGTATTTGATGAAGGCGATGTATTCCGAATTACTGTGCCGTTAGATGAGAGCTTGGGTGGAAAAGAAGAAGAAAATCCCACCCAAGGTAAATGCGTAGCTCATAAAGTATCTGATCTTGATAAGAGAATTCTTGCAGCAATAGAAGAAAAACCATCTATATAAAATATCGTATAAAAAGATTAATGTCAATAGATCTCTTAGAGCGTGTGGGTTCCTCACAGAAAGGCCATTGGATTGTGAAATAAACTTTACTGCAACACGGTAACACCTGCTGGTCAGAATAATTCAAGATTTGCAAATCATACATAGCGGACAGTTGATCTTCTTTCCGGAAGCGACTGCCCGCTACGTTTTTGTTCAGCATAACCCTGAGTAGAAGTCCGTTTTTCGGAGAGGGATTTACACTGAGACTTA
>CAVAJR010000016.1:0-52110 GCA_963589005.1 Bacteroidaceae bacterium | reverse complement strand
CATTTACACAGAATGGATGATAGCTGGCTTATACAAATTCATCTTTTTAAACAACTGAAAAATAGTGTCCTTTCTGCAATTCTTTCACGTCATCAACTTGACTTTACAGGAATCTTGGATTACCATGGGCATCACAGATGAAAAAACTGTTCCATTCTGCATTTTTCACGGAGGCGCGAGCATGTTACCGAGAACTCAATACCTTAATGAATTGATAGACCTGAGAAACAATGGGAGGGTCAAAATCATCACTGGACTCAGACGAAGCGGAAAGTCGGTTCTGCTTTTTGACCTTTATCGGAATTACCTGCTTGGTGAAGACATAAAGCCAGAGCAGATTATCGGTATTGCTTTGGATGATTTGAGCAACATGAAATACCGAAATCCCCTGGAGCTGGACAAGTATGTACGTTCGAGAATTGAAAATGAGAGTCAACGATACTACATTTTTATCGACGAAATTCAGATGGTTTCTGAAATCCAGAATCCCTATGTGGATGGCCCCGAGGCAAAAATTACTTTTGTCGATGTGGTCATCGGACTTATGAAAATCAGGAATGCTGACGTTTACATCACAGGAAGCAACTCAAAGATGCTGTCATCGGACATTTTAACCCAGTTTAGAGACAGGGGGGATGAGATCCGGGTTTTCCCGCTGTCCTTTGCCGAATTTTACGATGCATACGAAGGGGATAAGCGAGATGCCTGGCAGGATTACTATACTTACGGTGGAATGCCGAGGACTCTTGAGCTTGATACCCATGAGAAGAAGAGCAGGTATTTAAGAGAACTGTTTGAACGAACTTACATCAAGGATGTTCTTGAACGGCATAAGATTAACAACGGCGAGGAAGTGCTGGACATCCTGTTGGATGTTTTGGCATCCGGAGTTGGCTCCCTGACCAATCCCAGTAGACTGTCAAATACTTTCAAGAGTGAGCGTGGCATAAGCGTTGCTCCTGATACTATCGACAAATATATAGGGTATTTTGAAGATTCCTATCTGATCCAGAAGGCTGTCAGGTATGATGTGAAGGGAAGGAAATACATTCAAACCCCCGCAAAATACTACTATTCTGATCCTGGCCTCAGGAATGCACGGCTTGGCTTCAGGCAGCTTGAAGAGACTCATTTAATGGAGAATGTGCTTTACACGGATCTGATCAGGCGAAGATTTGATGTGGATGTTGGGGTTGTTGAAGTTTCAACTATGGAAGACGGGAGAAAAGTACGAAAACAGTTGGAAGTAGACTTCGTAGTCAATCGCGGAAGCGACCGGTATTACATTCAGTCTGCACTAACCATTGCCGATCCCGAAAAGAAAGAACAGGAAATTGCTTCATTGCTGCGAATTCCAGATTCATTTAAGAAAATTGTGGTTGTCAGGGATTACCTGAAACCATGGAAGGATGATCACGGAATTCAGTATGTGGGGATAGAGAATTTCCTGCGTGATGAGAGTATACTGAATGGGTAAGATTAGGAAGAGAAGGAATGCTAAAAATGTGAGTTATCAAAGCACAAAATGAAAAAACGCAAAAAGATGCTTTGATAACTTGGAATCTTCAGGCTTCTGAGTATAATAAAGGTATAGGATAGCGAAGGAGAAGATTTTTGTTATGCTGTTTAAGCGAGAGAAATCTATTATGAAGGAGGTCATCATTATGACCAATTACCGTGAAATCCTAAGATTATCAAGCTTGGGATTTAGTAACAGGAACATCGCATTGAGTGTTCCGTGTTCAAGAAATACCGTTGCAAAAGTCTTAAAGCGTGCGCAAGAATTAAAAGTGGCATTTGAAGGTTTGAAAGGTGAAAAGATCAGAGGCTTAAAGGCCGCACTTAAATATGCAAAAGAGCATGATATCGGGATGACTGCCGAACAGATCCAGAGAGCTATGAATAATATATAAATTTCCAGACCAAAATGCTTTTAGGGCTACTTTGGTTTGGAAATTAACGATTTACAAGCATGGGGAACGATAGCTATTGACTGAAGAGATGCAAAATGGTATTACATAAGTGGGAAATCCCACAATGACAAATAACTCACGGATGGAGGTGCGATAAAATGCAGGGTACAGTTAGAGAGTATGATGCAAAGCTGGATACGAAGAAGCGTGTCACACTGCGCAGCGTACTATTTGATTATTATCATGTCACCGAATATGCGGACGGACGAATTGTGATGGAACCGAGAGAACTGACAGCGCCTTTTCAGATTTCTGCAAATTCTCTGGCTATGATAGACGCTTCAATGCAGAATATGAAGGAAGGAAAGGTCTCCGGCAAGATTGACTTGTCCGAGTTTGCGGACTAATGGAATACGACATTCACATGGCAGTTTGCATATCATCAGGATATGGAAATTTCAGAAAATCAAGTTGACTTGAGATTACCAACGCTTTGAAATTTCCGGAAAAACGGATTTGCTGAAATCCTGGTGCTAAAAACTGGAAGCTTTGTAAAGCCTATCAAGGCAAATAAAACTTCTTATACCATTCAGCGAATGCTCTCAGCCCTGCTCTCAGATCAGTGTGAGGCTTGAATCCGAAGTCTCTTTCCAGTGCAGAGGTATCTGCGTAGGTGACCGGAACATCTCCTGGCTGCATCGGAACCAGTTTTTTGTGCGCATCGAAGTCGTAATCTTCAGGGAGCACTTTGACACGGATTAACTCCTGCTGAAGGATGTCCACGAAGTCCAGCAGATTGACCGGATCGTTATTTCCAATGTTATATACGGCGTAAGGTGGGATTGGAAGTCCGTCTTCACCGGTTTTCTTTTCCGGAGCACCCTGCATCACGCGTTTTACGCCCTCAACAATGTCATCAACATAAGTGAAATCACGTTTGCAGTTGCCATAGTTGAAGATCTGGATGGTCTCGCCTTTTAAGAGCTTGTTGGTAAAGCCAAAGTATGCCATATCCGGTCTTCCGGCAGGCCCATATACGGTGAAGAATCGAAGGCCTGTAGACGGTATGTTATACAATTTGCTGTAGGCATGAGCCATCAGTTCGTTGGACTTTTTTGTGGCGGCATATAAGGATACCGGATTGTCTACCTTATCATCAGTGCTGTAGGGAACCTTTTTGTTGCTTCCGTACACTGAAGAGGAGGATGCATATACCAGATGCTCTACACCCTTTGCTCCGTTGTCATAGGAATGACGGCAGGCTTCCAGAATATTATAAAACCCGATTATATTGGACTGGATGTAGGAATCGGGATTGGTGATCGAATAGCGCACCCCGGCCTGCGCACCGAGATTTACAACGATATCCGGATTATGATCAGCAAATATCTTGTCGATCATAGCTTTATTGGCCAGGTCGCCTTTGTAAAAAACATAGGTGGAGTCTGTATGCTCAGCTATACACTTTTCGATTTCTTCTAAACGCCACTCTTTGATGCTTACATCATAGTAGTCGTTCATGTTGTCGAGACCAACAATGTTGATTGGAGATTGTGTTCTTAACAGTTCCAACACCAGATTACTGCCGATGAATCCGGCAGATCCGGTAATGAAAATCGTTTTGTTTTTCAGGTCTATGTGATTCATTACTTTATTCACTCCACGTACTAATCTCTTTTGAAGATATCTCTGGTATATACTTTATCTTTTACGTCATCCAAGCAGGAATCATAGCGGTTTGCAATAATGGACTGGCTTTTTTTCTTGAATTTTCTCAGATCATTGATTACTTCAGAACCGTAGAAGGTTTCACCATTCTTTAAGGTTGGCTCATAAATAATGACCTTGGCACCTTTTGCTTTGATCCGCTTCATAACACCCTGGATACTGCTTTGACGGAAGTTATCAGAATTAGATTTCATGGTCAGGCGGTATACACCAATGACTTTTTCGCCTTCTTTGTCAGGATCCCAGTGACTGTTGGCTTCATAAGCACCGGCTATTTCCAATACTTTATCTGCAATGTAATCTTTTCTTGTCCTGTTGCTTTCTACGATAGCAGTGATCATATTCTGTGGGACATCATTGAAGTTTGCCAGCAGCTGCTTGGTATCCTTCGGCAGGCAGTAGCCGCCGTAACCAAAGCTTGGATTGTTGTAGTGGCTGCCGATACGCGGATCCAGGCATACACCATTGATGATTTCCTGCGTGTTAAGTCCCTTCGTTTCAGCATAGGTATCCAACTCATTGAAATAAGATACACGCAGAGCCAGATAAGTGTTGGCGAAGAGTTTAACAGCTTCTGCCTCGGTAAATCCCATAAACAAAGTGTCGATATCTTCCTTGATGGCTCCCTGCTGAAGGAGAGCGGCAAAAATATGCGCTTTTTCTTGTGAATCTTCATCGCAGGAAACGATGATTCTGGACGGATACAGATTATCATACAGAGCTTTTGACTCACGCAGAAATTCCGGGCTGAAAATGATATTTTTGGTATGATATTTTTCTCTTGCCGATGCGGTATATCCTACCGGGATGGTTGATTTGATGACCATGGTTGCGTCCGGATTGACTTTCAATACTAATTCGATAACAGCCTCTACAGCTGAACAGTCGAAGAAGTTTTTCTTGCTGTCGTAGTTGGTCGGAGCAGCGATGATAATGAAATCTGCATCCTTGTATGCTGATTCACCGTCAAGTGTGGCCGTAAGGTCAAGATCCTTTTCAGCCAGGTATTTTTCGATATATTCATCCTGGATCGGTGATTTGCGCTGATTGATCAGGTCGACTTTCTCAGGGATGATGTCAACGGCTGTTACATGATTGTGCTGAGAAAGAAGAGTGGCGATAGACAGTCCTACATATCCGGTACCGGCTACGGCGATATTGTACTTTTTATCAAGTGTGGCTCGCGGTAACTGCAATTCCTCCGGTTCTTCGAACAGATCTACCACTTCAAAGTCCAGTACTTCGGCAATGGACTGAAGCTGGTCGATGGAAGGAATGTAATCAGAACTCTCAAGGCGGCTGACCATACCACGGTTCATACCGGTCATTTCAGCCAGCTGAGCCTGCGTAATATTTTTCCCTTTTCTATTATGAGTAATGGTTTTTACCATTTTGTCTACAGATAGCTTTTTCATAAATGTCTCCGAATGTCATTTTAAACGACATGATAGCTTTGGAATTGATTTGTTGTGGTACTTTTGACATCGTATCAATTGTGCTTTGATATGTCAATGAAGAAATGGTCAAAAAATAAATTCCATTTTAAATGACAAAAAATATCACTTAAAATGGAATCATAAAAATCTTTGTTTACTTATTTCTGGGTCAGTCGGCACCATTGCAAGCCATGGGGAGACGAGCATGGAATTTAGTATGTCAGGATAGAGGACTTCCTTCCGGATGAATGACTCATCAGCAAATAGTGTGTATCTGATAAAAAACGGATGCCGCAAAAAAAACAGCCACACAAGCCTATGAATCGCAGAATCTGCGAAAAACAAGCATAAAATTCAACTTTTGTGCATATATTGAAAATGAAATAAGCACGTAAGGACGGTGATAGCGATGAACGATATTCCGGAAGCTGATTTTTAATCACAATATGCGTACCAAAGAAAGGATGTGAATTTATGGCAAATATAAGCCCTGTATCAGATCTTCGAAATTACAATACTGTGTTGGAAAAAGTTTCTGTCGGCTCTCCCGCATATCTTACGGTGAATGGCAGGGGCAGATATACCATACGTGATATCTCGGAGGATGAGGAGTTTGAAAAGACGAAAGCTATGTTGCGTCTAATGTGTGAGCTTAACGAGGGCAGACGTTCCGGGGAAGAAGAAGGATATGTTTCATCTGAGGATGTAAGGGCATACCTGGCTTTCTATAGATTCGAAGATGATGTGATGTTTATCGACAGGGTGCTCTTTGGCAGAAGTGATTACATGAGATACCTTCATTTAAAACCAGATGATGATTTGTAAAAATCAGGCTTTCGGCTATGGCTGGAAGCCTTTTTATATCTGACTGTCATATTGATTTCTATATCCTAAAAACGTGTTGACATGCAAATAGCTGTCTAGTTAAAATAAACCGGTAACAACTAGACAGCTATCTAATAAATTTTAACTAGACAGCTATCTGCTCAGTTTTGGCTAGCTGTCTAGTTAAGATTGTGATATCCTAACAAATTATGCGAATAAGTCGATTTTACAATTTATTTGATTTTGATTGATTACGCATATTAGATACACATACAGATATAATAGTATAAGGACGGAATAAATAGGAATCAGATGGGAGTAAGTTTAAGACAGGAAATAGAGAAACGGCGTACCTTCGCGATCATATCGCACCCGGATGCAGGCAAGACAACTCTGACGGAGAAGTTCCTGCTGTATGGAGGGGCGATTAATCTGGCAGGTTCAGTCAAAGGTAAGGCAACAGCAAGACATGCAGTCTCAGACTGGATGGAGATAGAGAAGCAGAGAGGTATCTCTGTTACATCATCGGTACTTCAATTTAATTATAGCGGCTATTGCATTAACATTCTGGATACGCCGGGACATCAGGATTTCTCGGAGGACACTTACAGAACACTGATGGCAGCAGACTCAGCAGTCATGGTCATTGACGCCAGCAAGGGTGTTGAAGCACAGACCAGGAAGTTATTCAAGGTCTGCGTCATGAGACATATACCGATCTTTACCTTTATTAATAAGATGGACAGGGAGGCCAATGACACCTTCGACCTCTTAGACGAGATAGAGACAGAACTGGGCATCGCTACATATCCCATCAATTGGCCGATAGGCTCGGGCAAGGAATTCAAGGGCGTATACGACAGAAATACCAGAAGTGTGCTGACATTTGCAGATACTCAGAGCGGAACGAAGGAGGGTACCTCGAAGACCATCTCGATAGATGATCCTGCCCTGGCAAATGAAATTGGTCAGACCAGATATAATACGCTTACCGAGGAGTTAGAACTTATCGACGGTGCAGGAGCTGAATTTGACCTTGATCAGGTAACAAAAGGCGAACTGTCACCGGTATTTTTCGGATCAGCGCTTACGAATTTCGGTGTTGAGACATTCCTTGACCATTTCCTCAAGATGACATATGCGCCTCGCGGACGAATGTCAGACAAGGGTGAGATTGACCCATTCAGCGAGGATTTTTCGGCATTTGTATTCAAGATACAAGCTAATATGAACAAAAATCACAGGGATAGGATTGCATTTGCACGCATTTGCTCAGGCAAATATACATCCGGCATGGAGGTATATCATGTACAGGGCGGCAAATCGCTGAAGCTTACGCAGTCTACGCAAATGGTTGCAGATGAACGCAAGATGGTAACGGAGGCTTATGCAGGCGACATCATCGGATTATTTGATCCCGGAATTTATTCGATTGGCGATACGCTGACAACGTCGAAAGAAAAATTCAGGTATGAAGGAATTCCGACATTTGCACCGGAGCATTTCGCAAGATGCAGGATCGTGGATTCGATGAAGCGTAAGCAGTATGTCAAGGGCGTAACTCAGATCGCACAGGAAGGTGCGATTCAGATCTTCCAGGAATTTAACAGCGGTATGGAAGAGATTATCGTCGGCGTGGTCGGTGTGCTGCAGTTTGACGTGCTGAAGTTCAGGATGCAGAGCGAGTACGGTGTGGAGATCAGGTTAGAGCCGCTGCCTTATGAGCATATCAGGTGGATTGCCAATAAGGATGAGATAGATGTTAATTCCATCAGCGGCACCAGCGATATGAAGAAGATAGTTGACATGAAGGGCAATCCGCTGCTGCTGTGGATAAACAGCTGGAGTATCAAGATGACGGTGGAGAGGACGCCGGGGCTGCAGCTGGAGGAATTCAGCCGTAACTAAAGAAATCCAGGGTGACCTGAACGTAGAAATGCAAAACAAGATAATATGAGGAAAACAGTATGAAAGTATTATCATTTGGATCATTAAATATAGATTACAATTACAAGTTAGATCACATTGTGGCACCGGGCGAGACAATATCAGACCACGGGCTGGTGGTTACGGTGGGCGGCAAAGGGCTGAATCAGTCTGTTGCTCTCAGCAAGGCCGGAGCTGATGTATGGCATGCAGGCATTATCGGAACTGACGGCATGATGCTGAAGGAATGTCTGGAGGCGGCGGGTGTTAATACGCAGCTGCTTAAGATTGATCCTGTTAATAAGAGCGGACATACTATTATTCAGATAGAAGATGGTACGGCTCAGAACTGCATCATCGTTCATGCCGGAACCAATGGCATGGTAGATGAGGGGTATATTGATGAGGTCGTCAAGCACTTCGAAGCTGGGGATTATGTAGTATTTCAGAATGAGATCAGCAATGTGGAGCTGGCAATGAAGAAGTGCAAGACCAATGGCATGAAGGTAGTATTTAACCCATCACCTATGACCAGAGAGTTAGCCCGGTCAGATATCTACCAGTATGTAGATTGGTTATTTATAAATGAAATCGAGGGCAGCCAGATGACGGGCAAGACAGGCCCTGAGGAGATATGTCTTGAGATGAAGAGGCTGTGGCCTAAGTGCCGTACCATTCTCACATTAGGCTCAGATGGATCAATTGTACTTAATGATGACGGAACATTTACACGCCAGCAGGCATATCTGTGCAAGGCAGTGGATACAACGGGTGCCGGAGATACATTCTCGGGATATGTAACTGCGATGAGTGCAGCAGGCAAGGATATTAAGGAAGCACTGGACACAGCCAGCAAGGCATCATCATTGGCAGTAAGGAAGATGGGCGCCGCAGGTGCAATACCTACGATGGCAGAGGTAATGGCAGCACAGTTCTAATGCAGCCTCAGGGCGGTACAAGGTTAGAAGATGATTACGTCCTACGATAAGGCGGCTTCAATGGAGATTTAGACCTCATGGATGTCTTGTCGTATATAAATAAATACAGATGTGGCTAGTTATTAGCATCGTAGCATATATAATCGGATGATAGCAGAAAGGAAGCCTATGGCGATAGATAATGAAACATATCACAGCAGCAATCAGGGTTCTGATGACAGTATGAACATCGAGCAGTTACTTACAAGAGCTGTTAAGAATGTCGTAGATGAAGAGAAGAAGAACGATGCTTTTAAGACGAACAGATCAGACGGACCTATGCCCCAGACGATAGACTTAAAGGAACTGTTCATCTATTTGTTGGAAAAATTTAAGCTTATAATTATCCTGGCGGTTATCGGAGCAGCTATTGGCGGATTGTATGCTAGGTTCTATACGATTCCGATATATTCAGCTACATCGAAGCTGTATGTAATATCAAGGGACGATTCTAAATCTACAAGTACGAGTGTGTCTGACCTGCAGGTGGGTTCGCAGTTATCGGTAGATTACACCGAAGTGTTTAAGACCTGGGAGGTTCATGAGGCAGTAAGAGAGAAACTTGGTTTAGATTACAGCGATGCGAAGCTTCAATCTAAACTCACGATAGCAATTCCAAGCAATACCAGAGTGATATATATAACGGTTAGGGACACAGATCCACAGATGGCAGCAGCTCTGGCAAATGCATATGTAGAAGCTGCCAAGGAATTTATTGAGAGCAAGATGGAAACAGCGACGCCATCTATATTCTCAACAGCAAAGGTGCCGGAATTACCGATCAGTTCGGGGCCGTTACATTATGTACTGATGGGATTGATGGCAGGATTTTTCCTTGCTGTATGTATAGCTATAGTAATGTTTGTACTGGATGATCGTCCAAAGTCACCGGAGGATGTTGCCAAATATTCAGGCGTACCTACGCTGGGAGTGGTACCTCTTATGACCAAGAAGAGAGCTGCAAGAAACGGGAGGCATGAGGGATGAAACATTTGGAGATTAAGAACTTCCCGGAACTGGATTACCTATGCACCGAGTCTATGAATACTTTGTGCACCAATCTGATATATTGCGGTGACCAGAATAAAGTCGTGCTGGTAACCAGCAGATATGCTAATGAGGGCAAGAGCTATATAACGCTTAATATGATGAGAACATTTGCAAGCCTTAAGAAGAAGGTGGTGCTTGTAGATGCAGACCTGCGTCGTTCATCTATACAAAGAATGGTAGAATTCGATTACGATGGAGACCAAAACAAAGGTCTGGCAGATTATCTGGCAGGATTGTGCAGTTCATCTGATGTTATATACGAAACAAATATTGAGAATGCGTATATTGTGCCTGTAGGAAGGACCGTAGAGAGTTCGCTGCCCCTGCTTTCATCCAATTACCTGGAAAAACTTCTGCTTCAGTTAAGAGACAGATATGATATTGTGTTGGTGGATACTTCACCCGTAGGCATGATAGTAGATGGTCTGGAAGTTGCAAGACACTGTGACGGGGCACTTCTGGTGGTGTCATATAAGCGAGGCAAAAGAAAAGAGATCAAGTCCGTGGTTGAGGCTATCAACAACACAGGCTGTAAGGTGTTGGGAACTGTACTTAATAACGTAAATCTTAAAACCTTCAGCAGCCGGGCATACTATTACGATTCTGAGAAATATTCAAAGAAGTTTTATCAGAAGTATGAACCGGATGGAACAAGAAAGTTATCTGGGAAATAACATCAGAAGGGTGTCATTGCTCTATCGGCAGGAATTTATAACAGAAGTTGAGGATCTTGCCTCGGGTGGAGAAAGAGCAGCTGACGAAAACAGCAAATAAAATCCACCTGAGCGACATGTTTCGTATATTAAAATTCAGTGGGCTGCATCTGCAGCCCACTGTTTTGGTCAGCAATCATTTGACTAAGCATGTCAGCAAATGATTGCTGACAGCTAGATCACTTTAATAATTTTCTGCGTGAAGCTCAAAATAACTCTGAGGATGCTGGCAGGCAGGACAGACCTCAGGAGCCTTCTCACCGACTACGATATGTCCGCAATTGCGGCATTCCCATACCTTCACTTCACTTTTGGCAAATACTTCTGCCATCTCCACATTATGAAGCAGAGCGCGATAACGCTCCTCATGATGTTTCTCTATGGCCGCTACCAAACGGAAACGCTCAGCCAGTTCCGGGAAACCCTCTTCCTGAGCAGTTTTGGCAAAGCCTTCATACATATCCGTCCATTCATAGTTTTCGCCATCGGCGGCTGCAGCGAGATTTTCGGCAGTATCCCCTATACCATTTAATTCTTTAAACCAAAGCTTGGCATGTTCTTTCTCATTTTCTGCTGTTTTCAAGAACAGCGCTGCAATCTGTTCGAAGCCCTGTTTTTTGGCAACAGATGCGAAGTAGGT
Organism: Bacteroidaceae bacterium; assembly: GCA_963589005.1. Classification (GTDB taxonomy): domain Bacteria; phylum Bacillota; class Clostridia; order Lachnospirales; family Lachnospiraceae; genus RGIG5612. Next base: position 40,902 of record CAVAJR010000016.1, on the reverse strand, counting down.
ATATTTGTTGCGAGCCTGAGATTCGCCGGAGAAGGCCTCCCACAGATTCTTTTCCGTCTGAGTTCCGGCATATTTCGTAGTATTGTTCATAGGTGCATTTCCTTTCTCGCCATACAAAAATGGCGCTTGTAATGATACAGACCTGCCGATATCGGCGGCATCGCTGTATGCAAGAGCAAATCACGATGTATTAGGAATAAATCCTGATTGGATTATATGAAAGATAGAAGTTGGTGTCTATACTTAAATTGAATTTTGATGCCTACATTTGTGAGAAGATGCGCTAATTCAATTCACGCGTCTTGCTGATGACAAGGCAGCTGCAAAAAATGCAAGAAAACCATTGAGAATTGGCAACAAATCGACTTTTGAAACTGATCGGATTGAAATATCATAATAAAGGTTAACATATGGCATAAATACAAATGACAATTGCAATATGACGCGACCGAGATTCATTAGGAAATCAGAAGGGAGAAGCAAGAGATGGGAAAAGTATCAGTAAAGGGATTTCAGTATGACAGGCTCTTTATTCCGCGGGAGAGTATAGAGAAAATCTATGCGGAAGGAGAATATCTGGGATATTCATTTGTTATCAGATATCCGTCCTACCGCGGAACATTTCTGAGCTGTATAGAATCGTTGTCGTTGGAAGTGGATGGAACAGTGGTACCGGAGGAAAATATCAGATTTTGTCTGAAGGGTAAGGAATTCATGCTGGACGAACTGAAGGACCTGCACAGGGAATATTGGTTCGTGCTGGAGGATGCACAGCTTAAAGTGATAGGTCAGGATATAGAGCCGGGACAGCATGATGTTAAGGTAACGATGTACCACCGCATTCCGTATACGGGATATTTCGGGCAGTACCTTGTTTGGAACAACATAGGTCAGAAGACCCTAATGGTGGAGTGATCATAGGATCAGTCGAATAAGGGAATATCTTAAAAATCTGCATTTATTATAACAATATGATGATAGTGTCAAGTAAACAAAAGCAGGGGCTACGGAAAAAGCCTTGAATAACAGGGGTTTAGATTATGAGTAAAATAAAAATTGCAACAACATTATACAGCCTGACCAGCGAATACGTGACAGAACGCCGCACATTAGAGGAATGCCTGTCCGAGCTGCATAAGATGGGATATAAAGGCATTGAGTTTATTCCGGCACAGATGGCTCCGGAATATCCATTTATAAGTGATGAATGGCTCAGTTGGTTTCGAGAGCTGATAGCCAAATATGAATTAGAACCGGTATGTTGGAGCGCATATATCGACATGGGCATCCGTTCGGATAGAGATCTGACCCGCGAGGAGATCATGCAATATACCATCAACGACATGGTATATGCCAAGAAGGCAGGATTTCCGCTGGTAAGAACGCAGCACGCAATATCACCGGAGATTCTGCGGGAGATGATTCCGTGGTGCGAGAAATTAGGCGTAAAGCTGGCCATCGAAATGCACCATCCTCACAATCCGGATGTTCCGGTATGGAAACAATACATTGAGATGATGTATACAGAAGGCAAGGGCTGGCTGGGGGTAGTGCCGGACTTCAGCATTTTCCAGACATCACCTCATAAGTTATATATGGATGTAATGCTCCAGGCCGGATGCCGCCGTGAGAAGATAGCCGAGATCATGGAACTTGTTGATAAGCGGGAAAAGCCTGAGGCTGCAAATGCATTGGATCTGAACGAGGTTGAGATGGGCTGCGTAGAGGATCTGTTCGAGGGATATACACATTGCAGCGTTGATGCTCTGGATCTGCTTATCCCGATCTCTCCATATATACATGGCAAATTTTACTATCTTGAAGACGGTGAGCACGATGACTGCATACCATTTGAGAAGATTCTGCCGAGGATCAAGGCACTGGGATATGAAGGGTATATTGCTGCAGAATATGAGGGACATCATTTCGATGTAGATATTGACGCATGGCAGCAGCTGGAGCGTTTCTCGTCAATTTTTCATAAATATATTGACGATTGAGAGTAGGCTGCTGACGGCACAGCTTGACTGATAAGCAATGTTCGTCTATAATACGTCTGCCTCGGTGGCGGTGTTTGATGCCCGGGTCCAATGCAATGGAAATCCATGAATCGTGTCAGGTCGGGAACGAAGCAGCACTAAGTGGAACCTTTCATGTGACGTTGGGAAGCCTGGGAGTAGCCGTTTGCCGGGGTATTTTATTTTTGTTGAAGCAACGGCATTTGCATTTGGGGAGGACACCCGGCATGCATGTGCTTTTTAGCCTGTCCGGTGCATAGACGAACACACGAGCAAGCTCATCTGTTTGCCTGAACCGTGGCTGAAATATTTATAATACGAATGGAGAAAATCATGACTATCGCAGAGCAGAGCCTTGAATTACACAAGGAGAAAAGGGGCAAAATCGAAGTAATTTCCAGAGTGCAGGTTAAGGGCAAGGAGGACTTGTCATTGGCATATACACCGGGTGTTGCACAGCCTTGTCTTGAAATCCAGAAGGATATCAACAAGTCTTACGAGCTCACCAGAAGATGGAATCTGTGTGCAGTTATTACCGACGGAACTGCAGTGCTGGGTCTGGGTGACATAGGTCCTGAGGCGGGCATGCCTGTTATGGAGGGCAAATGTGTACTCTTCAAGGAATTCGGCGGTGTTGATGCATTTCCTTTATGCATTAAGACTAAGGATGTGGATGAATTTGTTAATGCAGTTTATCTCATCTCAGGAAGCTTCGGGGGCGTTAACCTTGAAGATATCTCAGCTCCGAGATGTTTTGAAATAGAAGAAAAACTCAAGGCAAAATGCGATATTCCAATATTCCACGATGACCAGCATGGTACAGCTGTTATTACGTTAGCAGGCATCATGAATGCACTTAAGGTAGTAGGCAAGAAAAAGGAAGATATAAGAATTGCAGTAAGCGGTGCAGGTGCTGCAGCAACAGCCATCACGAAGCTGCTGGTAAATTATGGTATAAAGGATATTACAATGTGTGACCGTTCAGGAGCGATATACGACGGACGAGACGGTCTCAATCCAGCCAAGGCAGCAATGGCTAAGATTACCAACCCTAATAAGATCAAGGGACAGCTTGAAGATGTCGTTAAGGGTGCAGATGTATTTATCGGCGTTTCAGCTCCGGGCAAGCTCACCAAAGAAATGGTTCAAACAATGGCTCGAGATGCAATAATATTTGCCTGCGCTAATCCTGTACCGGAGATTTTCCCGGATGAGGCTAAGGCAGGCGGCGCTAAGGTATGCGCAACGGGTCGTTCTGATTATCCGAACCAGATCAACAATGTATTAGCATTCCCTGGTATATTCAGAGGAGCCTTCGATGTCAGGGCCAGCGAGATTAATGAAGAGATGAAGATTGCAGCGGCGTATGCACTTGCTGAACTGATCACCGATGAGGAATTGAACGAGGACTATATAATTCCGGCGGCATTTGATCCTAGAGTAGGGGAGGCTGTTGCCAAGGCAGTGGCTAAGGCTGCAAGGGATACAGGCGTAGCCAGAATCTGAGAATATAGACAAAATCGCGTGCCCTTAAGGCACAAACAATAAAAAATCGCATGCTCATGCACTATTCATGCATTGAGTATGCGATTTTTAGGTTTAGTATGAATTTTATCTTGTAAGTGAGCCGGTTCTGAGTTCTCGGAAAAATGAAGTCAGCAGTTGGGAACATTCCTGACTTAGGATTCCGCTTTCAACATGACATTGATGGTTGAACTTATCTACATGGAGCAGATCCAGGATGCTTCCGGCGCAGCCTGCCTTCGGATTCATGGCACCGATATATACCTCGGCAATTCTTGATTGAACAATTGCTCCGGCACACATCTGACATGGCTCAAGAGTGACATACATCTTGCAGTCATCCAACCGCCAGTCACCGATAATCTTATTGGCCCTTCTGATAGCTGTTATTTCTGCGTGAGCCAATGCAGTCCTGTCTGTCATACGCCTGTTGTATCCGCGGCCAATGATTTTGTCCTGATATACTATTACACAGCCGATAGGAACCTCACCGATGGACATAGCCTTTTTCGCCTGCTTCAGAGCCTCTTTCATATATTTTTCTTCATCGGTTAATTTCTTCATAAATTATAACTGAATGTTAACCCTCAGCATCATTTTGCACTGCTTCCTCGTCGGTTAACTCGTCTGTATTAGTCTCTGCACCGCCTGCAGCAGTTGTATCATTGATCGTTGAAAGTACGGCCCATACATCAGATGTCTCCTGTCCGAGCCTCCATCCTGCAACTCCGGCGACACCATATTGATTGATAAGCTGCATCTTCGCCTGAAGTGATTTGGCGTTTTCATACCACAGTCTTGCGGTTCCGCCATTATAATCATATTCGACGTAGTCATATCCATTTGTCTCCTGCCATTCGAATGTAAGTCCGTAATTGGCAGCAAGATCTTCAACACCACTCATATCCAGAGTTTCACTGTTGATAGTTCCGTCAGTATATACGTACCAAACTCTTGAATAGAATGGAAGACCAATGATCAGTCTGTCCATATCAACAGTTGTAGTACACAGATCCAGAACCTCTTCAACAAATGAAAGACTTGAGTTAGGTCCGGCCGTGCCTGTGCCGACATAATCATCATAAGTCATAATTGCAACATAGTCAGCGACCCTGCTTTGCTCGTCAGTATGGCGATATGCATTATAGCTGTATGGCGCATAATCGTCGACTGACAGGATCAGATTGTTCTTGCGGCATTCAACTGACAGTTCTCTTATAAACTGTATAAAATCATTGCCCTCATCAGAGGTTATCTGCTCAAGGTCAACATTTATTCCGTCAATGCCATATGTCAGGCATTCATTTACGATTTGCGAGATAACAGACTTTCGCTTTGATGTATATGTGACTATATCAACGCTGGATTCCCCGTCCAGATCTTCCAGCACTGCCCAAACCTGCCAGCCTTGCTGATGAGCGTAGTCAACATATTCCTGATTGGCATATGACGAGATAGTACCTTCTGTGTCTGCAAATAAAAACCATGTAGGTGCCAGAACATTTACTCCTGTCATATTGTATGTATAATCTGCAAGGTAGTAATTGGCATCATAGTAGTAAATGCCGTGCCATACCATATTGATGTCGCCATCAAGCGTTATATGAGTATATTCCGGCTCGGTATAATCTGATGTGATTGTCTCCGATGAGATCTCGCTCATGAAATTGCTCTGCACATAGCCAATATGACCTGAATCATCAAGAACCTTATACCAGCCATCAGTCTGACTGATCACCTTAAGCTTGCTGCTTTTCTCTACATCAGCGATTATAGACGATTTCTTATCGGCATACATACGTATCTTTGTTGATGAGTCTGCCGTGCAGTAATCATAAGTCTGGGATTCCTGCTGAATGAAGAGCCTTCCCGGGTCACTCAGAACTGTATATTTTACGGTAGAGTGATCTGCAATAAAATCCATATTCAGATAGACAACGCCCTCAATATAACGAGCGATCTCATATCCGGCATCATGATCCTCACCGCCTTCTGTATAAATGCTGCTGCCGATGGCGGAGGTTATTGAATCTGCCGCCGTAGTAAGAATTACATATCCTTCGTTTTCGTCCACATAGAACCGGCTGTCTATGTATTTCTGCGCAGTAGAAATGGCTATATACGCATTGCCGTCATCGGTTTTTACGGCACGGAACTCGTCCGCATCGCCGCTGTCGAGAATCTTATCTTCAATAACGATAGCCAGTTCATTGCTTCCGGCTGCTGCCCTATCCGATGTTGTATATTCGCTCAGATTATAATATTCATCCAGGTCTGCTAGTGTCTTGGAAGGAGCGTATCTCTTCGAAACAAATACTGCTGCAGCTGCAAATAAAACAAGTATAAGAAAAAGTATAATGAAATATCCTAAGCCTGCGGATCTTTTCGGCTTTCTTCGTCTATGTGCCATAGGCTATAATCCCCCTTGGTAAGCTTTTGGTTATATTCAGAACTAAATAATTTTATATAAATCAACAGGCAACGGCCTCCGTGAAAAAATGAATTTTATTAATTTATCAGCCGGGATACCCGCATAAGTGAAAAGCAGGCTTTGAAGAAGCTATTTGCGGCTGAAAGCTCTGAAATAGTTACAATCTGCACCATTGTAGCACTAACAGAGCGCAAATACAACGAAAATGCCGCAGGGACGGCAGCTGTGATGTTAATACCTGATATTAAGCAAAGCTGCTGCTGTACGGTCAATATCTTCCAGTATCTGCGGTCCCAGCTTTCGACTTAAAACTGCACGTCCGTCTCCCAGATTTGGACGGCGATTGTCCAGATTATGGCAATCGGAACCTAAAATCTGCGCGGTACCTGAGGAAAACATTTTAAGGATTTTTCGCCGTTTAGTCCAGCTAAGAAGATCCTCAGCATTTACCTGGATAGTAACAGGCATATCCAGCAGTGCAGGGATAATGTGTCTGTCAGTCTGATAACGATAGAATCTCTCCAGGTGGGCGATGATAATTGAGATGCCATGCCTTGAGATGTTTTCAACCTCGTCAAGCATGCGCGGGCTCCATGCGCAAAATGGCATTTCAAGAAGCAGGACATTGGTGCCTTGAATACAGAGCTTATCGAGGCGTTCGACGTTGCTGATTCCTGGGAAAAATGCCGTTTCTGCGCCGAAAAACAACTTAGGAAGGGCGATGTCCTCCGGTAATTTATGATAAAAATATGCCTCATCTATTGCTTCTTCCAGCCTAGCACGGCATTTTGCACGTCTTGCAAGAAATTCCTTCGGACTATTTTGCTGAGGGTAGAAGTGGGGAGTTGCAGCCATGTGTGTAACACCCTGACGGGCAGCAAGTACCAGCATCTGTATAGACATGGCGGACGATGAGCTGCCGTCATCCATTTTAGGCAAAATGTGACTGTGGATATCTATTATAGGATGGGAACGTACCTTTAGTTTGGCAGCTGATGTTGCATTGCTGCCAGCTATAGTTGGCATTTTGGACTTAAAACAGATATCATTCTTATTAATATTAATATTTTTATTTTCCGATTTTGAAGTGTTCATCTCTGACCCTATATCTTTATAATAGGAAACTTTGTACCTATTAATATATGCTCTGTGAGGAAATGCATAGTTATAGTTTTTCTTACATCATTATGTGGAATATGCAGATCTGCATTACAGGCAGAGACAGGCTGATTTCATACAAATGCACCTGTCTTATGTATATATACCGAGGGCGGGGGGATTTTTCAAGCATTTGCTGAATGAAAGAAAAATTTTGAAACCCTACGGTTTGTATTTGGGAATATTTCATAAGGTGATTAAGGTTGAGGATATCAAGGGAGTATGTTATAGTAAAAAATCGATTGAGCGGCAGACAATATAATCGTCAGAAACAATGAGGATATTGAGAAATATATGACTATCGAAAATTATAAAACGAAATCCAAGAACATGAAAATTTTAAAAAACATAATTTATACAACAGCGGCAGCGCTGATCTTTGCGGCAGCCTTCGCATTGGCCGGTATAGGAGCTGAGGAAGCACATGCAGACCAGCTGACGCCGACATTTTCCAGCACTGACGGAAGTGATTGTGCCAATATCTCTGATAATAGCTACGGTACTACAGAATATTTTGATGCCGGTACGCAGATAACGATCAGCGATGAGGCAGGTATTGATTCGCTGTACATTCTGTGGGAGTATTTTCCGAGCGAGTGGACGCTGCGTGTAAATGGCACCGATTATACATATGGCCAGGACGGATATCAGCATGAATTTGTGGAGCTGCCGTCAGAGGCTAAAGGTGCGACCAGCGTAACGATCATAATAGGCAGTGAAAAGACAACGATTGCGGATGTGTATGCATTTTCAGCAGGAGAGCTGCCTTCATTTGTTCAGAAGTGGGAACCAAGCTATGAGAAGGCAGATGCATTATTCATATCAACCCACGCAGATGATGAAGTTTTATTTTTCGGCGGACTTATAGCAACACTGGTAAACATGGGCGATGTAAGGGTACAGGTGGCTTATTTCACAGATCTGTCATTGACAGAGCCGATAAGAACCCACGAGATTTTAAACGGTCTGTGGGCAATGGGTATAACGCACTATCCGCAGCTGGGTGAATTCGAAGATATATATTCCGAATCTTACGAAGAGGCAGCGGCGCAGTATGACAAGGACAGCAGCCTTGAGTATATGGTTCGAACAATTCGCAGGTTCAAACCGCAGATTGTGGTGGGTCAGGATTTTGACAATGGTGAATATGGTCATGGTGGTCATATGTGGACAGCAGATATGATTGCCAAGGCACTCAAGATAACAAATGATGCAACACAATATACTGAATCCGCGGAAAAATACGGAACCTGGGACGTTCCTAAGACATATTTTCATCTGTATTCCGAAGGACAGATTACGCTGGATCTGAGACAGCCGCTGGCAGCATTTGGCGGAAGGACGGCTTATCAGGTGGCTGCAGATGCTTATCTGGAACATCAATCGCAGCAGTGGTGCTGGTTCTATGTTTCAGACGGATATTTGGCAGACGGAAGTGCAGATGTTGAACATCCGGAGATCAACTGTGCAAAGTTCGGTCTCTACAGAAGCCTTGTTGGTGCGGATACGGGTAATGATGTAATGGAGCATATTACTCCTTATGATGAGCAGGAAAAGCAGGCTCAGGCAGAGGCTCTTGCGGCTCAGGCTCAGGAAGAGACGAGCGTGGAAGCTGCAGATAGTGCAGATGCATCCGGCGATGCAAATGTGGCAGCCGGAACTGAGACAGCCTCTGCTGATAGTGTAATTGATACAAACAGCAGCAAGACAACAGTATCAGGCGGTAAAAATACAACAGCTCTTACGATATTTATAATTCTTGCTGTTATAGTGGCAGCCATAATCGTCGGACTTGTTATCAGCTCCTTATCAAGGTCCAAGATTCGGGACATGGACAGGCAGCTTAACAAGGGTAAGACACCGAAAATGCCATATCAGCGCAGCAGATCTGCGTATGAACCGGCGCCGTCAAGGAATGCACAGCCAAGAAATACGCAGGCAGATGGCCGCCAGTCAAGGGTAATACAGACAGGAAGATATAACCAGCCGCAGCAGGGAAGAAATAGCTACAATACAGCATCCGGCATGAGAAACAGCTATGGAGACAGAGGTGCATCCGGATATAGAGACGGCAGGATAGCAGGACAGAGAGAGAACTCTTATAGAGGAATAAGAGATGCTCAGAGCAGGGGCAGTTATGCACCGACGGATCGTTCAAGCTATAACAGCAGGAATTCCAATGCAACTTATGGTCGTGACAGAAGGTAACCCCTGATACACCATAATCAATGCCTGGTCAAGCGTAATGCTTCGGCACGCATTTGCGAATACTACGACGCGTTTTTTTTCGCACAGCCGTACAGGCAGGCTGCTGCAGGATGTACAGCAGCGAGACTTCTACAATATAAAGGAAATAATAGATGAATTATGCAATTGTAATACCTACGCTGAATCCGGATGAGAAGATGACGGATTTCGTGGATGTGCTGGTAGCCTCAGGATATCAGAACATCGTATTGGTAAATGATGGAAGCACACAGGAAACTGTGAAATATTTCGAGCAGGCTGCCGTGCATCCTCAGGTAACGGTATTGACGCATGAAGTGAACAAGGGCAAGGGCGCAGGTCTTAAAACAGCCTTCAAATATCTGGCAGAGAACAGAACGGACATTGATGCAGCCATAACAGCGGATGCGGATGGTCAGCATACCGTGGATTCGATCGGAAGATGCGCAGCAGCATTTGAGAAGAACAACAATGAGATCGTATTTGGCGGCAGGGAATTTTCAGATAAAAATATTCCTTTCAGAAGCAGGTTCGGTAATAAGGTATCCAGTGTTGTATATGGATTTTCCTGCGGTATCAAGCTTCAGGATACTCAGACGGGACTTAGGATCATTCCGGCGAGATATTTCGAGAAATTCTCTGAACTCAAGGGTGATCGCTACGAGTATGAGACTAATATGATCATTGCCATCAAAGAACTGGATATCGCATATGAAGAGGTTCCCATTGAAACCATTTATATCAACGACAACGAGTCCTCACATTTTAACCCGCTGAAGGATTCATTCAGGATCTACAAGATCGTACTGGGGTATTTCTTCAAGTTCATATGCAGTTCGCTTCTAAGCTGGGTAATAGACATTGGCGTTTATTCGCTGGTGGTGCTGATATTAGAGCATAAAATAGACGATGGCACGATGGAGATCATTGCGGGAGTTACGTCAAGACTTATCTCGTCGATCTTCAATTATATAGTAAATCGCAAGGTCGTATTCAAGGCTGTAGACGATGTGAGACAGACCACCATCAGATATTATATTCTGGCTGTATGTCAGGCGGCGATCTCAATTCTGTGTGTAAATCTCATTGCGGATACACTGCTCAAGGTGCCTGGTCTGTGGCATACAGTTGTTAAATGCGTGGTGGATGGCTGCTTGTTTATATTCAGCTATGGCATACAGCGCAAGTGGGTATTCAGACATAAGAAGATATGATACGGCTGGGCGAGACGATGCAATAAAGGCTGATCATGCGTGTCGGGGCTGCACAGATGCATTAGGGCAGGAATTTTCAAATGTCGGATTGCATGCCGGAATTTTCGGTATGTCAGATAATGCTGCGGCAGGTATTTCCGGCAAATATACTGGCAATTCAGCAACAATTTCGAAGTGATTGGAGAACAAATATGGCACAAAGATCACCAAAACATATACCGGATGACAGGTTGAAGGTCGATCCTGACGATAGATCAGCATCCTCATGGGATGAGTATTCTTCTGAAAGGTATAGGGATAAACCACGTTCGGGTAGGTCAGATTCAAGCAATAGGGTCAGAGCAGATGGGACGAGACCATCACAGCATGGTCATACAGAAACACGAACTGTCAGGTCTGCATCTGCCAGAACACAAGATGAACGCGGCAGCAGGGCCACGTCTGCCAGAGCACATGATGAACGCGGCAACAGAGCCACGTCTGCCAGAGCCAATGGCAGCCGCGACGGCAGAGCAGCTTCGACGAGAGCTTATAATGATCATGACGGCAGGAGAGCAGCTGTACAAAATACCAGAAGGCGTAAGAAGAAAAGCCATGGCGGTCTGATAGCTGCGATCATAATCATACTGCTTCTTGCAGCCGGTGTGGTGGTAGTATTTAAAACCGGACTGATCAATTTCAATAATGAAGACACAACGGTAGTACAGGATACAAGACCGGTTCCGGCATCGCCGAAAGTAGTATCGACGGCATCGCTGGGAGCTACTGGAGATATACTTCTTCACTCACCGATATTGGAGGCAAATGCAACCTGGGACGGATACGACTTCACAAATATATTTTCCAATGTATCTAGCGTATATGAGGAAACAGATCTGATGTTTGCCAACCTGGAGGTTACTCTTGCAGGTGCAGATTACGGAGACGGATATTCGAGTTATCCGGTATTTAATTCGCCGGATGCCATTGCGACAGCACTTAAAAATGCAGGCGTGGACATTTGCCTTACAGCTAACAATCATACTTATGATACGGGCGATACAGGGCTTACGAGAACCTTACAGGTGCTGGATGAAAACGGTCTTGAGCATCTGGGCACACGAGAGTCTGCGGATGAGCATTTTCTTATGACCAAGAATGTCAACGGCATAAGACTCGGAATGCTGTGCTATACATATGACACTCGTGAGTATACGGACGGGTATATTTCCCTGAACTTCAACACCCTGTCGGATGAGGCTGAAAATCTGGTTAATACATTTAATTATGAGAATTTGGATGAATTTTATGCAAATGTTCAGCAGCAATTAGATTACATGGATATGCTGAATGTAGATGCAAGTGTTGTCTTTATTCACTGGGGAACGGAATACCAGGACGAGCCAAATGATTATCAGACTGAGATGGCACAGAAGCTCTGCGACATGGGAGTTGATGTAATTATCGGAGGTCATCCGCATGTAATACAGAAATTTGATACACTCACAAGTGCTGACGGACACGAGACCGTCTGCCTGTACTCCATGGGCAATGAACTGAGCAACCAGCGTTCAGATCTCATGGATGAGGATGGCAACAGAGGTTATACAGAGGACGGATTGGTATTTCAGGTATCATTCGAGAAGTTTAACAATGGCAAGGTCAAGGTAAGCGGAGTTAATATCGTACCTACCTGGGTACAGCTGGACGGCAACGGATATCAGATCATTGCATTGGAAGGCACTGATGATCCGTGGAGCTGGGGCTCAAGTGATACATATTCAGCGATCGCATCATACAACAGGACACTGGGAAGACTGAGCGACGCATACATTCAATACAGAGCTGTCAAGGGTGAGAGCGAGGTAACGACATACCTGGAATATTAGAACCGGGCAGTAAAAGAAGATTGTCTTTTTAAGGCAAAACAAATATAATATGTAACTGTTTAGAGTCAAGTGAAATTTCATATCAGTCGAAAATGCCCACATTTTGGACTGGTGATGAAATTTTATTTGACGAAAGCGCTGCATGAGCAAAAGTAAAGCAGCACGGCTGCGGGTTTGCAAATGTGGTCTGAACAGTTACATATTATGTGAGCATAAAATGAATTGTTTAGAATAGCACTGAGATCTAAACATTTATGAAAACTTTAATAATGAAAGGTGATTTTTAAATGGGAGCAATGGTTGTTAAAAAACTTGTAGAAGATATATATATTCTTGAGTCAAGAGAAGAGCGTTTCAAGGAAATGGTTAAGGAATATCCTAAGAGATTTGAAAATGCTGAGATGTATTCTATCAGCGTTATCCAGCAGAAGCCACATTGGAAGAATAACAAGAATACACTTGATCTTAAAATCGATGGCGAGAGAGTTCATGGTCAGTACCTGATGGGATGGTTCATGGACAAGGACAATATTGAAGGACTGGCTCAGGCAGCGATCGAGTATGTTGAGGGATTTTTCGCCATTCCTAAGGAAGAAAGAGATGCTGATGCATATTTTGCCGATGAAAAATCAGACTATGTACTTGATCACTTCTATGAGACAGCAGGTATTGATCCAAATGCTGAATAATTAAAATATACACGATGTGTTGTCGTTGCATACATAGATGAAAATCAGTTGCCCTGAGGATCTGTGGCGGCAAATGATTCGTCTGATGAGTAGAAAGGGTAATAATTATGAAGATTATTTACAAGGATGGTACTGTAGCAGAGTGTCCTGTAGAGGAAGAGCAGCATGTGCTGCGTCATTCTGCGGCACACATAATGGCGCAGGCAATTCAAAGGCTCTATCCTGAGGCTGATTTTGCTTACGGACCTGCAACAGAAAAGGGATTTTATTACGATGTAGACCTTGGCGACAAGAAGATCACTGACGAGGATCTTGTCAAGATCGAGGATGAGATGAAGAAGATCATTAAGGAGAATCTGAAATTCAGCTCATTCATTCTCCCTCGTGATGAGGCTATTGCACTTATGAGGGAACGTCATGAGAAATACAAAGAGGAGCATATCGGCGACCTGCCGGAAGATGCACAGATCTCATTTTTCCAGCAGGGCGATTATATCGACATGTGCGTTGGTCCACACATCCTGTATACCAAGGCTCTTAAGGCATTCAAGCTGACACAGAGTTCAGGCGCATATTGGAAGAATGATGCCAAGAACAAGATGCTTACAAGAATCAACGGTGTTGCATTTGCAACCAAGGAGGAACTTGCTGAGTACGAAAAAGAACAGGAAGAGGCACGTGCCCGCGATCACAGAAGAATCGGCAAGGAGATGGCACTGTTCATGACGGATGACCTTGTGGGCAAGGGTCTTCCGATGTTCCTTCCAAATGGATATGTCGTATGGCAGGAGCTGGAAAATTATATTAAAGAAAAAGAAAGAAAGCTGGGATATCAGCATGTTATGACACCTTGCGTAGGTACTGTTCAGCTGTATGTCACCTCAGGTCACTGGGCTCATTATAAGGCAAATATGTTCCCGGCCATGGAGGTGGAGGGGGAGAATTTTGTTCTTCGTCCTATGAACTGTCCACATCATATGATGATATATGCCAACAGACCTCACAGCTACAAGGAACTGCCTATACGTATCGGCGAGATCGCACATGATTTCCGTTTCGAGTCTTCAGGCACATTGAAGGGCATCGAGAGAGGACGCCATTTCTGCCAGAATGATGCTCATCTGTTCGTTACACCTGAACAGATTGAGGATGAAGTAGGCAAGGTAGTTGACCTGATCTTCGAGGTATATAAGGATTTCGGTATCGAAAATTACAGATGCGTGCTGTCACTTCGTGACCCGGCTGATACAGAGAAATACCATCCGGATGATGAGATGTGGAACAATGCCGAAAATGCACTGCGCCGTGTACTTAATGATCTGGGTATTGATTATACAGAGGAGATCGGTGAGGCTGCATTCTATGGTCCTAAGCTGGATGTAAATGTTAAGCCGGCTGTAGGAGCAGAGATTACATTGTCAACCTGTCAGTTAGACTTCTGTCTGCCGGCCAAGTTCAACCTCAAGTATATTGACAGTGACTCTAAGGAGCAGACCCCTGTTGTTCTTCACCGTGCGATCCTGGGTTCATTAGACAGATTTATGGCTTATATCATTGAGGAAACTAAGGGCAAGTTCCCGCTGTGGCTTGCACCTCTTCAGGTTAAGGTTATTCCGATTTCGGACAAGTCCATCGATTATGCCACATCTGTTTATGAGACACTTAAGAACAGCGGCGTTCGTGTTCAGTTAGATGACAGAAGCGAGACGATGAAATACAAGATCCGTGAGGCACAGCAAGTTGATCGTGTTCCATATATGCTGATCATCGGTGCTAAGGAAGCAGAAGACGGTCTTGTATCTATCAGAAAACGAGACCAAGTTGAAAATGAGACCATGACCCTTGAGGCATTTGTTGAGAAGGTACAGCAGGAGATCAAGGATAAGGTCAGATAGAATATAATGAAATATCGTGAGCCACAATGGCTGCGAGTAGGAAGTTAATGCAAGTGCGGGTGGCTGAGATTTCAGCCACCCGCATGCGTTTACAGGAATATAGGAGATGAAAATGAAAGTAACGAATGATATTAAATATATTGGAGTAAATGACCATGATGTGGACCTGTTCGAGGGACAGTACATTGTACCCCGCGGTATGGCCTACAATTCATATGTGATTCTGGATGAGAAGATTGCAGTCATGGATACGGTAGATGCGCATTTTGGCAATGAATGGCTGACTAATCTTGAGAAAGCTTTAGGCGGCAGGAAGCCGGATTATCTGATCGTGCAGCATATGGAACCGGATCATTCAGCCAATATTACAGTATTTATGGAGAAGTATCCTGATGCACAGGTGGCAGCCTCAGACAAGGCATTTGTCATGATGAAGAACTTCTTCGGTAATGATTATCCGGACAGAAGGATTTCTATAAAGGAAGGCAGCACATTAAATCTGGGCAGGCACGAGCTGACCTTCGTAGCTGCGCCGATGGTACATTGGCCGGAGGTTATGGTGACATATGATGCATACGATAAGGTGCTGTTTTCGGCAGACGGATTCGGTAAGTTCGGTGCAAATGATATAGAAGATCCTGAAGGCTGGGCATGTGAGGCCAGAAGATATTATATCGGTATCGTCGGCAAATATGGTGTGCAGGTACAAAACCTGCTGAAGAAGGCAGCAGGACTTGATATCCAGATCATTTGCCCGCTGCACGGCCCGGTACTTACGGAAAACCTAGGTTATTATATCAACCTGTATGATATCTGGTCCAGCTATCGCGTAGAGTCGGAGGGTGTTGTGATCGCATATACCTCTGTATATGGAAATACAGCCAAGGCGGCAAATATTTTGGCACAGCAGCTTGAAGCTAAGGGCTGTCCGGAGGTAGAGCTCCTTGATCTGGCCCGCACTGATATGGCAGAGGATGTGGAGGCAGCATTCCAATATGGTAAGCTGGTGCTGGCAACAACCACATATAATGGGGATATTTTCCCATTTATGAGAGAGTTTATTGAACATCTTACAGAACGCGGATATAAGAACCGCACCATTGCCATGATCGAGAACGGAAGCTGGGCTCCGCAGGCAGTTAAGATAATGACGAAGATGTTTGAGGGCTGCAAGAATATAACATATACGCAGACAAATGTATCAATTATGTCGGCCGTGAGCGAGGATAATGTTAAGCAGTTGGAAGAATTGGCAGAAGAACTTATGTCTGAAAGATAACAGCCTGATTGAAAGCCAGAAAATAGTAACAGGTAATAGCTGCAGCAAATTAGAAACTAGTAAGTGATAGTGTCAATTGATATATGAAAACCTGGACAGGCAGAGCTGGGGTTAAAATATATACATTTATGGGAAAGGTAAGGTAAAGAAAGGAAAGGACGGTTTTACTATGGTAAGGAGAAGGATCATGGCAGCGGTACTTGTTGCAACGATGGCACTAGGAATGTGCACATATGCTGCTGAGGGCAGTATGGAAGCAGCACCGAATGCTGTAAGTGGTGAGGCAGAGACTGATGCTGCCGAAGGTAAGCAGCCGGCAGGCTCAGAAAATGAGCAAATGGCAGCAGCCTCTGACAAGGAGTACATTGAGAAAACACTGAATCTGGCTAATAATAAAAACCAGGAGTGGAGCTACAACGAGTCATCTGACGCATGGGTTATGTCAGTTGTGACAGTTGTGGCATATCCGGAGCTGGAAGGTCAGCAAGGCGTGTCGGTATGTGTGCCGGGAGCATATGTGAAGGGTATCGATACTGACGGGGATGGCATTGCCGATATTGCGGCAGGTGAGAATGCTGCAGCCGCCGGTGTGCAGGCATACACGGAAGCAGTAAAGGGAAGACTTGTAATTGATTATGATGCACAGATTGTAAGCCCAAACGGACAGACATATACAGCAGCAACAGCACCGATTATTTTAAATACAGGTGCGGCAGGATATGGTTCCTCCAATAATAGCAAGGCGGCAACGACCTATGCAGCAAATGGTTATATTAATGTATCCTGCGGCAACAGAGGCAAGCAGGATACCGCAGTGGATGCTGACGGAAATACATACTATACAGGTGATGCACCTTTGTGCCTTGTGGATCAGAAGAATGCAGCAAGATTTATCAGATATAATGTATTGCTGGGGAATTTGCCGGGTAGCATTGACCATCTGGTAACCACCGGCGGCTCAGGCGGCGGTGCGCATGCAACGATGTTTGCGGCAACAGGTGATGTGCAGGATTTCTATGATTATGAGATCGAGTCCGGCGCAGTGGGAATCTATCATAATGAGGATGGATCATATGCAAATGTCGTGACTATAGACGGCGAGGAATATGAGATCTCGGATGGCGCATGGGGCTGCGTGGCATATTCGGCAATCACATCGCTGGCTGAGGGCGATATAAGTATGGCCTTCGAATATTACATGGATACGACGTACGATTTTAATTCGCCTTTCCAGAAGCAGGTGGCTTCATATCTTTCAGAAGAGTATATGACATACATTAATGAGCAGGAGTTGTCAGTTGAGGAGTCACAGGTGGGATTTGATCTTAATGCTGACGGAGACATGGACGATACGATTGCGCTTACGATTGAATATGATGCAGAAAAGTATGGGGATACAAATGGCTACGGCGGCACATATCTGGACTTGTATCTGGCAGAGTTCACACAGAATCTGCAATGGTATCTGGATAATCTGGATTATGCCGAGGGCTGGACATGGTTTGATGAAAACGGAAGGGCATTGAGTGATGAAGCTGTAGCTCAGATGACATCTGAGGATAAAGCAGCTGCATTTATCGAGGGAAGATATGCTGCCAAGTCGCAGGGCGGCTCAGGCGGCGGTCCTGGAGGAACACCTCCTCAAGGCGGCGCCCCGGGTGCATCTGAGGGCGGTGAATCGGCTGGTGCAGAGTCGGCAGGTGAGGCACAGGAGGCAGTGCCTGACGGAGCAGGCGCCGAGAGTGGGCCAGATGGCAATGCAGCCATAGCAAATGCTGATGTTGCAGCGAACAGCACCGGAGATACTATGCTTGTAGGAACACCGGATGCTGGCACAACCCAGGGAACAGGAAGTACAGTGGATTCTGCTAATTATGCATCCTTTGATGACATGGTGGCATCTTATAAGGAAGATATAGAAGAGGTTGAGGCCGGAGACAGATATGGCAACAACCAGGTGGAACTGTATAATCCTCTTAATTACATCGGCGCAGATGGTACGAATGAAGCACAGTGGATACGCATTATGATGGGCGCAGCCGAAGGCGACATGTCGATGTTTGCATCACTTAATCTGCAGATTGCATTCTTAAACGCCGGTACGGATGCTGACATTGAGTGGCAGTGGAACGGCGGACATGTGCCGTCAGAGATATTGGGCAATTCATTTGCATACTACGTAGACAAGATGTACGGTGAATATGTATCCGGAGTTGAGGCAATTAAGGAAGAAGCAGCGCCGCTTACAGCCAATGGTGATGCCGAGGAACCGACAGGCGATGACCTTACCGGCTGGGTTAATTACGAGGATATTAATAACGTATCCTTCAGTCTTGCGGATGCCGTTAAGTACAGAACAGATAATGCCAGCAAGGCAGTGCCGGGATTTGACGTTATCGACTATGGACAGGAAGATTATGTATTTGGCAGCAGCACCAGGGATGCAAGGCATTGGAACAGGGCAGTGCTGACGGTATTTGAAGAGCATGCAGATACGCTGGCAGAACTCTTTAATGCGGGCTGATACATGGACAGAACTGTCTGGCGCAGGTTGTGGCGTTGCCAGAGCTTTAGTGCAAGCCTAAGTGATAGCGAATATGCTCAGAGCGATCGGAGCGTTGCCGGAGCCGCTTAGTGCAAGTCCAAGTGTTACCAGACATACTCAGAGCATGTCGAAGCTGCTTAGTGCAAGTCTAGGTGATGACGGACATGCTTAGAGCGGTCGGAGCGTTGCCTGGAACGGATTGGGTACAAACAGAAGTGCTGCTGAAACTGCCTGGTATGAGATGCAGTGAGGCAAGTATTTGACAAATATACAAGGGAGATATTTTCATATGATCACAGACGAGCTGATTATAAAGATGACTGAATTTAATGCCGGAGATCCTAAACGGATTCAGCATTTTATAAAGGTATATGAATTTGCACATGTAATCGCAGTGCAGGAGGGACTGGACGAGCAGACACGCAGAATTCTGGATATCGCGTCCATAATGCATGATATTGGGATCAGACCCTCGGAAGAAAAATATGGCCGCTGTGATGGCAAACTTCAGGAGCAGGAAGGCCCGGCATATGCCAGAGAAATGCTGACAGATTTTCCAGAGGTTACGGCAAATGAAACCGAGCGAGTATGCTATCTGATAGCGCACCACCACACATATGAGAATGTGGACGGAATGGATTACAGGATACTTCTGGAGGCAGACTTCCTTGTTAATGCCATGGAAGACAATCTGAAGAAGGAATCAATTGTTAATTTCAGAAACAAGGTCTTCGAAACCGGGACAGGCAAGCATCTGCTAGATACTATGTTTGGATTGCCGGATTAATTAAAGTTATAATTTTCTAAAGGGCTGCAGCGCTATTGATTATAAATGAATGGTGCGCAGCCTTTTTTAGGTAAGCTTTTATTGAATGACTGATTTGTGGAATATTGAATAATTTGCAGATAAATAATAAAATAGACTCAAGAAGTATAAAGAATTATAAAAATGTATAAAGAAATTTCAAAACTATAAAAAACTATAAAAAAGTATAAAATTGTATAAACGATAATAGCTGGAAAGTGTTAACCAGAAAAGGAGAATCATGCAAAATCCATTTACAACAACATTCAGTAAAATGCCGGAATATACATATATTGCAACTGATAAGACGGAAGAAATATTGAATAATTACAGTTATGAATACCCTTCGGAGTCGGCGTATAAAATAACGGGCGTCAGGGGTTCTGGAAAGACGGTTATATTAACCAAGGTTGAGGAAACATTAAGAGCTAGTCAGAATGAGAAGTCGGGATGGATCGTTCTTGATATTAATCCGACCAGAAATATGCTGCAGCAAATTGCGGCATCCCTTGATGCACAGGGCTTGTCTAATAAGAAAAAGAGAGATGTGAATGTGAAATTGTCTGCTTCCGTGCTAGGCTTGGAGGCTGGTCTGGAATATTCAGATAAAAAGGATTTTTTTGACATTGGAATTGAAGTTGAGAAAATGATAAAAAATGCACAGAATAAAAAGAAAAAAATATTTATCGGAATAGATGAAGTGTCCAGGTCTGACGAAATGATAAAATTTGCATCCGAATATGGCAAGTGGCTGAGAGCCGGGTATCCCGTATATTTGGTATGTACAGGCCTGTATGAAAATATCCAGGAATTAAGTAATGTTAAGAATCTTACCTTCTTCAGAAGAGCAACGACGATTCAGACTGAACCGCTGAACTTTATAAGAGTAGCTGAAATGTATAAGAACAAGCTGGAAGTGTCCTCAGAGGAGGCTAGGAAACTGGCGAAACTTACGAAAGGATATGCGTATGCATATCAACAGCTGGGAGTATTATGCTTTAAAAATAAGGGTGCTGCACTGGAGGATATAATTCAGCAGTTAAAGTCAGATCTGTTCTCCTATTCCTACGAAAAAATATGGGAAGAGATGAGTGAGATGGACAGATTTCTGGCGACATTATTGACTGAAAAAGAAGAATACAAGAGAGAAGAAATACTTGTCTTGATGGGAGAAAAATCTAAAAACTATTCAATGTACAGAGACAGGCTTATGAAACGAGGCATCATAAAGGCAAGAAAGGGATATATCTCACTGGCATTGCCGTATTTTGCTGATTATATAAAGGAATATTGCTGAGTGTGTGTAAATGCTCCATAGCACGTACCTTGATTTCTTTATAGCGGCGGGATAGTGGCAAGGTTTAATGCTTTATCATATGATCGCAAAACATGGTCAATGACAGCCAGTCGGCTTGCTATAAATTTAACAAAATGTTATAATCACGCGGGTTAATTAATTGTATAAAAAGCAGTGCAGTTATGGGAACGTGATAAAGAAACTCCCATTTTATAACAACATAATAAAGAAAAGAGGAAATGCATGAAAGTTTTAGGTATCAGTGCCGGCAGACATAACGGTAACAGTGACATCGCAGTTAAGGAAGCATTACTCGCGTGCCAGGAAGCAGGAGCAGAGGTAGTATTTATCAACTTGTTTGATTATAACATCTTGCCATGTACAGGATGTGAATCATGCACAATGATGATGGGCGACGTAGCATTAGGCAGGAGAAAGGATTATCCGGGCTGCGTTCTTAAGGATAAGGATGACATGGATAAGATCATGGATGTATTCCAGAATTGTAACGGTCTCATCGTTGGCTGTCCTACATACGATCTTCTGCCATCATCACTTTATTTAAAGTTTGCACAGAGATTTTTAGCATATGAATTATCATTCAGACTTAAAATCGGTGCAGTTAAGGAAAATCCTAACATGGTAGCAGGCCTTATCTCAGTAGGCGGTTCATGCCATGACTGGCAGGGATTTGGTCTTGAAGCCCTCGGCGCAACAATGTTTACTAATTCTGTACAGGTTGTAGACCAGTATCTTGTAACAAGAGTAGGTCGTCCGGGCAACATTGTAATACGTCCGGAGTGCATCGAGAGATGCCATAAGATGGGTGAGCATATTATTGAAGCTATTAAGACCCCTGTTGAAGAGAGAAAATGGCTGGGAGATCCGGATCTGGGTCTGTGTCCGAACTGCCATGGAGGTCTGGTATTCAAGGGCGACGAGCACTGGGACGGAATCAAATTCAATTATGAATGTGCAGTATGCGGAGCAGGACTTGATCTTGTGGACGGCAAATTTGTTATTGCAGAAAATGGTCTGTGCAGAGACAGAAATGTTGATGAGGCCAGAGGATATCATCTTGATGAGATCGTTGCAACACGTATCGACTTCATGAAGAAGATGG
Source organism: Bacteroidaceae bacterium (assembly GCA_963589005.1). Classification (GTDB taxonomy): domain Bacteria; phylum Bacillota; class Clostridia; order Lachnospirales; family Lachnospiraceae; genus RGIG5612. The sequence continues at coordinate 18,830 of CAVAJR010000016.1, read as the reverse complement.
GAGAGGATCCGGCAGTTAAGGAGACGATTAACAAGTATAAGGAAATCAAATTCCCTGCTATATAAGCGAAAAATGCTGTTATAACATAGGCATTTCAAGGAACGGGAGGCAGACACTCAGTGCTTGCCTCCCGCTTCAATCCACATCAAAGGATAAGAATAAGAGGTATATACAATGACCAGAGATGAATTTAAAAAATTAACAGATGAAAAAATAGTAATTTTAGATGGCGGTACAGGGTCGTTTCTACTGTCTAAGGGAATGCCCCAGGGCGTCTGCCCGGAAGTCTGGGTTATGGATAATCCAGAGCCGATATTGCAGCTGCAGGGCGCATATCAGGAGGCAGGGAGCAACATTGTCATGGCTCCTACATTTGGCGCTAACAGAATAAGACTTAAGGGCTCTGGTCGGGAAAATGATATCGCACAGATAAACACCTCTAATGTTAAATTAAGCCGGGAGGCTGTTAAAGGCAAATGCCTCGTAGCAGGCAATGTCTCAATGACCGGACTTATTATTTATCCGGATGATGATGAGAGCTTCGATGAAGTAGTTGAAGTTTATAAGGAACAAGCCAAAATCCTGGATGCTGCAGGCTGCGATCTGTTTGCGATAGAGACAATGATAAGTCTTGAGGATGCAAGGACTGCAATAAGAGGAATCAAGGCGGTATCACAGCTTCCCATTATGGTGACCATGACATTTGAAAGTAACGGACGAACACTGTATGGAGATACTCCGGAAAAGGTTGCCAGGGTACTTACTGAAGAGGGCGCAGATGCACTTGGAACAAATTGCTCCACAGGTCCTAAGAACATGAAGGACATTATTAAGGCAATGGCAGCGGTAACTGACCTGCCGATCATTGCCAAGCCGAATGCAGGACTTCCGCATCAGGATGAGCAGGGCAGGATAACATATGACCTGCAGCCGGAGGAATTTGCTGACGAGATGATGGAGCTTATTGATGCCGGTGCAAGGATCGTAGGCGGCTGCTGCGGAACGACTCCTGAGCATATCAGAAAGCTTGCAGCGGCTGTAAACTCAAGAAAATCCTGATGTATGAACAAAGAACAATCACGCGGGATGCTTTGACAGGGATAATCAATTGACGAGTTTGGGATTGTGATGTAAACTAACAAGGTGTGTTTTTTTAAAAAACTTGTCACTATTCAGAGATCTATTGACAAATCCATTTGCATATCTGCAGGACTCTGGATAGCTGCAAATATTTGTATCTATTATTATATGCAGTATATTATTTAGGAGGACAAACCAATGGCAAAGAAATTAGTTTCAACAGTACTTGCAAGTCGTTTCGACAAATATGGAATCCACTTCCCATCAGATTGGGAGATCACATATCTCGAAGCACCTTATACAGATGAAGATATGATCAAGGCTGTAGGTGATAAGGAATATATCCTTGTTAATGCTACACATCCTGTAACAAAGGCAGTTATCGACGCTTGCCCAAATCTTAAGTTTATCCAGTCAGAAGGTGTTGCATTCAACAAGATCGACACAGAAGCTGCTAAGGCTAAGGGCGTTATGGTTTCTAATAATAAGGGTGCAAATGCTGATGCTGTTGCTGAAGCTACAGTCGCTCTTATGCTTGAGTGCTACAGAACAATGGCATATTATGACAAGAGACTTAAGTCAGAGCCATTCGTAGATGTTAAAAATGATGCACTTGCAGCAGGCGTTCATGAGCTTCGCGGCAAGCACATCGGTTTCGTAGGAATGGGTGCTATCGCTAAGGAAGCAGCTAAGAGACTTCAGAACTGGAAGGTTAAGATTAGCTACTATGATGTATACCGTCCTACTCCGGAGCAGGAAGCAGAACTGGGCATTTCTTATCTCCCATTTGAAGAGATCGTTAAGCAGTGCGATGTTATCTCTATGCACATCCCTGTACTTCCTACAACAATCAACATGATGGGTGCTGAGCAGTTCAAGGCTATGAAGCCGACAGCTATGCTTGTTAATACAGCTCGTGGTGAGGTTGTTGATCAGGTTGCTCTTGCAGCAGCTCTTGAGGCAGGCGAGATCGCACATGCAGGTCTTGACGTTCTGTCACCGGAACCGGTTCCTGCAGATCATCCTCTTCTTAACATGAGCCCGGCTGGTGCAGCAAGACTTACACTTACACCACATACAGGCGGCATGACAGACGAGTCATTCATTACAATGCTCAATGGAGCAATTGACAATATGGAACGTATGGAGAAAGGCGAGAAGCCAATCAATATCGTTAATGGACTGTAAGATTATAACAACTCAGTTGTAATTTTATGAATATTAAGAGCCCGTTGATCCCATGATTGCGGCCGACAGACACTAGATGCAGCCTGTTGGATGCATCGGGGAGAAACGGGCTTGTTGTATGTTAGAAATGTGCATAGAATGCATTTGATCTGTGATGTCAGGGGCGCAGTCGGCGAAATCATTTCCTGAGCAATAGACTTGAACTGAGGATCACAGAGCAGGGCGGGTTAAGTACCGCAGAATGGGAGTAAACATGGTTTATAAGACTTTTGATGAAATTATTGCCAAATTACAGGGCAATACAAAGAGAAGCCGTATGGCAGTTGCAGCAGCTAATGATGATCATACATTAGGCGCTGTTAAGCAGGCAGTTGAAGCCGGATTAGTTGAGCCGGTACTGGTAGGCGACAAGGCAGAGATCCTTAAGGTTCTCAAGGAGATCGGTCTGGAGGTTCCGGAAGAAGACATCTATGACGAGCCGGATATTGCAGAGGCTTCTAAGAAGGCAGTTGCACTTATCAATGAAGGCAAGGCAGATTTCCTTATGAAAGGCAAGGTTGATTCAGGCATCTACCTTAAGGCAGTTGTTAATAAGGAAAGCGGTCTGGGAATGGGCGGCGTAATGAGCCATTTCACAGCATTTGAATGCCCTTCATATCACAAGCTCATCGTGCCTGTTGACGGCGGTATGGTTACATATCCTACACTTGAGCAGAAGAAAGCTATTATCCAGAATACAGTTGATACACTTCTTGCGCTGGGATATGACTGCCCTAAGGTTGGCGTTCTTGCATGCAAGGAAAAGCTCGATCCTAAGATGCCGGAAACAGTTGACGGCGATGCTCTTAAGCAGATGCAGTTAAATGGCGAGATCACTAATTGCATCGTAGAGGGACCTATTTCATTTGACTGTGCAACAGATGCGGAAATCGCTGAGTTCAAAGGATTTAAGTCACCATGTGCAGGAGACTGCGACGTACTGGTTGCTCCTAATATCCATGCCGGCAACATCATGGGCAAGATGCTTACAGGATTCTGCCATGCTAAGATGGGCGGATTCATCGTTGGTGCTAAATGCCCTGTAATCATGACAAGCCGCGGATCAACATCAGAAGAAAAGTATCTGTCAATGTGTCTTGCAGCAGTAGCTTCAATGAATGCTAAATAAATTTGTTATAAAGGTCTTGGTCGGCAGATACGAGTGAATCGTGCTTGCACGTGTCAATTCGCATCTGACGGACAGGCTGATCTGCATGAGCAAGAAGAGCATCAGCGCGGATTGCAAATGCAGTGTAACATTGATAAAAATAATTAACCAGGAGTATATATAATGGAAAAGATCTTAGTAATTAACCCAGGTTCTACATCTACAAAAATTGCTGTTTATGAAGACGAAACACCATTATTTGTAGAAAGTATCGAACATTCACCTGAAGAAACAGGCAAATATGACGTAATTTTTGATCAGTATGAATTCCGTAAGAATACAATCGTTGACTGTCTTAACAGACATGGCGTAAGCCTTAAGGACCTTACAGCAATTGTATCACGCTGCGGTCTGCTTCCGCCTATCAAGTCCGGAGCATATAAGATAAATGAAGATATGGTATGGCAGCTTCATTACAATCCGCAGAATGAGCATGCATCAAATGTTGGTGCTCCTATTGCTTATGCACTGTCACAGGAACTGGGAATCCCGGCACTTGTTTATGACGGAATTACAGTAGACGAAATGATCCCGCTTACTAAGGTAGCTGGACTTAAGAGCATGAGAAGAAAGGCTCTTGGCCACAATCTTAACATGCATGCAGCTGCTAAGAAGTGGGAGAAGGACACAGGCAAGGCATACAATGAGGCTAATCTGGTAATGTGCCATTTAGGCGGCGGAATTACACTTGCTCTTCATTCACAGGGACAGATCATCGACTTCTTAAGCGATGAGGAAGGCCCATTCTCACCAGAACGTACAGGAGGTCTGCCTGCATTCCAGTTAGTTGATCTGTGCTTCTCAGGCCTTGATAAGAGAGCTGTAATGAACAAGATCAAGAGAAACGGCGGACTCTTAGACCACCTCGGAACAAATGACACACGTGTAGTTGAGAAAATGATCGCTGACGGAGATGAGCATGCGAAACTGATCTATGAAGCAATGGCACTGGATGTATCCAAGTGCGTTGCCATGATGGCTACAACAGCTTGCGGCAGGGTTGACAATATCATCCTTACAGGCGGAATTGCCAAGTCAGAGATGTTCACCAATATGGTTAAGGAGAGAGTCTCATATATCGCTCCTGTAATCGTATATCCGGGTGAAAATGAGATGGAATCACTGGCATTTGGAGCCCTTCGTGTTCTGCGCGGCGAAGAGATCGCAAGAGAATTCACTAAGGTTGAAGGCCAGCTGTAAATAATTTAAAGGCTCAGCCTGCGGTATGCGGTTTAGGATTTAATGAAGAACATAGATATTCGTGATTGCAACTGTGCCGAGGTTCACGGCACGGAATAAGCTATAATATGTTCAGTTCGAGATGGCGCAGCCGCAGGTTGAAAACTTCAAAATATAAATATACAAACAACTAAAGCTCTCCTGGATATTCAGATATTCAGGAGAGCTGTGCTGATAAAATACGGATGAACATAAAAAGAATGCAATCTATTAACAGCAGTACAATATATGCAGATCTGCTGGATAAAATAATAAACCTTAAGTATAAGCCGGGAGAAGGAATCTCGGAAAACGAGCTCTGTGATGTATACGGAGCTACAAGGCATGCCATCAGAGGGGCACTTGCCATTCTTAAGGAAAAGGGACTTATTGAGGTACAGCCTCAGAGAGGTACTAATGTAAGTCTTATTGATCTGAAATTCATAGACGATATTATCTTCTTGAGATCAGCGATAGAACAGGAGACACTTCATTTTATTCTTAAAAACGAAGACAATACCCAATTGGTTGAACGGTTGAGAAAATGCTTGGAAAAGCAGATGCAGGCCGAAATCTCAGGGGTTAAATCCCAGGAGTTTTATAAACTTGATGATGAGTTCCATGATATATTGCTGGAGGCAGCCGGAAGAAAGTCCGTTCAGAAGATATATGCAGATGCTTATCTTCATGTACGCAGATGGAGGAACATGGAAGTAAGCGCACAGGCGAGAATTGCATCTCTTCCTCAGGAGCATAAAAAAATCGTAGATGCGATAGAGAAGAAGGACGAGGCAGAAGCCAGACGTCTCATGTTCAGCCATATCGATTCAGTAGGACTCTTCGGCGAGGAGATGCGGCATAAATATCCGGAGTACTTTATCTGATACTATGGCCATTGCAGCAGACATAAGCAGGCTTAGGACTGGAGCTGTGCCTGAATAAGCGGTTTTGTCTATCGGACAGGCTGCTTGGCACGAGCAAGAAGAGCATTGAACAAGATTACAGGTTCAAACTGAAATATGTATTTTATAAAATACATAAAAGGTTTAAAATCAATTATGCGCAATACGCAGCATAATTAGGTGAAGTAGCCATTTTGACGGAATCAGAGTTGGCGAAAATGCATAAGATTGTTTATTATTTAACACAAAAAAATCAAGGATTTTGGCGTCTTGCACTTGTCGACATGTGTGATTTGTTATAAAATAAAAGTATATTTTGTGTAAAGGAAATTGGTATGGGATTATTCTACGAAAGCGATAAAACATTTGCTGATATAATGAATGAGAAGAAGAATTTCGTGTTCATCGGAGAGGCCGGAAGCGGCAAGAGCGAGATCATTCTTAATGTCGCAGCTATGCTGGCTGAGAAGACCGGCAAGCAGGTGGATCTGTTCGATCTGGACCAGACGAAGCCTTTATACAGATCAAGAGATATGGAAGAAGCCTTTGTTAAAAAGGGCGTCAATATTCATTATCAGGAGCAGTTCCAGGATGCGCCGACTATGGTAGGCGGAGTTATGCCGTCTCTTCAGGGCGACGGATATACACTTATCGATATAGGCGGCGGAAGTCAGGCTCCTAAATTTGCAGGAATGTATTGGAATATTTTATCCAAGGATGATGCGGTTCCGGTTTATGTTGTTAATTCATACAGACCATGGACGAAGAGTGCAGAGGCCATTGACGGAACCATGAGCCACATATTGAACGCCATCAGGCTGGATCACATATACATTCTGGGTAACCCGAATCTGGGTTACAGTACCACAGTTGATGAATTCATTCAGGGATTAGATAAGATGGACGAGCTTCTTAAGGATTATACAGTCGTTAACAGCGCCTGTGTAAGAAGGGATATTTACGAGGAAGCTAAGAAGAAGACGGATAAGTTTCTTCTGCCTATCGACCTCTATCTGACATATGAATGGGTTGATTGATATAAGTGCTTTATAATTACCGTAAGGAGGAAAAAGTAATGGCGAAAGGAAAAGTAGACATCAACATCGAGTATTGCAAGTCTTGCGAGTACTGTGTAGAAGCCTGCAAAAAAGGTGTTCTCGCCGTTGGTGAGAAGGTTAACTCAAAGGGATACCTTTATGTAATCGCTGCTAAGCCTGAAGACTGCATCGGTTGTGCAATGTGCGCACAGATGTGTCCGGAAGCAGCAATTGAGGTATGGAGAGAGAAATAACAGGAAGGAGAAAATAAATGGCAGAGCGTGTATTTATGAAAGGCTGCGAAGCTATAGCTGAAGCAGCAGTTAGAGCAGGATGTCGTTTCTTCGCGGGTTATCCTATCACTCCGCAGAACGAGATCCCTGAGTATTTTGCAAGAAGAATGCCGGAGGTAAACGGTATCTTCGTACAGGGCGAAAGCGAAGTAGCATCTGTAAATATGTTATATGGAGCAGCTGCAGCAGGCAACAGAGCCATGAGCTCATCATCATCATGCGGTATCTCACTTTACAGCGAAGGTATCTCATACTGCGCATCAGCTCGTTTACCGGTTGTAATCGTTAACGTACAGCGTGGTGGCCCTGGTATCGGTGCTATTCAGCCGGCACAGCAGGACTATCTGCAGGCTACTAAGGCTTCCGGAAATGGTGGTTTCAGAATGATCGTTCTTGCACCATCAACAGTTCAGGAATGCGTTGATATGGTTTATGAAGCATTTGACCTTGCTGCAAGAGACAACAACCCTGTATTAGTTCTTACAGACGGTGTTATGGGTACAATGATGGAGCCTGTTGTTCTTCCTAAGATGAGAACAGATGAAGAACTCGCAGCAATGAAGGCTGAATTAAAGGTTAACGACCGTGCATGTATCGGTCATCCTCTGGGACAGAAGAAGTGCTGCTTCCCTGGTTCAGTTGGTACAGGTCAGGAGATCGCTAACAAAGAAGCAGAAGCTATGTATGCAACATGGGACAAGGATGTTGAAGTTGAGAAGTACATGGTTGACGATGCAGAGATCATTCTTACAGGATATGGTATCTCAGCTCGTATCTGCAAGGTTATCGTTAAGCAGTTAAGAGAAGAAGGCATCAAGGCTGGTCTTATCAGACCTATTAAGGTGTCTCCATTCCCATATGAAGCATACAGCAGCCTTGATTTCAATCAGGTTAAGGGTATTCTGGATGTTGAAATGTCAATTCCTGCTCAGATGAGATGGGATGTTGACCATGCAGTTCAGGGAAGATGCCCAATCATGGAATGCAGAAGATCAGGCGGACAGCTGCTTACAAATATCCAGGTAATGGAAGGCGCACGTAAGCTTATCAAGGAGGTGCTCTAATATGGCAATGGAAAAAGTATATGAAAAAACAGTAGGCCTCTTACCAGACGTTGTTTCCGGATTCTGTCCAGGATGTATGCATGGTACAGCTCACAAGCTGGTAGGCGAAGTTGTTCAGGAATTAGGCATGCTTGACAAACTCGTAAGAGTTGAAGGTGTAGGCTGCTGCGGTCTGGGACAGTCATACGTTTCCCACGATACAATTATTGCTGCTCATGGTCGTGCATGTGCAGTTGCAACAGGCGTTAAGAGAAGTTCACCGGATTCACTGGTTTATACATATCAGGGCGACGGCGACCTTGCTTCTATCGGTCTTGATGAAACAGTTTCAGCTGCTAACAGAGGTGAGAACTTCACAGTTATCTTCATCAACAACGGTATTTATGGTATGACAGGTGGCCAGATGGCTCCTACAACACTGATCGGTATGAAGGCTACAACAGCTCCTTTCGGAAGAAAGGCTGAAGAACACGGATACCCAATGCACATCTGCGAGGTTCTGTCTCAGCTTAAGACTCCTCAGCTGCTTGTTAGAACAACTGTTGATACACCGGCAAATGTTATTAAGACACGTAAGTATATCAAGCAGGCATTCCAGAACCAGATCGATGGCAAAGGATTCTCACTTGTAGAAATCGTTACAACATGTCCTACTAACTGGGGTTATACTCCTAAGGCTGCTATCGACTTCCTTAGAAGCGATATGCTCAAAGAGTTCCCTGTTGGTGTTTACAGAGACAAAGATGCTGGAATTTGCTAATTAAGGAGGAAGCGTAAATGGAAAGAAATATTATGATGGCCGGATTTGGCGGCCAGGGCGTAATGACAATGGGTAAGCTTCTTGCTGATGCAACATGTGAAGCTACAGACCTCAAGGTAACCTTCTTCCCTAGCTACGGTGCTGCTATGCGTGGTGGTACAGCTAACTGCTTCGTTGTTATTTCAGATGACGAAATCGGTGCACCTGTATGCTACGATCTGGAAGACCTTATCGTTATGAATGGTCCTTCACTTCATGCATTTATCGGCAACCTTAAACCAGGCGGAAACCTGTTCATCAACAGCACTATCGTTACTGATCCGATCGAAAGAGATGATATCAATGTTATCTCTGCACCTGTTACACAGATGGCTATCGACATCAAGAACGAGAGAGCACTTAATGTTATCATGTTAGGTGTATATGTTGGCTATACAGAGGCTGTTCCTGAAGAAGTTATCATCAAGGGTATCGAGCACAAGTTCGAAGCTAAGCCTAAGCTTATCGCTCCAAACGTAGATGCGTTCAAGATGGGTATCGAGATCGGCAAATCACAGAAGAAATAATTCTTAAGTGGTGAGAAACTGGAACATGATTCATGCAAAATAACGATACAGATGGTGATCTGCTAGCTGTGTCAAATCTGCAGGATGTGATTTCAGCAGCTGCCTTGATACAATTAAATAGATATTAAAATATGATGGCTGTCATGGCTGACCATAGGTCGGTTGTGGCAGCTGTTTTATTTGATATTATTTTATAATGAACCATAAAAGCGAAAGTTCTTTTCCGGTTATTTAGGGTGCATGGGGTGTCTGCTTTCTAATAAGCCATAAGAATTTAATATAGAAGTGAATAAACTAGATAGTAATTGTAACTTTGGTTCCAATATTAAGTTTGCTTTCGAAAGTTATAGTTCCATTATGCAGATTTATTATTTTGGCTGCTATAAATAATCCAAGTCCGGAACCTCCCTCGGAACGAGAACGAGCTTTATCAACTCTGTAAAATGCATCCGTAATATGTGATAGAGCTTCTTCGGACATCCCTTTTCCATTATCTTCTATAGTTATCAAAGTGTGGGAATCAACACAGGTCTGGTTAAGAGTAATTATAGGTGGTTTAAGGTAGGAATTTTCCATTACAGCCTTTCTTGCATTATCAAGGATATTTATAAGTACGGTTTTGATATAATCAATATCCATCTCACATGATCCCATTTCGGTATGAACAGATAAGAGAATGCCTTTGTCTTTATATATTCGTTCAAGACCACCGACGATATCATTTATGATCAGGGCGGGATTGACTCTACGTTTATCTAATTGCGTATTCTCTGCAACAAATAGATCCAATAGCTTCATAGACATAGCCTCTAATCTTTGTGCTTCAGTATGTATATAATTAAGCGCTTCAATACTATCACTGGCATTCAATTGCTGCGACTGAAGCAGTTCGGTATATCCAATGATAGAAGTCATTGGAGTTTTTAATTCGTGTGAAAAAGCCTCCATAAATTGGTCTTTGGCTTCTGCATCTTCTTCGAGCTTGTGCATATTTTCCTCTATTTGAGAAGCCATGGAGTTAAAATGTCTTGATAAAATCCCCAGCTCATCTTTGGAAGTGGAAGCCAAACGATATGAAAGATTTCCATTTTCAATCTGAGCAGTTGCGGAGACTAATAGGGATAAAGGCTTTAAGAGCCGGGATGAAATTGCCCAGGACAACAAAATTGCCAGTAATATAATTATCAGAAAAATATAGAGAGAAATTTCGGCTAAGTTTTTTTGATTATCTATGATGTAGGTAATATCAGTCATAGTGCATAACTGATAAGTATGATTTGCTATTAACAGGGGTTCGTTAATCTGAATATAATATACATCATTGGAAACGATCAGTTCGCAGTAATCTGACGAATTGGATGTTAATTGCAATAATTCGTCAGAATTTGAATATAAGGCACTTCCGTGATCAAGAACAAAAACAGCCTTGAACGGCTGATTTGCAGAGATGTTTTTTGCGATTTCTTTTATAGATTCACTATCTGGAAAATCAGCTTTAAAAAAAAGCTGGATTGAATCACACAGGGAAGAGGATGTGCTTTTAGCAATTTGCTCTGCCTTCTCTAAGTTTAGATTGTAATTTTTTGAGATTAATATAGAGAATCCTGCGCCAAACAAAACAATGACGAGCAGCACGGTAGTAATTATTATTTTAAATTGAAAACGCATAGGCATCCACTTTCTTATATTACTAATCTATATCCGACCTTATTTACAGTTTGTAGTTCGTTTTGAAGACCAGCTTTTTTCCGGAGCCGCTGAACATGAAGATCTACTGTTTTTGTTTCAAATTCTAATTCGCCACCCCATACCTTTTCATAAATATAATCTCTATATAGTGCTGTGTTCGGCGTTTTACAAAAAAGAAGCAACAAGTCAAATTCTATAGGTGTTAATTTAATTAATTCATCATTGCGTTTTACAATCATAGATTTGGAATCAACAATTAATCCGTTTATATTGTAGACATCGGAAATTTTGTTAAAACGACGGCACACTACTTCTACGCGTGCAATTAACTCTGCAATGGCAAAAGGTTTGACCACATAATCTTCAGCTCCTAGACGCAGCCCCTTTACACGATCAGAAACCGAAGATTTGGCTGTCAGAAAAATCACAGGTATATTATATCCTTTTATATATTCGAATAGTTCATAACCATTAACTTCAGGGAGCATTATATCTAATAGGATCAGGTCATAGTCTGATGAATGGAATTTATCAATGGCTATAGCCGCAGTTTCTGCTATATCACAAAAGTATCCGGCATTTGTCAGACTTAATTTAATCAGATTAAGAATTGGCATTTCGTCATCTATAGCCAAAATTTTTATCATAATGTCCTCCAAAGTATATGTCGAATCCTTAATAAGAAAATACAAAATAATATTACATCAAAAAAGCATCAAAAAAACATCAGGGATGAAAAAAGTCTGAAGCTATTCTGATGAGTGATGGATAATTTCCTGATGATGGCTGATTTTACAATAAATTTAACTAGTTGTTAAGCGTATATGTTTTTGATAAAGGAGGAAATATGAAGCTTAGGCTGCTTGTGTTGGTAATCATGACAGTGGGGCTGATTTCATCATGTGGAATACCTGAAGAAAGAAGTGGTGGAACTTTGACTGGAGATAATAACGAACTGAATGATGATATTCTTATTGTCACCCAGGGGAATACCAATGTAACAGAACTGGGAAATAATATTTTCGTATCATGTGAATTCCCTGACTGTCAGTCAACAAAATTATTCGACGCATCATTGGGAATGGGTACAAATATTGATTTGCTGTCATTATTTAAAAGTGAACCAGATGTAAAAGAGGATCCACAGTCTGATTATATACAATTTTCATGCGGAAGTGAAAAAGGGGCGCTGAGTAATGAATCTGGTTTTGGATATTATTGTACAGAGGAAGGCAACAAGTTGGACTCGTGGGCAGGTAAACTTAGTAATGACATGCATTTTTTTGATGAATATAAATTTACAGATAAAGATTTCTTCATGAGTATTGAAAATGCCCAGGAAAATATTATGAGAGCTTTGACTAATATGGGTATAGGGGAATGCAATTTTGAACTATATCCTGTAACCGAGGAAATTTTTAATTTTTATTGTGATTATTATGATGAAAATTTATTAATGGATCAGAATGATAGAAATTCTGAAGAACTGTTTGGGAAATATGAAGATTTTTATTTCGTTAAAGGCCGCTTTTTAATCAATGATGTTCCGATTTTTGATAATGATGCAGGAAATATAGATAATGGAAGTGCTATATTTGGAAGCTATTTCAGAGCTATTTATACTGAGAACGGACTTGAAGCAATCTGGATAATAAACCATTATGAAGTAAAAAAAGTAACTTCAGAGGATTGTCAGTTTCTTCCTGCTGAAAAGATCCTGGATCAATTAAAATCAATAATTGAAAATTCCTTTGTTACCAATCCGGTAACAATCAATAAGATAAATTTAGTATATATACCAATTCCTCAAAATTCGTTGGAGGAACTTTATAAGGAGTATGTTATGACTCCGGCATGGGAGTTCGTTGATGAGAATGGTGATAATTGGTGCATAAATGCGATAACGGGACAGGAAGTTGTGTGATGAAGATCAGAAGATGTATATACCTTTCATTAGCATATGTTAGGAATTCTGTTCTATCATGGTATTTTATTGCAGCTGTAGTATTGTATTTTTTGATTTTATTTATGTCCACATATAGCGATTTTAACAGTTCAGGATCTGCGGATGCAATATATTTTCTTCATTATGCATTTATGAATGGCAGTACCAGTTATTTCTTACCAGTTATATGTGCACTGGCCGCATCAACGGTGTTTTGCAGAGAATGGAAGTCAGGATATCTGGTTTTTACATATACACGGGCTGGACGTAGGGGTTATGTAGCTTCGCTACATTTTTCAGCCGCATTTGTAGCCGCTTTGGTATCAATAGTAGGAACCTGCATTTATTTTGCTGTAATATGCGCAAGATTTCCCGTCATCAGGGCAGATGTTGATTTGCAGAATATAATAAGCACATATGCCAATGGTGGACTTCTAAAAGAGAATAAGGTGTTTTTATTTGTCGCAATATCTATTATTACGCAGGCAAGCCTTGATGCTTTGCTTGCATCCTCCGCTGTGTTTGTTGCTTTGGTATTCCCTGATCCATATCTGACAACAGTTTCACCAATGGTTATATATATAGTTATCACCAATATTATGAGTTTGATAGATTTGCCGCGTATGATTAACCCATATTATGTTTTTAGCGGATTTAAATATGTGAACATCGCATTTGGAGATACAGGCAGCAATGCATTTAATTTGCTTGCGGGAGTTTATCCGATTTTGTTTGCAATTGCCTGGATAATAATGCTTTCAATAATAATGGGCATTCAAATAAATAGGAAATATGAAAGGAGAGAGGTTTGAAGAAAATTTTAACTGTTTCAGGTAGTTATGTAATTCAAAATCTTTTTTTGGCTAAAATGCTAACATCACTTATTATAATTATAGCGGCGATATATCTAAGAGCAAATTCGCTTCGGTATTATTCTGATTATCTTGGATATAACATCAATTTTGGAATGTTTGCTTTTATTATTTCAGATTCTTTTGTCTTAACAGTTATATTTGTCGCTATGGTTTTTATATTTTCAGATATTCCTTTTAAGAATCCAAAACAATATTTCATCTTAATAAGGATGGGTAGAAGAAAATGGATATTAGCCCATGTGGTTTATGTGATTACCATTAGTGTGATAGTGGTCATTGTAATTATAGGAACATTTGCATTAACACTAAGAGGACATATTTATTTCGGTAATAGCTGGGGGAAAATTGTATATTCTATTGCCAGAAATACATTTGCAACTGAATCCGGAATAAATATCCTTATTTACGAGGAAACATTGGCTTCGATTGGTCCGTGTACTGCAATTGTGTGGACGCTGATAAACTCTTTGATGATTTTCTTTATGTTTGGAAATATCTGTATCTCTTTTAATTTATGCATAAATGAATATATGGGAACGATTATGTGCGGTGTATTTGTGTTTTTGCATATGCTCAGATCGTTTAATCCTGATTTCTTTATGACTTACATTTCGCCAATTGATTGGATCAGCATCAATAATATTGATGTGCGTGGCAATTCAGCGATGCCAGATTGGTATTTTCCAATTTTTGTATATTTCGCGGTAGCAATCTGCATTTGCACATTAAATATTTATGCCACAAGTAAAAAAAGAAAGATAATTGAAAAAATACTGTGAGTTATTATTAGCCAGGGGCGAAGGAGAAGGTAAAATGTCATATATAGAAGTAATAGATGTGAATAAGACTATTAATAAAATCCAGCTGATTAATAATGTTTCACTTTCAATTAGTAGGGGTGAGGCCATAGGCTTGGTTGGAAATAATGGATCGGGAAAAACCGTATTGATGAAATTGATAAGTGGTCTTTTTTCGCCGTCAAGCGGAAATATAGTTATTGATGGTAAGAGACTTGGAAAAGATATAATTTTTCCAGAAAACATGGGATTGATGATAGAAACGCCTGGATTTATCGCGGCATATAGCGGATATAGAAACTTAAAACTTTTGGCAGATATAAAACGAAAAATAGGTAAGCAAGATGTGCGGATGGCAATGAAAGCGGTAAAATTAGATCCTGATGAAAGAAAACATGTGTCAAAATATTCGCTTGGCATGAGACAAAGGCTTGCCATCGCCCAGGCCATAATGGAAGATCCACAACTGCTTATTCTTGATGAGCCATTTAATGGTCTTGACAGAAATTGTGTAGAAGAAATGAGAAAATTGATGTGCAGCCTAAAAAAATCAGGAAAGACCATATTATTATCTTCACATTCTGAAGAAGATATAAAACTTATATGTGATAGAGTATATACCATGGAAGCCGGAAGAATATACAGCTGATTTTTTCAGTCTACATGCTCATGTCGTTTAGCCTGTCTGATGGCTGCCGGTTAATGCACGGCAGGCACCGTTTAGCCTGTCTGATGGCTGCCGATTAATGCACGGCAGGCACCGTTTAGCCTGTCTGATGGCTGCCGATTAATGCACGGCAGGCACCGTTTAGCCTGTCTGATGGCTGCCGATTAATGCACGGCAGGCACCGTTTAGCCTGTCTGATGGCTGCCGATTAATGCACGGCAGGCACATATTAATGTAGTGAAAAAAGTGGATTGCTACGCACTAACGTGCTCTCGCAATCCCAACGACATTCGCATTCCGGACTGTCGTCCTACATGCTCATGTCGTTTAGCCTGTCTGATGGCTGCCGGTTAATGCACGACAGGCACCGTTTAGCCTGTCTGATGGCTGCCGGTTAATGCACGGCAGGCACATATTAATGTAGTGAAAAAAGTGGATTGCTACGCACTAACGTGCTCTCGCAATCCCAACGACATTCGCATTCCGGACTGCCGTCCTACATGCTCATGTCGTTTAGCCTGTCTGATAGATACGATTTCGCACGTGCAAGCACGGCTCAATCGTATCTGCCAGACAGGACTTTTTTCACAATTTTTTAGGCTCATATGTTACATCGCAGCCGAGTCGTTTGAGTGTGCGTCTGTCGATGGCTGAGAGGGTTGCTGTTGTATGGAACTGGCAGCCTGTCAGGCTCGGTACATGTTCGAGGGCCAGTGCCGCATTTTCATCTGTCGCTGATGCAGTAGACAGCGCGATCAGGACCTCCTCTGGATGCAGTCTAGGGTTGCGGCTTCCGAGATAGAGTGTCTTTAGTTTCTGGATTGGAGCTATCGATTCCGGAGAGATGAGATTTACATCTTCAGGTATTCCTGCCAGATGGCGCAGTGCCTTCAAAATGCAGCTAGCTGATGGTCCCATGAGCTCCGATGTTTTGCCAGTAATAATGGTTCCGTCTTCAAGTTCAAGAGCAGAGCTCACGTCGTCCGTTTCAAGAGCCCTTGAACGTGCGGCAACAACTACCGGACGGTCATTTACAGTTATGCCGGCTTCCTTCATGACAACCTGAATCTTCTTAACTTCCTCGATGGTCTTAGTTCCGTCTGCAACGCCGGCCAATGCCTTGAAGTATCGTCTGATGATCTCCTGCCTTGCAGCTTCACGGCAGGCATTATCATCACAAATGCAGTTGCCTGCCATATTTACACCCATATCTGTAGGGCTGTTGTAAGGGCTGACACCAAATATTTCCTCAAACATTGATTTTAAAACAGGGAAGATCTCCACATCACGGTTGTAATTAACAGTAGTCTCTCCGTAAGAACGCAGGTGGTATGGGTCGATCATATTAATATCATTAAGGTCTGCCGTCGCAGCCTCATAAGCCAGGTTGACAGGATGCTCCAAAGGAAGATTCCAGATCGGGAAGGTCTCGAACTTGGCATAACCGGCGTTAATGCCATGCTTGTGCTCATGGTAGAGCTGTGACAGGCATACGCTCATTTTGCCAGAACCGGGGCCGGGAGCAGTAACAACGATAAGAGGTCTGGTTGTCTCTACGAAGTCATTCTTACCGTATCCGTCCTCGCTGATAACTACCTCAACATTATTCGGATATCCTTGAATAAAATAGTGATGGTAGACATTGATATTTTGCTGTGCCAGCTGCTCTTCAAAATGGCGGATGCTCCTTGAATCGGAATATTTGGTAATAACAACACTGCTTACATACAGCCCTCTTGCGCGATATTCGTCCACCAGCCTCAGAACATCCAGATCATATGTGATGCCGAGATCTTCTCTTATCTTACTGTGTTCAATATCCTCAGCGCTTACGACCATGATCATTTCCACCTGGTCGGCAAATTGCAGCAGCATCTCTAATTTGCTGTCGCTGTGAAATCCCGGCAGGACACGCGATGCATGCATGTCATCTAACAGCTTGCCGCCGAATTCCATATATAATTTGTTGTCAAATTGCGAGATTCGCTCCTTGATATGTTCTGACTGGATTTTGAGATATTTGTTATTGTCAAATCCGATTTTCATTGTCATCCCCCTTATTAAAAACAATTTTTCAAAACAACAAGGAAAACACGCTCAGATAATGCCATTCAGCGTGTTTTCCATGAATAATTTCTGTATATGCATGTGCAAATGCTGTAAAGTGCGCCGGCGTCATCGTATACCGGGCGCATTATGCAATCTTTACACATATCAGACTTATATATTGTGTGTTACAGTAAGTGACCGATCAGCTGCCTGCGTGGTAATCGAGGCAGTCACTGGCTTTAGTTAAGTGCAGAGCCGCAATATTCGCAGCAGCCGGATGCTGTCGGAAGGCCGGTTGCACCGCAGTTAGGACATTTGACCGGTACCTTAGGCGCAGCAGCTGCAGCAGCTGCGCTTCTTGTAGTTTCACGGATGCCTGTGAAGAGTTCCTTCAATTCCGCAAGAGCATTCTCGTAGTTGGTATACTCGGTTCCGTGGTTAGTATTAGTTACAGCATCAACAGAAATGGTTGCAGCTGAACCGCCGGCCATGCCGCCACCTGGATGAGGACCGCCAGCAGGTATATTAGCACCAGGACGAGGGCCGCCAGCAGGTGTGTTCGTACCGGGACGTCGATCTGCGAAAGGAGCACCGGGACGAGGATCTCCGCCAGGCTGGTTCATGCCCGGATGAGGGGTACCCATAGGCGTATTCGAACCTTGATTTTGAACCGTAACTACTTCTTCTACTGATGAAGAGTTGATCCTGAAATTGATCTCATCAAAAAACGGATTGTTGATATGTATTGTTACATAAAAATCATAGTCAAAGGAAAATTGCTGTGGATTGCAGCTAACCTCGTGGCCGTCCGGGCCCTTCGTGGTAATCTCGGATTTTGATTCATCAATTCTTGTATTGCATCCTGTTACCGAACTGAATGGTATAACGTCCGGGTTGCAGTCACGCCATTTGCTGCTTGATGTAACGATGAACTTCTTCTGGTCTTCATCAATAAGAACCTTAGTATCATCGCCGATGGTATGAGTTACATTGAAGGCTTCAACTTCTGCCTTATTAGCTTCTCTGTATTCAATCTGGGCCTTGATCTCGTCAACTGTTGAGTGACGTCTGTCACTAAACCAAGGAGACAGCTTAGAGACGCAATCCTTACAGCAGTTGCCGTCTTCTAACTTCTTGTTGCCCAGCAGTTTAATCTGCGCTCCGCAGATATCACAATACTTCTTGTCAAATAATCCCATGTGATCTCTCCTCTCTGTTGTAAGTGCTCAAATGAAATTCCTGCAATTGTGATTGCGAGTTTTCAACAGAATTTCTCGTAATCGGCAAGGCGTACATAAATCGCTATTGCTGATTTTTAGAAACTTCTGAAGATAACTGGCTAACACTCTGCACAGAAATATCATTTTGCATAAAAGAAAATATCAAAATCTGCGCCTAACTGTGTGCTATTGAGCAAAAGCAGCGGCAGAGCAAAATGATGTTAAGTTTATATCATATTTTGGGTTCAATTACTATTGCATTAAGATGAAACA
>CAVAJR010000015.1:0-53801 GCA_963589005.1 Bacteroidaceae bacterium | reverse complement strand
GTTGCCATACCAAGCACCTCCTCTTCGTTTTCTTTGTAATTCAATTATAGTACATTGTATGTTTTTGTCAATCATTTGTTCATAAAGTCCATTCACCGTGGTCAATTCTCAGGTAAACTGTATTATGTGCAAAAACATACTCCTATACTCAAAAACCGCAAGAACCAAACAAAGCAGCTCACATCTCCCTCACCGTAAATTCCACTGTCCACAATCCCTTATAGCTTGAGTCCCTCTTAAGATTTGCCTTATATCCATCCACATACATCTCCGTGCTGACCAGTTCCGCCGTCACCGGATCAAAATACTGCACCTGGATCTTATCTTTCTTGGCATAGGCTCCAAGCTTCGTAAGCCACAGCTTTGTCACAGAAAAGCTAACTGAAATAATTTTCGCAGTGTCTGCCGCACGGCTAAGCGGCGAATAAAGGATCTCATCCGCTGACTGACTTCCTCGATAAATTGCCATAACGTCTGATATTAATTTAGTTCTTCGCCCTATGAAAACATCGTAAAAAAGCAGAGCTAACATCGTTTTCACAATGCCGCTCTGCAAAAGATAAGCCTTATCCGACCAGTCGGTACTATCGCCGCTTCCGCTGTCATCCCAGTCGGAGGAAATGACATCTACCGTCCTCGGTATCCTGGCACCATTCTCATTCCATTCTCCCAGGTTCTGGAACGACTGCACATCTTTATCTCTTCTTAATACATCTTAGCGCCGGCTGGGATGTGGTTATCGAGCATCAGCAGATGCAGTTCCTCGCCTTCCGGATCATCCTTGAGACCGTTTACTGCGCTGATCAGCATGCCGCAGGAATCGATACCCATCATTTTTCTCGGTGGAAGGTTTGTGATGGCAAGGAGTGTCTTTCCTACCAGTTCTTCCGGTTCATAATATGCGTGGATTCCGCTTAAAATAGTTCTGTCTGTGCCTGTTCCGTCATCTAGTGTAAACTGAAGGAGCTTTTTGGACTTCTTAACAGCCTCGCAAGCCTTAACCTTTACTGCACGGAAGTCTGATTTGCTGAATGTCTCAAAATCAACATAGTCTGCGAACAGCGGCTCTACCTTTACATTGGAGAAATCGATGGCTTCCTCAGCTGCAGAAGCCGGTGCTTCTGCCTTTGGTGCTTCTGCGCAAACAGTTTCAGCTGCAGGAGCTGCAGTTTCAGCTTTTACTTTCTTATCAGCATCCAGGGACTTCATCGTCGGGAACAGGAGCACGTCTCTGATCGCTGCACTGTTCGTAAGCAGCATAACAAGTCTGTCAATACCATAACCGATGCCACCCGTTGGAGGCATACCGATCTCAAGAGCATTTAAGAAATCTTCATCTGTATGCTGTGCCTCCTCATCACCGGCTTCAGCATTCTTATCCTGCTGAGCAAAACGTTCTCTCTGATCAATCGGGTCGTTAAGCTCTGAATAAGCATTGCACATCTCCCAGGTATTGATGAACAGCTCGAACCTTTCAACCTTAGAAGGATCCGATGGTTTCTTCTTAGTAAGCGGTGAGATCGCCAGCGGATGATCCATGATAAACGTAGGCTGGATCAGGTTAGCTTCGCAATACTCCTCGAAGAACAAATTGATGATATCGCCTTTAGTATGTCGTTCTTCGTATTCGATTCCTTTTTCTTTGGCAAGAGCCTTGGCAGCCTCGTCGCCGTCCACCTTATCAAAATCAATGCCGGCATATTTAATGATTGCCTCGTTCATTGTCATACGTGCAAATGGCTTGCCCAGATCAATCTCCTTGGCACCGTATTTGATAATGGTTGAACCACATACCTTCTCGGCAAGATAACGGAACATGCTCTCTGTAAGTTCCATCATTCCTTCATAATCCGTATATGCCTGATACAATTCCATCAGGGTAAATTCCGGATTATGACGAGTGTCAACACCTTCATTTCTATATACACGGCCGATCTCATATACTCGCTCTAAGCCGCCTACAATAAGCCGCTTCAGGTAAAGCTCAAGTGAAATGCGCAGCTTAACATCCTCGTTAAGAGCATTATAATGTGTCTCAAACGGTCTTGCCGATGCTCCGCCTGCATTGCTTACAAGTGTAGGCGTTTCCACCTCAATAAAGTTGCGACCGTCAAGAAATGAACGGATTTCCTTGATGATCTGTGACCTCTTGATAAATGTTTCCTTAACATCAGGATTCATGATAAGGTCCACATATCTCTGACGATAACGTGTGTCTGTGTCTGTAAGACCATGGAATTTCTCAGGAAGGATCTGAAGACTCTTAGACAGAAGTGTCATCTGCTGAGCGTGAATTGAGATCTCGCCTGTCTTAGTCCTGAATACATAGCCCTTAACACCGTAGATGTCGCCAATATCAGACTTCTTGAAGTCTGCATATGCTTCTTCTCCGATGGCATCCCTTGCAACATATACCTGGATATCACCCTTAAGGTCACGAAGATTACAGAAGGAAGCCTTACCCATAACTCGCTTAAACATCATACGTCCCGCAACAGACACTTCGATAGGATCCGCATCCATTATCGCCCTGCGCTCGTTATAATCGGCATTTATTACTTCCCTGGCCTGCTGCTCATCCATTCCCTCTGTGGACGGAGTTACATGTCCTGCCAGGAGCTGTGCCTCATGCTCATTATAAAGATTCTTGGCTTCATCTGTATGATGAGTCTGATCATATTTTGTAATCAAAAAAGGATCCCTGCCCTGAGACTGAAGCTCTGCAAGCTTGTCCCTTCTTACCTGAAGGAGATTATTGGTATCCTGGACTTGTTCTTTCATATTCATACCCCTCGTATATAACATTTAACCGTTGAAAAATTATCCCACGCTTTGCGTGGCTTGGCTTGGCTTCCGCTCACTTTGAAAAACTCGCTTCGCTCCTTTTTCTCGTGTCGCGGCGTTCGCCAAATGTACACGCTTCGCGTCTTCCCTTGGCTTGGCTTCCGCTCACTTTGAAAAACTCGCTTCGCTCCTTTTTCTCGTGTCGCGGCGTTCGCCAAATGTACACGCTTCGCGTCTTCCCTTGGCTTGGCTTCCGCTCACTTTGAAAAACTCGCTTCGCTCCTTTTTCTCGTGTCGCGGCGCTCGCCAAATGGCCCCGCTCCGCGTGTCCGCTTGGCTCACTGCTTTCGCGCAAATATCAGAATCGAGTAGGAGCGCCATCTGTGCTCCTACTCGAATTATTTATCACATTATTGAACTGTGCAGTTATTCATCATATTATTTCTTATATGTTTCGATATCCATTATCTGATAATGCATTATACCGGCAGGAGCTGCAACCTCTACAACCTCGCCGACTTCTCTGTCGAGAAGAGCCTTACCTAACGGAGAATTGTTGGAGATTCTGCCTGCTCTTGAATCAACCTCTGTAGGAACCACTATCTGGAAGGTACGCACTTTTTTAGATGTTCTGTCCTTTACAGTAACTGTACAGCCGATATGAACCTTGTTCAGATTGATCGCACTCTCATCAAGGATCTCACTGTTCTTAATGATATCTTCGAGTTCTTCGATTCTGGCTTCAATATCTCTTTGCTCGTCCTTAGCTGCATCATATTCTGCATTTTCTGACAAGTCGCCCTGTTCTCTGGCTTCCTTGATCTTAGCAGCAATCTCTTTTCTCTTTACAACCACCAGGTTATCAAGTTCATCCTGAAGGCGTTGGAGACTGTCTTTAGTTAAGATACGTTTATTTTCTTCCATGTTTTTTCCTTTCAAATGATTGAAAATACATCTATTCCTCTAAAATACGCCAAAGCATTATAATTCACGCATTCCACAATGTCAATGTTTCGCGGAATTTATCCAGAGTATCACAGATGTTTATGTCATGCCTCAGCTGTGCGGCATTATAAAACCCATTTACATAAAATCCTACATGCTTGCGCATTTGCCTTACCGCTGACTCCTCGCTGTTATATTTAAGCATAAGCTCCAGCTGCTTAAATATCATCGCCTTAACCTCATTTATATCAGGACCGTTATATCCAGCATCTGTAAGCCGCCTGAATATCCATGGATTGCCCCTTGCGCCTCTGGCTATCATAACTCCGTCTGCCCGCGTCGTCGCAAGCATCCTTTCAGCATCGGCAGCAGTATAGATATCACCGCTGCCCACAACGGGTATACTTACCGCTTCTTTAACCTGTCTTATGATATCGTAATCAGCCTTGCCCTGATACATCTGTTCTCTGGTTCTTCCGTGTACAGCTATAAGCGCAGCTCCGCTGCCTTCGGCAACTCTGGCTATCTCCACTGCATTTATATGTTCATCGTCGAATCCCTTACGTATCTTAACCGATATCGGCTTCTTAAGCCTTTTGGCCATAGCAGAAATTATGGCTTCCACTCTGTGAGGTTCCAGCATCAATGCGCTGCCCTCACCATTATTTACCACCTTGGGAACCGGACATGCCATATTTATATCAAATATATCATATGGTCCGTCTTCAAGCTTGCAAGCTTCTTCAGCCAGAAGATCAGGGTCATTCCCAAATAATTGCAGCGATACAGGCCCTTCATTTTCTGCTACCTGAAGCAGCGGCTGAGTATTCTTATTTTTATAATACAACGCCTTGGCACT
The DNA here is from genome assembly GCA_963589005.1 of Bacteroidaceae bacterium. Classification (GTDB taxonomy): domain Bacteria; phylum Bacillota; class Clostridia; order Lachnospirales; family Lachnospiraceae; genus RGIG5612. The sequence continues at coordinate 49,213 of CAVAJR010000015.1, read as the reverse complement.
TACCATCTCCGTATATGTAAGTGCTGCGCCCTGCTCTACACATAAGCTTCTGAATGCCGCATCCGTATATCCCGCCATGGGCGCCAATATATATTTATTTTTCAGTTCTATATTACCTATCTGCATTTATTTGTTATAAAAGTCCCGGACAGCGGATGTACAGCTGGGCAAGCTAGCTTGCCCAGCTGTACATCCATTGGACGGGGCAGACGACATGAGCAAGTAGGACGATAGTCCGGATTGCGAATGTCGGTTTGATTGCGGAAGCACGAAGTGCGCAGCAATCATCTTTTATCAGTTTCTTAAACATTGCCAGCTCGAGCGTTTTCTCTCCCATTGGACGGGGCAGACGACATGAGCAAGCAGGACGACAGTCCGGATTGCGAATGTCGGTTTGATTGCGAGAGCACGTGAGTAGCGCAGCAATCATCTTTTACTGTAATTTCACTTATTCTTATCGTAAATAAATTTAAGGCCATACATGGTAAGATTCGGTTCCAGGTACTGAATCTTGTCCGTCTCATTAAATATGATTCTGGCAAGACCGCCGGTCGCAACCACCTTGATAGGACCATGCCCGTATTCTTCAATCATCTTATCAATGATATACTCAGCTTCCCCTATCCTGCCATACAGGATTCCGGCCTGCAGGCTGACAGTGGTATTTTTAGCAAGAATTGTTCCGGGATTTACTATCTCCACCTCCGGCAGCTTGGCAGTTCCCTCCCACAGTGCCCTGGCCGACAGCATAACTCCCGGGCATGTTACCGCAGATTCAAATGATCCGTCCTCGCCGAATAGGTCAAACTTCGTTGCAGTTCCGTAATCGACTACGATTACCGGACCGCCATACATATTCATGGCCGCAACGCCATTTACAATTCTGTCAGATCCCGCTTCTGACGGATTGGTTTTGATCAGTTTAATGCCCGTCTTAATGCCCGGTCTTATTACCAGTATTCTGGCATCGAAGAATTTATTCATGGCATTATTAAGCGAGTGCATGATATCCGGAACTACACTTGATACAATAATATCCGTAATCTCCGAATTCTTGATCCCGCGGCTGTTTATAAGATTTACAACAGCCAGTCCCAGCTCATCAGATGTTCTGGTACTATCCGTTGTAATGCGAAACGTCACATCCAGATTATCCCCATTGAATAAAGCAAATTTTATATTAGTATTTCCCACATCTATTGCTAATAACATATTGGTCCTCTTTCTATATAAGTGCTGCCGACAGGCTGATCATATATTTGCCGGCAAATGCCTGCCTCATCTGCATACTGCATCATAATATGCTTCCAACTGTTCAAATAATTCTCTCTTAGTTCTTCGAAGCTCTCTTACTTTAAGTTCGCTTCCTATTTCATCGAAATAAAAATCATCATCATTATGTGTAACAATAAGCCTCAGATCTCCCTCTTCGCCAAATTCCATAAGCAAGATCCCGCTTACCTCCTCTACAAACATTACGCACATAACCTTAAGCTCGTCCTTTACCGCCTGCGGCAGCACCTCATAAGCCGGGTTCAGATAAAACTTTTGTTCATAATAATTGGCCGCACATAATATTCTCATGTTTTCCATTTGCATCACCATCCTAATTATAAAATGCCGTTCGCTTACTGTAATTGTTTCGAACAGGCATAGATAATCCCGTCAGCAAAACATCATTATAGCCGCAGATATTGCCGCATTCAGCGATTCCACCGCTCCAGCCATGGGGATCTTAACATTATCCGTAACTGCCGCCGCAACCTCCGTGCTCACACCATAGGCTTCGCTTCCTATGACTATGCCCGCATTCGAGAAATCTACATCCCTGAAGGACTTATCCGTCTGCAGGCTGGTTCCATATACTTTAATGCCGATCTCCTGCAGCTGCCCGATCACCGGCACCAGCTGGCAAGTCATGCACGGAACTCGGAATATACTTCCCATGGTAGATCTTATAACCTTAGGATTATACAGATCCACACAGTCAGGACTCATAAATACAGCCCTGACACCTGCTGCCTCCGCAGTTCTTATAATAGTGCCCATGTTGCCCGGATCTCTCACACCATCTAACAGAAGCACACGTCCCCTTCCGTCCAATACAACATCAGCATTCCGGAATGCACCTTTACTTTGCTGCAGGAACTGCCCTGACAAGCCTATATCGCCGGCAGCTTTTTTTATGCCGATATTCCACTCCGGCTGCCTTAATACCGCCAGCACCCCCTGCGGATTAACCGTATCCGACAATTCTCTGAAAATATTTTTCTCAACGATCTCAGCATTTTTATATTTAGAGATGTCTATGTCACAATCCTCAGATACCAGCACCATATCAATAAGCTCTTCCGGAGCTTCAGCGCAGATCCTCATCCCCTCAGCTACAAACAGCCCCGTCTCCTTACGTTCCTTTGCCGAGCTTATTAGCTTTCTGACTTTTTTTAATTTTTGATTTGTTTTCGAAGCAATCATATTATCAATTTAATATTCCGATAACCAGAACAAATATTGAGTTTACACATTTTATATTCGCGTCGGGATGGCGCAGTGACTGTGAGAAAACAATCAGCGCAGGCTTTTCGAACAGTGACTGCTCGCCGAGGTTCACGACGCATCATAGCCCTAACATGTCTTTTTGATATTCACCTGCACATTGCTTTCACCATATCTGGCGCGCAGCATCTTCAATATCTCATTATTGGTTCTTATCGAATAAGATCTGTCCAGCCGTTTCACCTGTTTAGTATCTGCCAGGTATATCACTACCTGCGTATCTCCTGCCATCTCCTCTATCGACGAGAGGCTCAGCAGATACTTTTCCTGCAGTTTATAATCCTCATAATCTCTGAACCTAAACCATATCTCGCGCCTGATCTTGTCGAATCCCAGCACCGTATCTGCTATCAGCTTGCCCTGTTCTTCACTTCCGACCGTGGCCTTTCCCTTAATAAGGACCTTATTTCCTGTAAATATTTCCGGCTTAGCCTGCATATAGGTCTTCGGAAACAGCAGCACCTCCACCGTTCCTACCAGATCCTCCAATGTAACAAATGCCATTGCCTGTCCGCTCTTCGTATTCTTCGGCATAACAGCCTCTATTATTCCGCCGATCACAGCTGGCTCATTATCCCTGATATTTACATTGCCATCCTCATCGATGGCAAAATCAGCCGATGTGGCCGTTACATTTTTATCAAGTACATCTTTATATTCATCCAGCGGATGTCCGCTTATATATATGCCCGTGATCTCCTTTTCATAGGCATATAATGTATCAGGATCATATTCTCCGACATCCGGCACCCGAACCTGAAACTGTCTCTTTTCCTCTTCTCCCAGCAGATCCAGGATCGACAACTGTCCGCTCATTGAAGTCTTTTTGTTGGAATTAACGCTTTCCATAACATCTGCATGAATGTACATCATCTGTTTTCTGGTAAGTCCGAATGAATCCAGCGATCCTGCTTTTATGAGATTTTCCAGGGTCCTCTTATTGATATCCTTATCTGCCAGTCGTTCCACGAAATCATGCAGATCCTTGTAAGGTCCTGCGGCCTTGCGTTCTCTTACTATATCATCGATAACATTTCTTCCTATGCCCTTTATAGCAGACAGTCCGTATCTTATGGTTCTGTCACTGGCTGTAAACCCGGCTTCTGCCTGATTTATATCCGGCGGCAATATCTTTATTCCCATGCTCTTGCATTCCTGAATATATATGGCCAGCTTGCTTAAAACGCCCATTACAGAGGTCATCATTGCAGCCATGTATTCCACCGGATAGTAATATTTAAGATAAGCCGTCTGAAATGACACTATGGCATAAGCTGCCGCATGAGATTTATTAAATGCATATTTGGCAAAATCTATCATCTCATCGTATATCTTATTGGCCACCTCTTCTGATATGCCATTTCTGATACATCCCGGCACGCTGCCGCCTTCATCTATATCGCCGTAGACAAACCTCTGGCGCTCTGCCTTCATGACATAGTCCTTTTTCTTGGACATTGCACGCCTTAATACATCAGAACCGCCCAATGTATAACCGGCCAGATCCCTTACGATCTGCATTACCTGTTCCTGGTATACTATACAGCCATATGTAGGCTCTAATATCGGCTTTAACTGAGGGCAGTCATATTCTATCTCTTTGTCAGAATTCTTGCCTGCTATGTATTTAGGAATAAAGTCCATAGGACCCGGTCTGTATAACGCAATTCCTGCTATGATGTCCTCTATGGAATGAGGCTTAAGCTCTCGCATGAAGCTGGTCATTCCTGCACTCTCCAGCTGGAATACGCCCATGGTTTTGCCCGAGCCTATCATATCCAGCACAGCCCTGTCATTATAATCTATCTTAGACAGATCTATCTTCCTGCCGGTATTAGCCTGTGCCATTTTAACAGCATTTTGTATAACTGTAAGAGTCCTGAGTCCCAGAAAATCCATCTTAAGAAGACCCAGCTCCTCCAGCGTTGTCATAATATATTGCGTAACTATCGCACCGTCTGAGCCCCTCGCCAGCGGCACATATTCCATAATGGGTTCACGGGAAATAACAACGCCTGCCGCATGCATTGATGCATGTCTCGGAAGTCCTTCGAGCCTTTTTGACATATCTATAAGATAGTGCACCTGTTCATTCGTTTCATATGCCTTACGCAGATCATTGCTGGCTTCAAGCGCCTTATCTATTGTAATCCCCAGGTCTGTCGGGATCATTTTAGCGATCGAATCCACTGAGCCATATGGCATATCCAGTACCCTGCCCACATCTCTTATGGCATTTCTGGCTTTCAGCGTACCGAAGGTTATGATCTGTGATACGCAGTCGCTTCCGTATTTGCGGGTTACATAATCTATGACCTCTCCGCGCCGCTCAAAACAGAAATCCACGTCTATATCGGGCATAGATACTCGCTCAGGATTAAGAAACCGCTCGAAGATAAGACTGTATTTTATAGGATCAATATCCGTTATCTCCAGACAGTACGACACGATGCTTCCGGCTGCACTGCCTCGTCCCGGTCCTACCATTATGTCGTTGGACTTGGCATAATTGATGAAATCCCAGACGATGAGGAAATAATCCACATATCCCACGTTCTTGATGGTATTCAGTTCATAATGGAGCCTCTCTTCATAATCCTCATAATTGGAATATCTCTTTCTTATGCCTGCCTCGCACAGCTTCTCCAGATATTCATATGATGTATATCCCTCCGGCACATAGAATCTCGGGAGCTTCTGTACGCCGAATTCTATCTCCACATTGCATCTTTGCGCAATCTCCTCGGTGTTTCTTACCGCATCCGGTGCATACGAAAACAGAGCCGCCATCTCTTCCGGCGACTTCATATAATACTGTCCGCCCTCATATCTCATTCTGTCAGGATCAGACAGCTTCTTGCCGGTCTGAATACACAGAAGTATGTCATGCGCCTCGGCATCAGTTTTGTATGTATAATGGATATCATTAGTGCAGATAAGCGGAATGTCCAGCTCCTCGCTCATACGCATCAGTCCGGAATTAACTGTCCTCTGATCTGCTATTCCGTGATCTTGCAATTCCAGAAAGAAATTGCCCCTCCCGAAGATGTTCTGAAGCCTCATGGCCTCCTCGCAGGCTTCCTTATATTGATCTCTTATTATCAGCCTCGGTATTATGCCCGCAAGACAGGCACTTGATGCGATTATGCCCTCGTGGTATTTCTCGATCACCTCGTAATCAACACGAGGCTTATAATAGAATCCCTCGGTAAATCCCAGAGATACGATCTTCATCAGGTTGCTGTACCCGGTATTATTTTCCGCTAAAAGAACAAGGTGATAATATTTATCATCACCTCTGCTCACTTCCCGGTCAAATCTTGACCCATTCGTTATATATATCTCGCATCCGATTATGGGCTTGATTCCCTGTGCCTTAGCCGCCTTATAGAAATCAATTACGCCATACATCGCTCCATGGTCCGTTATTGCCAGCGAATCCATTCCCAGAGCCTTGGCCTGTGAGATCATTTCATTTATCTTGCCAGATCCGTCGAGAAGGCTGAATTCGGTATGCACATGAAGATGCGTAAATGCCATTTGTATTTCCTACTCCTTGCCTGACAGATATTTCTCCAGACTGTCCATAGCCTTTTCTTCGTCCGCACCTTCAACAATAACTGTAAGCACTTCTCCCTTAGCCACGGCCATACTCATCATTCCCATGATACTCTTGGCATTGACCTTGCGTTTGTTATGCACTACCGTTACCGAGCTCTCATATGAGCCTGCTATCTGTACAAATACCGCAATAGGTCTTGCCTCCAGCCCATCCTCAAGTCCAACTACTATGTCCTTTTTAATCATATTATCCCCTTTCTACCTCTTCTCCTGTTGTTTTCTTATGTTCTCTGCCATCCGGCTCAGTTTTCTGAATCTGTGATTAACACCAGATTTTCCCAATGGCGGCGTCATCAAATCCCCCAATTCTGACAACCCCGCATCCGGGTGTTCCATTCTGATCCGGCAAATATTTCTAGTATTCTCATCCAGATTATCAATTCCTATAACAGAATCAATAAGTTTTATGTCGTCTAACTGCTTCAGACTTGCAGCTATAGTTTTATTGATGTTGGCAGTCTCACAATTGACCTGCCGATTGACAGACTGTCTTACGTCCTTGAGAATCCTGACATTCTCGAATTCCATCAGTGCCTTGTGGGCGCCGATTACATTTAATATATCCGCGATAGCCTGACCATCCTTGATATATACAACATATTTATCCCGCCGCTCCATTGTACGCGAGCTTATGGCAAATGCCTGCATCAAGTTGTTAAGCTCTGCTGCCTGCCACTCATGATCCGTCACAAGTTCAAATTGATAGCTCTTGTTCGGATCAGTAAATGATCCTGCTGCAATGAAGGCTCCCCGAAGGAATGCCCGTTTGCTGTCCATGTCCTTATACAGGTCTTTAGGGTCCTTAGTAAAATCAAGTCTACCATTTATATTATAGGTTTTATGCCTGTCTGTAAAGTTGTTTTTCCCCGCAGCATTAGCCTCTTCAAATATGTACAATCCGCTTTGTGCGTCATATCGCACTGCCTGGCTGTTAAGTGCAACTATTGCCGACAGTTCAGCCTTTCTGCTCTTAACAGACTTGCTGTAGACCTCGATCAATTCTTCCTTTATCTTTTGAGTCCAGGTCATCCGAGTATCTTCACTTCGCATTCGAGCATAACCCCCTGACTTGCCTGAACAGTTTTCTTAATATGCTCTATCAGGTTCAGAACATCCGCTGCCGATGCATTGTCCCTGTTGATAACAAATCCTGCATGCTTGTCCGATACCTGTGCGCCGCCCAGTGAATATCCCTTAAGACCGGCATCTGAGATCAATTTGCCTGCAAAATATCCCTCTGGTCTCTTAAATGTAGAACCGCAGCTAGGATACTCCAGCGGCTGCTTGCTCGTCCGCCTCTCTGTAAGATCATCTACTCTCGCCTGTATGTCATCCCTGTTATCATGTTTCAGGGCAAATGTCGTTTCCAGCACTACATATTCTCCGCCGCTTACAAGGGAATGTCTGTACCCGAATTCCATCTCCTCATTGGATTTTGTAATAATATTACCCGACTTATCCAGCAGCTTAACACAGGTAACAATATTTTTAAGCTCTCCATCATATGCCCCTGCATTCATGGCAGTGGCACCGCCTATTGAACCCGGTATTCCGGATGCGAATTCAAATCCTGCCAGACCGGCTTTAATCATTGCTTCCGAAAATTCCTTATTATCTGTGCCTGCCCTGACAATAACCTTGGCAGTCACGCCGTCATCTTCTGCAGTCTCAAATCCCTTGTATCTGTCAGCAAGGCAAATGATCGCACCCTCATATCCGGCATCCTTACATATGACATTTGAACCATTGCCCAGTATATAGTAAGGGATATTTTCCTCTTCTAATATCTGCAGTGCATCCCTGATTGGCTCTTCGTCTTCAGGTGTCAGGAACAGCGCTGCCGGACCGCCTACCTTCATGGTTGTATGAGCCTTCATGGGCTCATTAAGCCTGACATTTTCGCTTCCCAGCACTTCCTTTAATTTATTTAGTGTTCTCTCTGATATATTCATATGATTATTATCTTCCGTTATATTTATCTGCGCACTTTCAACTTTCTTCTTCGCTGTTCTTGCGCCTTATTTCCCGTCTTACTCTGTCAACCATCTCCTGTGCAGCATTATATCCCATCTTCTTCTGTCTGTTATTAACGGCTGCGGTCTCGATTACTACAGCAAGATTCCTGCCGGGACGCACGGGTACAGTATGCTTAACGATCTTAACGCCCATGATATCCTCGTATTCTTCTTCAAGTCCTAACCTGTCATAATAGGTGCTTCCGTCCCATTGCTCCAAATGCACATTCATATTGATCCGCTGAGAACTCTTAACACATTCCACGCCATACAGAGACTTAACATCTACTACGCCGATTCCTCTCAGCTCAACAAAATGTCTTGTAATCTCCGGAGCCTTACCCAGAAGGTGCATATCAGGCGTCTTGCGTATCTCCACCAGATCGTCAGCTACCAGTCGATGTCCTCTTTTTATAAGTTCTATAGCAGTCTCGCTTTTACCTATGCCTGTGGTACCGGTAATCAGGATTCCTTCGCCAAATACATCAACAAGTACACCGTGCCTGGTCTCCATCTCGGCCATTTGCTCATTTAAAAATGAAACCACGTCAACTATCAGCTTGCCTGTATCTCTGTCAGACACGAACAACGGTATATTATATCTGTTAGCTGCATTTATAATGTCCTGACGCGGAGTGATGCCTCTGGACAGAATCGCTGCAGGAAATCCCATTGAAAACAGCTTATCGAATCTCTCCAGCCGCTCCTCATCGGTAAGATGGCTTACATATTCAGTTTCAGCCAAGCCTAATATCTGAACCCTCTCCTGATCGAAGAATTCATAGTATCCGGCCAGCTGAAATGCAGGTCTGTTTATACTCTTCTGAGAGATATATACCTTCTTCAGATTGATCTCCGGCGTCAGGCACTTAAGGGTAAGCCCCTCCATCAGTTCCTTACCTGTAACAAAATTTTTAGACATAAATCTGCCGCCATCGCTCTTCTGGCAGTCAGCTGAATTAACATTCTCCATAGCCTTCTTCCTGTTCATCATCGTTTTTTATAACTTCTTATATAATGTGCTTGTCTGCGCACTTCGTGCTCGTGCAGGTTCGCCTGTCCGATAGATACGAATTCGCCCGTGCAAGCACGGCTCACTCGTATCTGCCCTTTCTTCTAAACGTGGATTGCTGCGCACTTCGTGCTCTCGCAATCCAACCTGCATTCGCATTCCGAGCTGCCGCTCTTCTTGCTCATGCAGGTTCGCCTGTCCGATAGATACGAATTCGCTCGTGCATGCACGGCTCACTCGTATCTGCCGGACAGGACGTTTAGAGCAAAGTATTCCCTGACGTTTTCTGCTGCCTTAATATTCATCTCGGGCAGCTGGCTTAATTCCTCCACGGTAGCTGCTCTTATGTTGTCAAGAGACTTGTAATGGCGCATCAGTGCAACTCTTCGTTTCGGGCCGATGCCTTCTATATTATCAAGTACAGAATGCAATTGGCTCTTGCTGTGCAATTTTCTGTGATATTCTATCGCAAATCTATGAGTCTCGTCCTGTATCCTGGTGATCAATTTGAAGGCTTCTGACCTCCTGTCTATAATATACTCCTGATCACGATACATTAAACCTCGGGTTCTGTGCCTGTCGTCCTTGACCATTCCGCAAACAGGGATATTCGCCAATTCGTGCATGCCCTCGCCAACCAGTTCATCTATAACTTCCAGCACCGCATGAACCTGTCCTTTGCCGCCGTCTATCATTATAAGATCCGGCAGTTCTCCAAATGCGTTATCATCCTTATGAAGCAGACGCCGCCTTAATACCTCTGCCATGCTGGCATAATCATCAGGACCTGTTACGGTTTTTATCTTAAACTTTCTGTAATCGCTCTTTTTAGGCCGTCCGTCCACATAGACCACCATAGACCCTACACTTTCACAGCCGGAGGTATTGGATATATCATAAGACTCTACCCTTCGGGCATATTTTATTCCTATTATGTCCGACAGCTGCTCTGTTGCTCCTCTTGTCTGCACCTCATCATTTCTGATATTTTCTTCGTTTTGCTCCAGGATCATCCAGTCCTTGCGCCTTGACAGGTCTTCTTTTATCTTCCTTGCAGCAAATAGTAATTCCTTCCATTCACCTGCCCGTTCATATTCCATTTTGGCAGATGCATCTTCCATCTCTTCCTTAAGATACTGCAGGATGTCACTTGAGTTGCCATCTAAATACTTCTTAACCTGCGCCACCTTGAGTGCATATTCCTCCTTCGAGATCCTGCCCTCGCAGGGAGCATCACATCTTGCTATATGATAATTCAGGCACGCCCTTCTCTTGCCCATATCCTCCGGAAGCTTTATGCTGCAGGTTCTCAGATGGTATACAGTATTAAGAAGATTAATTATCTCATTTACCGCTGCCTCATGAGGATATGGTCCATAATATTTATTCTTGTCCTTATAGACATTTCTGACCTTCTGAAGCCTCGGGAAATCCTCTCCTACAGTCAATTTAATATACGGATATGTCTTGCCGTCCTTCAGCAGGGTGTTGTATTTAGGCATGTATTTTTTTATCAGTCTGTTTTCCAGAAGCAATGCATCGTTTTCTGTTGCAGTCAGAATATATTCAAAATATGCTATATGTGATACCATCATTCGGATTTTGACCGACCTGTCTCTGGTTTCCTGAAAATACTGCCTTACTCTGTTTCTTAGATTTTTCGCCTTGCCAATATATATGATCTCGCCCTTGGAATTATGATGCAGATATACTCCCGGGCCTGTGGGAAGGTTATTTAACTCCTCCTGAATATTAAAATTCCTAATCTCGAATTCATTCATCCGTTACTTAATTAGCCGCTGTCAATGTTGTCTGGGTCTGCGTTGTGGTCTGGTCGTTTTGTGCCTCAGCAGCTGTCGTCTGCTCATTTGCCTCAGTTGTCTGCTCTTTAGTTCCTGCATTTTCATATGCTTCCTTGGCCAGATTATAATGCTGCTTGCAATAATATTTGCCGTCTATCGGAGCATATTTGTCGCTGGTTTTTGCTTCATTATAGCACTTATAATCGCCGTCGTATGCACATCTTAAGACGTCCTCGGCAGGTCTTATCAGCGGAATAAAGGCTATCAAATATATTATAAGACCCGTGCATATAAGAGCCGGCGCCACCTGCTTAGAAGTCAGCCTGCCGCAGCGTTTGTCAGCAAATACTCTCTCCAGATCTATATGTCCAAATCCCTTGTCCGGGTTAAGTTTTCGTACAACCAGACAGCTTAAAGCATATCCGACTATACCTGCTATAAGACCTATGATCACACCTGCTATAACATCTGTCGCATAATGAACCATGAGATAGATCCTTGAGCATCCGACTAACAGCGCGGTCAGCGGGAATATCCACGCTATCTTCTTCTTGCCGTCGCGGGCATGACAGATACATAATACTACAGCCAGTTCCATTGCTGCCGTTGTATGACCGGAAGGGAATGAATAATCGCTCTCCGACAGCATACCTGCATTAGTATACCAGCCGAAATAATCCTGAACCGCCTGCAGCGTATTATACGGTCTTACCCTGACAGTCAATGGTTTTACGATAACATTTGTTAATATTGTTCCGATAATAACAGCAAATACTATTGCAAATCCCAGTCTTCTGGTTCTCTTAAAGAATATAAGGAGCACTCCCAGAAGTGCGATCATAACTGTAAAGCTTACAGTTCCCATGGTTGTAAATGCCTTGGCAACCCAATTCAGGAACTCACAGCTGATGCTCCCGAATGCCCGGAACGCACCCATGTCAAATCCTGCAAATGTCATGTCAAGCAGACTCCCTATTGAGGCTGCAGCAAGTATTGAATTCATTTATACCCCATTTCCGCGCCATTGGCGCAATATGCCGACGCCATAACAGCGCCGGCACAACTAACCCATCTTCATCATAATTATCATTAAATATCCGCCGTGGGATTTTGCTTGTCCGGCAGCAGATATTTACTGACCATTGATCTAATTCTTCGTATATGTATAAGTTCCTCCGTCTGACTGGCGAGCCATGGAGATACTGTTTTCACCTATCGTATATGTATATTTATCAGATGCATATGTCTGATCATCATATGTAATAGTGATAACTCCATCCAGTGCTGTATAACTAAAGGACAGATCCCAGAACAGATCCTTGCCTGTTCCGTCAGCATTAAATGTATATCCGGAATCAAAATTACTTTCGGTCCATGTTCCTACTACAGCCGCATCATTTTCAATTATGGTTGTCTCCTCTTCCACAGGCTGCGTCTCGCCGCATCCGGCCAAACAGAACGCGCAAAATGCCGCACACAATATCATTGCTATTATTTTCTTCATATCCAAAATCCTCATGTTAAGCTGCCCTCCGTATATCCGGTACAGCCGGAGTTAAATTCACTATATTTCTTATATTTCGCCTGTCGGCAGCCGAAGCACCTCCGACACTCTCAGACGAGCTCATTATAATATACAGAAAATTAAATAACAACCTTATGTCTGTTAGGACTTGCTTTTTTATTAAAAGGGTAATATAATCTCCCTACATTCACTTTAACACTTTTATGCGTTAAAGTATCATGCATCTACGATGATGATATACAGCCATTAATATTTGTGCCTGATGAGCATGAAATCTGACAGGGCATATAACAGGCTCTGATTTTTCTAAAATGGCTGAAGAAAATTTTATTAAAAGAGGGATATATTATGGAAGTTATTTCTAAAGAAATGCAGCGACTTCTTGCAACCGGTTCTACACTCAGAGCCATGTTTGAAGAAGGCAAGAAAATGATCAAGCAGTACGGTGCGGAAAATGTTTTCGACTTCAGCCTGGGCAATCCCAGCACGCCTACTCCTGCAGCAATGAACAAATCCATGATCGATGTTATCAACAATACTGAATCGATGAAACTTCATGGATATATGTCCAATGCCGGATATGACGAGTCCCGTCAGGCTATAGCTGAGAATCTGAACAAGCGCTTCGGAACTAATTTTGCAGCACGCAATGTTACAATGACAGTTGGCGCAGCCAATGCTCTGGTTATCGCACTTAAGATTATTATAAATCCTGGTGATGAAGTCATCGTATTTGCACCTTTCTTCCTGGAATATAGAAATTATATCTCTAATTTCGGCGGTGTTACCAAGGTTGTTCCTGCTAATCCGCCTACATTTATGCCTGACATGGAGCAGTTTGCTGCTGCCATTAACGAAAGGACAAGAGCAGTTATCATTGATAATCCTAATAACCCTTCAGGCGTTGTATATGATGCAGAAACTATCAAGAAGATGGCTGCTATACTTGAAGATAAGCAGAAGGAATACGGCACATCTATTTTCATTCTGTCAGATGAACCATACAGAGAGATCGTATATGATGGGGTTGAGGTTCCGTTCCTTACCAAATATTACAGAAATACTATGGTTGCATACTCATACAGCAAATCCATGTCTGTTCCGGGCGAACGTATCGGATATCTTCTGATGCCGGATGAGTTAGATCAGGCTGATGATATCATCGCTGCTTCCTCCATCGGAATCAGAGTCTTAGGATGCGTTAATGCTCCTTCACTGCAGCAGCTTGCGATAATCAATGCAATGAATGATCTGTGCGACATGAGCATTTATGACAAGAACAGGAAGCTCCTTACTTCTATTCTTGATGAAGCCGGATTCGAATATGCCAAACCGCAGGGCACCTTCTACCTGTTCATGAAGTCACCTATCGAAGACGACAAAGCCTTCGTTGCCGCAGCTAAGGACAAATACCAGATCCTTGTATCCTCCGGCGCAGCATTTGACTGTCCAGGCTGGGTAAGAATCGCTTACTGCGTTCCTTACGACCGCATCGAAAGGGCTAAGTCACGCTTCATCGCCCTCGGACACGAATTCGGTCTTAACTGACACAGACCGGATATTTTATCAATTTTCCTTTAAATAAAGCCTTATATCAAGGCAGTCATACTCGTTGGTATGGCTGCCTTTTTAATTTCCCAAAATCTCCAGGGTATCCATGCATACCGTGACATCGGGATTCATAGCTCATATAAAAATGTATGATGAATGTTTTTCTTGCGCGATATTGACAATAAAGTCATATCGTTGTAAGCTGTCGCTAACTTAGTCGAAGACACTAATAAAACTGGATTCGCATCTGGCAGGAAGGGACTTGAAAGCCAAAATATATGTCGGATGCTATTATTTTGGCAAAAATGGAAGACAGAATTATCCGGTTTTCCTGAAGCAAGGAACTTATTTTGAGACGAAAGGAGAGAATGGTATGCTTCCGCTAACATTATCTAAAACAGGAAATAAAATATTGGTTGCTAAAATCTCGGGCTCTCCAGAGATGAAAAAGCACCTGGAGGATCTGGGATTTGTAGTCGGCACCCAGGCAGATGTCGTAAGCTCCAGCGGCGACGGCAATGTAATCGTCAACCTCAAGGGTTCAAGGCTTGCTATTACGCAGGAAATGGCTCGCAGGATCATGGTTGATATAAATTAAACCGACAGAGAAAAACGTGTGGCAGACCTCAGGATCTGTTTCATATAAGATTTTAATAAAGGAAGGGATGATAACATGAAAACATTAAGAGATGTTAAGGTCGGAGAGACCTCCGAAGTGGTAAAGATCCATGGAACTGGTGCTCTCAAGAAGCGCATCATGGACATGGGAATCACAAAAGGCACCCAGATTTATGTCCGCAAAGTTGCCCCGTTAGGTGACCCTGTGGAAATAACCGTAAGAGGATACGAGCTTACCCTCAGAAAAGACGACGCAGATATTTTGGAAATGAAATAAGGAGAAAGATCATGGGTATTAAAATCGCTTTAGCAGGTAACCCCAACTGCGGTAAAACTACTCTGTTCAATGCTCTGACAGGCAGTAATCAGTATGTAGGAAACTGGCCGGGTGTTACGGTTGAGAAAAAAGAAGGTAAACTTAAAAATCACAAGGACATTATCGTACAGGACTTGCCCGGCATTTACTCACTTAGTCCATATACTCTGGAGGAAGTCGTTACCCGTAATTATCTCGTTCAGGAGAAGCCTGACGTTATCCTGAACATTATTGACGGTACAAATATCGAGCGTAATCTCTATCTTACAACTCAGCTGATCGAGATTGGTCTTCCGGTGGTTGTTGCCATCAATATGATGGATATTGTCCGTAAGAACGGCGACTTTATTGATATAGCAGCTCTGAGCAAGGAACTGGACTGCAGGATCGTTGAAATATCTGCATTAAAGGGTGAAAACCTGGTTGAAGCTGCAGAAATCTGTATAAAAGAAGCCAACAAAAAGCAAGAGCTGCCTCATGTCTTCCATGGTCCTGTTGAACATGCCCTTGCTCATATTGAGGAGTCAATTGAACCAATCGTCGATAAAAGAGAACTGCGCTGGTATGCTATCAAGGTATTCGAGCGTGATGAGAAGGCACTTGAAAATATTAAAATATCTCCGGAGCTTAAGGCTCACCTGGAAGAACATATCAAGAGCTGTGAAGCTGAGCTTGACGATGATTCCGAATCCATCATTACAAATCAGAGATATGATTATATTACAGGCATAATCAGCAAAACTGTTAGAAAGAAGAGACAGCATGGAGAATTATCTCTCTCAGATAAGATTGACAGGATCGTTACTAACAGATTCCTGGCTCTTCCTATCTTCATTGCTGTTATGTTCATTGTCTATTACGTTGCGGTAACAACACTTGGTACTATCGTTACAGACTGGACTAACGATGTTCTCTTCGGAGAATGGATCACAAATGGGGCAAATGCTCTGCTGGATGCCATCGGTGCCTCCGACCTTGTTCATTCACTTGTTGTTGACGGCATTATCGCAGGTATCGGTGCACCTATCGGATTCGTTCCGCAGATGGCTATTGTATTCTTATTCTTAAGCTTCCTTGAGGACTGCGGATACATGGCACGTGTTGCATTTGTTATGGACAGGATCTTCCGTAAGTTCGGCTTATCAGGCAAGAGCTTCATTCCATTCCTGATCTCTTCAGGCTGCGGCGTTCCTGGTATCATGGCAACAAGAACTATCGAGTCCGAAAAAGACAGACGTATGACGATGATCACAACAACCATGATCCCATGCGGTGCCAAGCTTCCTGTTATCGCTCTTATTGCCGGATTCCTTATGGGCGGTGCATGGTGGATGGCTCCTGCCATGTACTTCGGCGGAATCTTCCTTGTTGTTATCTACTGTATCATTCTTAAGAAAACTAAGATGTTCTCAGGTGATCCTGTGCCTTTCGTTATGGAGCTTCCTGCATACCATCTTCCTTCTCTTAAGGGTATTCTCCTGCATGTATGGGAGAGAGTATGGGCTTTCATCAAGAAGGCGGGCACAATCCTCTTCCTGTGCTGCGTAGTAATGTGGTTCCTCGGCTCCTTTGGAGTTTCAGACGGTTCCTTCGGACTGGTTGATGATACCTCCAGCTCGCTTCTTGCAGCAATCGGCGGATTCATTGCACCGATATTTGCACCACTTGGATTCGGAACATGGCAGGCAGTTGCATCATCTCTGTCAGGCTTCGTTGCCAAGGAAGGTATCGTGTCTACAATGTCATTGCTCTCATCACTGGGAGTTGAGATTGAGGAATATGCACCAACTATGCATGACGCATTTGCGGCCTTCTTCCCGACATCCATTGCGGCAGTTTCATTCCTTATATTTAACTGCTTCGACTCACCATGTCTTGCAGCTATTTCAACCATGGCCAAAGAAGTCGGCAGCAGGAAGCATTTCTGGTTATCAATTATCTTCCAGAATGTTTCCGCTTACTGCGTAACACTTATTATCTACCAGCTCGTGGGTACCTGGACAGGTCAGGTAGCATTTAATGCCGCTACAGTAGTAGGATATGCATTGCTTGCAATCGCAATTTTCCTTCTGGTCAGAAAGGATCCTAACAAAAAGAAGCAATTTGCTTAATGCAAATGAGGTGAAATGTCAATGATTGCAGATATAATTATTATTTTAATAATTGCCCTTCTGTGTGTTCTCTGCATCAGATCAGCAATCAAGACACACAAAAGCGGTGGATGCAGCTATGGATGTTCCGGATGCACCAAATGCAGCGGTTCATGCGGCAGCACCAAAAGTCCTAAATCAAGCAAATGCGGAGGTGATAAAACATGCTCCAGGTAAAGGCAAATATTGACGGCATGATGTGCGGCATGTGTGAAGCCCATGTTAAGGATGCCGTGCGCAGGGCATTTCCTGATGCCAGGAAGATAAATGCATCCGCTTCAGACGGCAGGCTTGAATTTCAGATTCAGCAAAACCTTCCGCTTCAGATGCTCAAGCATGATCTCAAAGCAGAGTTAGACAGCATAGGTTATAAGCTGACAGACATCTCTTCAGATGATATTCCTGCAGAGGAAAAGTCAGGGTTGTTCAGCAGATTCAGGCTGCATAAATAGTTTGCATAAATTACAAAAATGGGTGGCGGTATGAGCAGCATATCGCCACTTTCTTTATACATACAATAAATGCACTCAGCCTATGGCAGGTTCTTATTATTGATTTTTCACGTTTTTTCACATATATTTAAGAAAAATTTAATTGCGGCATGATAATGCATGATAAGTAGTAATGAGACTCTTAATATCCTGCATGAAAATATCATTGCAGATCGGATTGCCGGAAATATTGAAGAAAACAGATAATATGAAGATCACTTTCAGAAATGTAACAAAAAAATACGGTGACAAGGCAGTATTTGATAATAAGACCATCGTCTTTCCCGATTCCGGATTCGTATGCATTACAGGAGCATCCGGCAGCGGCAAGACCACAATTTTCAATCTGCTGCTGCAGCTTATAACTGCAGACTCAGGAGACGTATCTATGTCTGCTGACAATAGTGCTCCTTGCGTTGTGTCTGCCGTATTTCAGGAAGACCGGCTTCTTACATGGGAGAATGTACTGGAAAATGCTTCATTTGCAGCTAAGCATACCGGCTCACCTATTAAGCAGCCGGATTCATGCAAGTATAACAATTCATTAGGCATAAACCCGTCGGCTCAGTTAAATACTGCTACTGTAAATTTATCATCGGCCTCCTATGAGCAGATCACAAATAAAGCAATCTCAATTCTTGAGGAACTGGGACTCGGAAACGAACTTCACAGCATGCCTTCAGAATTATCAGGCGGCATGGCCCGCAGAGTGGCTCTTGCCAGAGCCTTAGTTATGGATGCAGATATTTATCTGATGGATGAACCCACCAGAGGACTTGATACAGACACCCGCCGCAAGGTTCTGAATGTCATTCACAAATATACAGATCAGGCTGTTGATGCAGCTGGAAAGCCTCTGAATCGGATGCTGATCATAATCTCGCATAATCCGGACGAGGCTGAAGATGCGTACAAGATTTCGTTGTAACAACATATATTGGCGTGCCGGGACGGCGCAGCTCACTGCGAGAAAACAATCAGCGAAGGCGTTTTCGAGCAGTGACTGCACGCCGAGGTTCACGGCACGCCAGATATATTTCATGTACCGTGACGGCGCAGCAGCATCATTCATCCCAGGAATGGTAATGCAGCTGACCCTGAAGTTCTAGATCCAGATATTTATTCTGCCTTAAGGCTTCATACAGCACGACCGCTACAGAATTCGACAAGTTTAGGCTTCTTTGTTCATGCATCATAGGGATCCTGATGCAGGTATCACGATTATCCATCAGGATCTCCTCCGGGATTCCTGCACTTTCCTTGCCGAACATGATATAGTCGCCATCCTTAAATGACGCTTCATCATGGGTAGCTCGTGCCTTCGTTGTAGCCATCCAGATATTAGACTTAACAGCGATCCCATTTGTATCATTTCTGCTGCCGGCATCCGTTTCATGGCAACCGCTAAACGCTCTGCCGTGATCAGACTCCTGATAATTGACAGCCTGCAGCGTTGCCTGGGGGAAGTTGATCTTATCAGCATTCTTCCATACGAAATCCCGCCAGCTGTCATAACGGACTACATCCAGTTCCTTCCAATAATCCATGCCCGCACGTTTTAGATTCTTATCATTCAATATAAAACCCAGCGGCTCAATAAGATGCAGCCTGCTGCCTGTTACAAGGCAAGTTCTTCCGATATTTCCTGTATTTGCCGGAATCTCCGGCTCCAGAAGCACTATATTAAACATATCGTCTCCATTCATTTATCAAAACAGCATAACAGTCATCATTTAAGTTCCGCATAAGTTACTCCGGCATCGCCGTCGCCGTACTCAGCCTGATAACTCTTCTTAACTCGCTTGTCACGATGAAGCTTCTGCCTTACAGCATTTCGCAGCACGCCTGTTCCCTTGCCGTGTACTATGCGTACCTTTTCAAGATGTGCCATACATGCATCATCCAGATATTTGTCCAGTTCCAGTAATGCATCGTCAACTGTAAGCCCTAATAGCTTAATCTCAGTTGAGACTCCCAATGCCTTGGAATACTGGATATTTCCGACTCCCGTTCTGGTACCCTTGGCATACTTCGGCTTAGATGTATCCTCCGGCATCTTATCCAGAACCTCCAGGTCATCAAGTGATACATCCATATTCATGGAACCTAACTGCACGCTGACCTTGCGCCTGCTGTCAGGGGCTGATGCAGCAATGCCATCCATGCCCCACGAGATTACCCTTACCGGCGTGCCCTTAACAACCTCCTCAGGTGTGAGCTTCTTCCTGACTGTCTTGCGTTTTTCCACAGCATCACCGAGGTCCGAGAGGGCATCCTTAGCCCTCTTGCCTACCTGAGTCCTTGTGCGCTCAAGTGCTGACAGATTCACATCCTTAGATACCTTGCGAATATCCTTAATAGTAATATCGGCGTAATTTTTGGCCTGCTGCAGCACCTCATAGGCCTCGCTTCTGGCATCCCTCAGAATATCATTTTTCTTCTTGTCCAATTCTGCACGTTCCTTCTCAAGGTCTGCCCGCAGCCTTTCGGCCTCAGCAAGTGCAGCATTTGCGCGATTTCTCTCGATCTCGGCATTCTTCTTATTTATCTCAATATTGGCCAGTACATCTTCAAATGCAATATTATTATTATCAATTCTGGCCTTGGCATCCTCAATCAGCCGCTTATCCAGACCCAGCTTGCCAGAGATCGCAAATGCATTGCTCTTGCCCGGAAGTCCTATCAGCAATTTGTATGTAGGTCTTAACGTCTCCACGTCGAACTCGCAGCATGCATTTTGCACTCCCTTAGTTGACATTGCAAATACCTTAAGCTCTGAATAATGGGTCGTTGCCATGCATCTGGTTCCGTATTGGTGCAGTCTCATCAGGATAGATTGGGCCAGCGCAGCACCCTCCGTCGGGTCAGTACCGGAGCACAATTCATCTAAAAGTACCAGCGAGTCTGAATCCGCCTTATCCAGAATGTGTATTATATTTTTCATATGAGAAGAAAATGTAGACAGATTCTGCTCAATCGACTGCTCGTCTCCTATGTCAGCATATACCTCGCTGAACAGGCATAAGCTGGAACCGTCAAGTGCAGGTATATGCATGCCCGCCTGTCCCATGAGGCAGATAAGACCTGTTGTTTTAAGTGAAACCGTCTTGCCGCCGGTATTAGGTCCGGTAACGATCAGCATATCGAATTCCTTACCCAGAGTAAGGTTGATGGGAACAGCTGTTTTTACAGGAAGCAGCGGATGTCTGGCTCTCTTTAATTCTATGAAGCCATTTTCATTGAATTCAGGAGCATTTCCCCTTATCTTCTCAGAATATCTGGCCTTGGCCAGGATAAAATCCAGCTCTGCCAGAAGCTTATAGTTCATTCTGAGCCTGTCCGCCTCAGCTGCTGCCATATTAGACAGATGGGACAAGATGACCTGAATCTCCTCTTCTTCTGCCAATGTAAGTTCCTTAAGATCGTTATTAAGCTTGACCACAGCCATCGGCTCAACAAATACCGTAGAACCAGAACCCGACTGGTCATGGATCATGCCCGGCACATGAGCTCTGTGCTCCTGCTTAACAGGTATACAGTATCGTCCGTTTCTCATGGTAACGACACTGTCCTGCAGATATGTTTTCATTGAAGAGCTTGTAACCAGATGATTAAGAGTTCTCTGGATCTGCATTTTGGCTGCATTTTGGCGTCTTCTTATGTCCTTTAATTTGGCAGATGCATCATCTGCGATCTCATCGAAACCTATTATGCATCTTTTTATCTCGCCGTTTAACAGTTCACACGGATCAATTGCTGCCAGATATCCGCTCAGCGAATCCTCCGGCTCCTCATCATTTTCAGGCCGCAGGAACCTGAGCGCAGCTTCCGCAACATCCAGCATTGATGAGATCTGCAGCAGATCCTCACATGATAGAATTGCGCCTATATCCAGGCGCATTACTGCCGGCTGAATGTCCTTTAACTGTCCAAAATGCGGCCCAGACTTCTTACGAAGTCTTGTGACCGCATCCGTAGTCTGAAGCTGTGCAGTTCTGATACTTTCAATATCATTCATAGGCCTTAGCTCACGGCACATCCTTGCGCCCGCCTCAGAGCCAGCCTGCCCAGCCAGAATCTCAACTATCTTGTCATATTCTAACGTATGTAATACTTTATCGTTCATGATATGCTAATAAAATCCATGTTAATCGCTCTTGTTAGCGAAAATGTAAATACAGCGTGCCGGGACGGCGCATCATGCTGCTGCAATGTTCAATAAATGCTCTCATCACATTCCAACAATTCCAGCACGTGCTCAATTACGCACTGCCGTGTGCCGTGAACCTCGGCGTGCAGCCGTAGCTCGAAAACGCCTACGCTGATGTGGTATAAAAGTCCCGGACAGCGGATGTACAGCTAAACGAGCTTGCTTGTGTAGCTGTACATCCATTGGACGGGCTAGACGGCCTGAGCAAGTAGGACGATAGTCCGGATTGCGAAGGTCGTCGGAATTGCGGGAGCACGCAAGTAGCGTAGCAATTCCACTTTTATTGAGCATTTAAACTGCGGACTGCGCCGTCCCGGCACACAATAACACATGTTTATGCACGTGCCATATAACGTATATCGCTTAAACTGTCGGCCTCAGGTTGCTGTCGAACAATTTGTTAAATCCCAGCCAACCGCTGCCGCTGTCGGAATGAGCCATTGCAGCATTGTTCAATATCTCTGTAAATGATTCCATCTTAGCATCAGTATTGTCTGCAAAATTAAGTGCAACCGCCTCCATAAGCGCCGGCTTCTTGGGTGAGCCATATTCAAACTCGCCATGGTGAGCTACTATACAATGCTTAAGCTGATTAGCCTTAACAACCGGAAATCCCTTGATATTCCTGATCCTTGCACCGATCATCTCAACACCCATCACAATATGTCCCAGCAACTGCCCTTCATCAGTATAATCATTTGCCGGAAAATCTGACAGTTCATATACCTTGCCGATATCATGGCATAACGCTGCGCAGATCAGCAGGTCATGATCGAGCTTCGGATATGCCTTACAATAGAATTCGCACAAAGCGCAGACTCCAATCGTATGCTGCAAAAGCCCGCCCATAAATCCATGATGCACAGACTTCGCCGCAGAATGGATCTTAAATGCCTGGGCAAATTCCTTATCCTCCACGAACAGACTGTCAAGCAGAAGTCTGTAGCAAGGAGTCTTAATAGATGAAATATAAGACAGAAGCTCCTTATACATAGCGTCTATATTGCGTGACGAAACCGGCAGATAATCAGACGGATCGTATGAGCCTTCCGATGCCTTTCTTGCCCTCTCTATGGACAGCTGCAAGGCTCCGTTAAATACAGTTATCCTGCCCCAGACCTCGACATAATCATTCACATCGAAATCACCTATGCCCGATGAATTCGGATCCCATATCTTGCAATTAAGTGATCCCGTTTTGTCCATCAGGGCAACATTTTCATAGTCCTTACCGTTCTTAGTCTGAGCAAGGTTCTTCTGCTTGCAAAGATATATAACCCCTGCCAGGTGCTCCCCGTCGCGCAGTTCATTAATATATTTCATAATACCCTTTCGTATACAGCAAACTTATATTCCATTTTACAAATGTTGCCGTGCCGGGACGGCGCAGTCCGCAGCGAGAAAACAATCAGCGTAGGCGTTTTCGAGCTGCGGCTGCACGCCGAGGTTCACGGCACGCTGTTGTTATATACAATTTCATGCCACAACGGTGCAGCAGCTTCGAGAAAGCATCCGACATAGGCGTTTTCGAGCTGCGGCTGCACGCCGAGGTTCACGGCACGCTGTTGTATAGCACAGCATTTACAGCTCGCTGATAAAATGTCTGATCCTGTTCAATGCTTCCTTCAATTCCTCTAATGAGTAAGCATAGGAAATTCTGATAAATCCTTCGCCGCACGCACCGAAGGCAGTGCCCGGAACTACTGCCAGTTTCTCCTGCTCAAGCAGCTTTGTGGCAAATTCATCTGAAGTCAAGCCTGTACTCTGGATGCTTGGGAATACATAGAATGCTCCAAATGGTTCAAAGCAATGAAGTCCCATATCATTTAATTCATTTACGACATAACGGCGTCTCTGATTATATGACTCACGCATCATTACGATGTCTTTATCGCCTGACTTTAATGCCTCAAGTCCTGCATACTGTGATGTGGTCGGTGCACACATGATACAGAACTGATGGAGCTTGACCATCTGAGAAATAATATTTTCAGGCCCTGCTACGAAGCCCAGTCTCCAGCCCGTCATAGCATATGCCTTGGAAAATCCATTGATCACAACAGTTCTCTCTCTCATTCCCGGGAATGATGCGATAGTTGTATGGTCTCCTGAATATGTAAGCTCTGCATAAATTTCATCAGAGATTACGAAGATATCCTTCTCTATACATATCTTAGCGATCGGCTCTAGGTCCTCACGGGTCATAACTGCACCTGTCGGGTTGTTAGGAAAGGCCAGCATCAGGACTTTAGTCTTGTCTGTAATAACATTAAGCAGCTCTTCTGCCGTTAATTTGAATTCATTCTTCTCCTGAAGCGGAAGATGAACTATAGATGCTCCTGTAAGAGCTGCGCACGGAACATAAGAAACATAGCAAGGCTCCGGAATGATAACCTCGTCTCCCGGATCAACCATTGCTCTTAAGGCTATATCAATAGCCTCTGAGCCGCCGACCGTTATGAAGGTCTCTGTCTTGGCATCATATGTAAGACCGTGTCTTCTCTGATAATAATTAGAAACTTCCTGCTTAAGTGCCGGCATACCTGCATTAGAAGTATAGAAGGTCTTGCCCTGCTCTAATGAATAAATACCAGCCTCTCTGATGTGCCATGGGGTGTCAAAATCAGGCTCACCTACACCCAGTGAAATGGCATCCGGCATTTCAGCTACCACATCAAAAAATTTACGTATACCTGACGGCTGCATCTGCTGTGCAACCTTTGAAATTGGATTTCTCATATTGACATCTTCTCCCTGCAATCTTTTTTAACTTTACCTAATACTGTTCCGAAATCTTTGTATCTCTTCATAATGAAGTGTGTAGCTGTGCCGGTTACATATTCAATAGGGCTCAGCTTACTTGATACAAAATTAGCTACCTGGCGCATGGTCTTGCCCTCAAGGATAAGAAGGAAATCATATTTGCCGGATATCAGATAGCACGACTTTACCTCGTCAAACTGATATATGCGTTCCGCAATTGTATCAAATCCCAGATCTCTTGATGTATTGACATTGACCTCTATCAGCGCGTCAACGATCTCCTCATCTGTGTTATCCCAATTTATAAGCGTATAGAAGCCACAGATCGTGCCATTCTTCTCAAGCTCCGCGATCTCATTCGCGACTGTAACCTCATCTGTTCCAAGCATAACCGCCATGTCTTTTAATTCAATGCGGCTGTTATTCTGAATAAGTCTTAATAATTCATCTCTAGACATTCTATTTTCCTCACTTTCTGAATGATTATCTATCTATTATATGCTGACTGAGTTTTTCCTGCGATCACTGATGTCCTTCTGCTGCCTTGCAGTCGGTGTCAGGAATCTGACGGACTCAGCCCCTGTTAATATTCTGGTATTTTTCTTAGTTATCCTGCCTATCGTATCCGCCCCTTTGATCAAATCATGCAAATATTCCGGCAGATCATCTTCCTTCTCCTCATCCCAGATAATAAGCCAAGCCCCGTCTGAAGGAGCTTCATAGGGGTTCTCATCATAGAGTTCTGATATCTCTATGACCGCCTGTTTTATGCAAATGCTGTTTAAATCAACTTCACAGCCAACAGGTCTCGCCCCTGCGACAGCTGCCCTGCCGTCTGCTTGCTTCCCATTTAAAATGAGTTTAAGATCCTCGCAGGCTCTCCATAACGCTGCAAAAAGCCCGCCTTCTGAGATTGTGGTAATATACACTTTAAAATTATCATTAGTCAAGCCGCTTTCTTTCGACTCATGACCTGTGCATATCGACTCTGCATCATAGAATTTATTAATATCTGCGTTCTTATCTCGAGGACTAAAGTCTATATATACTCCCGTTTCATCAGATATTTTCTCGGTATCTATATATACATTTTCCTCCGACAATCTCAGAAAATCTGTTATAAATCTCTTCGAAAATCGTGCCCTGAGCTCTGTTTCATGCTCATTAAACAGCCTTCCTGCCGTCTCATATCCAATTAGTCCTGCTGCTGCGATCTTGATCATAAATATAAAATATTATCGTCCAAATATCATTTATTATGCCCGGGTTTTTCGCCTGTGTTATTGATAAGGCAGTCAAATCATCCGGTCCTCGGATACACTTTTCAGCCTGTTTTTCGCCTATGCTATCGATAATACAGCCAAATGCCACGGTACAGTTAATTTGAAGCTGTCATACCGAGATTGTATCGCTGCTTATATCAGCTGCACAGCTTGTCTGCCAGCATAAAACGCTGCCTGTTACTGGGTGCAATTATCCGCCGATGGGCAATATGGGTTAAGAAAACATTCTGCACATGCCGGATTTCTGGCGGTACAGACACTCCGCCCATGTGCAATGATCTGAATATTCCATAATATCCAGTGCTCCTTAGGAAGGACTCGCTCCAGGTCATGCTCTACCTTCTCCGGATCTTCATTGACTGTCAATCCCAGCTTTCTGGAAATCCTTCCGACATGAGTATCTACTACAATCGAGGGAATATCATATATATTGCCCCTTATAACATTGGCGGTTTTTCTGCCTACCCCCGGGAGCTTAACCAGCTCATCTATATCCGACGGAACCACTCCGCCGTATACATCCAGCAGCATCCTGGAGCATGCTATTATATTTTTCGCTTTGTTATGATAAAACCCTGTAGAATGGATGTCCTGCTCCAGTTCTCTTAAATCTGCCCCGGCAAATGCCCTGATATCCGGATATTTTATGAACAAATCCTTAGTTACGATATTAACTCTGGCATCTGTGCACTGTGCTGACAATATAGTAGCTATCAGAAGCTGCCATGCATTGTCATGATTCAGCCAGCATCTTTTCTCTGTGCTGTAGTGTTCATCCAGTGCCTTCAGGATCTTACTTATGCGTTCCTGCTGCGTCATATTATTTAATCACATTCGACATGATACTGCTGTCTGAGATCTACAGCATACCTGTTTCTCTGATGAATCCTCCGGCTATCAGCAAATCATCATCATATAAGGTAACGCTCCTGCCTGCTGCCAATAGGCGAACTTTCTCGTCAAGCTTCAATTTCAGCGAACCGTCCTCCTGCACGCTTACGACTGCCGGATATTCCTGCGGCTTATATCTGAATTTGACATTTGCCCGCATCTGACCACCCGGAATCTCTCCGAGACTTACATAATTGACATTCTCCAGTATTACGCTATTCATATACATGTCTTCTTCCGGAGCCAAAACCAGTTCGTTAGTCTGTGCTATCTTACGATATACGCACAGGTCTGCAGGGATTGACTCATCCAGACCAGTTCGCTGCCCTACTACGTAATTTACCAGACCATTGTGTTCTCCGATAATCTGACCATTTCTGTCAATGATATTGCCCGGAATTAGTCCCGGGATCTCGCCTGTAATAAAGCCCATCTCGCCGGCCATCTTCAGCCTGTCTCTGACGAAGGCTGAATAATCGCCATCCGGAACGAAGCATACCTCGCAGCTGTCCGGGACATGTGCATTCTTAAGTCCTGCCTTGGCCGCGATCTCTCTTACCTCACTCTTCTCATATTCACCCAGCGGTGTAATAAGTTCAGCCAGCATCTCCTGTGTCAGATTATACAGCATATAGCTCTGATCCTGTGATCTGTCCTTGGCTTTTCTTAATGTATATCTTCCTGCTGCCTCGTCATACTGTATTCTGGCATAGTGACCGCTGGCTACCTTGCTGCAGCCTAAGTCCTTGGCCATCTGGAACATCTTAGGCAGCTTAAGCTCACTGTTGCAATAAATGCACGGATTCGGCTCATGTCCTATGGCATGCTGCTCAGCGAAGAATTTCATTACTCCCTCTGCGAATTCTTTTCTGATATCAATAATTGAGAAATCCAATCTTAATTTGCGGGCTACCTCTCTTGCATACCATATAGACGCAGGCAGCTTACCGTTAATAAGGTCATCAGCCGACATATCCGCATCATGCATCCTTAATATGGCGCCCTTGACCTTAAATCCCGCCTTCTGCAGTATAAGTGCCACTGCCGAAGAATCCACCCCACCGCTCATTGCCACAAGTATACTATCCTTTTTCTGCATATTAGACATAATACTTCTCACTTTCTGACATTTAACACTTGTTCCTTACGTAATTGTTGCAAATTATAGCCACCGTCATTTACCTGTTAACCGCCTGCATGAGCAGGCAGCACGCCAGCCTGCGGCATATCGATCATTTTTCCAATATTTGTAACAGTATATCAAAAAATACTGTTAAAGTCTCCCCTGTTTCCTTGAGATTTGCAGGTGATTTGGCCGGTGTATAAATAAAATACGGATTAGTATCTGCTACAAATTTAAGTTCATCCGCATGCTCCTTCAAGACTCCCAGCATCTTATATGTATCGACCGGCGCAGTTTTAAGAATACTTATTTTAAATGCCTTGGTCTTATTTTTTCCATTTATTGCATTTCCTGCAGGCTGTGCCTTGGCATTGGTTATCTCTATTACATATCTTTCATGGGCTCTGGCCTTAATAAGTGCAACATAGAGCAGATTTTCTGTAACCTTCGGCACATCTCCGAACCGGTCCTTAAGCTCTAACTCCAAATCCTCCAGATTCTCCATTCCGGAGATTGCAGAGATCCTCTTATACATATTGAGTCTTTCGAATTCATTAACAATATATGATGCCGGTATGAATCCGTCTACATCCAGATCGATCGTTGTTTCGAAATCCTCCTCGGGCTTCTCGCCTTTAAGAACTGCAACTGCCTGATTCAGCATCTTGCAATACAGTTCATAGCCGACGGCTTCCATGTGGCCTGACTGTTCTGCTCCTAACACATTGCCTGCGCCTCTTATCTCCAGATCCCGCATAGCTATCTTGATCCCGCTTCCCAGATCTGAGAATTCCCTTATGGCCTTGAGCCGCTTTTCCGCAACCTCTTTGATCAATTTATCCTTCTTATACATCAAAAATGCATAAGAGGTTCTGTTGGATCGTCCGACTCGGCCCCTCAGCTGGTAGAGCTGCGACAAACCGAACTTATCCGAATCATGTATAATGATCGTATTGACATTGGATATATCGAGTCCCGTTTCAATGATCGTCGTTGAAACCAGCACATCTATCTCTCCTGATACGAAGCTGTACATAATCTGCTCCAGCTCCTTAGCCGCCATCTGCCCATGGGCATATGAAACATTTGCCTGAGGTACCATCTGCTGTATCTTGTCTGCGATCAGGTCTATATTGCTTGTTCGATTGTATACATAATATATCTGGCCGCCTCTTGCCAGCTCTCTCATTATAGCTTCCTTAACAGCATCCTCAGAATATTCCATTACATAGGTCTGTATAGGCAGCCTGTCTACCGGAGGCTCCGTCAGTACGCTCATATCTCTGATGCCGGTAAGGCTCATATGCAGCGTTCTCGGAATAGGCGTTGCGCTGAGGGTAATTACATCTACATTCTTCCTGAGCTGCTTGATCTTCTCCTTATGAGTAACTCCGAATCTTTGTTCCTCGTCCACAACAAGAAGTCCCAGATCCTTGAATTTTACATCCTTAGACAGCAGCCTGTGGGTTCCCACTACAATGTCCGCCTGTCCATTTGCCATCTCCTTAAGCGTCGCATGCTGCTGGGAGCTTGTAACAAATCGGGACAGCATCTTGACTGTAACAGGATAATTGCTCATCCGTCTGACCAATGTATTGTAATGCTGCTGAGCCAATATGGTGGTAGGCGTTAAGAATGCTACCTGTTTGCCATCCTGAACCGCCTTAAATGCAGCCCTTATGGCGACCTCTGTCTTACCGAAGCCTACATCACCGCATATAAGTCTGTCCATGATGCGACCGGATTCCATATCCTGTTTAATGGCCTCTATTGCCCGCAGCTGGTCATCCGTTTCCTCATACTCGAAGCTGTCTTCGAACTCCCTCTGCCATACTGTATCAGGACTGTATTTATATCCCTGCTGCATCTGCCTTGCAGCGTAGAGCTTCACCAGATCTTCTGCTATGTCCTGTACCGCAGCGCGGACTCTGGCCTTAGTATTGGCCCATTCCTTACCGCCTAATTTATTCAGTTTCGGCTTGGCGCCTTCGCTTCCGCCATATTTCTGGATCTTGTCGAACTGAGTTGCCAGTACATAGAGACTTGCCTGTTTGGCATAGCCGATCTTCATATAATCCTTCTCTATGCCGTCAACCTTGATCCTCTCGATTCCTTCGTATATGCCGACGCCATGCTGTTCATGCACTACATAATCGCCTACGTTAAGATCTGAAAATTCCTTGATGGGATCACCTGTGTATTTTTTCTTTTTCTTTCTGGTCTTCTTCTGTCCGAATATATCGACCTCGGTGATCAACGAGAATTTTATATCAGGATATTCGAAGCCTACCCTTGCATATCCCGTAGTTACCTGGATATCAGAAGCCTTGATCTTACGGGCAGGATCCGCTTCAATAGACCCTATTGTTATGCCATTGTCAGCAAGATTTTTTATCATGTTCTCGGCACGCACATCACTGGCGCACTGAAGCACAACACTGTATCCGTCCTTTCGATATTTTCTGAGATCCTCCACCATCTCCAGAAATCGACCATTATAGGAAGCTATATTTCTGGCATTTATCGTAATATTTCTGTATATATCAACGCCTTCTATGCTGCCCCCGATTGAGGTGAAGAATATGCTGGATCTGCGTGACAGAGCACGCATTACATCTCTCGCATCATTAATTTTTTGCGAGATGGCCTGCGTATCCCCTGTTATCTCAGAAACATCTCCCTCACTGGCCGCCAGCGGATTCATTCCCATAAGACTCTTAATTATCCTTACAGGTTCATATATGGCAAATAATACCTTTCTGCCTTCAAAATATTGCAGGAATCCCTTCTTCTGCGCTGCATCTGCGTCAATTCTCTGGGAGGCGCCTCTGTCTTTTTCTGCATTATCCTCTGATATATCCTTGTAAAATCCTGCATCGGCTCCCGGAAATATGACTATCTCATTGACGCTTTCCACAGAGCGCTGGTTTGAGGCGTCGAACAGCTTGATCGTGTCCACCTCGTC
Source organism: Bacteroidaceae bacterium (assembly GCA_963589005.1). Lineage (GTDB taxonomy): Bacteria > Bacillota > Clostridia > Lachnospirales > Lachnospiraceae > RGIG5612. The sequence goes on along the minus strand of CAVAJR010000015.1, from coordinate 18,321 downwards.
ACCAAACAGATCTATTCTGTAAGGCGCCTGTGCAGTAAAAGGAAATACATCTATAATATTGCCTCTTATAGAGAACTCGCCGTGACCTGTAACCTGGGATTCATTTGCATAACCCAGTCCCACTAGTTTCTCAGCCAAAGCCTTTTCATCAAGGGTACCGCCGGTCTTTATCGTTATGATATTTTCCTGTATCTCGGAAATAGAGCTCAACTCATCATAGAAGGCATCCAGCGTAGTTACTATGCTGCATCTGCGATTTTCAAATATCCGCTGAACCACCTCTGTTCGCTGCTGAGACAGATAGCTTCCTTGAATATCTGCCTTAAAAAATACCGGATCTCTGGCAGGATAAATAAACGTATCCCTGTCAAATGCCTGCATACGCCCCTTAGCCTCGGCCGCTGCCTGCTCATCTGCGGCAACTATAACCGTAAAGTCGTAATCCCTTCCCAACACACTAAGCAGATGTTCCATCTGAGAAGGTACACAACCTTCTATCTGAATACATCTGCTTTCGCTTAAGTCTCTGTGTAAAATATGATATTGAGGTAATCTGGTTAAAAATTCTATCATTAATTATAAGCATTCATTGCATGGTCTGCACCGTTGGTGATAATATCCTGCGCCGCATCAGCTGCCCTTTCGAAGGCCTCCTGCATCAGCTTCTTATCCTCTCCCTGCGCACGACCCAGCACGAAATCCACCATATCCATATATTCCGGACGGTGCCCTATGCCTACGCGAATTCGTGTGAAAGCCTGTGTTCCAGTCATCTTAATGATATCCTTCATGCCATTGTGACCGCCGGCTGAACCGCTCTTTCTGATACGCAGCTTGCCTGCCTCCAGATCCGAGTCATCATATATAACTATCAGGTGTTCATTGTCAATTTTATAAAAATTCATAATGGCAGCCACAGCCTGACCGCTGAGATTCATAAAAGTCTGAGGTTTGGCCAATATCACCTTCTCGCTTCCTATCTGGCCCTTGCCCAGTAATGCCCTATGGGCTGACTGGCTGACTTTTACGGATAATCTTTGTGCCAGAATATCAATGCAGTCGAATCCTGCATTGTGTCTGGTATGTTCATATTTTGCTGTTGGATTGCCCAGTCCTACTATTAAATACATACTGTTATTATAAAGATTCTTGTTTCTTTGTCCATACATAAATTTTTCTCATTTTTAAACTTTCGGTAAAATATTGATATAATTTATTTGTGTTTTTTCTATACATATGCTAGTATGAACTTTGTCTCAAAATATATATTTTAGTTATTGCTTTCTTATGGACTACAATTCTGTAACGTACAAGGAGTTTTTTTATGAATATTACAGATGTTATCGTAAGGTTAATAAACAAAGAGGGCAAAATGAAAGCAGTCGCTTCTATTACTATTGGGGATGTATTCGTTGTTCACGACATTAAGATTATCGAAGGTGAAAAAGGACTGTTCATTGCCATGCCGAGTCGCAAGACCCCAGACGGAGAATATAAGGACATTGTTCATCCTATAAACCAAGAAACCCGCGCCTTTCTTCAGAACCTTATCCTCAGCAAATACAAGGAGGCTCTCTTAGACGCCGGTATGTAAAGTTATCTTTATTAATCGATATAAAAACGGCTGCTGTTTGTATGAATGTACATATAGCAGCTCTTTTTATATTTTACAGATGTGGTAAAGCATCCTTCCTGCAAGAGCGCCTCTCTAAACTTATGATGCCTGCGGCGGTTTTATTGCCAAAAACCGCTCGCCTGACCACTGCCTCTCTCATTATAAAAAACAAGTGCAGCAAATTGAGAATAACAATCTCTGTATGCTGCACTTTTTCGATACCGAGTGCCGCCTGCTCCACAGGCATTTGCCTGTAACGAGTAAGCGGCTTTTTATTAAGGCCCTACAGAGCCCTTCCCTCTTTATAGCATTCAACCAATTCCTTCATTCTGGTTGTAGGAGTAAGCAGATCACTTATAGAAATATCATGATTCAATGTATCGATAAGATATGCAATGTATTTGCTCATATCCACACTTACATAATATTCTCTTGCCAGAAGCTCAGGCGACTGATATACCAGGTTCGTGGTAAATATCTTATCGAACAGTCCTTCCTCGTAGGCCTTGTCGAATTTGTCCATACCATTTGTAAACAATCCGAAGGTTGAGAATACGAATACCCTCTTAGCGCCGCGCTCCTTAAGGTCACGAGCCGTATCTATCATGCTGCCGCCGGAAGAGATCATATCGTCTACTACAATAACATCCTTGCCATTTAAGTCTGCTCCCAGATATTCATGAGCTACGATAGGATTCATTCCGTCTATAACCGTTGAATAATCACGTCTCTTGTAGAACATACCCATGTTAATTCCCAGAACGCTGGCAAAATATACAGACCTTTCGATGGCTCCCTCATCCGGTGAGATCATCATAAGATGATCAGCATCAAATGTAATATCGGATACGCTTCTGCACAGCCATTTCAGGAACTGATATGATGCTCTTACGCTCTCAAATCCTGCCAGCGGTGCACAGTTGATTACCCTAGGATCATGTGCGTCAAATGTAATAACATTCTCAACACCCATGGCATATAATTCCTGCAGCCCCATTGCACAGTCAAGAGATTCTCTTGATGTACGCTTGTGCTGGCGGCTCTCATATAAGAAAGGCATGATAACCGATACTCTCTTAGCCTTGCCTGCTATTGCAGCAATTATCCTCTTAAGATCCTGAAAATGATCATCCGGCGACATGTAATTTTGTTTGCCTGCAATCTTATATGTGAGAGAATGATTGCATACATCAACCATAATAAAGATGTCTTTTCCTCTTACAGAATCATATATGACACCCTTGGCCTCACCTGAGCCAAATCTCGGATTGGCTGCTCTGATAATATAAGAATCCTTCTTGTAATCCGCAAGTCCCAGACTTCCCTCATACTCATTATGACGATGTTTGCGCCACGTCGATATATATGCATCCACCTTGTTGCACATATCTACGCAGCTAATGTGCGGGATAATTCCCAGATTGCCTACAGGCACAGTATTGATCGACAGATCTTCTCTCAGCATTTCATTCCTCCAGTTTTTTTAATATCCTTATGTCCTTGCCGGACAATTTTATTAATTTATATCTCTGCGCTATACGCGAATACACTCTCTCAGAATATACATCCTGAATCTCAACCAACGACAGATTAGTTGAAATAATAGTATGCTTTCCTCTTAGAAGCCTTTCGTTAATACAATTGAAGAATGACGACTGGACGAAGCTGTTAGTATATTCCGTCCCCAGATCATCGATTATAAGCAGGTCACACGAAAGGAGTTCGTCTGCATCATTTTTTTTATTGCCAAATGCGTCATCCGCAAGCAGGCTGAACAGTTTGACAGCCGACAGGTATATTACATCATATCCCTGATCCAGTACAGACTTGGCAATGCAATTGCACAAAAAAGTTTTTCCCGTACCCGGCGGACCGCATATAAACATATTCTCAGTACTGTCAGCAAAATCCCTTGTAAAATCAAGAGCCTCCCTTGCAGCCCTCTTAGCCGCACCCAGCGGACTTCCTCCCATGCCTTCCAGCTCAGGTATCTGGGTATCATCATAATATTTGAAGGTATATGTGGAGAAGTTCTCTCTCTCAAGGATATCCTTAACATTAGACTGATCATACAAAATGTCCGTTATCTTCGAACGAAGGCACTGGCACTTCTGACCGCCTGTAAATCCGGTGTCCTTACATTCCTCACATTCATAATGCGGCTGCAGATCATATTCAGAATATCCGGCTCTGTTCAGCAGTTCATTGCGTCTTGCGATGAGTGCCGCCTTTTTCGCTTCATACTCAGACTTTTCTTTCTTCTCGCCTTTTATACGTGCTACAGCCAGATCAACGGACATCGCCGCGATCTGGCTGTTTATCTGTGATATTTCAGGAATCTGCATCTCTATTTTCTGTGTACGATAAATGCACTCTCGCTTCGCAGCAAGTTGTTTCTCATCATACTCTCTTAACAACTGCTCATAAGCAGTTTTTGAAATGCCCACCTGTCACTCCTTATTTATCTGTTAAATAACTGCCTTTCCAGGGCCTCATAATCATAACTGCGCTGCTGGAAATTGTTGAATTTGGTTTTCTTCGCTGTGCCGCAGGCTGCTGCCTTCTTAGGCCTTGAAGCCTTCTTCTGCGCTGCCTCTTCAAATGCCGCATCCGCCTTCTGAATGTCCTCCATATTCATGACACCCTTAGCTCTCCAGCTCTGAAGTATTGCATCTGTATATTCGAAGCTCGGCTGGTGCAGCTGATTCATGGTCCTGCTGCAGGCCTCCACTACAATATTTATATCAAAACCATAAGACAAAGTCCACCTTGAAACATATTCTGTTTCTGCTTTGGTTGGTTTTCTTCCTGACAGTCCGAAGGCTCTCATCACATCATAGCAGTCCCCGGAATAAATACCTGCCATCGTCTTAGCAGCATTAACAGTTTTTATGCCGTTTTCCGCCCAGTTGATGGCTGTCTTCTCTATATATCGCATATTGCGATGATTCATGGATACGCAGTACTGGAACAGATAATCTATCAGATCCTCCGGGAAATGAAGGGAATCATAAATATAAAATACGGTATCCATATCCTTGCTGGTAAGTGTCGTACCCAGGTACTTCTCAGCGAAGAATTTAGTCTGTATGATATCTTCATTTTCTGAAAATAAATCAATCTCTTCTCTGGAATATTCTCTCTTGGCAGGAACCTGTGGCACCTCTGCATCCGCTGCTTCAGCCTTACGCTCAGTTGCCTCAATCTGCTGCTTCTTATTTTCTTCAAATTGAGCCTTCCTTGCAGCCTGCTTCTTAGGATCTGTCTGACCGGGAACCGGAGCATCTACTACACCAAACATCGTACCCTCGGACGTCTCCTTGCCTGCATTGTTAAATGCCTCCGTCACTGGGATAATATTAAGAGATGTAAGAACATTTTCCTCATTAAAGGTAAGCTTTAGCAGACCCTTCTTCTGCCAATACTTAAGTGCCCTTACCACGTCCTTCTCCGTGTTATTGAACACGTCCGCTATCTTGGACACAGAGAGCTCAGACTGTCTTTCGCCTACACATTTAAGCAGGTATATATATATTTTTACAAATTCTCCGGCAGCATACGGCATATACTGCTCTATAAAGCAGTTAGATATAGTCGTATATTCGGAGAATCCCTCCTGTTTTAATGTGAAACTACTCATCTGATCAAACTCCCTCTTATCCTCGGGCGCGGCATACGTAATACAGCCGCCGTCTCTCGAAGCACGGCTAATATATCACAGCGTTCAGCTTTTGAAAAGCACCAAAAAATCCCGCATAATCCAGAAAACCGCTTATTCGTTGATATGTGGAAAGTGTGGATTTTGTGGATAAAAAAGTCCTTGACAAGAAATCAAAAATGCCGCTTCCAAATAAGCGGCATTTTACAAGCTTTTTGTATATTTTATTGCATTTTTGAAATACATTTCTTTTGCACGGATTTTACAAAAATTTTGTGGATAGTGTGGACAACTATTTGCCAAGCAGGGAATCGCCTATTAATACAACATCTCCCGCCCCCATAGTTATAAACACATCTCCGCTCTGACAATTTTCAAGCAAAAAATTTTCTATTTCATCAAATGTCGGGAAATAATGGCACTCTGTGCCCCTCTCTTCGATAAGCTTCTGGATATCCCTTGACGAAACTCCATGTATGTTCTTCTCTCGTGCAGCATAGATCTCTGCCAATATAACAGCATCCGCCTGGGATAATTTGTCTGCAAAATCCGACATAAATGCCTCTGTTCTGCTGTATGTATGGGGCTGGAAAACAACCCACAGTTTCTTATGTGGGATATTGAGTGCTGCCTTAAGGGTTGCATCTATTTCATCCGGATGATGAGCATAATCGTCTATAACGGTTACGCCTCCTATCTGTCCCTTATACTGAAATCTTCTGTCTACACCCGTGAACCGGCTGATAGACTCGGCCGCGGATGAAGCATCTACATTAACGGCTGCAGCTGCTGCTGCGGCTGCCAGAGAATTATAGATATTATGCTCACCCGGAACATTTAATTCAACGTGTGCCGACTTCTGACCATTTACATACATGTCAAACCTTGCACATGCCATCTCATTATATGTAATGTTCTTCGCGCAATAATCTGCGTCATCGTCAAGTCCGAAGGTAACGACCCTGCAGTCAAGTCCTTCTGTGAAATATTCAAGATTGTCTATTGAATGATTGATTACCAGAGTTCCATTTTCAGGAAGCAGATGTGCAAATTGTCTGAAGCTGTGTCTGATGTCTGCCAGATCCTTGAAGAAATCCATATGATCTTCCTTGACATTCAAGATGACTGCAACAGTCGGAAAAAATGACAGGAAACTGTTGGTATATTCGCAGGCCTCTGTAAGAAAATTGCCTGATGCGCCAATACGGGTATTGCCGCCGATGGCAGGAAGAATTCCGCCTACCATGATAGTCGGATCTGTATCGGCCTCTAAGAGTACCTCCGACAGCATTGATGTAGTTGTTGTCTTGCCATGGGTTCCGGACACGCAGATGGCTGTTTCATAATTTCTCATAAGCTGACCCAGGAAATCTGCTCTGGTGACACATTCAATTCCCAGCTCCTGAGCTCTCTTTAATTCCGGATTTTCCTTATTAATAGCTGCCGTATATACAACCATCCGAATATCCGGCGTAATATTGTCTGACGACTGACCGATGGAAATGACTGCGCCTTCCTCACTCAACTGTCTGGTGAGCGCCGACTCCTTGGAATCCGAACCGGATACTTCGAATCCTCTGCTTAAAAGTATCTGCGCCAGAGCACTCATACTGATTCCGCCGATTCCGATGAAGTGAATCTTCTGTTTCTTATTAAAATCTATTGTATGCATAATATGCCTCTTTCTAACACCTCTAAGCGAGCCTGGAATCCAGTCTCGCTCCAATGCAAAATACCATACACCAATATAATAAGAACTGTCAAGCCAGAACGGGTTCGTTTTCGTTTATAATTCTCGCAATCTCTTCAGGGCTCATTTTCGTTATTGATGAGATCTGTTCTGACCAGTCGTTTAAACCAGAAGCAAGTCCTTCTCCCTAATGATTTTCTCAATAGCTTCCTCACTTACATCCGTTACTTCTGCAATCTGTTCTAGTGTATCGCCCCTATTATACATATTAAGGATGATAGCTTTCCTAGTTTCCTCTGTAGCTTTTTTAGTTGCTCTTGCGGCTGCTCTCTCCTCAATTCCATCACTCAGATTACACATTGTCGTTACCTCCTTACGAAATTTCTTGTTAATTGGGATATTGTATTCCCGCTCTATGATCTCCAGCTTCTCCTGTTCTCTCAGCCTGTCAGAAAGCAGTGTCCCGATCAGGCGGTGCAGTTCATAATTCTCGTCGGGCTCCGGAACATCACTCGTAACTCCTATCATCACGATATTCAGAAGATCAAGATTCCCCTTCCAGTCATGCGGTTTTAACATCTCTTCCTTGGTCAGATGAATATGGCTCAAGCAATTACAGTCCATATTCATGCAGATCCAGATGCTGAATACCTGCTTGATGTCATCATAGTTCGTATTTACGAAATCCCGTTCCTTCTGTGATGACACCATCCTGCTTACATAGAAGATCGCCCGATTTAATATCTTATATGCTGACGGTTCGTCCTTCTGACACTCGATATTCACAATGATCTGTGAAAGTCCGTCCTTCATCCGAACGTAAAAGATAATATCGAAACGAATCAGACCTTCATTAACTTCAGAGTTCTCTGTGTTGAGACCGATAATCCTCTGTCCTGCTTTTTCTGATTTCTCGCCTCTGGTCTGACCTGCCGTATCCGTTCCTCCGGCCGCCGCTCGACCATTGTTTGACTTCTCTTCTCTAGTCAGGTCTGCCGCATCCCTTTCTCCAGCCGCAGTTCGTTCATTGTCTGACTCTCCCTCTCTAGTCAGGCCTGCCGTATCACTTTCTTCGGCCATGGCTCGACCATTGTCTGACTTCTCATCTCTAGTCAGGCCTGCCTTATCACTTCCTCCAGCCGCAGTTCGTCCCTCGCCCGCCTTCTCTGCATTGGTCAGCCCGGGCTCGACCGGCACGACTCCTATCCGCGGCTCTCCTTCGATACAATCCGCCACATCTTCCGGCCTCATTCCTCTGAATTCATCAACTGTCCTCACAAGGATATGCGCCAGTATCATCTTCTGCGCCAATACCCTCTTAACTCGGGTATCGTATTGTGCCTTGTCTCCTGCTGCGTTTACAGCATTTGCTATCTCAGTATTCAAGTCAGCTCTCCTCTTGCATCGCTCTTAGCATTTTCAGATCGTGCAAAAGGCTCGCCCTTTAACTTAATTATAATCAAGCACCCATGCACAATCAACTGAATTTTCTGTCAGCCTTGACTGTCCGCATGCCTTTTCTTTTCAGCGTGCGTTCAATTCCTGCCAATCAGATGCCAGCAGTATACTGTACTCATTGCGTATAGTCAATATCTTAGGGAACAATCGGCCTTACAAGATGTCACCTCGTCTTACACCTAATAATCTCCACTCGCCAGATTACTCATATTCTTATTTCTCCTCAGATTCATTTAGCATCGCCTCCATCCGAACCTTGTATGCCATTAGTCTGAGCAAATGCCCTTTCCCTTCCCAGATATCAGTCACTAAGTTCATAACCGATATGCTGAAAAAATCCGCTTGTATAATATAACATTACGAATTGACTTTATGTGATATATCCCATATAATAATTGTGAAAGGAGTGATGCCTTACGCCAACGATAAGTTATTTCTATGGAATCATTATTGTAATGTATTTGCGGAACAAAGAACATAATCCACCACACATACATGCGATTACTCAGGATTTTGATGCCCCATTTCTGATTGCTACTGGTGAGATAATGGAAGGAGAATTTCCCGGCAAAGCTAAAGCCATGGTAAAAGAATTTATTTTAAATTATCAAAAAGAACTGGAGGAAATGTGAGAGACTGAGAAGTATGTGAAGCTCCCGCCACTGAATTAATATGTTTCACAAGGCTATTAATCTTGAATTCAAAGAAGGCACCACTTTAGAGTTGACTTTTCAGACCGGAGAAGTCAAGTCTTATGATATGTCAGCCCTTTTTTCTAAATATCCCCAGATGGAAGCATTAAAAGACCGGAAACTATTTCTAAGCGGACGCCTGATGGGTGCATATGGTATCCGTTGGAATGACGAATTGGATATTGAGGCAGAAACAATCTACGAAGATGGCGTGAATATAGGACAAACTAAACTTCCAATTAATCTGCTTGTGGCAAATGCAATATCAGCAGCAAGAGCCAAAGCTGGCCTCTCTCAGGCAGAACTTGCTGCGCAAACAGGTATTGATCAATCTGATATTTCCAGGCTTGAAAGAGGTATCGGCAACCCTTCTATCGGAACATTAAACAGACTTGCTCTTGCAATGGGAATGCATCTTAATATACAGATTCAATAAAAACAAGGGCCTCGTTTTCGGAGAGTAATCCACGCAATCTCTTCAAAGCTCATTTTCGTTATTGATGAGATCTGTTCTGACCAGTCGTTTAGACCAGAAGCAAGTCCTTTTCCCTAATGATTTCCTCGATAGCCTCCTCGCTTACATCCGTTACTTCTGCAATCTGTTCTAGTGTGTAACCTCTATTGTACATTTTAAGAATAATTTTTTCTGTTACTCTCGCTGTCGCTCTTTCTTCAATTCCATCACTCAGATTACACATTGTTGTTACCTCCTTACGAAATTCCCTGTTAATCGGAATATTGTATTCCCGCTCTATGATCTCCAGCTTCTCCTGTTCTCTCAGCCTGTCAGAAAGCAGTGTCCCGATCAGGCGGTGCAGTTCATAATTCTCGTCGGGCTCCGGAACATCACTCGTAACTCCTATCATCACGATATTCAGAAGATCAAGATTCCCCTTCCAGTCATGCGGTTTTAACATCTCTTCCTTGGTCAGATGAATATGGCTCAAGCAATTACAGTCCATATTCATGCAGATCCAGATGCTGAATACCTGCTTGATGTCATCATAGTTCGTATTTACGAAATCCCGTTCCTTCTGTGATGACACCATCCTGCTTACATAGAAGATCGCCCGATTTAATATCTTATATGCTGACGGTTCGTCCTTCTGACACTCGATATTCACAATGATCTGTGAAAGTCCGTCCTTCATCCGAACGTAAAAGATAATATCGAAACGAATCAGACCTTCATTAACTTCAGAGTTCTCTGTGTTGAGACCGATAATCCTCTGTCCTGCTTTTTCTGATTTCTCGCCTCTGGTCTGACCTGCCGTATCCGTTCCTCCGGCCGCCGCTCGACCATTGTTTGACTTCTCTTCTCTAGTCAGGTCTGCCGCATCCCTTTCTCCAGCCGCAGTTCGTTCATTGTCTGACTCTCCCTCTCTAGTCAGGCCTGCCGTATCACTTTCTTCGGCCATGGCTCGACCATTGTCTGACTTCTCATCTCTAGTCAGGCCTGCCTTATCACTTCCTCCAGCCGCAGTTCGTCCCTCGCCCGCCTTCTCTGCATTGGTCAGCCCGGGCTCGACCGGCACGACTCCTATCCGCGGCTCTCCTTCGATACAATCCGCCACATCTTCCGGCCTCATTCCTCTGAATTCATCAACTGTCCTCACAAGGATATGCGCCAGTATCATCTTCTGCGCCAATACCCTCTTAACTCGGGTATCGTATTGTGCCTTGTCTCCTGCTGCGTTTACAGCATTTGCTATCTCAGTATTCAAGTCAGCTCTCCTCTTGCATCGCTCTTAGCATTTTCAGATCGTGCAAAAGGCTCGCCCTTTAACTTAATTATAATCAAGCACCCATGCACAATCAACTGAATTTTCTGTCAGCCTTGACTGTCCGCATGCCTTTTCTTTTCAGCGTGCGTTCAATTCCTGCCAATCAGATGCCAGCAGTATACTGTACTCATTGCGTATAGTCAATATCTTAGGGAACAATCGGCCTTACAAGATGTCACCTCGTCTTACGTCTAATAATCTCCACTCGCCAGATTACTCATATTCTTATTTTTCCTCAGGTTTATTTAGCATCGCCTCCATCCGAACCTTGTATGCCATTAGCCTAAGCAAATACTCCGGCATCTTTCTGTGCCCCAGTTCCCATTCCTGCACGGTTCTGTATGGAATCTCAAAATAATCCGCAAACTCTCTGCGGTTCATTCCGGTGCTCTGCCTTAATTCCAATAATTCCTGCCTTGAGTCCATCAGCAAATACTCTCCTCTCTCCGGATATTATATTCACGCTCGCCATGCCGTCATTCTAAAAAGTCGGCAAATCAAGCAGTCACAATACTTCACCCATTCTAAAATATCTATTGCCTTGTCCATGTCCATTACCAATTCAACTGAGTCCTGACCGAAACTGTAAACTCTCCGGGTTCTAAAATAATACAATCTTACCAGAACCACCGTCAATGGGTTTATATTATATCGCCGCCTCATAGCGGCTGTTCCTCACCTATAAACAACTACGAGGGTCAGTTGCCTGACCCTCGCGTGAGATAACCTTCTGCTAGCATCCGGTTACCTAATTATTAAATTGCTTTGCTTACTTCCCAGTAATATCTTCTCCAAGGTTATCGCCGAAGCGTTCCTCTTCGAATTATTTTCTCTTCTTGTAAGCATATGCTGCTGTACCAAGTCCTGCGCCTGCTAATATCATAATCAGCATCAGGAGCAGTACCGTATTCATTGTGTCATCACCGGTTCTTGGTGCCGTATGATCACGGTTATTGGTGTTGCCGCCATCCTGGCTCGGTGTCTCCGGTTCCGGAGCCTGTGTAACTGTCAATGTTCCAAGCGTTACCTTATCAATTGTGTAGTTGCCTTCCTTAGCTGTCTTATCCCATACAAGTGAGTAGGTATTTTCGCTCGTTCCAACTGATGTCTGGCTGCCGATTGCCTTGAAGCTTACTTCCTCACCGTTAACCAGTCCCTCGATACGTCCGCCTGCTGTAAGTGCAGTTCCGTCATATGTCTTGCTTGCACTGTCAGTTGTAATTGTTACCTTAGCAGGTTTGATCTCGTATGTTTTGATGATCTCGCCGTCATAGTTGCCATTACCAGTAATTATTACCGTAACCTTAGTTACATCTGTGAAGTTGTCGGTATCGTAGGTTACGATATAATCCTCACCTTCAACTAACGGATTGCCATCCTTGTCTGTAACTTCCGGTACAAACTTATGCTCCTCACCGTCGTATGTTACGTCATCAGGATCATTGATCTCTACTCCGCTATACTCTGGATCTGGATTCTCTGGGTCTGGGCCCGGATCAATCTTCTGAGCTGTAACCTTAAGTGTTCCCGGCAAATAGGTTATTGCATAGTTGCCTGTTGCATCCACCTCGCCTCTCATGATCACTGCTTCGCTTGCAATGTTTTCTTCTGTTCCGACATTTGTGATGCTGCCTGTTACTGTTACGCTTGTGATCTCATCAGTTGCAGCTTCGCTTCCTGATGTTACTTCATAGCTATCTTCTGTAAGTGCAGTTCCGTCATATGTCTTGCTTGCGCTTCCTGCCGTGATCTCGATCGCACGCTTCGTGATCTCGTATTTCTTAACTACTTCACCCTGGTAGTTACCCTTGCCAGTGATTGTTACTGTTACCTTCGTTACGTCTGTGAAGTTGTCTACGTCATATGTTACTTCGTAGTCCTTACCTTCAACTAACGGATTGCCATCCTTATCTGTAACTTCCGGTACAAACTTATGCTCCTCACCGTCGTATGTCACGTCATCAGGATCATTGATCTCTACTCCGCCATACTCTGGATCTGGATTCTCTGGGTCTGGACCCGGATCAATCTTCTGAACCTTTACTGTCAGTGTTCCGAGGTTCTCTTCTATTATTTTATAGTTACTTCTTTGTGCTGTAGTAGTCTCGGCTGCTCCATCTTCTCCTACAAATTTAATTTCATAGGTGTTCGTACTGTAGCCTACATCGGTCTGTGTTCCGGTTACTGTAAATGTAACCTTTTCTTCTTTTACAAGACCTTCTACCTTGGCTCCGTCTGTCTTTGTAAGCGCTGTTCCGTCATATACCTTCTCTGCACTCGGTGTTGTTACTGTAAGGGTCGCAGGTGTTATCTTGTATGTCCTTGTTACTGTTCCGGTATAGTTACCGTTACCCTTGATCGTTACTGTGATCAGGCCTGTTACATTTGTGAAGTCAGTCGTGCTGTAATCTACAGTATAGTCTGTGCCTACAGTTAATGTGTTGCCATCCTTATCTTTAACTGTTGGTGCCCACTGATGAGCATCTCCGTCATATGGTACATCAATCGGACTATCAATCGTGATGTCCTTGTATGCATCCGGATCGTCTGGCTCATCTGGATCTATGCTCTGTTTTGTTACTGTAAGCGTTCCGACTGTCTCACTTACATTGTAGTCGCTACGTACTGCTGTCGCTTTGTCGCTTGCACCTTCCTCTTCTGCAAATACAAGAGTATAGGTGTTCTTACTATTACCTACGTCGGTCTGTGTTCCTGTTGTTGCAAAATCTGCCGTCTCTTCGTTTACAAAGCCTGTTATTGTTCCTTCCTTTGTAAGCGCTGTTCCGTCATATACCTTGCTTGCATCTGGCGTTGTCACTGCAAGTGGCGCAGGGGTGATCTCAATCTCTCCATCGACCTTTGTGATCTTAAGTTGAGCTGTTACATCTTCATCCTTGGCATTTACAATAACCAGATTGTCTGCTGTTGCCGTTACTTTTCCTTCACTTACGTGTGTTGCCTTTGCTGTCGACTCTGCTGTCTTTACTGTATAACCTTTTGGAAGAGTTCCTACTGTTACTGTTGCGCCATGAGCCTTTCCATCATATGTGAATGTTCCGCCCGTGGTCGTTACTACGATCTCCTCTTCACTGTTCTTTACTGTCAGTGTTCCGAGTTTCTCTTCTATTATTTTATAGTTACTTCTTTGTGCTGTAGTAGCCTCGTCTGCTCCAGCTTCTCCTACAAATTTAATTTCATAGGTGTTCGTACTGTAGCCTACATCGGTCTGTGTTCCGGTTACTGTAAATGTAACCTTTTCTTCTTTTACAAGACCTTCTACCTTGGCTCCGTCTGTCTTTGTAAGCGCTGTTCCGTCATATACCTTCTCTGCACTCGGTGTTGTTACTGTAAGGGTCGCAGGTGTTATCTGGTATGTCCTTGTTACTGTTCCGGTATAGTTACCGATACCCTTGATCGTTACTGTTATGGTCTGAACATCTGTGAAGTTTTCCTTATCATCACTGTGTGTATAGCTTACTTCAAAATCTCTTCCTTCAACTAACGATGTTCCTGAGCCGTCTTTTACTTCCGGCACTTTCTTGTACTCTTTGCCGTCGTAAATTTCGTTTCCTAACTGACCAACAGTTACGCCCTTGTATTCTGGGTCTGTATCCGGATCTGTAGGCGGAACTATGGTCTGTTCTGTTATCTTCAGCCATCCGTCTTCTACTTTAACTATTCTAACAACACAGTTTTCGCTTGTGTATGAGCTGCTTTCAGCAAACTGCGCTACAAAGCTATCTTTAGACAGACCCATATTGTAGGTGCCTGCTGCTGTGCCTTGTGCCTGGGCAGCCTGACCGGCAGCAAGGTCGATGGTAACGCCATCCGGCATTTCTGTAGCCGTCTGACCTGCTACCTTCTGGCATGTCGCTGCGCTGCCGCTGACTGTTTTCTCCGTTCCATCATAAACGAATGTACATGTATTACCCTTTACAGCTACTTCTATGATCGGCTTATAATAGAATGTAATTATATTATTCTTAATTGCCCCCTCGCTTGCCTCGTCGTCTAATGTGATAATCTGTCTTGTAGAATTAACCTCATAGCCATCAATCTTAATGTATGACGCTGCAGCATTTGTATTTCTTGTTGTATGAACCTCTTCAGCTTTTAATGCACTACCCGTAACCGCATCTATATACTGAACTTTGTAGTATATGTCATGCGGTTCTGAGTAGTAGAATGTGATTACATTATCTTCAGCCTTCCATGACAGAGTTATGGTCTGGCTAACGTGGTCAGCAATAAGTGTCTCATGAGTCTTGGACATTATGTTTACTTCCTGACCAACATATCCTCTCAGCTGCTCTGTAGCAAATACTGGCTCGGTTGTTCCTGTCTTATAATAGTTGACAGTATAATCTATTATAGTAACCTTTTCCCATTTTGCGGTTAAGTTAACATCCCTTGTGATAGGCATCTTGAAGTCAAACGGTGTGTCACTGCCGGCTTCATACCATCCCAGGAATTCATATTCATCTCTTGTTGTATCATCGAAATCTGCTACAAGTTCTCCGCCAACCACTGTTTGCGTTGGAACTTTGGTTCCGCCATCAGAATTAAATGTTACGGTAAAACTCTTAGGCGCCCACTTAGCATATACAACTGCGCCATCCAGCGGCATCTTATCACTGTCCCAATTTACAGCCTTGCTAAATGTCTCATCATAATACCAGCCTGCAAATTCATAATATTCCGGCAGTGTACTTGGTCTTGTCGGAGTGTACTGGGCACTGCTAATAGATGCCTCGTATTTAAGAGAGACTGTCTTGTCAGTCTGACCCTCATTTATGAAAGTAAGACTGTATGAGTTTCTAATATAGTACAGACTTACTTCATTATTATTGTCAAAGTATTTTTTTCCGTCTCTATCAAAGCCTGCATCAGTTGCAGACTTGCGTGCGAATCCTGCTATTTCGTGATACTCTTCATCATACGTGATATAGTTGAAATATGTATTTACATCTTTAAGAAGAACATTTCCTGTTCCATCTGCCGCATCTGCATAATAATAAATAGTTTTTTTGTATAACTACTTTGATCATATAATTTGAACGTTGCATCAAAACTCGGCATACGATCCAACGTCTGCAATGCATATTCGTATTTTGAGGTATCTGTACACTCCCAAGCACGTCCATTGTACGTTGTGCTAAACGGAGCTTCATTAAATTTATCTGCAATATAAGCGCCATATTTAGCAGTTATTGTTGCTAGGGCTGTATGTGAATTGCGTTTTTCCTTGAATGTCAGTGTATATGTTTTTCTACTAAAATACACATTTAATACAGTAGAGCCATCGCCTGCAACAGTTACCGTATCAGCCTTCTCAAATGTAAAATAGCTGTCCTTTGGCGTAGCTGTACTAACAGTTTGTTGTGATCCTACGACTGCTGTTTTAGTTTCTGACTTATAGTAACTATAATCTGTGTCATCTGCATTTTCATACCAATATGCAATAGTATACTCTACTGTATCTTCTGTCCACTTAGCATATACCTCCATATTCTGAGTGACTGTTATACTGCTTGGTGCTGCTTCTGTGCAGCCCTCATTCAGATACCAGCCTGCGAATGTATATCCTGTCCTGCTAGGTGTCTTGGTTGCATCAATAGTTACAGTTTCTCCATACTTCTTGTGTTCCTGGGCGATATAGTTTCCGCCATTACTTACGTACGAGAATGTATATGAATTCAAAAAATACTGGATCTCTACAACTGTACCATCGCCTACAAGGCGCTGCTGTACAGGAGACATGGCTGTATAGCCAGCCTCCGTTCTGGCCACTGCTTGGGTCAAGTCTCCAACCAATCCAGTCAGTGTCTCGGTTTCTTCTCTTGTATTGCCATCTGCCTGCTCAAATTCGTGCTTTACAGTATACGTAACTGTTTTAGGAGAATATGTTAATGTCAGCTCAAGATCTGCCGTAACGGTTCCGCTTATCTTGCCTGTCTCTGCATTAAAATATCCTTCCTTGTCGCAGGAGATCGTATACCCTTCCTTAACAGGTGCACTTATCTCGAATGTTGAGCCTGATTCCTTAAGTTCATAGTAAGTATTCTCGACTCTGCCGCCATTTGCATAAACATATTCTATCTGCAATGTATAGAGGTCTTCCTCATCTTCATCCGAGGCTTCTGTCTCTTGTTCTGCAGTCTCCGTGGTTGTCCCCTCATCTGCCGGTTGCTCATTTGCCGGCTGAGCGCTTGCCTGATCTTCCTCTGCAATTGCATCATCATCTGAAGATAGCTCTTCATCTACTGCAGCTGTTGGGAATTCTATCTTAATCCCTCCGCTATTGCTCGTGTTGTATGTGTCAGCATAAGTAACTGATGATGGAACTAAGGTAACAGCCATCAGCGCCGATAACAACAAAGCTGATATTCTTTTTCCTAATCCTATTTTCTTCATGATTTCACGTCCCCATTTGTGTATTAACAGTAGTTACTAAAAAGCTTTATTATTATCCAACTGTTACTTGTGCGTTCCAATAGTAACCGTTAGTTTCTTCTGTAAGAGTGAATCTGTATTCCTCTTCTGTTGCGCCCGGGATGTCTTCCCAGTTAATGTTGTCTGTGGAGCGCTGCCACTTGATGGTATACTGACAGTCCTCGAAGCCTGTGAGTTCTACGGTAAGAACTACTTCCATTCCTTCGTATGGCAGGGTGCCGTCATCGAGGTTAGTCTTCAATCTGACGCTTCTGTTTGGTGCAGATGTGGTCTCTTCCTCTGTTGTGGTCTGCTCCTCTGAGGTTGTCTCAGCTGCTGTGGTAGCTGCCTCTGAGACTTCTTCTGTTGCTGCCTCTGCGGTGGTCTCTGCCGCTGCGGTTTCCGTTACTGTTTCGGTTGTTGTCTCTTCTGCAATGTCCGAGGCAGAGGTTGTTTCGGTTGCTGTTGTATCCTGCTCAACTGCATCAGCTACAGTTGTCTCGGCTTCGGTTACAGCCACCTGGGTCTCGTCATATGTATTATAAACCTCCACCTGCTGTATCTGTGGCTCTGCCGTTTCCGGCACCTGAGTCTGTGTCGGTATGTTCTCTTCAACAGATTCTGTTAACTCGATCTGCTGTTCTACAACTTCCCCGCTTCCGATGCTGCTGTCGCTGTCCGTTGCCCGCAGTCTTAAGTCCATAGTTGAGAGTGCAACCGTTGCTGCTATCGCAACTACTAGAACTATCGCTGCTATTGTTTTCCAATATCTCTTCATGTCCGTCTCTCCTTTTCTGATATTTGCGTAGTCGATGCCCAATTAATACAGCTCACGTAATACAATGACTAGATCTACCTAACTGTTCTCCGCAATAAACTACTTTTTCCTTTTTGGTTGCAAAACCAGAGGGCGCAATTCCCCCTCTCTGCGCTTATATCTTAATTTCCAGACCAAAGTAGCCCTAAAAGCATTTTTGGTCTGGAAATTTATA
>CAVAJR010000014.1:0-53805 GCA_963589005.1 Bacteroidaceae bacterium | reverse complement strand
GGGAGGTTTTGGCTCGCCCAAAATTCAAATTTGATCTTAAAGTGGTAGACGTATTTATTGATGGAATCATTAACAGAGGTATATTTGTAGATGCGGTTCCGGTTGAGGAAATCATTCCGGATCCGAAGGATATTGTTTTCTATGAAGTGGTTATGGAAGGTCGCAGGGAACACGATGATGCATATCTGGTTACGGGAAACATAAAGCATTTCCCTGTAAAATCCTTTGTTGTTACGCCAAAGGAGATGCTTGATATTATGCAGAGTTGATAAATAAAAAATTAGAATTAAGTATGAGAAGGGGCGCCGAAACGATAAGGAAGGTATGTGGTTATGGAATATAAGGGAAAATATAAGAAAATGGCGGAGTCGCTTCTTTTAAACCGGGCTATAATCTGCGAAAGGATAAATTAGGTGTCGTAATAGAAGGCCATTGCGATAAATGCGGAGAAAAGATTGCGAGGAAAGCAGATGATACGGAGAAACTTCTTGCCTGCAAGCTTGATCTAAGAGAGGCCACAGAGCTGCGGAATAAAGTTACTTATCTGAAGACAAGAAGACCGGGATGTTATCTGTGACTATAGCTCGATTGAGAAGGAACTTGAAAGAATATAAGAAGGAACTAGCGATGGGATATTTTTACTTTGTGAGACACGGTCAGACCGTTTGGAACGTTGAAAATAAGATTTGCGGAGCAACAGATAGCCCGTTGACAGAACACGGCATGGAGCAGGCAACTGAAACCGGAAGGTATATTCTGGAAAGCGCAATCCAGGCGGATGAGATCCTTTATTCGCCGCTTAGCCGTGCGGCAGACACTGCAAAAATTATTTCAGACATGACAGGAGTTCCTTGCCGGGAAGAATCGAGGCTGAGGGAACAGAACTTCGGGAAATGGGAGTCCACACCGAGAGATGGAGTCGATTTCAAAAAAGCGAAGGAAGCGTTTGCATGCCGGTACGAAGGCGGCGAATCCATGCTGCAGCTTGCCCAGCGGATTTATAATCTGCTAGATGAAATCAAGGAGGAGTCCGATCAGAAGACCTATATTCTGGTGGCACACAATGGCATCGCTCGGATGGTGCAATCTTATTTTCAGGATATGACCAATGAAGAATTTGCGTCGTTTGGCATAAAGAACTGCCAGGTGGTACGATACGACTTCTGAACGGTATAAGTAGAAACAGTGTTGTGCTGGAGAGCCCTCAGATTTAAGATTAAACCTTAGAAAGGCGGGATGCGGATGAATTGGACAGACGGCAATGTGGTTTATGAAACCGGACGGACAAGCTCGGAGCTGTCGGATAGCATATCCAAGGACTTGAGAAAGCGCGGATCAGAAGGTCTTTCGTGAGGGCTCCTTCGATGGTATCGAGGAAAGGTCCACGATAGTCTGTGTAAACCTTAGCTGCTGCTGGACGATTTGCCTCATCAATTTTCAATGTGATTTCTAAATAAGCTTTTACTGTGTTCATGAGAATACCTCCATCTGATAATTTTATAGCTTCAGTATAGTGCGGTAGCTAACCATCATGATCGAAAGGAAATCCTATGACGAAATTCCTCCACGAGTGGAATATTCCCTTACAGAAAAAGGAAAATCCGTTGTCCCGATTTTGCAAAGCATCTGCTGTTGGTCAGGAGCATTCTACAGAGAAGAGTCAGAGACTCCCATGATTCAATGTCAGAAATGTGATTATAGGTAGGCGAGAAAATGCAGATAATACACAGAAGAAAAGAAATTTACAATGGAGCAGGAACTTGATTTTCTTCTGTTTGTTGTTATAATTAAATCAAATCATGATTTAGTAAATCCAGATTTGAAGCACTTGGGGGCGATTATATGTTTATTGGCAGAGAGGCTGAATTAAAATTTTTAAATGAAAAATATGAAGCAGATGATGGTCAGCTGATCGTTCTCTATGGGCGCCGTCGTGTGGGCAAGACGGAAACCTTAAGAGAATTTTGTAAGGATAAACCACATGTTTTCTTTTCCTGTACACAGATAACCGATAAGGTGCAGCTAAGGAACTTTTCATCTCGCTTGCTTAAGGAAGATATTCCTGCAAGAAATTACATTTCAGAGTTTGAAGATTGGGAAAAAGCTTTTCGTACAGTCCTTGACTTACCGTATGAAGATAAAAAGAAGTTGCTTGTTATAGATGAGTTCCCGTATATGTGCCGTGGAAATAAAAGTATACCTTCCATTTTGCAAAATCTTTGGGATTCAGAATTTCGTCAGAGTAATGTTATGATTATTCTCTGTGGAAGTGCCATGAGTTTTATCGAAAAAGAATTACTTGCTGAGAAGAATCCACTCTATGGCAGAGCCACAGGAATTTATCAGATGAAGGAAATGGGATTCTATGATGCTGTAAAATTCTTTCCTGACTATTCCGCTCGTGACAAAGTGATCGCATACTCAGTTCTGGGTGGAATTCCTCATTACTTAAGGCAGTGGAATCCAAAACTTTCTGTAGAAGATAATATCAAGAAAAACATCCTGACAAAAGGATGCGTTTTATATAGCGAGGTTGAATTTCTCTTACATCAGGAATTAAGGGAAACACCAATCTATAATTCCATTATTGAGGCAGTAGCAATGGGGAATACAAAACTTAATGATATCAGCCAAAAGTCTCTTGTTGAAGATACATCAAAAACAAGTGTATATCTGAAAAATTTGATTGAGCTTGGAATAGTAGAAAGAGGGTTTTCAGTTGATACAAAAGCAAAAGAACATGCAAATACAAGTCGTGGAACATATCGACTGACGGATAACTTCTTCCGCTTCTGGTATGCCTTTGGTTTTGCAAATTACTCACAGCTTGAAGATGGAGATGTGGACGGCGTTTATGAATACGCTATAAAGCCGGCACTTCATGCATTTGCTTCATTTGCTTTTGAGGATGTATGCAGGGAGTTTGTAAGGCAGAAGCAAAAGAAAAATGAACTTCCGTTCCGATATACGAAAATGGGGAGATGGTTTGGCAAAACAACTGTACGTGATACAAAAAAGGAGAATGGTCTTAGAATTGCAGAAACAGAGATAGATGTGCTTTGTATTGATAGGACTGGAGAAAACTATCTAGTTGGAGAATGTAAGTTTAAAGGAGTTCCGTTTTCTTATGCAGAATATCTTGATACACAGGCTAAACTGACACCTTTAAAGGCAAACGCTAAATTCTATTATGCATTGTTTTCAGAGAGCGGATTTGATGAGAAGATTGTTAATGGGGCAAAGGATAATGGAACTGCACTTTATGACCTTGAAAATATTGTTGGGTTTATATGATAGCGCAATCCGCTGGCTTTTTGGCCAACACATGCAGTCTCATTTTTTTCTGAGCCTCACACTTCAGCACTTTCATCCCGGCTTTCTCAAGCCCGGCTCTTACATCTTCCCTTTGAAGCATGGCAACATCTCCATGTCCGCAAAGATTTGCAAGCGGAATTTCAATATGCTTGCAAAACCATCTGAGTGCCTTGCTGTCCAATGTGCAGTCACGCATGATAAATCTTCCGCCCGGTCGAAGTACTCTGAATACCGAATTATAGAAGTTCTGGATCTCCGGATAATGATGAGCTGACATAGAACAGATTACAACATCGAAACTGTTTTCCTTAAAAGGCAGATTCTCACAATCGCCTACAACAAAGGCTGCATTGGGTATGTTTTTGGACTGGGCTACTTCAATCATCTTTTCTGTAAGATCGATCCCGGTATAATTCTTATCTGGATATTTCTCTGATAATAGTGAAAGCATTGGTGCTGGTCCACAACCGGCATCCAGCAGATCTGTAAACGACTCCTTTTCGATTTCCTCTAAAATCTGAGGATAATCATATTTGCACATCTCATAGATTCCTGCATTCTTGCCTTCATATCTTTCAGCAGCTTCAGTGAATTCTTTTATTGTAAGACTCTTATAATATTTACTTGTCTTTTCCATACGATTCTCCTTGTTAGCCAACGCTAACTCTATTATAGCAGGTTTACTTACGTTAACAAGGAAAACCTATAATTAAATTGCCTCCTGCATCTGCTTTTCACTTTTAGTCGTTGTCTATGAAGGTTCTGAATAGCGATTACCTGCTGAAAGAGATGAACGGGGATTTGCGTAGATTTCGAATTTACATGAACGGGGATTTGAGTTATCCTTCCTTAGACGTGTTTTGTGAAAAGCTTAGCAGTCGGATAATAGACAAATATGTGGTTCATACGAAGGATTATAAATGAGAGAACGGAATCAACTATATGCCAGCGTATATGGCTCAGTTTTTATTTGAAAATAAAGAAAACTTCCCACCCGAAAGCAATTTTTGTTCCGTACAAATAGAAGGACTATCAAAATGATCAATAATAAAGAATTAGAAGCAAGAAGAGAATTTCTTCATGAAAAGTATACATTCCGCAATGTACGTAAGAACGAAGCGGTTGTAACTGCAGAGATTGAAAGTATTTGCTTTCCGCCTAATGAAGCCTGCTCGTTGCAACATATGACTGATAGGGTAGAAAGGGCACCAGAGTTCCTATTAGTTGCAGAGGATAAGTTAACAGGCAAGATAGCAGGACTACTAAGCGGACTGGCAACTGATAATGAACACTTGACTGATGATTTTTTTACCGATGCCAGGGTTCATGATCCGGACGGATCCAATATTATGCTCCTGGGATTAGATGTTCTTCCGGAATATAGAGGTCAGGGACTTGCCAGAGAATTAGTTGAGCAATATAAGGAACGAGAGAAAATCAAAGGAAGAAAAAAACTGATCCTTACATGTCTTCCTGAGAAGGTTTCAATGTATGAGAGCTTTGGCTTCAAAAACAGGGGTATCGGAGTCTCAGAATGGGGCGGCGAAGCCTGGTATGAGATGTGCTTGGATATCTAAGCGATTAAGCTGTAGGCTGAATGTCCCACCCGAAACGGGATATCATTTTATTGCAAAATGCCCCGAAACATGAGAATATAGCCCACATGAAGGAAAAAATCACAGATACAAGCAAATACGAGAAACGATTTAGACGGAACAGACACAAGATGCTTAAAATTGCGGGCATGGCAGTGGCTGTGCTGATAGTGCTGTTTGTGATATCAAGAACGCTGATTGGTTTTTCATTTGTATCTGGTATGTCCATGTATCCTACATATAGCAGCGGACAGCTGGTTTTCTACAGTCGCATTGATAAAATCTATAACGTGGGTGATGTTATAGCGATGAATTATCTGGACGGAGATGCGGACGGCTCGTTCTATATCAAGCGAATTGTTGCAGCCGCAGGCGACAAGGTGGAAATAAAAAATGGTGCGCTGTATGTAAATGGTGAGTTATCCGAATATGGCACAGGAGAGACGGTTGCAGCAACATCCGGCAATGTGACATATCCTCTTACAGTACCGGAAAACAGTTTCTTCGTGGCAGGAGATAACAGAGGACTCAATCCGGATACCGGAGGTTTATATTCAATAGATTCGAGAACATTTGGCCCGGTGTCAGCTGCACAGATAATAGGAGTGCTGTTTTAAAACATATGCCTGACGAAGATTCTTCAGGCAGGACAGATCGCTTTTTATCGGTGACGGTGCTGGCATAAGCGGGCTTGGTTGGCTACAATGAAAGAAAAGAAAAATTCTAGGACCCTGCTTACAATTGTGATAATAACTCTGACAGCTGCAGCGCTGTGTGCGATTTTCAGTATCATAAGAACTGAAGTGATCATGCAGGGCACCAAAAAGGAAGTAATAGAGCCCTCTGAACTTTTGGAAAATACTTCTTCAATGGAGCGCATGAACACCGGTTGGAGAGTAGTTTATGAGGATGGAACGTCGGAGGATGTTACTCTTCCGTGCAGCATAAAAACAGTTGCCGGACAATCAATAGAACTCCGAAGAAATATGTCAGATGCAAGACTGATAGATGCAGTTATCGGATTTGATAATAACAGATATGGCATAATCATATCTGCAGACGGCAAACGATTGTATCAGGCCAATACTACGGAACTGTCAGATCAGATAAAATATACCGGTTACAGATTCGTGGTTATTCCAAGGGAAACCAATGAGATCGAGATAAAATACACTTCATCGGAAAATGGGATATATGTATTAGGCGAGATGGAATTTGGCGATATCCATGACGCAAAATACGAAATTATTGCAAGTGAGCTTATAACAATCATTTCATTGATATTTTTCATATTACTGGGACTTTTGTTCCTGGGATTTCTTATATATTACCTGGCAAAAAAAGAATACAAGACCAGATTCAGCTGTATATTGGTTTTTTTGATATGTACTGTATTATGGCGTTCTGCCGACTCCAATTTGCCGGTTCTGGTAAAGATCGATCAGGAAGTGGCGGGAATGGTATGTTACCTGGCGCTTATGATATTGCCAATCCCCATGATCTTATTTGTCATGCATACAATAAAAGGAGAGAGCAGGCTGCTGGAGGTAATGACTATTATTGGTGCCCTCAACGTAATAGTACAGACTGTATTAAGCCTGACAGGAACAGTAGAGCTGCAGTATATGCTTGTCGTATCACACATATTGGTATATGTGGATATAGCAACATGTATTATGACACTTAGAAAAAACAGATTGGTATATGGGGGAAATCGCGAAAACAATCTGATAGAAGCAGGTGTTATATGCCTCAGTCTGTGTGCCATAAATGCAATGCTTATGTACTGGACGGGCTCTCATGAAAATTATAAGAACAGCCTGGTTGCGGGTATCATCATATTTCTGATCCTGTTATTTGCTGCAACGCTCAGCACTAATATGAAAAGACGCAGAGAGGAAGAGCAGAAGATATCAGAGGCAAAAATATACAAAGAACTTGCGACCCATGATCAGCTTACGGGATTAAAGAACAGAAGAGCCTTTGAACAGAAATTAAGAGAGACAGAGGCAGAACAGCAGGAAGCAAATGGTGCCGTGCTCATAATGATGGATATAAATGGGCTCAAGTCAACCAATGACCAGTATGGACATTTGGCAGGGGATGAACTGATAATAACCACAGCCAGACTGATAGAAAGTGTATATGGAAACGATGGTGAGTGCTATAGGATAGGCGGTGACGAATTCGTTGTGGTAATGAACAATCCTAAGAATTCCGTTAATTATTACAGCGCTATGCTGAATAAGAAAATAGCGGCTCATAATGAAACCAGCAGATGGAAGATCTCCATTGCCAGCGGATACAGCTGTATGTTCAAATCGACCGGCGAAAGATTAAGCGTAAGTGAATGGAAACAGGAAGCTGACATTAAGATGTACAGAAATAAGGTCTCCATGAATACGGGTGATGACAGGAATCTGGCCAGGGATCTTCAGAATATTATTGACTGCATAGTAACAACACTAGAGGCCAGAGATGAATATACTGCGGATCATTCTGCCCGTGTAAGCGAATTATCACTTTTTATCGGTTCAAGATTAGGTATCAGCAGTGCCACATTATATAATGTCGAAAAAGCGGCATCTCTTCACGATATCGGTAAGGTGGGAATACCTGACAGCATATTAAGAAAGGCAGGGCCATTGACTGATGAAGAATTCGGCATAGTAAAGCGGCATTCCGAAATCGGTGCAGATATCATAAGCAAGGCGCAGGGAATGTATGATATTTCGCAGATTATTTTACATCATCATGAAAGATATGACGGCAGGGGATATCCGGATGGCATAAGCGGTACTGATATTCCGTTAGAGTCAAGAATAATCGCTATTGCTGATAGTATAGATGCCATGACGTCTAAACGCGTATACAGAGACAGTATGAGCATTGATGAATGCAAAGCAGAGATTGAGAGAAATATAGGAACGCAGTTTGATCCGGCAATTGCCAGGATCGTGCTGAAAAATTGGAGCGGTATAGCTGATATTGTAATGCTTCATCCGAAGAGACTGCTGCAGGAGGACGATGCAAATGGAGGCGGTAATATAGATCAGCTCGCTGCATTTGCTGACAAGAAGACATATGAGCGAAGGGCGTTATCCTAAGGGGCAGACGGAACAAGGCGTCAAAAGCACTGAAAGTGAGGTCAAGAGAAAGGAGCAAAAAAATGGTAAATGTTGGAATTATCGGTTGCGGTAAGATAGCACAGCGAAGGCATGCACCTGAGTATGCGTCAAATGCTAATGCAAATATCATTGGCTTTTTTGATAAACGTCAGGAAAATACCGAGAGGATGGCACAAAAATACGGCGGCAGGGTATATCAGACCATTGATGAGATGTTAGCAGATCTGACAATAGATGCAGTAAGTGTATGTGCGGCCAATAACGCTCATGCTCAGATATCCATACAGGCCATGAGGGCAGGCAAGCATGTGTTATGCGAGAAGCCGATGGCAACAACTGTAGAAGATGCAGAAGAAATGGTAAGGGTGGCCGGGGAAACAGGTGTTTTCCTGATGATTGGTCAGAATCAGAGATATAATACAGGACATATAAGGGCTAAGGAACTGTTGGAGCAGGGGATTATAGGAAAACCGCTGACATTTAAGACAACCTTCTGTCATGGGGGTCCTGAGAGATGGTGCAGCGAGCCGGGAGATGAGTGCATTTCTAAGGACATATGGTTTTTTGATAAGAATATCGCATCCATGGGCGCGATGGCAGACCTGGGAATTCATAAGACGGACTTGATCCAATATCTGCTGGATGATTACATTACCGAGGTTACAGCCAAGATAGCAACGCTTGATAAGAGAGATTCCTCCGGCAAATTAATAGAGCTTGAAGACAATGCCATATGCATTTTCAAAATGTCTAAGGGCACCATGGGAACTATGACCACCAGCTGGACTGATTATGGCGAGGAGGATAATTCTACTGTTATCTTTGGAACCAAGGGCCTTATGAGATTATATGATAACAGTGAGCATACTATTCAGATCTCAACTGACAGGGGAGATAAGATATATTATGACCTTGATCGCATGATGACCAATGAAAATCAGCTGCAGTCCGGCGTAATAAGGCGATTCATCAGCGCAATAGTAAATGGCGACCGCACTGATGCGGCTGACGAGCGGTGTGTCAATGCTCTGAGGGCTGTGCTTGCAGCATTTGAGTCAAGCAAGCAGGATAAGACTATAGTAATTAACAGTTAGGGCTGCACTGGAGCTGCCAAGATGTCATAAAATGTAAATAATGCGTGCCAAGACGGCGGGGACACTGTGAGAAAACAATCAGCGAAGGAGTTTTCGAGTAGTGTCTGCATCGTCCC
Organism: Bacteroidaceae bacterium; assembly: GCA_963589005.1. Classification (GTDB taxonomy): domain Bacteria; phylum Bacillota; class Clostridia; order Lachnospirales; family Lachnospiraceae; genus RGIG5612. The sequence continues at coordinate 44,557 of CAVAJR010000014.1, read as the reverse complement.
GGCACGCATTATTGAATTGCTTTATATGCTGGCATCAGCGCAGCCCTTGCAGATCTATTTTCTTCTAGGTCTTCTCTTGTAGAGAAGTGCGAATACTAATGCCACAATTATGACTGCTATAGAGGCACCATATAGGATCAGAGTTTCTGTCGAAACTGTCTGAGAAGAGCTGTTGTCGGAACCTGGCATTCCAAACCCGCCTGGCATATCGCCGCCGAATTGATCCGGACCGCCCTGCATCTGATCATCTGCAGATTCTCCGTTGGATTGACCTGGCTGTGAGCCGCCTGGACCGCCGGGAGAATTACCGTCTTGAGAATTGTTCTCTGCTGATTGTGTATCTGCAGCTTCGCTGTCAGTTTCTGCTTCCGCAGTTTGAGCTTGGCTGTCAATTTCTGACTCATCGGACTGTGCATTGCTGCTAGTCGCGGATTCGTTAGTTTTAACCTTATTATCGGCTGTGGTCTCTTCAGTCTGAACCTCATTGTCAGCGAATTCTGCATTAGGCTGAGAGAGCTCAGCATCGTTTGAGGTAGTAGTTTCAGCTTCGCTAGGGGCTTCCTTAGAATTTGCCTCTTGAGAATCTGATTCACCGGGCATGCCGCCAAAGTCGCCGCCTGGACCACCGCCTCCGGGGCCGCCGCCATCATTGCCTCCGCCCATGGTGCCCATGGCGCTGAGGCTGATAGAAGAAGCATCTATCAGAGCATCACTGTTTCGCTGTTCTGATTCAGTAGATGGGATCGTGCCGTCTAACTGCCCTTTAATGGATTCGCCGCGCAGCGTTACGAACTGATAGAGAGTATCAACAGCTGTCTGGTATTCATCATATGTATAAAATGCAGTAGGATCCGTTGCAACCAATTCATCAATCTGGCTGCGGACTCTCTCATAGAATGCGTCAAATCCACCGCCATCTATATATTCGCTTACAAGCTGCTGCAGGTAGTCATAATATTGGCTGTGATACGTTTCGTTATCCATCAAAGTGTCGAAGAAATCAGTGGCGTCAAATGCATCATCGATGGGGTCATTAACAGCACTTGTGGCACCGTTGTTGCCCATGCCGCCGCCACCCATACTGCCGAGAGCCAGATTATAGTCCCACGGGATCAGATTCAGCATGCCATTTGACTCATAGAGATAGTAATTATGCGCCATATTGCCGGACAGGCTGTCATCATTGACAGAAAAAACGTGAACTGCCATATAACGCAGAAGGTTATCAATATCCATGTATTTCTCCAGATCGGTACCTTCTGAAATATTCTTAAGTGCAGTCACGACACGCTGATGGTCGGCATCTGTTGTATTGGTGATCTCACCGTCCCAGATGGTTGAGTAACTGTCAAGGTCATCATCACTGTAATTCAGGTCAGCACCTCCGCCGCTCATGGAACCGCCGGGACCGCCGCCATTATCGCCGCCGCCTCCCATGCCTTCAGGCTTATACAGTTCGCCGTCCTTTACACCATAGTTACGCAGCTGAAAACTGTCTTCTACAGCCTCAAGAGCCAGATATACTCCCCAATATTCGCCATTTACTGAGATAGAGGCATAATTGTAGAGGGAAGCATCAGCTCCGAGAAACTTGAACATATCATAGATAAGAGCCTCTTTCATATTAGTGGCATCGGCGTAGTTGTTATTCAGGATCAATTTGTCCAGACCGAAGCATGTCTGACCATCTACATAATGATCGAATTCCAGCTTGAAGCTGTAACGGTCTGTCGTTGGATCATTTGCAATGGAAGTAAGACTTGTATTGCCCTTAGGACGGATTCCTACTCTATAAAATGTAGTACCGTTGATCTCAACATCACATTCATAATATTCTTCCTGAGAAGCATTGGCCAGCATATCACTCCAGCTGTCCTCATCCATAATGATATTGACACTTATGATATTGTCGGTATCAAACAGTTTGGTTTCGTATTCCATGCTGATACCTGTATCCGCGATTGCCTCTGTGATCTGGCTGGAAAAAATCACGGCGCACAGACAGGCTGCAACAGCGATAACCATGACAGCGGCAATGATCTTTGTAATGTGTTTATGCGCAATCATGCATGTTCCTCCATTAAGCCATATATTCGCCGTTGTAGCTTACCAGTGTTGCATTCTTTACGCCGGTCAGCTCACAGATCTGGTTTACAAATGCAGTGGAAGAATTCTTCGTGCGCAGTTCTGCAGTCAGTTCTATACCGGAAGAAGTGATGGTCTTGGACTTGATAATGTAGTGCTCGGTGCCCTGTCCTATAACATCAAGGGCTGCGCTTTCAGCGGCTTCATTTTCCAGATTGAGAACGAGGATATACGGATTGCTGTGGATCTTGCGATTGCCAAACAGCAGCAGAATAACTCCGATAATGGCTGAACCTATAACCGCCAGAGGAATCATTCCGGCACCGATCACTATGCCGACAGCCAGTGACCAGAACAGAAATACTATTTCAACGGGTTCCTTGATGGCGGTACGGAAACGTACAATAGAGAGCGCGCCGACCATACCGAGAGACAGGACAACATTTGATGTAACTGCCATAATGACCAGAGTTGTAACCAGGGACAGTCCTATAAGCGTAAGGGCAAATCCGCTGGAATACATAACGCCGGTCAGCGTTTTTTTGTATATGATAAAAATGAAAAGTCCTATTATTAATGCAACGGCCAGGCCGATAACTGTATCTAAAATTGAAAATTCTGAAACATTTTCCAGAAAACTGGATTTGAAAATATCATTAAAAGTCATTGATGTTACTCCTTATCTGGGCGGCATGAACATTTAAGTACGCTGCCGACCGCTGTTATTGTTGATTTTATAATGCAAGAGACGATATGAAATCGTCGGTTGTTGTTTTTATATTAACCATATCGTCTGCAGGCACCGTATTTTGAGAAGGCTTGCTGACGCAGGTTCTCGGACTGCAGCAGGCACGAGATTATCTCCGGAAGGAAGGCGTCGAATTTAACCTCCAGTATTGTATCTTCGGGAAGATCTGTTGCGCTTATGTCATTAAGCTGTCCGTCGGCAAATGAATTCTGAAACAGGCTGGTGCGGATATTAGAATCGAATGTTACACGAACATTGCCTGCGTCATAAATATAAGGTTCTCTTACATATGATACGACCACTCGGGGCTTAAGCTGCTGCATCTTCATTTTGCAATACAATTCGCCCACCAGCGGCTGGGAATGTTCTAACATCCAGGGCCCCGGCTCAATAAGAATTCTTCTGAAATCTGACTGCGATAACGGAGCGTCGATTTTCATACACAGATCATTGTGCTTTATTTTCTTCTCAAGCGTAATAAATGACAGGTCGTCGTTATAGTAGCGGATGCGGAATTTTTCACGCTGCTGCAGACCATTTATTTTTTCACGCAGAGCTTTGTCTTTATAATTATCGAAGTAGATGCTTCGGATAATGTATGTTCCGTTCGAATTAACATGTGGATCCTGCTTCATAACCGGCCGCAGTCTCTGCCGGAGTGCAAGATAATCGGCATGGGTGATATGGTACTTTAATTCATGCCGATATTTTCCGGTAAGTTCCATTATATTGTTCCTTCCATTTTGTGTTTGATCATACAGATCTGACAACCGTTTTTAATATTGAAGGATTGTTTCTGGGCAGCTGCAGCTGCATCAAAACCTCCATTTAAAAAACGGCCTAAGTTTTTGTTACCTACATTTTACATGGATTTCTCAAAATGTACTTAAAAAGTTGATATGGAGCATGTTCTTAATAAAATACAGTTGTGCCTGTGGGGGCATCATGGTAGTTTATGAAAAACTAATATCGGCATAATGAATAAGTTTTTAAGGTTCAGTTTGATTTGCTGTGAGAAAATGCCGGCAGAACAGGGAGGAAGTAATTATGCGTGTTTTGATTGCCGAGGATGAAGTAAGCATTGCCCGCGCACTTAAGGTCATGCTGGAGAAAAATAAATATGCTGTCGACATGGTGCACAATGGAAATGATGCATTAGATTATATTCGGGCAATGAGCTATGATGTGCTGGTTCTGGACATAATGATGCCGGGTAAGGACGGAATAGAGGTTCTTAAGGCAACTCGTGCCGCAGGCAATACAACACCGGCATTGTTCCTGACAGCCAAGGCTGAGGTGGCAGACAGAGTAGCAGGGCTTGACGCCGGAGCTGATGATTATCTTCCGAAGCCATTTGCCGCAAGCGAATTTCTCGCCCGTATACGTGCGCTTACAAGACGCAGCAATACATATGCGTCAACTGTATTGACCCTGGGAAATGTAACACTCGACTGCAGCCAATATATATTAAGAACTCCTCAGGAAGAGAGCCGTCTGAACAACAAGGAATATCAGCTGATGGAGCTGTTCCTTCGTCATCCGCGTCAGGTATTCTCACTGGAGCATCTGATGGATAAGGTATGGGATCTGGATACTGAATCAGAGATGAACGTGGTATGGACCTATATTGCCGTACTCAGAAAGAAGCTCAAGCAGATAGGTGCAAATGTTATGATCAGAACAATCCGTGGTGCCGGATATACATTGGAGGAAATGTAATTAAACTATTATGCTGAAAAAAATGAGATGGCGTTTCATAGGCGCGGCAATGGCAGCAATTGCTGCGGTCATATTGATGCTTTTATGTATTATAAATGTTTGGAATTATCACAGCATTACAAGTCAGCAGGATGAGACTCTTTTGAGGATCATGGAGAGGGACAGCCTGAAAAAACAGGAATTCCCCGGCAAAAAAGATCCGGGAAAGGGCGGCCCGCATTTTTCGGCTGAGGTACAATATTCATTTCGATTTTTCTCTGTACATTATGATGCAGACGGGGAGTTTCAGAGAGTTGATCAGGAGCACATAGCCTCCCTGACAGAGGAAGATGAGAAAGCATATGCGCAGACGGCGCTTAACAGCGGCAAGACAAGCGGATATGAGTTTGGATACAGATACCTTGTATATAAAACAGAAACCGAGACGGTGGTATTGTTCCTTAATTCAGAGAGAGAAATTCAAAATTTACGAGACTTACGGTGGATTACGGTAGCCATTGCAGGGGGCAGCCTTATTATTGTATTTGGGCTTGTAGTTATTTTTTCACGCAGAGCCACCAGACCTTATGTGAAAAATATGGAGGCACAGAAACAATTTATTACTAATGCCAGCCATGAGCTTAAGACTCCGCTGACTGCCATATCCACCAGCGCGGATGTATTGTCCTTGGAATATACTGATGACGAGTGGATAGAGAATATCAGAACTCAATCCGCAAGACTGTCCAAGCTTATTACGAGTCTTGTAGCCTTGTCGCGTTTAAATGAGGAAAATCCGTTTCCGGAGAGAGAGGAATTCACACTAAGCGATGCAGTATGGGAGGCAGCGGAGCCATTTGTACATCTTGCTAAGGCTAACGGATATGAGTATTTGCAGGACATTGAGGGAGACATCAGGATAATCGGCAATCAGACATCGATCCAGCAGATGATATCTATACTCTTAGACAATGCAATGAAGTATGCAGCTAAGGATGAAGCTATTGAGTTAAAGCTGAGCAAATGCGGCAAAAAGGCATTGCTTGAGATATCGAATAGATGTAAGCCGGACAGTATACCGGATATATCCAGACTGTTTGAGCGTTTCTATCGAGGTGATACGTCCCATTCGATGCAGATCAGCGGAACGGGGATAGGCCTGTCCATAGTCAAAGCAACAGTTGACGCTCACGGCGGCAAAATAAGTGCTGACATCAGCAATGAAAGGATCATCTTTAAGATATTGCTTTGAAATTAACGGCTGGTTTTAAGCTTCTGTATAATTCCCTTAATAGTGGCATTTTCTTCTTTAAGCTGAAGTATCTCCCGGGTGAGCTCAATTTCCATTGATTCGAATTTGGCAAACAGCATCTCCGCAACATCAGTAAGATTGCGCAGCTTTTCTAATAAAATCCCAATAGGCGAGAGCAGTTCTATGTAATGCTCTTTAGCATAGATGCACATGGAAAAATAATATTTTCTGGTATCATAAATGAATTTGCGAAATTGCCAGCTGTTCAGGAAGTGGAGCCGCTCTACTATATTTCCTTGCTCGGCCAGAGCGATCAAGAGAGCCAGCTTATTTTCCTGAATCCTGGCAAAGCAGGCTGACAATCCGTCGTATGCATCGGTATTGCGCTCGTTAAGCAGGTCAATGATCCTGCAAATGTCCTCGGAAATATGATATTTCTCGAAGAGCTTCCTATATGCTTCACTTTGAGATTGATCATCAGGAATCATATGAAGCAGAGAGGCAGCAATGAGAGTATCCGTCTCATCAGCCGTAAGATCCATGTTAAGGTCTATCAGCATGCGGCAGATCATAAGACTGTACTTGAATATGTTCTCAGTCTCCGGAAACTGTGCCGTCATATCATCCAGTAATTCAATAGCCAGCAATGTATCTGACATCTTGTTGCTGGCGGCATAGCATTGTATAAAATTATATAAGCTGCCCAGGTCAGTATCGTTGTTTTTATTAATTAAGTCTATCATAATATTTATTGAGGTTCCTTCCACAATGCATCCCATTCTTCTCGGAGACGTTTATGTTCTTCCCTGAGCCTGTCTAGCTCTTTTAACAATGCTTCTTTTCGCTGGTCGTATCTGTCTACGAGAACCTCAGCAGCCTGAGTCAGATTGATCAGCTTCTCATGCAGGATCTGGAGCGTAGTATTGATGTCTTCGTAATGTTCGAGACCATATTCGCACATGGGAATGAAAAATTTCCTGGTTTCGCCTACATATTCATGAACCTTCCATGACGGGCGATTGTAGAGGTCTTCAACATTGTGACAGCGGTCAGACAGTTTAACTAATAAGGCCAGCTTGTTGGATTCTATATTGTGAAAGAAGGCATGCTCTTGCTCATCTGTGAAGTCATATCGTTTAGAGAGCAGCTTAACGATTTTATAGATCTGCGGATCCAGACCGTATTTCGTATAAAGCTCTCGTCCTCCGTCAGGGAAATCCACGTCTTCGATCATATCATGGCAAAGCGCCGATGCAAGCAGGATGTCCTCCTCATCATGGGTTACAGGAACGCTGAGGTCAGCCAGCATTCGACAGACCCACAGACAATGGATCACATATGGAAGTTTGTAGGTCTGGTTATTCTTGGTAATGGTTGATTTTCTGTAACTGCCATTATGAAGCCCCACAGCCAGATGCAGTGCAATGGCGGTATTCATAAGCCTTTTTTCAATGGAATAATATTCTATATATTCGTATTCACGCTGAATTGTCCAGAATTCGTCTTTATTAAACGACAGTGCATCAGCATCAATATGACTCAGTCGTTCCGTGACCATATTTTTGAATTGAATACGTTCCTTCATCATTGCCCTGATCCCCTTTTATCCTCGGCTGTGGTACGTTTTGGTATGAGCAAAACAGTTCAGTCAAGGATTAGTAATCTTCTTTAATTGAAGAATAATAGCATATTTTATTGTAAGAATAAAGATATAGTGTGATCAGAGGTATTGACAAATACCCTATAGGGGTATAATATCGATCTGGAATGGATACCTGGTGGGGGTATACGGATATAAGATAAAGAGTTAGCTGAAAGAAGGTTAATATGGATAAGAAATACAGTGAAGTTATGGCAGGCAGGGAAGAGGAAACTGAGGAAAACGTCTGTCCTCATTGCTCGGGCAAGCATAAGGACAGGGATGACAGGGAATTAAAGGATCTGATGAATCGCCTGAAACGCATTGAAGGACAGGTGCGCGGAGTTGAGGGGATGCTGGAAGCCGGGGCATACTGTACGGATATATTAACACAGGTATCTGCCATAACTTCTGCACTTAACAGCTTCAATAAAGTCTTGCTTGCCAATCATGTCAAAACCTGTGTTGCTGAAAATATCAGACAGGGCAATGATGATGTGATAGACGAGCTGGTTACAACGCTGCAGAAATTGATGAGGTAATAATTGAGCCGTCAGAGCAGCTTTGAAAACTGATGCGACAGCTTAGTTGGTGATAGTGCTGCGCCCTGCAGCTGCAATGAAATTCTAGGGCGAAATTGACAATATTATTAATAGGGCAAAGGAAAAGATAATGGAACGATATCAGGTTACAGGCATGTCGTGTGCAGCATGTCAGGCGAGAGTTGAGAAAGCAGTAAATAAGGTGCCGGGAGTTACAAGCTGTGCCGTAAGCTTGCTTACGAACTCCATGAGTGTGGAGGGAACAGCATCCTCTGATGCGATAATTAAAGCCGTTACAGATGCCGGATACGGTGCGAAGCTGAAGATCCAACCGGGGACATCACAGCAATCAACTCCAAATAGAAATTCAAATACAGCAAACAGTGATGATAACAAGATATCTGCCGCAGGAAACAGCGGCAGTGCCGAGCATGCATATCAGCCGGATTATGAAGCAGAACTTGAAGATACACAGACGCCGAGGATAAGAAACAGATTGATAGCATCTGTAATATTATTGCTGCCGCTTATGTATGTATCCATGGGTCATATGATGTGGAACTGGCCGCTGCCGGGATTTTTGGAAGGCAATCACGTAGCAATGGGCATTTATGAGCTGATTTTGTCTGCCCTTATTATGGTAATAAATCAGAAATTCTTTATCAGCGGATTTAAGGGACTGATTCACAGAGCCCCTAACATGGATACATTGGTAGCCATGGGCTCGGCAGTATCATTTGCCTACAGTGTATATGAGCTTTTTGCTATGACAGCTGCACAATTAGAGTCAGATGCCGATGCGGTAATGTCATACATGGATCAATTGTACTTTGAGTCGGCTGCCATGATCCTGACCTTGATAACAGTAGGCAAACTCCTTGAGTCTGTTTCAAAGGGACGAACAACGGATGCTTTAAGGTCGTTAATGAAGCTGTCTGCCAAAACAGCGGTAATATTGACTGACGGACAGGAAAAGGAGGTCCCGATTGAGCAGGTGCTTCCGGGGGACAGTATTGTAGTAAAGGCAGGCAGCCGAATTCCGGTTGATGCTGTGGTTCTGGAGGGAAATGGCTCCGTAGATGAGTCGGCGCTTACGGGCGAGAGTATCCCGGCAGATAAGACCGTTGGCGATAAAGTATATGCGGCTACGACCAATACAAGCGGATACATGATATGCCGGGCAGAAAGGGTAGGCAGTGATACGACTCTGTCTCAGATCATTCAATTGGTTTCTGATGCAGCTGCAACCAAGGCTCCTATAGCCAGAATAGCAGATAAAGTGTCAGGAATATTTGTACCGACCGTAATAATAATAGCGGTGGTTACATTTATAGTATGGATGATTATCGGACAGAATGTAGGATTTTGCCTGGCAAGGGCAATATCGGTGCTGGTGATCAGCTGTCCGTGTGCACTGGGACTTGCTACACCTGTGGCAATAATGGTTGGTAATGGCAAGGGCGCACGCTCCGGCATTATGTTCAAGACGGCAGCATCTCTGGAGGCTATGGGCCGAGTACAGATAATTGCGCTGGATAAGACAGGTACTATCACGAAGGGCGAACCGAGAGTTACGGATGTTATATGCGCTGAGGACGTAACCAAGGAGGAATTAACAGAGGCAGCATTTGCACTTGAGGCATTGTCAGAACATCCTCTTGCCCGTGCAATAACTGAGTATGCACAGGAACAGAAAATCAGAAAGAAGGATGCAGCAGATTTTAAAACATTTGCGGGAAACGGATTATCGGCAAATATAGACGGACATAAGATATATGGCGGCAATGCACAGTTTATTATAAGTAAAATAAAGGAAAATGCCGGCAGCAAAACTGCTGCAGATACGATAATTAAACAACTGGAAGGAAGTGGTCTTAAAGCCACGGCAGAAAAGCTGGCGGAAATGGGTAAGACTCCGCTGTATTTTGCCGATGATACGAAATTACTGGGGATAATTGCGGTTGCTGATATAATCAAGGAAGATTCCAAGCAGGCCATTGAACGTCTGAAAAATATGGGCATACATGTGGTTATGCTGACCGGCGATAATGAAAGAACTGCCAGAGCCATAGCACAGATAGCCGGTGTTGATGAGGTTATCGCAGGGGTTAAGCCTGACGGCAAGGAGGAAAATATAAGAAAGCTTCAGAAATTCGGCAAGGTTGCGATGGTTGGCGATGGCATCAATGATGCTCCGGCGCTGATGAGAGCAGATACGGGAATTGCGATAGGAGCAGGGGCAGATATTGCCATAGATGCAGCGGATGTTGTGCTTATGAAGAGCTCGTTGCTGGATGTTGCGGCGGCAGTAAGAATAGGCCGCGCAACACTTAGGACAATTCATCAGAATCTGTTCTGGGCATTCATATATAATATAATCGGCATTCCGCTGGCCGCCGGATGTTTTATAACGGCATTTGGCTGGTCACTAAATCCTATGTTTGGAGCAGCAGCCATGTCTATATCCAGCTTCTGCGTTGTAATGAATGCATTAAGGCTTAATTTATGCAGACCTTATGATACGGCAGGAGATAAAGCCAAAAAGAATTCAGTAAGACAACGGATCGCATCAGACATGAGATCCGAAGAAAAAATAAAAGAAAAACAGGAGAAAACAATAATGGAGATTACAGTTAAGGGAATGATGTGCCCGCATTGCGAGGCTCATGTTAAGGAAGCATTGGAAAAGGTTAATGGAGTAGAGAAGGCTCAGGCTGATCATGAGAAAAATCTCGTTGTTATTAGTGCATCCGCAGATGTAAAGGAAGAGGATATCAAGGCAGCAGTCATTGGTGCGGGATATGAATACGAAGGAATAAGAAAATAAATGAAAGAGGCTGTCGGCGGGAAACGGACGCAGCTGCGGCTGCACAGGGCCCCGCCGACAGCATATGCAGGCAGTGAAATGGATTACATAATAGACAAGGAAAGTGAAATAACAGCATACATGCAGCTATACTATATGATACGGCAGGACATTGTTGCCGGAATATACAAGTATGGCGATAAGATTCCTTCCAAGAGAACAATTGCATCGGAGACAGGGCTGAGCGTTATACCGGTAGAACATGCGCTGTCACTGCTGTGCGAGGAGGGATATATTGAGTCACGTCCCAGAAGCGGCAGCTATGTTGCATATAGGGAAAGTGATTTTGAAGATGCTGCCAAATCGGGCAATATATATTTGAAAAATGCGCAGTCCGGCAGCAAACAGCCGGAAGATGCAGCAGAATTAAACTCTGCAGTAATACAATTTTCCTTTGATATTATTTCAAAAACCATGCGAAGAACGATACTTGATTTTGGTGAGAAGATAATGTCAAAATCAGAAAACAGCGGCTGCATGGAGCTTAGGATCCGGATCTGCGAATACCTTGCCAGAAGCAAGGGAATGAAGGCCTTGCCTGAACAAATCATTATAGGCTCGGGAGCTGAATATATGTATGGGCTGATCGCGCAGTTAATAAGTGCGGCTCAGAAGAAGACAAGGTCAGAGTACAGCCACGACGAAGCATTAACATTTGCCTTGGAAGATCCGTCATATGATAAGATCCGCAAGGTATATGAAGCTGTCGGAATAAAATGCGACATGTTAAGGCTTTCGGAGGAGGGAATAAGCAGCGATGAATTGATGAAGACCAGGGCACAGGTGCTGCATGTGACGCCGTTTAACAGTTATCCCAGCGGGACTTCTGTAAGCGTATCTAAAAAAATGGAATATCTTAACTGGGCAAGCCAGCGAAAGGCTGTAATTGTCGAAGATAATTATGATTCTGAGCTTACTGTATCTAAGAAGGCGGAAGAGTCATTATTTGCAATGACCAACGAGAATAATGTTATATATGTAAATACATTTTCAAGAACTATTTCACCTGCGCTGAGAGCAGGTTATATGATATTACCGATATGGCTGCGGGAATTGTATGAAGAACACCTGGGCTTTTATTCCTGCACAGTGCCTACATTTGAACAGTATCTGCTGGCGGAGCTGTTAAGAAATGGAGATTTCGAGAGACATATAAATCGCGTCCGCAGAAATAAGAGAAAATTAGGCAACGGCAGCCTGTGAGCTAAAATATGCCTGTACATTAAGACCTGCGGCAGTCATTTAGAATCCGGGCGGTCTGTGAGCTTCACGCAGCGCCTTGGTATATTCCAACAGTATAGCTGATGCATGTTTTTGATGCTCCGGAGTGATATTAACAAGCATGTTTATGAGATTAAGGAATTCACTTGATTCTGACGGGAAGGCATTCTTGGCATCAATAGCTGCGAAAAATACGCTATATGATACCTCCAGCGCATTAAGAATATCATTAAGGGCAGATAATGTCAGATTGCGGGAGCCGCGCTCAATCTGCCCGATATATGTATGGTGAAGACCTGACTTCTCGCTGAGAATCTCTTGCGTCATGCCGGCCTGTTGCCTGAAGAAACGTATTCGTGCGCCGATTTCCTTAAGCAGCGGCAGATTTGGCTTATTATTCATAGAACACTCCCTCCGAATAGAATTCTACAAACTTTTGCCAATGAACAACACGGACGATAGACATGATGAATCAACAAAAGAATACTATAGTTAACATTTTTGTATGACTTTAGTTGAGATTATGAAAATTTAAATACTATAGGATGTATTTGGAAATATTTGAACCTGGACTTTTCATATCATGATTATAAGTAGGCTCTGATTATAACAGCAGGATTTTGTCTGCGCAATTGAAAAACAAATGGCTCTGAAGTAACCTTGTCCGATACGCTCAACAGTGATAAAATAATCCAAGAAATATTATAAAACTGAGTAATAATTTTAGATTTTGCGGCGATTATTTTAGATTTTATGGAAAGAAAGATATTTAAGCGTATAGAAAGGGAAAAATTAGAGGAGGTTTTAACGGCTCTTCACTGGTGCATAGGCATTCAGGTTCAATTGCTTGATGAGGATGGCGTTAATCTTATAACCTGCGGTGAGAGAAATGAATACTGCAGATGCTTTCAGAAGTTCCTGCGTCCGGGGGAGACCTGCGCCGCCTTCCATCAAAAGGCAGCAGCTTATTCGCTGCAGATAGGAGAGGCTTATACATTTACATGCCATTCGGAACTTAATCATATAGTATTTCCATTGGTTGGCGACGGGATCTTGTTGGGTTCTGTACTTATAGGTCCATTTCTTATGGAAAATCCTGATGCATCGATGATCTCGGCCGTAGCGGAACGGTATCATATGAATATGGACGATGCTCTGTCGTTATATGAAACGATGCAGTCGGTATGTGTGATCGAACCGAAAAAAATCAATCAGATAAACAAGCTGGTCTATTATCTTTTTTCCAATATCATTGAAGGCGATAATGTTTGCATAAAAAATAATCGTGACCGCTCCATGCAGCAGTCGAGTATAAGCAATGCGATACACCACTATAAATCAGAAGAAATAATGCAAACCGTCCATTATCCGTTCGAAAAGGAACAGCAGCTGATACGAAATGTGCGGGCAGGAAATGTTAAGGAAGCTAAGGATGTTTTAAATGATCTGCTGGGATATGTATTGCTGTCCAGCGGACACTCTCTTATAGGCTCTAAAGCCAGGTCAATGGAATTATGCGCGATTCTATCCAGAACTGTAATTGACGCGGGAGCAAATGAGACGGAGGTTATGGCAAGGAGCGCGCAGTTTCTGCAGGGACTGGAAGATATCCATGATATTGATGCGCTGTGCTTTAGCTTGCAAGGGCTTACCGAATATTATATTTCACAATTGTTTGACGAGGATACCAAAGCTGACAATTCAACGATACAGCAGGCTATAGAATATATGAATGGCAATTTCAAGAGAGATCTGACACTGAACGAGGTTGCCAATAGTGTATATCTCAATCCGTCGTATTTCTCATCATTGTTTAAACAGTCGATGGGAGTAAGCTTCAAGGAATATCTGACTGATATGAGAATAGAAGAAGCAAGGCAGATGCTGATCAAGACCAACGCTTCTATAGTAGATGTTGCCTTGAGCTGCGGATTTACAAATCAAAGCTATTTTTCCAAAGTATTTAAAGCCAAGACAGGCTTCTCACCGAAGAGCTTCAGAAATTGAGCGGGCACGGCAGCATAATTGCAGCTTGCTGTCGGCTTGACATAAGCATCAAATGGGCTAGAATACGGATTGACGATAATTCTTAGAATAAGAGGCAAGTGAAGAGCAATGAGTGAAGGTAAGGCTGCAAGAGGAGATTTTGCTAATGGCAGCATTAAGAGATTGATATTGAATCAGGCGGTGCCGCTTACGCTGGCGCAGTTGGTGCAGCTTCTGTATAATGTGGTGGACAGGGTATATATCGGCCACATGCCGGGAGCGGACGCAGGAACAGCTCTTACAGGACTGGGTCTGTGCTTTCCATTAATTACGCTTATTTCAGCATTTGTTAATCTGTTTTCTACAGGAGCCTCTCCGTTGTGCTCAATGGCCAGGGGCAAGAAGGATCAAAAGACAGCCCAGGATATTATGAGTACCGCATTTACATTGCTTATTATAATGAGTGTTGTAATAGGTCTTTTAATTTTTATTGTAAAAAGGCCGATCCTATACCTGTTAGGAGCCAGCGATATTACATATACATATGCTGAAGACTATCTTGATATCTATCTGATAGGTACTGTGTTTTTATCAATCGGCACGGGCATGAATACCTTCATCAATCTTCAGGGATATCCGAGGCTGGGAATGTTTACAACAATAATAGGCGCAGTCATAAATCTCGGGCTGGATCCTTTGTTTATATTTACCTTTGGTCTGGGGGTTAAGGGTGCGGCCATTGCAACTGTAATTTCGCAAATGTGCTCGGCAGTCTGGGTCGTTGCGGCACTGTCTAATAAGAAAATGGAGCTTAGGCTCTCATTTTCCTCCCTCAGGATTTATACATATCTGCTTAAAAGGATCATCATGCTGGGATTGCCGGGATTTATAATGGCGGCAACAAACTGCGTAGTACAGGCGGTATGCAATGCAGAACTTTCGATCTATGGAGGCGATATCTACGTAGGCATAATGACTGTGATCAATTCCGTAAGAGAGATGTCAAGCCTTCCTATAAGCGGAATCACCAGCGGTTCACAGCCTGTATTAAGCTATAATTACGGTGCCAACAGATATAACAGAGTTAAACAGGGAATAAGGTTCATGTCGTTAGTAGGATTGTGCTATACCGCAGTATTTTGGGCGGCAACGCTATTGATACCGCAGGTTTTCATGCATATGTTCAGCAGCGATGCCACAGCAAATGCCATGGGAATATCGCCCCTCAGGATATATTTCCTGGGATTTATATTCATGTCGCTTCAATTTGCGGGACAGGCGACGTTTGTTGCCTTGGGCAGAGCCAAAAATGCAATATTTTTCTCTATATTGAGAAAAATAATAATCGTTGTTCCACTTACGATCTTTCTGCCGCAGATATCATCCATCGGAGTTATGGGAGTATTCTGGGCAGAGCCCATCTCTAATCTTATCGGCGGAGTGGCATGTATGAGCTGTATGTATTTTACGGTTTACAGAAAGCTCGGCAGGTAGGCAGCGGCATATTAGTAATAGGACACTGTGCCATGCGCATATTCTGAGATGTGTTCTCTCATGCAAGTCTGAATTATGATTTGCGGGTATATGCATGGCTTGGAATGGCTATAAAGCATAGAAATAAAATAGAAAGTATAGGATATAAAAAATGGAAATATCAGAAAGAATTGAATCATTAACCGATGAGATGCTGGATAATCTGTCACGTCTCGTAAAATATAATTCGGTGGAAGCATCGGCACTGCCCGGCAAGCCATTTGGCGAGGCACCGGCAGCAGTGCTGAAAGAAGCATTGGAGATTGCGGATTCAATGGGATTTGAAACTAAGAATCTGGACAATTATTGCGGATATGCGCAGATAGGCGAGGGCAAGGATATTGTAGCATTGGTGGCGCATCTTGATATCGTACCGGCAGGTGAGGGCTGGGAGACGGATCCGTTTACCATGACAAGAAAGGGCAATGTTGTATATGGCCGAGGCGTATCCGATGACAAGGGCGGCGCTATCGCTTCATTATACACATTGAAGCTTATCAAGGAATCCGGAATACCCCTTAACAAGAGGATCAGAGTTATCCTAGGCTGCAATGAGGAGACACATTCGCTGTGTATGGAACATTATAATCAGGTCGAGGAGCCTGTAACAGTCGGATTTACGCCGGACGGTGAGTTCCCGGGTATTCATGGAGAAAAGGGCATGGTCAAGATGACAGCCTATAGCAAGAGGACTAAGATAATCTCAATGAACGGCGGATTTGTAAGCAATGCAGTATGTAATCATTGTATCACTGAGGTATCAGCAAATGATGTTGACTGCAGGAGATTAGAGGAGACCTTGAAGGACACTGCGCTGGCATCCTTCGAAGTAACGCAGGCTGACGGCGTGATCAAAATAGACGCTTATGGCGTGGCTGCCCATGCCAGCACACCTTTGCTGGGAGTAAATGCAGCAGGCTGCACGATGCAGGCCCTGGCAGCTGCAGGAATGAAGGATGATTTTATTGATTATTATAATGATCATATCGGGATGTCCTGCGATGGTGCCGGATATGGCATCAAATTAAGCGATGATTACGGAGAGCTGACATTGTGCAATGGTATTGTAAAAATGCAGAACGGAACCATCTCATGCACTATCGACATCAGGGTTCCGGTTACGTATTCACCGGCTCAGAT
This sequence comes from Bacteroidaceae bacterium, assembly GCA_963589005.1. Classification (GTDB taxonomy): domain Bacteria; phylum Bacillota; class Clostridia; order Lachnospirales; family Lachnospiraceae; genus RGIG5612. Next base: position 27,847 of record CAVAJR010000014.1, on the reverse strand, counting down.
GGAACAGCTTCTGGCAGATAGACTTGAAGATGAGAAGGGTGTAACTAAGATTGACAGCCTCGCAGCTCCATTATTCTATCCTGCGGATTCACCGCTTGTAACAGCTCTTTATGATGCATATGTTAAGGTAACAGGCGATACAGTAAATAAACCTAAGGTAATAGGCGGCGGAACTTATGCTAAACATATCCCGGGCATAATTGCATTTGGCTGTGAATTCGTAGGCACAGACAATCATATTCATGACGCTAATGAAAGACTTGATATAGATGAGCTGAAGAAGCAGGTGGAGATCTATGTACAGGGAGTAAAAAATCTTTTGACATTATAAAATGCAAATTAATGTTAAGAACAGTACATTTTGGATTGCGAATGTCGTCAGAATTGCGGAAGCACGCAGGCAGCGTAGCAATTCAAACTTTATTGAGCATCTAAACGGGGCGGTGTATGCGCCGCCCCGGCACAAATGAAGGGCTGCTGTAAACGCCGGGAGAATTAAAATATAAAAATATAAAAAAGTCACAAAATAACATCAAAAAAGTTGTCACAGAAATATCACAGTCCCCGGATTGAAAGTCATCTGCTGTTATGACATAATTATTGCAATTGTGTATATATTGCATAGCGTCTAATAGTGAAACTGGAGAAAATCAAATGAGAAAGAAAAATTATACGTTTTGGCTGGTATTTACTTATATAGTTATGGCTGCATTGTGTGCAGCATTGATAATCTTCTTTAAGCAGAGCATATCAAGCATACTCATTAACGTGGGCATGTTCGTAATAGTTGGAATTATATATACATTTGCGGTACACAAGTTCACAGATGCATGGAAATTCCAGAAGGCTCTCTTTAATGCGACAAAGAAGATCAAAGAAGATGCCAAGTCTGATACAAGATATCTGTGGGAGACATATAAAGGCAACGAGAAGGTATTGTTTGACGGCAGTATCCTGGGAGGACAATATCAGAAATTTGCTGCAGAGATGACCAGACTCGAACAGTTAGGCAATACTGATTATAAGGTTGATGTGGAAGATTACATCAATAAGGATTATATCGATGCGGCAGTTAACAAGAATGTCCTGAATCTGGTTCCGGGAACCATGACAGGTCTTGGTATTCTGGGTACATTCGTGGGACTTTCATTCGGCCTTCAATTCTTTAATACCGGAACGGCAGCCGAGATAACCGAGAGCATAGCACCTTTGATGGAAGGTATTAAGATCGCATTCCATACCTCGGTTTATGGTATGGTATTTTCTCTGGTATTTAACTTCGTTTACAAGGGAACCATGGAAGCTGTATATGTGCAGCTTGAGGAGTTTCTGAGTGCATTCAATACATATGTATCAGGTGATCCGGCAAATGATAACGAGAACAGTATGCGTGAGATGCTGCAGACTCTTCCGGATGCATTAGGTGCTGCGATCAGTGCACAGATGGGTGAAAACCTTGCGCCTATCGTTTATAACATGAACAAGACCATGATGGATTTTGCTCAGACTATAAGTGATAATCAGGCACAGGGACTTAAAGGACTGGTAAATGAATTCGTAGAGAAATTGAATGTAGCAATGGGCGACAGCTACAGAGAATTCGGACGTATTATCTCTGAGACTTGCGAGATCCAGAGACAGAATAATATCTATGCACAGAATATTATGGATAAGCTGGGCTCACTCAGCAACAACATTGCAGATATTAATTCAATGTCCCTCAGCATTGTCAATAATATGGCAGGCTATGTTACTCAGATCGATAACCTTCAGAAGATCATGGCTGATAATTACAACAGCGCATACAGACAGTTGGATGCGATGCGTGATCATGAGGAAACCATGCAGAAGTATATCTATACGATTGCTTCAGGCGAGAAAGAGATCAGTGCTAATATCCAGAAGGAATTAGATACAGTAGTGAATATGTCGCAGGTATTTGCAGACGAGATCGGCAAGACTTCCAAGGAACTTACACAGGTACTTAGCTCAGCTAAGGTTCAATTGGATCAGGCGGCAAATGCATTATCTTCAGCATCTGTCGGTCTGGATGATAAGCTCAGCAAATCACTTAAGACTACGTTTGAAATGTTTGATACCAATATGGCTCAGATCACAACACACCTGAGCACGACTATTGACCAGATCTCACAAACAACAGACAGGGTTCCGGAGGTTGTTGCTGCGGCTTATGACGGAATGAAACGCTCATTTGACAAAATGCAGGAAGATATAAACAGCACACTTCGTTCTATGAATAACTTATCGAAGTAGTCTGACCGTCACATACAGTGACACTAATGAAAATGGAAGTGAATTGTTGCAATGTCATGAATTTCGGCATGGCAATAATACTTTTTAAACAAAGAGGAATGATCGTGAAAAGATTCAGAAGAAGAAGAAAATCCGAAGATGAAGAAACTTCATATTGGCTGTCCTATTCTGATATGATGGCAGGGCTTTTGCTTATATTTGTACTTATAATTTCATTTACAATGATGCAGGCCAAGAGCCAATACGAGGCTAAGGAAGAGGAATTGGCAGAGCAGGCAGCAGTTATATTCTCTCAGCAGACAGATCTGTCTGACAAGGAAGCTCAGCTGGCAGAACAAGAGAGCTTGCTCTCTAACCAACAGAGCCTGTTGACGGACCAGCAGTCGCAGTTAGACGAGCAAAAGTCAGCACTTGAGACACTGCAGGAGCTTCTGGCCAATCAGGAAGCACTCTTAGCTGATAAGGAAGCGCTGGTTTCTTCACAGCAGGAGCTTTTAAGTTCACAGCAGGCGCAATTGGATAAGGTAATCGGTATTAAGGCTGAAATCATAGAGGCTCTTAAGAATGAATTTGCAGGTACAGATCTGAAGCTGTCAGTTGACTCCAAGACAGGTGCAATAGCACTGGATTCCAGCGTATTATTTGATACGGATGAATATGAACTGACAGAGTCGGGAACTGAACTTCTGCGCCAGTTCGTATCAAGATATGTAAGCGTGCTTATGAGCGATCAATTCAGGGATTATGTATCAGAGATAATTATCGAGGGTCATACAGATACCAACGGAACATATCTGCATAACCTGGAACTGTCACAGCAGAGAGCCCTTGCGGTTGCATCATTTTGTATGGATGAAGAAAATGGTGTGTTAGGTTATGAACAGATAGAATCATTGCACAGCATCCTTACTGCCAATGGCAAGGCCTACAGCGATCCTGTATATGATGCCAATGGCAATGTAGATATGGATGCATCAAGACGTGTTGAATTCAAGTTCAGATTAAATGATGAGGATATGGTTCAGCAGATGATCGAGATCTTAAGTGATGATTCGACAACTGTACAGACAACGGATGATACAGCGCAGACAGATGAGAACTGACAGGACATGATGACGCAGGAATAAAGGAGCAGTAACGTTGGAGTTTACATTTAAACCCGACAATTTAATAAAGGCCAGAGCTCAGATATATATGCAGCACAGGAAGGACAATGACATTGATTTTGCCGATATGTCTGATGATGATAAGGCATTGATCGAGCGCTTGACGAACGTATCAGAAGATATGATAAAGGCAGCTGCATTGTCTCTTTCTGACAGGGAAGTTATGACAGCTGCAGGATATCTGCCTTATAACTATCTGGGAGTTGATGAGGATAATCTATGCCGTATCCTGCAGATCCGGTTAGATAAGAACAGCTGTCGGGTATTGTTTGAACAGTGGCAGGAATCTTACAATAATCCGCAATGCAATGGATTTATTAAGAGGCTGACACTTGAAAATGATATATTTAAGAAGATTCTTGCAGACAATCATATAGAAAGTAATATTTTTCTGCAGATCCTGGATGCTAAGAGTATCCCTCTCAGTATTATTGAGAACCTGACAGGCATGCATTTCTCGGATGGCAATGATTTTGATGAGAAGTTCAGATATTACGGTATTAAGGAGATGAGCTATCTTGATATTGACTGCAAGAGGTCGCTGCTTACATTCTGCGGCAAGTCGGATTATTTAAGCTGCAGTGAGGATAATATCCTTGATATCATAAGAAGCTATGACCAGTACATGCTTAAGAAATTCGTCACGAACTTTATGAGCAAGATGAGTCTGTGGGAACTGGAAAATTATCCTAATGTAGCTGCATATCTGAGAAGTATGATCGGCAACAAGATATCCAGGACTTTTCAGAGCTTTTTCGCAGGTGACAGCAGCGAGGATATAAGAAAGTACATGGACTGGATCAATATCTATAAGATAGATGAATATTTCGAAGGTGACGACAGAAGCCAGTTCTGGAAGCAATATCGATTCGAAAATGTTATCAAATATCCTATCAGCAATGTGGTTGTTATGGAATTTGATCAATATGTAGCTGTAGAGTTTCTCGGAAACAGCAAGGGCATTATATATATTTGCTCACGAGATGTATTCAGAGATAAGTTCTATCCGAATCTGGAGGCCCTGGATAACAACGGTCTGCGGGCATATTTCAAGGAAAACCGAGATATGTGCGTAGATAACAGAAGTCATATGGTCAGATGGCAGTCGCATGTTGCAGGCGTTATCGCAAGGCGTGAGATCACCCAGATGCTGCCGAAATAATCAGAATTCAGATATACCATAGCAGGGTAGTCTCTCAATATTAGAACCGTCATATGTGACCGGATTATAATAAAAATCATATAAACATATATAAATAAGAAATGTACAAGAATGATGCCTGATATAAAAACGCGTAAGGATCGGGCATCATTTTTTGCGGCTTGCAGGTGTTATTTTTGCGTTTACAATAAAGGACAGAAGTGCTATAATAATACCTCGAATTCAATAATTAACAGTCACACATATACCGGGATTCACGGCACATAACAGGCAGACCCGCTCAATTCTGATCGGGACTTCAACAATATACATCGAGGGAATTTATGAACTGTAAACAGGAAAATACCAGAAATATAGCAATTATCGCCCATGTTGACCATGGCAAGACAACTCTTGTTGATGCCATGCTGGCACAGTCAGGCGTATTCAGAGAGAATCAGGAAGTTCATGAGAGAGTAATGGATTCCAATGATCTTGAAAGGGAGAGAGGAATTACCATTCTGTCTAAGAATACGGCCATTGAGTACAAGGGAGTTAAGATCAACGTCGTAGATACACCGGGACATGCGGATTTCGGCGGCGAAGTTGAGCGAGTACTCAAGATGGTTAACGGCGTAATCCTTCTGGTAGATGCATTTGAAGGAACCATGCCGCAGACCAAGTTCGTACTGAAGAAGGCATTGGAGCTTAACCTTCAGGTTATCGTCTGCATTAACAAGATTGACAGGCCTGAAGCCAGACCTGAGAAGGTTATAGATGAAGTATTAGAGCTGATGATGGATCTTGATGCAACGGATGAGCAGTTAGATGCCCCGATCATATTTGCATCTGCCAAGCAGGGATATGCAATTAAAAACCTTGAGGATGAGCATAAGGATCTGAAGCCTTTGTTCGATTGCATCCTTGAAAATATTTCTGCACCGGAAGGCGATCCTGAGGCACCGACACAGATTCTGATCTCCACAATTGATTATAATGAATATGTGGGACGTATCGGTGTAGGCAAGGTTGAAAATGGCAGCATTGAGGTTGGACAGGAGCTCTTAAGACTTAATGCCCATGATCCGAGCACCAGAGAAAAGGTTAAGATCACTAAACTCTATGAGTTCAGCGGACTTGATAAGGTCGATGTTAAGAAGGCAGAAATGGGCCATATCGTGGCGCTGTCAGGCATCGGAGATCTTCAGATCGGAGATACTATCTGTGCAGACGGAAGTGAGGCAATTCCGTTCCAGAAGATATCGGAGCCAACCATTTCCATGAACTTTATCGTAAACGATTCTCCGTTAGCAGGTCAGGAGGGCAAATGGTGCACCTCCCGTCAGATTAAGGAGAGACTGTATCGTGAACTTAATACAGACGTTTCGCTGAGAGTAGAGGATACAGAAAATACAGATACCTTTAAGGTATCCGGACGAGGCGAACTGCATCTGTCAGTTCTTATCGAGAATATGCGCCGTGAGGGATATGAATTTGCTGTATCTAAGGCTGAGGTTATCTACAGAACTGACGAAAATGGCAAGAAATTAGAGCCGATCGAGATTGCTACAGTTGATGTTCCGGAAGAATATGCAGGAACAGTAATCAGTATGCTGTCAGAGCGTAAGGGCAATCTGCTCAATATGTCTACCCTGTCAGACGGCAGCAATCGTCTTGAATTTTCAATTCCTGCAAGGGGCCTGATAGGATTCCATGGCAGATTCCTTACAGCTACCAAGGGTACAGGTATCATTAATACGATTTTTGACGGATATGAGCCATTCAGAGGCGATATCGCATATAGAAAGAATGGTTCCCTTATAGCATTTGAAGCAGGAGAGGCTGTTCCTTACGGACTCTTTGCAGTTCAGGACAGAGGTACATTCTTCATTAAGCCGGGAGATAAGGTATATGCCGGTATGGTCATCGGTGAGAGTGGTAAATCAGAAGACATTGAGCTGAACGTATGTAAGACCAAGCATCTTACAAATACTCGTGCATCGGGTTCGGATGAAGCACTGAAGCTTACTCCGCCTAGAGTATTCTCATTAGAGCAGTGCCTGGAGTTCATTGATACGGATGAACTGCTTGAGGTAACTCCGCAGAATCTGCGTATGAGAAAGAAGATCCTTGATTCAAGATTAAGAAAAAGATCGAACATGAAGTAATCAGGTAAGTGGCAAGTGTGCAGCGGCAGGTGCCGCGATTGAGAAAATTAATATAAAATAGCAGCATAGAAGCGGAATGTGAATTTTTGTACTTTCACATTCCGCTTCTGTTCCTTTCTCAGACGGATGATCATTGAAGATATAAAGTAATATTATAGATACTCATAAATTTCTTATAAGTATTAAAAGCTAGACTAATATTATGAATTAGTGTAAAATTACCTCATAAGCATAAAGAAATGTTATAAATAGCAGCCACTAAAACTGCAATCATATAATAGTACAATTTCAAAAATAACCTCCGGGTAAGTCATAGTCGATGAGTATCGATTATAACCTGACCGGAGGTTATTGCTGTAAAAAATAAAGGACAGCCGCCGCAGCGACTGTCCTTTGCTGATGCCGAGATGTACGGCATGTCGAGTTTGAATTTAATGTGTTTGAATTCAATAGATTGAGCTGTACGGGTTTGACCCGCCGCAGTAATTATTTTGAATAATCAGCCAGGTCAAGTCCTGCAATGCTGCTTACAGTGTAATTGCCTTCAGCATCCTCGTTGATAACAACAATTGCAAGTCCGGAAGCAGGTTCAGCAGTTACAGATGTTGCCTTGCATAAAACTGCATAATTGGTAACTGAGTCTGTCTGCTGTATAGCAATCTCAGCGATCGGTCCGTATGAAACTCCCAGAAGTCCCTTAGTTGCAGCTGCGAATGCCTTACCTGCATCTTCTGAGATCTGGCTCTGCTGTACATCGGCTGCAGGAGCTTCTGCTTCAGCAGTGGTTTCTTCTGTGGCTGTAGTTGCATCTTCTTTATTAGCTTCTTCTGCAGCATCGTCGTAATTTTTTGCTTCAAACTGAGTATCTGTAACTGTCCAACCGCCAGCCAGCTGTTCGAAGTTAATATCTGATGAGCCTTCGGTATATTTGCTTAAGTCTATATCCGTAACAGATGTAAGTGAAACGTTGCCATCCAGATCCTGGTATACAACAGCGACAGCCCATGCTGTTACATCATTCTTGGATACCTGACCTAAAAATGCATAGTTAGTACCGGATACGACCTGTGTTCCTAATAATGCAACGCCTGAGAATGATTCGTCAGAATCCTTGAATGCTTTCTGCAGGATATCTTCCTTATCCGATGCAAGATAGCTGATGCCTGCGCTTGGAATTGTCTTCCATTCACCGAGATTCTGAGTTACAACTGTTGAATCAACCGTTGTGGTTTCAGCTGCACCTGCAGAAATAACTGAGGCAGCTGACATTGCTGCGCATAATACAATAGCTGCGAATTTTTTTGCCTTCATTTTAATTTCTCCTTTTTATTTAAGCTGCGAATGTTGTCTGTTTGTAATTAAAATCGCTTCATCTGCCGCATAATGCTTCAGATGTGAGAAGAACTGTTAATGTTCATTCTTCTGCTCGCTCATTTATACGATTGACAGCCTGAACGCGGCTAATTTTTATGTGCGAAATATAGCATTAAATGCATCATTTGCCTAATGAAAAAAGTGTGAACGTCTGTACTTCACAATATAGTATATTGCAGTGCCGATGATGCAGGCCAGTGCGATCCATTGACTTGTAGAAAACGGCCCCCAAATGCCACGGATAGTATCACCGCGCAGGAACTCGTCGAAAAAGCGGATGATGCCATATACTAACAGATAGAGGGGCGTTAATGCATAACGGTCTGAAAATTTTAAGAATAATCTGATCAGCAATGCACAGAGCGCAAATTCTAAAGCAGCCTCCAATATCTGTACAGGAAATCGCGGAAAATCTGCAATATGGTCGCTGATGCCCGGATTGATCTGCTCCGCAGTATATTGGATCGCCAATATTCCGTGATACTCTATGCCATAGCAGCAGCCGCCCAGCGCACAGCCTATTCTGCCGAAGGCGTGAACCAGGGGGAATGCGCAGCAGGCCGCATTTAGGTATAACCTGGAATTTAATCTTGATGCCTTGCAGCAAATCAATACGGACAGGATCGCACCGAATAATCCTCCGTAAAATACCATGCCTGAAGAGGCATTCAGAAATGCCGTAATAAAGCTCTGCACATCGTAAATGTCGCCGGAGTATTTGTCTGCAAAATCAGGCAGCCCTACTATAAAGAACAGGAGATGTGCTCCGATAAACATGCCGATTATGGCGCATACAGCACACCCGGTCATGCCGACTGACAGCCCGGGAACCTTTCGCACCAGAAAATAAACGAGGATACCGGCTGCGATTATGCCGATGCATCCCAATATTGTATATGGATTAGTTAATATTTCTGCCATGCAAGTCAATATAACAAAAGGGGCATTTCATTGCAAGCAGACAAGTGGGTGTGCTATAATCTTTAGGCATTTTTATGGGATAGGAAATGTGATGAATACAGAGATCATTAAAATAAATGAGCATAATGCAATTGAAGCAGCCACGAGAGCAGCAGAAATTCTTAAGGGAGGCGGCATTGCTGCATTTCCGACAGATACAGTATATGGTCTGGGCGCGATTTATTCAGATGCACAGGCGGTAAGAAAAGTATTTGCAGCCAAGGGAAGACCTGAGAACAAACCACTAAGTCTGCTTGTATCTTCAGCAGAACAGGTGACGCGGATAGCACAGAACATTCCTGACTGTGCTTATAAATTGATGGACAGCTTCTGGCCGGGGGCACTGACGCTTATATTTAAGAAAAAGGAAGATGCTTATATTCCTGAGGAGGTTACGGCTGGAGCAGATACTATAGGATTCAGGATGCCGGATCTTGAGCTGACCAGACAGATCATTTCAATGGCAGATTCTCCTCTGGCGGCGCCATCTGCTAATATTTCAGGTAAACGCAGCGCATCAGATGCATCTGAAGCCATTGAAGATTTAAATGGCAGGGTGGACATGATCATAGACGGCGGTGCATGCCGGGTGGGGGTATCATCGACTGTACTGGACATGAGCGGCGAAGAATATAAGATCCTGAGAGAAGGAACCGTTACTAAGGCGATGATAGAACAGATTATCGGCGAGGCGGTACGAGGTTAGGAATATTTTAAATAATTACCGGGGCGTCCTGCACATATATGAGTATGAAGATTTAAAACATATAATATGAGATTTAGAACCATTATTTTTTTAGAAGAAGACGGAACAGGGCTGAGCCCGTATGCTGAGGTGATGCTGGTGCAGAAGCTGCAGACTCAGGGTATATGGGGATTTGAAGTTTATTCCAGGGGTAATGTTGTGCTCTTTCCGGAGCCTGCCAACCAGAAGATTCAGGAGCTTGCAAGAAGAAAGGGAACGACGCTGTCAGGATACAGAGCAGCGGCTCTTACAGGCAATGAATTTGCAGATGACACGCTGATACTTACCTTCGATGCAGCCAGCAAGCAGAATATATATGAGAGATTTCCTAATGCAGTTAATGTATATATGCTGCGGGAATTTGTAGGCGAGGCCGGAGATATCAAGCTGCCGGTAGGAGGGCGTATAGAAGAGTACGAAGCAGTTTGTGCTGTTGTGGACAGAGTTACGGACCGACTTATTGATAAACTTACAGACAGGGATGAAACTCTGTGACATACAGACAAGAGCAGTATATGAATGCCGTGAACCTCGGCATGAGGATAATGATAAAGTGCATGCATCGTTCCGGCATGTTACAGCCGGAACAAGACATAGGCCAATTGGCTGACAGTAATTTTAAATAATATTTATGCCGTTATATTGGCAGAAAGGATACATAGATGATAGCAGTAGGAAGTGACCATGCAGGTTACGAGCTGAAGAATCAGCTGATAGAACATTTGAGGAACAGAGGATATGAAGTTAAGGATTACGGAACATACAGTGAGGCATCCTGCGATTATCCGGATTATGCTAAGCAGGTGGCAAATGCAGTTGCCGGCGGCGAGGCTGAGCAGGGACTCTTAGTATGCGGTACCGGGATAGGCATGAGCATGGCAGCTAATAAAGTCAAGGGAATCCGAGCAGCCGTATTAAGTGATGAATTCTCGGCAGAGGCAACCAGAAGCCATAATGATGCAAACGTATTATGCCTGGGTGCACGCGTCGTAGACTATGCTAAGGCAGAGAAATTATTGGATATCTTCCTTGATACGCCATTTTCTGCAGAGGAGAAGCATATCAGAAGAATATCTAAGCTGGAGAACTAAGTACATCGTTTGCAAAATAACAGGAGAAAATCAAAATGAGCAATAAGAGAATGGATTATATTAATTGGGATGAATATTTTATGGGTGTTGCCCATTTGTCGGCTCTTAGATCTAAGGATCCGTCTACCCAGGTTGGCGCATGCATCGTAAGCCGGAATAATAAGATATTGTCTATGGGATATAATGGCTTTCCTATCGGATGCTCGGATGATGAATTCCCATGGGAGAAGACGGATCAGACTCCGGATCATAACAAATATCTGTATACAACGCACAGCGAGCTGAATGCAATCCTTAATTACAGAGGCGGCAGCCTGGAGGGAACGAAGCTGTATGTTACGCTGTTTCCATGCAATGAATGTGCCAAGGCCATTATTCAGGCCGGAATAAAGACTCTTATATATGACAGCGATAAATACGCTGATACCCCCGGCGTAGTTGCATCTAAAAGAATGCTTGACGCAGCGGGAGTTGAATATAAGCAATACGAAAAGAGCGGCAGGCAGGTAGTCCTTGATCTGTAATTACTTATGATATTTCGGCTCACATGTGAATATATTGATGCCGCATATCATGAGCCTCGAACAATTTGCCTGTATATGCAGCTGATGCCTGAAACTGTGTGAAACAGTAACCTCACGGTATATGTGCTGTTATGGCAGAAAACAAAAATCATGGCGCCTGGCGAGAACTTTTAAGATAAATATGTATCAAACTGGTGATTGGGTAAAAATTAAATACGGAGAATATATGGGAGGATACGGATCTGTTGCAGCTGTTAATGTGGACGGATCCTATAAGGTGCTGCCATATAACAGCAAGAATGAACCGCAGGCAATGCTTGATATTGTCGAGTCCGGCATCACGCTGATCGAACCGATGCGGCTGGATACAGAAGGGTTAAGAAGATTTGCCCGTGCCGAGATACAATACAGAGAGGTTGCCGATAAAGTATTCCCGATGTTTAATATCAGGGCAGAAGAGCACTACCGGCTGCGCCCTGAGGACATAGCCGAGGCACTGCGGGCCATCAATGAATACCGTGACTGCCTTAACAGGTTTAAGGAGTGGTTCTGGCTGATCCAAAATGTCTTCTATGACAAGCTGCAGATAAAGGAACGATACAAGGAAGGCGTGTTCTCTGACGCACCGGAGACGGAGGACGAATTATTTTCAACGGTATATTCACTGTCAGAGGGGCTATACTGGAAGTTAGAGGATCGATTTGTCACCAGAGAGGATACCGAGAAATATATTGTCAAGTTCGAGGACGAGCCTAACTGGAATGACGGATTCCTGGGTACAGGCATCGAGGAGACGGCTTACAAGGCAGTATGCGAGGACATATCCAGCCGGGTCAGAACCTACGAATATAACAAGGAACTGCCTAAGGATGAGTGGATATTCTCCGTGTCACAGAAGAGGCATATCATCAATATGTTCGAGGAGGACATGGATATATGCAAGGCGCCTGCAGCAGTAAAGAAGAAATACAAGGAATTTGTAAAGGATCTGTATGCACTGGGCGATGCACAGGCCATGAAGATCCTGGCATGGGGATATTATATCGGGAATTCGGTATACAGACAGAGCTTCAAACAGGCTGAAAAATACCTGCTTAAATTATACGAGAAGAATGCGGATCCCTTTGCGGCAAATTCACTGGGATATATATACTACTACGGAAGAGTCGGCAAGAACGGCCCTGATTATGAGAAGGCCTTTAGATACTTCTCGTACGGAGCGCTGGCAGGAATCGATGAGTCAATATACAAATGCGGAGATATGCTGATACATGGCATGGGTACCCAGAAGAATATTGACATGGGGATTAATCTTATCGTTGATGGATACAAGGATACCTTCGACAGATTCTGCGACGGCGAATATAGTAACAAGTTTGCTGACTATGCATTGCGTATGGGCAATATCTGTCTGGAAAAGCTTATATTCGGCATGGGCGCAAGGGATGCGTACAAGTTCTATCTGGAGGCGGATTTCGCTATCAAAAAACGCATGGAAGCAGGGCAATATTTCGGAGATGATGTTGTACTGGTTAAGATCTCGGATGCCATCAGGAGAGTAAGAGAAGAATTCAAGCTGGATATTAACAGAAGTGTGCTGAAGGCGGATTTTCCACTGTATATCAGCCATTTTTACGATGACCATTTTCCTGTAAAGGTGAGCATAACCAAGAAGGGCCCATCATACTATCTTACACTCAGCAGATTCAAATTGATCCCGGGCATCGAGTCACAGGTACTGGTGTCGCTTCCGGAGCTTTCATATGTGAACCTTATGTCGGAAATCAGTTTCAGGCTGGAGGGCGTGGGAGTTGTTAAGGTACCGGAGGACGGGGATACCTTCCTGTCGGACGGATTTGCTAAAAATGAGAAAACAGACGCTCTTGAATTCTATTCAGGCGGCGAATGCATAGCAGCAGTTGAAGCCAAATGGTTTGTGATTGACATAACAAATGAGAAAAAGCAGCATATAACAGCGCAGAAAGGAACTGCAAATGAAAAGATCAACTAGAAAGGCGATAGTTTTTCTATCCATAATATTGATAATCCTGATAATTATTATAATAGTTCTTGCTATTACTAATAAGCCTGTTAAGGAGGAATCTCAGATGGGACAGACTGTTATAGCGCAGAAGGCAACAGAGGTTATAGAAGGAGTTACCACCGCCGCTGCCGAGGAGGAGACTGAAACTACGACGGCTGAGGCGACTGTAGTAGATCTTCCGAACGAGAAGGAAGTAAGGCTGTATATAGGCTCAGACGGACAGATGAACCTGGTTACCGAATACAGCAGCGTTTGGTCGGTGGATGAGGATATAGCCAGCTTCGAGGCAATTAATTCCACCGAGGATACTATATATTATAGTGATTATTATACACTTCATTCAGATTATTGGAATGCGGTGGATACGGATGTAACATATAAGATAGGATATGAACTGAGCTTCGATGTAGGCGGTGAGCACAAGATATATACGATACTAAAGCCCGCAGATATATCAGACAATCCTGATCTGTTTATGGGCGATGCAGCAAATGACGTGGTTACAGGATACATGGGTGTCTGGGTTTATTGTGACATAGGTCAGACCGGAACATATATCCATCTGACACAGGCAGATATGCAGGCAGATACTCTTATGACATCCATCAAGCTGAGACCTACACCGCAGTCAAGCGAGATCAGTAATTTTAAGCTAAAGGTATTTTCATATACATCAGATGCAGAATTTGATTCAGACGGACATTATATAGGAACACACGGTTATGAAATACCGATCTATAACCAGTAACGCATTATGTAGGCTATAGGCGGCGGTTGCCATTGGACGGGCTAGACGGCATGAGCAAGTAGGACGGTAGTCCGGAGTGCGAAGGTCGTCGGAATTGCGGGAGCACGCAAGTAGCGTAGCAATTCCACCTTTTGTTGAGCATTTAAACAGTGGCTGCGCCGTCCCGGCACTTGGTGAGTTTGTATAAGCACGCTGCAAATCGCAGTAGCCGCCGTCCATAGCCGCGGATAAAAGTATTTGTGTTACATATTGCCATATGCTATAATGCGACGGTTGAAAAAGTAACTATGGGGATAGTATGGAACAATATTTCATAAAAGGTGGAAAACCGCTCAATGGAGTTGTCGACATTTGCGGAGCTAAAAATGCTGCGCTGGCGCTGATTCCTGCGGCAATAATGACGTCCGAGCCGGTAATAATATCGAACCTGCCGGATGTAAGCGATATAAATCTCATGCTGGAGGCTATATCGCAGATTGGCGCACAAGTTGAGAGGATAGACAGACATAAAGTGAAGATAAGTGGGGCTACGGTTAATTCCTGCAGCCTCAATTATGAATATATAGGTAAAATAAGAGCTTCGTATTATCTTCTGGGAGCACTGCTGGGCAGATTCCATAAGGCAGAGGTTGCGATGCCGGGAGGCTGTGTTATAGGTGCAAGGCCGGTAGACCAGCATATCAAGGGCTTCAAGGCCTTAGGAGCTGTGGTTGATCTGGATGATGGTCAGATCAAGGCATCGGCTGACAGGCTGGTAGGCAATCATATATATTTCGATATGGTATCGGTAGGAGCGACGATCAATGTAATGCTGGCAGCAGTTCTGGCAGAGGGTCTTACGATAATCGAGAATTCAGCCAAGGAGCCGCATGTAGTTGATCTTGCCAACATGCTTAACAGCATGGGAGCTAATATAAGAGGAGCGGGAACCGATGTAATAAGGATAAAGGGAGTGCCTGCTCTGCATAAGACTGAATATACAGTAGTTCCTGATCAGATTGAGGCTGGAACCTTCCTGCTGGCAGGCGTTGCCACAGGCGGCGATGTTACAGTCAATAATGTTATTCCAAGGCACCTTGAGTCAATAACAGCCAAGCTTGAGGATATCGGATGCCATATAGAAGAATATGATGAGGCAGTCAGAGTAGTTGTTGATAAGGGGCTTAGCGCTACGCATGTTAAGACCTTGCCATATCCGGGATTCCCGACAGATATGCAGCCGCAGATGACCGTTGCTCTTGCACTGGCGGAAGGAACCAGCACAGTACTTGAGAGCATATTTGAGAATAGATTTAAGTATACCTCAGAGCTTATCAGGATGGGAGCCAGGATCAAGGTTCAGTCTAATACAGCCATTATAACAGGCGTAAAACAGCTGAAGGGTGCCAGCATCTATGCGCCGGACTTGAGAGCCGGGGCAGCACTTACGATTGCGGGACTTGCCGCTGACGGCATAACACAGGTTGACGGCATCGTATTTATCCAGCGGGGATACGAGGACTTTGAAGGCAAATTAAGATCGCTTGGAGCGACTATAGAGAAGATAGATACAGACGATACACGCAGAGTTGAAGAATTTCTGCGAGAGAACGATCGTGTTGAGTGCTAGTTTTAAGCGGCTCGGACTGTAAATGCGGGCAAGATTTTGAAAATATCAGGCAGTATGCACTTATAGATGGCAGTGCCGCACTAAAAGCAAGGAAAATTCGGCAATATTTTAAGAAAAGATCAATCGGAGAAGCACCGGTTGGTTTTTGTTGTGTTCTTAGAAGCAGTATCCTGCAGATGAATGCCGCAGAAACCTGCCTGAATTTTCGTCTGTAATATGAGAAAAACAGATTGTATCTGAATAGAAGCAAGAAAGAAAATTTTCGAGGAAAGAATAATATGAACAAACGATTATTTACATCTGAATCAGTAACAGAGGGACATCCTGACAAGGTCTGCGATGCTTGCTCGGATGCAATTCTGGATGCAATTTTGGAACAGGATCCATATGCCAGAGTTGCATGTGAGGTATGCACAACTACGGATTTTGTGCTGGTAATGGGTGAGATAACCACAACTGCCAAGGTAGATTACGAGGCAATTGTAAGAAATACCCTGCGCAAGATAGGATATACGGATGCAGCTACGGGCATTGATGCTGATACCTGCGAGGTTATGGTTAAGCTTGATACTCAGTCACCTGATATTGCCATGGGCGTCGATAAGGCATTAGAGACAAGAGATGATGCAAATGCACAGGAAAATCAGGGTGCCGGTGACCAGGGAATTATGTTTGGATTTGCTTGCAATGAAACAGACGGATACATGCCGCTGCCGGTATATCTGGCACATGAGATCACATATAATCTGACTAAGCTCAGAAAGGACGGAGTTCTTAAATATCTGCGTCCTGACGGCAAGGCTCAGGTGACAGTGGAATATGATGATAATGGCAAGCCTATTCATGTCAATACAGTAGTATGCTCTACTCAGCATGACGAGACTGTAACTCAGGAGCAGCTGCATAAGGATATTAAGGAGAAATTATTCGATGCGGTTCTTCCGAGAGAGCTTGTAGATGACAGGACTAAATATTTCATTAACCCTACTGGACAGTTTATTGTAGGCGGACCTCATGGAGATTCAGGACTTACAGGACGTAAGATCATTGTCGATACTTATGGCGGAATGGGACGTCACGGCGGCGGATCATTTTCCGGCAAGGACTGCAGCAAGGTTGACCGTTCAGCGTCATATGCTGCCAGATATATTGCCAAAAATATTGTAGCAGCAGGACTTGCAGACAGATGTGAGATCCAGCTCTCATATGCAATAGGCGTTGCACAGCCTACATCTGTAATGGTTGATACATTCGGAACGGGCAAGATAAACGACAGAAAGTTAGAAGAGATCGTTATGGAGCATTTTGATTTAAGACCATCGGGAATAATCAAGATGCTTGACCTGAGAAAACCGGTATTTTCTAAGACTACCAACTACGGACATTTTGGTCGGGGAGGCAAGAACAATACATGGGAGAGACTCGACAGGGTCGATGAATTAAAGAAAGCAGCCGGGTTGATGTAGCTTAGTGCCAGGACGGCGCATGAGTGAACATGTATCCTGCGCGCTGGGACGGCAATGAATAATATATTCTGCGTGCCTGGACGGTATATGAATGAATATATTTTGCGCGCTGGGACGGCGCATGTCGCTGTGAGAAAACAATCAGCGCAGGCGTTTTCGAACAGCGACTGCAGCCGAGGTTCACAGCGCGACATATACACTGCTTCGGCGACATTTTAGATATTGTTATATGCTGTAATGGCAACAGCTGACGGCATTTCAGAGACGGTAGACAGAACTACCGCTTAAATAATCATCAGGAGGATGAGATGGCTAAGGATAAAAAACTTGTAGAGGATATCACTCCAATGAGTGAGGACTTCCCACAATGGTACACTGACGTAGTAAAAAAGGCAGAGCTTATGCGTTATTCAACCGTTAAGGGTTGTATGATGATCCTTCCTAACGGATATGCAATCTGGGAGAATATCCAGAAGAACCTGGATGCAATGTTCAAGGAGACAGGAGTGCAGAATGTATATATGCCGCTGTTTATTCCGGAGAGTCTCCTGCAGAAAGAGAAGGATCATGTGGAAGGGTTCGCACCTGAGTGCGCCATCGTAACAATAGGCGGTGGTGAGCAGCTAGATGAGAGGCTGATCGTTCGTCCTACATCGGAGACGTTGTTCTGCGACCTTTATTCTAATACTGTTCAGAGCTACAGAGATCTGCCTAAACTGTATAATCAGTGGTGCTCGGTAGTTCGCTGGGAGAAGACTACCAGACCGTTCCTGCGTTCATCAGAGTTCTTATGGCAGGAGGGACATACTGTTCATGCCACAGCCGAAGAAGCTCAGGAGCGCACGGAGCAGATGCTTAATGTATATGCGCAGTTCTGTGAGAAGTATCTGGCCATCCCAATGATCAAGGGACGCAAGACTGATAAGGAAAAATTTGCCGGAGCAGAAGCCACATATACGATCGAAGCCCTGATGCATGACGGCAAGGCGCTGCAGTCAGGCACGAGCCATAACTTCGGCGACGGATTTGCACGGGCATTCGACATGACATTTACGGATAAGGACAACAAGATTAAGTATGTTCATCAGACTTCATGGGGTCTCAGCACCCGTACGATAGGTGCGCTTATCATGGTTCACGGAGATGACTCAGGTCTTGTACTTCCGCCGCGTATTGCTCCTGTTCAGGTTATGGTTATTCCTGTTGCCCAGCATAAGGAGGGCGTGCTTGATAAGGCAAATGAGATCTACGAGAAGATCAAGAAGGCCGGAATCAGCGTTCAGCTGGATGATTCTGAGAAGAGCCCAGGCTGGAAGTTCTCTGATCAGGAGATCAAGGGCATTCCGCTCCGCGTAGAGATCGGACCTAAGGACATTGAGGCAGGCCATGCGGTTGTTGTCCGCCGTGATACGAGAGAGAAGATCACGGTTGCCATCGATGAGATTGCAGAGCGTATACCACAGATTATGGAACAGATGCAGAATGATATGTATGATCGTGCACTTAAATTCCGTGATGAACATACATATGATGCAGTAACATATGAAGAGTTCAAGGACACAATTGCCAATAAGCCGGGATTTGTAAGAGCCATGTGGTGCGGCGATGAGGCTTGTGAGCTGAAGATCAAGGAAGATACCACTGCAACATCACGCTGCATGCCGTTTGAACAGCATAAGCTGTCGGATGTATGCGTATGCTGCGGAAAGCCGGCTCGGACTATGGTATACTGGGGCAAGGCATATTAATAGCTATTTGATATTGAAATCGCTCGGAAATCGTACCTTTAAAACAGGAAATGCTGCATGAGCATACGGTTTCCGGGCGATTTTTGTTGTACTTTATGCGAAGGCAATAGTAACTGCCGGATATTTGGCATATATGACGCAGCAGACAGCATGATCGGACAGGAAAATTATGGTCGATAAAAATATAAAAATTGAAATACCTCAGCCGGTGCGGGAGATACTGGAGGCACTGCAGGAGCATGGATACGAGGCATATATTGTAGGCGGCTGCGTACGGGATATGCTGATCGGCCGGGAGCCTATGGATTGGGATATTACGACATCAGCGATGCCGCAGGAGGTAAAGCAGATCTTTCATAATACTGTAGATACAGGTATTCAGCATGGTACTGTGATGGTTATTAAGAATGCTGTAGGCTACGAGGTTACTACATATCGTGTGGACGGCGAGTATAAGGATGGAAGACATCCGCAGAGCGTGACCTTTACCAGGTCATTGGAGGAGGATCTGAAGCGGCGAGACTTTACTATCAATGCATTTGCCTGGGGTGAAGACGGACTTATTGATATGTTCGACGGAGTAAAGGATCTTAAGGATGGCATAATCAGGTGTGTAGGAGATCCGGAGGAGAGATTCAATGAGGACGCCCTCAGAATAATGCGGGCAGTGAGATTTTCGGCACAATTGGGATTTGCGATAGAGCCACGGACGAAGGCAATGATATCAAAATATGCAGGCAGGCTTGCAGATATCAGTATGGAACGTATTCGCGAGGAGTGGGAGAAGACCTTGATGTCACCGAATCCTGCATTTGTAAATGAATATGCCGAGCTGGGACTGGCGAGGTTTATTGTCAGGTGTCAGGCAGATGATGCAGGCGATGCGGCGGGCAGATGTTTCGACTCATCTAAGGATGGGCTTATGACGCAGATAATCAGGCGGGATCGTCTGAAATCGGCACTGTCTGTAGAGCTTGTGCAGAGATACTCAGAGCCGCAGGAATTGAAAAGGCGGCTGATGATGGCTGCATTTTTCGATAATTTATCTTATGAAGAAGCTAATGCTGCACTCAGATATCTTAAATACGACAACAAGACACGAGAGGCAGTTGTTAATATTATCAGGTATAAGAATGAGATCATTCCGGCAGATAAGGTGGCAATCAAGCAGATATTAAACAAGATTGGGCTGGATACATTTATTGCGGTGCTGGAATTCAGACATGTGGCGGAGTCTGCCATTAATGATGATGCAGAGTCGGGAATTAACAGTTCAAATGAGGAGCATAGGTCAGAAATTAATGACGGCGTAGAATCTGAGACAGACGGTTCAAACTATATATATCAAAACCATGATTCAGAAATTATTGCCGGTGAAGAAACGCAGTGCCAGACAGTGGATCCCACATATTATGACCTAGAGTTGATTGCATGGATAACGCAGGAACTGCTGCGTAAAAATGAACCGTGGAGCCTGTCACAGCTGGCGATAAACGGTTCAGACCTTATTGCGGCAGGTATGCCGGCAGGCAAAAAAATCGGCGAAATTCTGGAAAAATTATTGCAGAAAGTCATCCTTTCCCCTACACTGAACAATAAAGAAATGCTTTTGGAGGAGGCTAATTATGGATGCGAGAAAGGTATATGAAAGTTGGGTAGATCATCCCGGACTCGATGAGTCCCTCAGACAGGAACTTATCGCGATCAAGGATGATGCAAATGAAATTGAAGAGAGATTTTACAGAGAATTAGAATTCGGCACGGCAGGACTTAGGGGAATTCTGGGTGCCGGAACCAACAGAATGAATATATATACAGTAGCCAAGGCAACTCAAGGGCTGGCTGACTATATTAACAGTATGAGCAGCTGTAAGGAATCCGGCGTTGCGATCGCTTATGATTCCCGTCACATGTCACCGGAATTTGCCGATATCAGCGCAGCTGTTCTAAATGCCAATGGCATCAAGGCATATGTATTTGACAGCTTAAGGCCGACACCTGAGCTGAGCTTTGCAGTCAGATATCTGAAATGTATCGCAGGAATTAATGTAACTGCCAGCCATAACCCTGCCAAATATAACGGATACAAGGTATATTGGTCGGACGGAGCGCAGGTATCAGAACCATTTGACCGGGAGATCATGGCCTGCGTTAACAAGATTACTGACATGCTGTCGCCTAAGATGATGCTTAAGGACGAGGCTGTCTCACAGGGACTCTATGTTCAGATAGGTGAGGAAGTAGACAATGCATATATGGATGCGGTATGCATGACCATCAAGGATGGAGAGCTTATCAGGAATGAAGGCAAGAATATCAGCATTGTATATACGCCGCTGCATGGTGCAGGTATCAAGATCGTGCCTAAGCTGCTGGCAAGGGTGGGATTTTCCAATGTTCATATAGTCAAGGAACAGGAGATGCCGGACGGAGATTTCCCAACGGTTGAGTATCCTAATCCGGAGGTTATACAGGCTCTTGAGCTGGCACATGATCTTGCAGTTAAGGTGGATGCAGACCTCGTGCTGGGAACAGATCCGGACTCTGACAGAATGGGCGTAATGGTCAGAGATGCCGACGGAAACTTCCATAACCTGACAGGAAATATGATAGGCTGCATTCTGTGCGAGTATTTGATGAAGAAGATGAAGATCTCAGGGCAGCTTCCTGAGGACGGTTATATTATCAGATCGATCGTTTCAAGCCAGTTAGTTGACCGGATAGCAGCAGAATATGGTGCCGAGTTAAGGGAAGTATTGACGGGATTTAAGTGGATCGGCCGTAATATTCTGGAGTCTGAGAAGGCAGGTCATAGCACATTTATATTCGGATTTGAAGAAAGCTGCGGATATCTGGCAGGAACTTATGCCAGGGACAAGGATGCCTGCGGAGCGGTATTGACGATGTGCGAGGCCTGTGCATACTATAAGAGCGAAGGCATGACCATGTGGGATGTTGCTCAGGATATGTATAAGAGATACGGCTTCGTGAAGGAGCAGACCATCTCCATTACGCGTGAGGGACAAGAGGGCCTTAAGGAGATCGCAGCAATCATGGACAGGATACGTAAGGATCCATTTACCGAGATCGCAGGATATCCGGTTGTCAGATTCAGAGACTTCGAGAAGCCTGAAGAGACTGGGTTGGCCAAGTCTAATGTACTCTTCTTCACCCTTGAAAACGGATGGGTATGCGTAAGGCCTTCGGGAACTGAGCCTAAGATCAAGTATTATATGGGCGTTCGCTGCAAGTCAGAGGCTGAGGCCGACGAGATGCTTGCGGCTATGAAGAAATATCTGGTGGGATAAGACAGCTTGAGGAACACAAGCGCAGCCGGGCAGATGTCTGAGGCATATAATCAGGCTGCGCTTATGCATGTATTGAATGAGATATAATTGGCATCCGCATGGAAACTGCCGGTTAGCATAAAAAGAGGAAAGATAGTTTGAGTAAGATCATTTGCAGACTTATATGTGCGCTGAGTGCATTTGCACTGAGCATGAGTGTGCATCCTGCCGCAGTGATGGCACAGAGATACCATGACGCGGACCAGGACAGTGCACTGGGCGAGTCTGCGATATGCATAACTAACCATCTTAAAAATGGCTGCTGGCATCGTGACGGAAACATTATGTATTATACTGAAGAAGGATTTACCAGTTCTGTGGGTGTGGACGTGTCCAAATGGAACGGCGACATCGACTGGGAAGCACTAAAGTCGCAGGGAGTTGAGTTTGCTATCATACGACTGGGCTGCAGGGGATATGAATATGGCGACCTGGTGTTAGATGACAGGTTTCATGAATATATGCAAGGTGCGGCAAATGCAGGACTTCAGATAGGCGTTTATTTCTACTCGCAGGCGATAGACGAGGACGAGGCCTTAGAGGAGGCACAGTTTGTTATTGATAATCTGTCAGGATACAGTATAGACCTGCCGGTATATTTTGATACGGAAGAGGTTGCGGAGGCGCAGGCCAGAACGGAGGTTATGGCAGAGGGTAATTTTACATTCAATGCCAGAGCCTTCTGTGAGATGATAGAGGCGAGCGGCTACAGGGCAGGTGTATATGCGTCATCTGCATGGATCAGAAGGAATTTGGATCTGACACAGCTGGCAGATTATGAGATATGGTATGCATCTTATGGCGATGTGCCGGGAGGCAGTTATGGATTTGACATGTGGCAGTATACCGAGAGTGCTGATCTGGAAGGCTGCAGCACCTACTTGGATATGAATGTACGAGTCAGCCATGTATAGGGACAAATAAGATTATGATGAATTACGCAGCAGGGCTGAATTGATCTTGTAAATCTGATTTGCAGGAGTGCTGCCTTGATAGAAGAAAAGCTGCTTAAGCAGCGGGCGTGTTAAGACAGTACAAAATTAGAAATAGAAGCATCATAAAGGAGTGAAAGATGGCATTTATTGAAATACTTAAGGCGGCGTTGTTCGGCCTGGTTGAGGGAATCACGGAATGGCTGCCGATAAGCAGCACGGGACATATGATCCTGCTGAATGAGTTCGTTAAGCTGGATGTCTCAGAGGCATTCTGGAGTATGTTCGAGGTTGTAATACAGCTGGGCGCGATATTAGCTGTTGTAGTTATATTCTGGCATAAGATCTGGCCATTTGGACGCAGGAATAACGAATTTCCTGCAGCGCAAACGGGACCGCTGTCATATGTTAAGAGCGATATCATCAGGCTGTGGGGCAAGATAATCGTTGCATGCATACCGGCAGCGGTTATTGGTCTGGCATTTAATGACCAGTTCGAGACGCTGTTTTACAACTACTGGACGGTTGCGATAGCACTGATAGTATTTGGTATTGCATTTATTATCATTGAAAATAATAACCGAGGACGCCGCATTAAGGCTAAACATGTATCACAGATCACATGGAAAATGTGCTTAATAATCGGTATATTCCAGCTGATTGCAGCGATTTTCCCAGGAACATCACGTTCGGGGGCAACCATCATCGGTGCGCTTCTTATCGGAGTGTCGAGGGTGGCAGCGGCAGAATTCACATTCTATCTGGCCATTCCGGTCATGTTTGGCGCCAGCTTATTGAAATTAGTGAAGTTCGGTTTTCATTTTACGTCATCAGAAGCCATTATCCTGTTGGTAGGCATGGTTGTGGCATTTGTGGTATCCATGATCGTCATCAAGTTCCTCATGGGATATATTAAGAGGCATAACTTCAAGGTGTTCGGATGGTACAGGATCGTGCTGGGCATATTGATATTGGGATATTTCGGAATCTCGGCATTAATGGCATAAAAGAGATTTAGGCTACAGCTGCCGGAGATATAATTTCTGTCCGTGTAGGTGAGCACACCTACGGATGCATCTTCACGATAGCGGGAAAGAAAAACTGATATATAAAAACAGAGTCGTCGGATGATAACCCTTCGACTCTGTTTTTTACTATAAGAAATTATTCGTCAGCCGGCTCGAAGTCGAAGTGTGTCCATACAGGAACACCTGTGTATTCGAGGAGAGCCTCTTCACCGTCAAGAGCACGGATAGCACCGCTTGCGAGAGCTTCCATCTCGAAGTCTCCTGCAAGGATGATGAAGTCAGCGATCCATCCGGCATATTTCTTAACATTTGCAATGAAGTCAACGTCATTTGAAACGCCGCCGGTCATAACGATGGCATCAACCTTGCCTTCCATTACGCATGCATAAGAACCGATGTATTTTGCCAGATTGTAAGCAAATGCTCTGTAAACCAGATCTGCCCACTTGTCGCCGTTAGCGATTCTGTCCTTGATCTCTAACATATTGTCTGTGCCGAGAAGTCCTAACAGACCGCCTGTCTTAGAAACCTTATTCTTCATGTCATTCAGAGAATATTTGCCTGAGTAGCACATCTTGATAACAGGAAGAAGAGGAACATAACCTGAACGGTTTGGAGCGATAGGTCCGTCACCGTTAAGAACGTCATTGCCGTCAACGATCTTGCCCTGCTTGTGAGCAGCGATTGACAGTCCGCCGCCAACATGGCAAACGATAAGATTGCACTCGTTATATGGCTTGCCGAGCTGCTTAGCAGCACGAAGAGCAACTTCCTTCTGGTTCAGAACGTGGATATGGCTCTCTCTGTGGATACCCTTGATACCTGAGATTCTGGATACATCGTCGAATTCGTCTGCATCAGGTGGGTTAACCAGGAATGCCGGTTTGTTAGTTTCCTTAGCAAATGCACCGATGATCTGTGCGCCTAAGATAGCCGGATGCTCCATAAGTCTGCCTGATGAGCAGTCTTCAAGAATCTTAGCATTAACAGGGAAGATACCTGTTGTTGTTGATTCAAGGCCGCCTGAATATGCAGCAAATGCATCCATGTCTGTGATAGAGATGTTGTTCTTCTTGAGTTCATCAAGGATTGTCTCAACTCTGTATGGGAGCTGATCAGAAACTCTTGCAAATGTTTTTAATTTCTCAACATCGTGCTGAACGTTGGCTTTGAAGAGTCTCTCTTCGCCATCAAATACAGCCAGCTTAGTTGAGGTTGAGCCAGGGCTCAGGGTAAAGATTTTGTATCCCATTGGTTTATCCTCCTAATATATTGTGCACATCATGTGAATGTGCAGTTTACCAAAATCCGATCTGCGGCTCTGACGAGCATGCAATTGAATTGCAAATACAATCTGACGAGCACACAGTTGTGAAGTATTATATCAGACTGGGCGACAAGTGGCAACAAAAGAAAACAGGCTGGCTTATCGCCAACCTGTACATAAATTCAAGATCATCAGCTGCGCTTGCCGTAGCCATACTTATTAGATCCGTATTTACCGTAACCTCCGTATTTGGAGCTATGACTGCCAGCTTTGTTAAGAACAGTGCCGATGATGTGAACATTAGCATTTTCCAGGACTGATGCACAATGAACCAACTCGCGGCGGTCTGTATCGCCCTCAGCTACAACCATAACTGCGCCATCTGTATTCTGTGCTACAATAACAGCGTCTGTTACAGCCATAAGAGGCGGAGTGTCATATATTACGAAGTCAAGCTTCTCATTGAGAGCTTCACACAGATTATTGAATCTGGCACTGTTAAGAAGTTCTGCCGGATTCGGTGCATATGCACCGGACAGGATAACGCTCAGGTTCGGAATCTTAGTAGAGCATAGGATGTCCTTGAGGGCAGCATTGCCTACAAGAAAATTACTAAGTCCCGGGGTTCTGTCAGAGATACTCAGCTTGTTGGTAATCACGGAACAACGAATGTCGCAGTCAACAAGCAGGGTTTTCTTGCCGAGACCGGCAAATGCCTTGGCAAGTTCCATTGCGATGAATGATTTGCCTTCATTTTCCCTGCAGGAAGTAATAGTAACTGAACTAACATCAATTTGCGAGAACTGAATGCTGGTCCTTAACATCTTGATGGATTCTTCAGTCTGAAAGCTCAGATCAGATCTGGAGATATTCAAATGAGTCATTATGCATTACCTCCTCTCTTAGCAGCTGCATTTGCACGAACCGGGGTACCAGAGGTGCGTGCCGAGACTGTGTCCGGAGTACTTGTGCGATGTCCGTAGCCATAACCATATTTTCCACTACTGCCAGGTTTGTTAACAGGAACCGAGGCAAGTACAGGAAGACCTGTATATTTCTCAATATCATCGGCTGATTTGATAGTAGTGTCACGAAGAACATGTATGGTGATAATTGCACATGTAACGACGAGTCCGACCAATGCACCGATAATGGCATATTTGAAGGCAGATGCCTTGACATCAACTACATGAACAGCCGAAGCAGTATTCAGGATAGAAGGCTTGCCGGTACCGATGACCTTATAGATCTCATCGGCACTGATATTCAGGATTTCATTGCAGATTCTGACAGACTCATCCGCATCCTTGGTAGTTACATATATTTCAATTATATGGGTATTGCTGGGATTAGATACCGTTACACAAGAGGATAATGCCTTATAATCCATATCAAGTGACAGGTTCGCAATTACGCTGTCGAGTACGGAGCGGCTCTTGATGATGCTCTCGTAGTCTTCGGTAACCAGAGCCGATATCTGTATATCTCCCACGGTGGTAACCGTATCTGTGGACGAAATGTACAGCGACGCATCAGCCTTGTATATGTGCGGAACGAATAATTTATTACATCCTCCCAAGATAACAGCGCAGATAACCATTACCATAAGAATGATATGCCATTTCGCAAGGCATGCACGAGCCAATTCAAGCAGATCAATGGTGTATTCAGCCCCCTCGGCAACGGCACCGGCATAGATAGCCTTACGAGTATCAACGGAAGGCGACGATGAAGTATTCCTTGTTTGCATAAAACCTCCAGCTTATAACTTAATGTATTAACACATTGGTCGCAGTCAGCGACATGACCGGCTGTAAAGTCATACGTAGTCAGTAATATGCACTGCTCATTGCATCAGTCGTCGGCGATGCAATGAAATATAGGACAAATCCAACATACGACTTTACAGTAAGTGCTCAGAGTATTGTATAAAAGTGCTAAGATTATGTCAAGAATAACCTGACTGTGTACCAATCAAAAACAAATATACACAGGTACGCAGTTTTCAAAAACAACAAAATCAGACAAAACCGGAAACCAAAACAGACAAATGCGGACATAAACAGACAAATGGTCGGGAAATATTGAAAACCCACAGGTACTATGGTAGTGTAAAGTGCAAGAAAAAAGGTTGACAAGGAGAGAGCAGTCGTGTACGTTTTGACAGACAGACAGACAGACAGACAGACAGACAGACAGACAGACAGACAGACAG
>CAVAJR010000013.1:0-56020 GCA_963589005.1 Bacteroidaceae bacterium | reverse complement strand
AAAGTGAATAAAATTTGACAAAAATAAAAACCGGGAAATCCCGATTTTATCAGTACCTGAAGGTATTCGAGAGAACTTGACTATGTGTCGGAACTGTCAAAGACCCGGACCGGATGAACAGTTACATATTAGCATATAATCGGAGAATTGCCAGTGCTTATTAAATTCCGCTGCATAATAAACCTGATATAGCATGACTTCAAGGCGACCGCAACACACTTGTCAGAATGCACAAATGCCATAGATGCCAACCTTGCGTATTTATCAAAAATGCATACGGTATCTTGAGAGAAAATACACATTATGTTAATATACACGAACGGAAAATTATCGGAATGTATAAAATAAAAAAACGAATGTTTTTTATTAAAAACATATAACCAGAGCAGCTATTCATAAATAGCTGAAGAAATATTAACATATCAGACGTATGAATAAAGTAAATGTCAGAGCATATGGCAAGGTAAACCTGGGACTGGATGTAACAGGCCGCAGAGATGACGGATATCATTTTGTAAGAATGGTTATGCAGACGGTAGATGTCTGGGATGAGCTGATCATTTCTGCAGAAACTGATAAATGCCCATTTTCGATCACGCTTGAATGTAATGTACCGGAAGTTCCGAAGGACAGTAAAAATATTGCATATAAGGCAGCTCAGATAATATGCAGGGAATATGGTATCAGTGCACATATTCATATCAACATAAATAAGAACATACCGGCTGCTGCAGGTATGGCAGGAGGTTCGGCAGATGGCGCCGCAGTTATTAAGGGACTAAACGAGTTATTTGCGCTGAATATGAGCGAGAGTCAAATGGATGCTGCAGCATTAAGGCTGGGAGCGGATGTGCCATTCTGTCTGAGGCATGGAACATATCTGGCAGAAGGCATAGGAGAGGTTCTGACACGCATAGCAGATCTGGCGCATTGCTATATGGTTATCATAAAGCCGGATTTTGGAATTTCTACTCCGTGGGCTTATAAGGCTTTAGATGAATATATTGAGACTCATTGCGATGAAACAGAGTATATGCATCCTGATATAGACGGGCTGATAGCTGCACTTAACAGGGGGAATATTGCAGCTATTGCAGGCAGCATGGGTAATATTTTGGAACTTGTTGCTGTTGCAGCCAATCCGCAGATACAGGAGATAAAGGACAGCTTAGAACGACTCGGTGCCGTAAAAGCATTAATGAGCGGCTCGGGACCGACAGTATTTGGAATATTTGAGAATGAAACAGCAGCCGACGAGGCGATGGCATTCTTCTCGGGGAGGGAATATGGCAAATTTAAAGTTGAGTTTTGATGAATATATTCCTCTTAGGGATATAGTTTTTAAAACTCTGCGAGAGGCAATTATTACCGGCGAACTCAAGCCGGGCGAACATTTGATGGAGATCAAGCTTGCAAATGAAATGGGTGTCTCCAGGACACCGGTAAGAGAAGCCATTAAGAAGCTTGAACAAGAGGGCATGGTCGTAATGACTGCCCGCAAGGGTGCCGAGGTGGCATCTATCAATGCCAGGGATCTAAAGGAAGTGCTTGAGATAAGAAGAGCACTGGAGAGCCTTGCCTGCCAGCTTGCCTGCCAGCATGTAACCGATGAGGATATAAAGGCGCTTGAATCTATCAATGATGAGGTGAAGCAGGCAATTGTGGAAAACAATCCTGAAAAGATTGCACATTTAGATGTAAAATTCCATGCATATATCCTTGAAATGTCTCAAAATTCCAGACTTATAACTGAGGTTAGCCATTTAAAGGAACATGTATACAGGTACAGGCGCGAATATATTGAAGACCTGAAGAATAAAAATGCCATTACAGATGAGCATGCTAAAATAATAGCTGATATTGCAAGAAAAAATGAAAAAGGCGTTAAGAAGGATATAGAGCATCATATTGAGACTCAGGAAAAATATATTCTCAGCACGCTTAAATAATGACGAAGCTTGCATGTTGTAAATTTAGATGATAGAATGAACAAGTTGCACGGAGCATTCCGGAAATTGCTCCGTGTATTCATTGTATAATAGAAATTATTCTGAATATACCAGAGAGGAAAATGAAATATGCCAGTTTGGAGTATTATTTTGTTAATTGTGCTTGTTCTTGTTATTGCAGCGTTTGTTGTATTAATGATAACAGGCAAGAAGAGACAGAAAAAACAAGAAGAACAGACAGCTGAGATGGCTAAGGCTGCGCAGACGATCAATCTGTTTATCATAGATATGAAGAAGCTGAGAATGAAGGACTCAGGACTTCCTAAGATCGTGCAGGACTCTACGCCTAAACTTGCCAGATTATCTAAGATGCCGATGCTGAAGGTTAAGGCCGGCAACAGAGTGATGAATCTTGTATGTGATCCTGAGGTATACAAAACACTTCTTCCGAAACAGGAAGTTAAGGCCAGGGTGTCGGGAATATATGTTCTTTCGGCTAAGTATATCAGAGGACCTAAGATTGAAGGCGGCGTTGAAGCTAAGAAGCAGAAGAAAGTTGACAAATTCTTAGACAAACTCAGATAAAACGACATATTGATTTAATCGAATTTATTATAAGACTGTGCTGTCAGTGGAATCTACCACGGCAGGCAGTCTTTTTTGATCTATAGGAAGGAACACCTGCGGCGTTATTCTGAATAAAAAATGTCCGCGGGGAGGAGGGCGCGACAGATAGACGATCCTTACAGCTATTGAGAGCTGAGGGGGCAGTGATATTGTGAAAGTCGGTTTTGAATATTTGAAGAGGACATATAAAAACACAAAAAGTTCACAAAATTTGTTAGCACTCACTATTGACGAGTGCTAACAAGGGAGTTATAATGCAATCGTCAAAAGGAAATAAGAGATATCCGAAAGACAAAAGAAACTGATTAAAATGATTACAGCCGTAATTAAGAGACGGCGAACAAATAGGAGGAAATTAATTATGATGACGATGCCAAGTATTTTTAACAATGATATTTTTGATACATTTATGGATGATTTTGGATTTACAAAACCGCAGTACAAACGCCACAATAACCCATCAGGAATCATGAAAACTGATATTAAGGAAAGCAAGGCCGGATTTGAACTGAAGATTGATCTTCCTGGTTATGAAAAAGAGGATATCGAAGCTACCATCAAGGATGGTTACATGACCATTAAGGCTAACGAGAAGAAGACCAACGAAGAGAAAAACGAAGAAGGCAAGGTGATCAGAAGCGAGAGATATTCCGGAACATGCAGCAGATCCTTCTACGTAGGCGAGGAACTTAAACAGCAGGATATCAAAGCAAAATTTGCAAATGGTGTACTTACAGTATTTGTTCCTAAGAAGGAGGAACAGCCTAAGGTAGATGAGGAGAAATTCATAGCTATTGAGGGCTAAATAATGAAATAGATAATTGGACGGCATAGCCGACAGTTGTTTGAGAAAAGCGGGAATGTTCGTCATGGACTTCCCGCTATTGTGATGTCAGGAACAGTTGGCTTATTGCAAAGACTATGAACAGCAGGAGGTTTTGCATATGGATAGAAACTTGTACGAGGTCCTGGGTGTAAAAAAAGATGCCGATGCCAAAACCATTAAGAGTGCATACAGAAAGCTTGCCAAAAAATATCACCCGGACACCAACCCGGACAATAAAGAAGCTGAAAGGAAGTTCAAGGAGGTATCAGAGGCCTACGAGATCCTCTCGGATGAGAAGAAGAGGAAACTCTATGATAAATTCGGCAAGGCGGCATTTGACGGCAGCATGGGACCGGATCCTGAGAAGGCATATCAGCAGGGCGCATGGAACAGCTCAAATGGCGGTGGTGCATGGAAGGAAAATGGCCAATATTCAAATGGAACATATCAATATTATCAGGGCGATCCGGATGATATTTTGAAAGATATATTTGGAGATGGATTTGGATTTGGCGGCTTCGGATTTGATAAGGGCTCCTTCGGCAAAAAAAATGCCGGCAGAAGAAAAAGTCATATATTTGATGGGGACTTCTATGAAGAACCCAAGGCTGCAGATTATACCAGCGAGATAGATATAACCTTTAAAGAGGCTGCTCTTGGATGCGAGAAGGTTCTGAACTTTAATAATGCAGATGTAGGCTCATTGTCAGTTAAGATTCCTGCAGGAATAAACGAGGGACAGAGCATCCGTTTGAAGGGTAAGGGACAGAAGGGCGCAAATGGAACGAATGGCGACTTGATGCTTAAGGTGCATATTCTGGATGATAAGAATTATTCGAGAGTGGGCAATGATGTCTACATTACCCAGAGCATTCCGTTTAAGACAGCGGCATTAGGCGGCGAAGCTACATTTGACACTTTATATGGTCCGGTTAAATGCAGCATACCGGCGGGTACGCAGGCAGGAGCGAAGATAAGGCTTAAGAAAAAGGGCATAGTATCGCTTAAAAATAAAGGAATCTGCGGTGATGAATATGTAATTATTCAGATCAAGGTCCCTAAGAATCTTACACCTGAACAGAAGGAATTAATAAGGCAGCTCCCGGCATAAGAGCTGCCTTATTTTATATCTGTTATGTGTTATCTGTTATGCGGTAGGCTTGTTTGCCGACATTCGGATGGATATTGCAACTGACAAAAGGCCCCATTACAGCACCTTCTGCGTTACGGTATCAATGTCGAGATTAAGTACATTTGATGCAAATGCCCGGAAGCTGTCCGGAACATCTGAAACGAAGAATTGATGATCTGACGGCTGTGCAGCCATATCGGATGCGATGCCGTGCTTTTCTAATAAAGCCTTAAGAGCTATAGCAGTAGTATAAGCAGGATTAACCAGCTTAATTGCATCGCTGCAGTCTGCTGCATCGGCAAATGTTCCGCCTATTTCACGGGCGATTACTGTACGTATCAGCGGATAATGAGTGCAGCCAAGTACCAGAGTGTCAATATCATTTTCCTTGATCAGACTATCAAGATAGCGATGGATCATTTCCACCGTAACGCTGTCATCTAACATACCCTCCTCAACTAACGGGCAGAACAACGGACAGGCCTTGCCGAAGACCTGAGCCGACGGCATGATTTCTTTTATGTATTTGTCATACAATCCGCTGGCAATAGTGCCGATAGTTCCGATGATACCGATCCTTCCTGAAACTGTAGCATTAACGGCGGCATCCGCTCCGGGTTTTACAACACCGATCACGGGAATATCAGTAGTCGCCTGCACAGCGTCAAGAGCCATGGCAGATGCAGTATTGCATGCGATAACGATAGCCTTAACATGGCGTGAGATCAGGAATTCGCTGATCTGCTTGGAATATCTGATGATAGTTTCGGGGGATTTGTTGCCATATGGCACTCTCGCCGTGTCTCCGAAATATATAATCTTCTCATTAGGAAGGTTTCTGAAAATCTCTCTTGCGACGGTCAGTCCGCCGACGCCGGAATCAAATACGCCTATTGGCAAATTCTTAGTTTCCATATACTAAATAACCTCTGAAGCATTCTGGTTCATATGTTCCTGAATTATATTTTTTACCCTGTCCGGCAAATCGCTGATCTCCTGTGGCGTCAAGGATTTGGTTTCGATTGGTTCACAGAATTCTATAACTGCACGATGGGGCTTGAAAAATGGTCTGTGATCGTCAAATATGTCACCGGTCCCGTTAACAGCAATAGGAATAATGCGTACACCGGCTTTGGTTGCTATCTTAAATGTTCCGGTATGAAACGGGAGCAGTTCGCCCTCGGTATGGCTTCTGGTGCCTTCAGGATAGACTAACATAGAGATGCCGTTTTTGAGATGGTCAATGCATTGAAGTACACATTGAAGTCCCTGACGGTGATCCTTTCTGTCAAGAAGTACACAATATATAGATAAGATCCACCAGCTGATGATGGGATAGGATTTGAGTTCGATTTTGGCAAGGGCACCTGTAAGCCCCATGAAGACAGGATATGTAAGAATTACATCAAAAAGGCTTCTGTGATTGGAGACAAATACTACCGCATCACCATCCTCCGGGAGGTTATCGAGTCCCTTATACAGAGCGCTTGCCCCTACAACGAAGGCCCAGAATTTAAAGCCCAGCTGAACGAAACTGAGAGCTACCCAGTCGCCCTTCTTTTTATCAAAATGTCTGACTATCAGATAGTAAGGATAAACAAATATACTGGCAACAGCAATGATGATTGTGGCTATTGCAAAAAATATTAAATGAATCATAATGAAGCATTTTAGCATCAGACAAATGTATGTGCAAGAACTAACTGGCAGCTCCTGCTTGTGAAAACTTTATCTTATGGTATAATTGCAGTTACGTTTGGAGCCTAAAATTAGGGCGCTTTTGTGCTGAAAATCTCAGCGTGCAGCTGCTTTTGTTAAACATCTGACCAGTGGATGCGCAGTTTTGGCACTATAGCGGCTGATTTTCGTATTTAGTTATGCCTGCACAGGTGACATAAATTTACTCCGAAGTGACGAGAAAGCTTCGGGGAGAGGAGGATAAATTGTACGAGAAAGTTTTTACAGACTTGAATTTTACTGAAAGAGAGAAGAAGGTCGAGCAGTTCTGGAAGGACAAGGAGATCTTCGAGCAGAGCATGAAGCAGCGAGCCGGATGCCCGCAATATATGTTCTATGACGGACCGCCGACAGCTAATGGCAAACCGCACATCGGACATGTCCTTACACGTGTTATCAAGGATCTTATCCCTAGATACTGGACCATGAAGGGATACGAGGTTCCCCGAAAAGCAGGCTGGGATACCCATGGACTTCCTGTCGAGATAGAGGTCGAGAAATTACTGAATCTTGACGGCAAGGAACAGATCGAGCAGTACGGCATTGATCCGTTTATCCAAAAATGCAAAGAAAGCGTATGGAAATACAAAGGAATGTGGGAGGACTTCAGCAGCACAGTAGGATTCTGGGCTGACATGGAGCATCCTTATGTTACATACGAGAATGATTATATAGAATCCGAGTGGTGGTCATTGAAGCAGATCTGGGAGAAGGGTCTCTTATATAAGGGATATAAGATCGTTCCTTACTGCCCGAGATGCGGAACACCTCTGTCAAGTCACGAGGTAGCTCAAGGATACAAGGATGTTAAGGAGAGAACAGCTATCGCCAAATTCAAGGTATCCGGCGAAAATGCATATTTCCTGGCATGGACAACAACACCATGGACACTTCCTTCTAATGTAGCTCTCTGCGTAAATCCTGACGAGACATATGTTAAAGTCCAGCAGGGCGAGGAATTCTATTACATGGCAGAAACCCTCCTTAATAAGGTACTTGGCGATGATTATACCATCATCAAGAAATACAAGGGTTCAGACCTGGAATATAAGGAATATCATCCGCTCCTTGACTGCGTTGATTATTCTAATGTCAAGAGCAAATGCCATTATATAGTTTGCGACAGCTATGTAACCATGGATGAAGGTACCGGTATTGTACATATCGCACCTGCATTTGGTGAGGATGACTCTCGTGTAGGCAAGAAATACAATCTTCCATTTGTTCAATATGTTGACGGCAAGGGCTGCATGACCAAGGAAACACCTTGGGAGGGTGTATTTGTTAAGAAGGCTGATGCGCTTATACTTGATGAATTAAAGAGCAAGAATCGTCTGTTCTCCGCACCTATGATGGAACATAGTTATCCATTCTGCTGGAGATGCGACACACCTCTTATCTACTATGCTCGTGAGAGCTGGTTTATCAAGATGACAGCTGTCAAGGATGATCTGGTTCGCAACAATAATACGGTAAACTGGATTCCTGAGTCTATCGGCAAGGGACGTTTTGGTAGCTGGCTGGAAAATGTTCAGGATTGGGGACTTAGCCGTAACCGTTATTGGGGTACCCCGCTTAATATCTGGGAGTGCGAATGCGGCAAGCAGCACAGCATCGGAAGCATCGAGGAATTAAAGAGCATGTCACCGAACTGCCCTGACAATATTGAGCTTCACAGACCGTATATAGATGAAGTAACCATTACATGTCCTGACTGCGGCAAGCAGATGCACAGGGTTCCTGAAGTTATCGACTGCTGGTATGATTCGGGCTCGATGCCATTTGCACAGTACCACTATCCGTTTGAAAATCAGGAATTGTTCAAGGCACATTTCCCGGCAGACTTTATCTCAGAGGCTGTTGACCAGACGAGAGGATGGTTCTATTCATTGATGGCTATCTCTACACTGGTATTTAATCAGGCTCCTTACAAGAACGTTATCGTCCTGGGACATGTTATGGATAAGGACGGCAAGAAGATGAGCAAATCTAAGGGCAACGCTGTTGATCCGTTTGATGCTCTCGAAAAATACGGTGCAGATGCCATCAGATGGTACTTCTATACCAACTCGGCTCCATGGCTTCCGTCGAGATTCTATGGCGATGCAGTTATGGAGGGACAGCGTAAGTTCCTGGGAACATTGTGGAATACATATGCATTCTATGTTCTTTATGCGAACATTGACAGCTTCAATCCGGCTGAACACAAACTGGAGCCTGAGAAACTTCCGGTAATGGATCGCTGGATCTTGTCTAAACTGAATTCAGTTGTTAAGACTGTTGATGAGTGCATGAAGAATTATAAGATTCCGGAATCTTGCCGTGCACTTCAGGAATTTGTTGACGATCTGAGCAATTGGTATGTTCGCCGCAGCCGTGAGAGATTCTGGGCTAAGGGAATGGAACAGGATAAGATCAATGCTTACATGACGCTGTATACAAGCCTTGTTACATTGTGTAAGACAGCAGCACCATTTATTCCGTTTATGACAGAGGACATTTACCAGAACCTGGTAGTAAGAGATTTTCCTGATGAACCGGAAAGTATACATTTGTGTGACTTCCCGACAGTGGATGAATCGCTGATCGATGCAGAGCTGGAAGCAAATATGGATCATGTTCTCGAAGTTGTAGTAATGGGACGTGCATGCAGAAATGCTTCGAATGTTAAGAACCGTCAGCCGCTTGCATGTATGTATATTAAGGCTCCATGGCAGATGAATTCTTATTATACTGATATTGTGGCAGACGAGCTTAATGTTAAGAAGATTGAGATGAGGGATGATGTAAGAGACTTCTCATCATATTCATTCAAGCCGCAGCTTAAGACTGTAGGACCGAAGTTTGGCAAGCAGGTTGGAGAGATCAGGAATGCACTTGCGTCACTGGACGGAAATGCAGCAATGGATGAGATCAACGAGACAGGTCAGTTAAAACTCAACCTTACGAACGGCGAGGTTGTGCTGGATAAAGAGGACTTATTAATTGAAACTGCCCAGGTTGAAGGATATGAATCCATGAGCGATTACGGAATCACGGTCGTTCTGGATCTTCACCTTACAGATGAATTGATTGAGGAAGGTTTCATAAGAGAAATAGTTTCTAAGATCCAGACAATGCGTAAAGAGGCAGGATTTGAGGTAATGGATATGATAACCATCTACCTTAATGGCAATGACAAGTTGGAAAAGCTTGTTTCTGACAAAAAGGATATGCTTCTTACGGATGTTATGGCAACTGAAGTCGTTACGGGACAGGCCGATGGTTATACCAAGGAGTGGGATATCAACGGCGAGAAGGTAACGATTGGCGTTAAGAAGAATTAAGATTTCATATGATGCGCCGTGAACCTCGGCGTGCAGCCACTGCTCGAGAATGTTTTCGAAGAGTGGCTGCAACGCCTTGGCACGAGCCGTATCTTACTTGACTGTAATGCATGTTTTTGCAAGAACTGATTTTAAATGATCGTAGTATTTTGCACCTATGTTAAACTTCCTGTCGTCTCTCATGACAACATATCCGTCAACTATCATTTTGATATGGCTGACTGAAACGGCATATGATCTGTGTATTCTTACAAAACCGTATTTTTCGAGAATCTGGCGGACTTGGCTCCATTTGGCATAGAATCCGAACTGTTCGCTGCAGACATTGATATATTTCATTCTGCCGAATGCTTCTATACAATAGATATTTTCTATATCAAAAAGTCTTATTTCACTTCCTCTTGATACCAATAGTCTGGTTCTGATATTTGCCGCAGCATTCTTATTCAGCAGGTCGTCTAACATATGCCATGCGATCTGCCTTGTCGAGTCATAGTCAAATATATAGGTGCTGTCCTCAGTGCCGAATGATTCTGAAATTTCAACTAATCTGCCTGTTTCAAATGTTAATACTAAGTTGACCATCCTAAACTCCTCCTTATTGTCGGCGTCTCAAGTCAACGTTGTCTTAAGCATTTTGTTTATATTGTTTTCAAGCTGCAGTTTTCTTATCAGCACTGATTTCTAAAGTCTTATCAGACTTGTGCTTTTGTATCAGACCATGTCATTGAATTTGTAAAATGGCCAAAACATTACCCTGGTAGAAAACCCTTTAGTTTCGTTCAGCACTGATCGGTGAATATATTCTAACAGCATATGTTATAGTATGCCACAGACATAAGGCTACAAGTGCTGTCAGGATATGACCGGAGTTTCATTGCAGACATACTACTTATATTAAGATTGAGCCGGAGGGAGGAAGGGGTATGTTGGGGAGACTGTCCGAAAATACAAAAGTCAATTTTGAAAGTGAAGGATGAAGACCGGTCAAAATTAGTTTTCGGACAGTCTGTGGGGACGGTCAGCAGTTCAGACTGTCAATATCGCTGCGCTTTAACAGTCCTGCCAGAAAGAGAGGCAGCATTTTCTGCGAATATTGGCAGATGGAATAATTACCGCTGGAGATGCACCAATCATACATGATTGCGCGTTCGTATACGGCATAGGCCTTAGTGATATCGGTTACGGTAAGCTGATCCAAGAAGAGTCCTTGCTCCTTGCCATCGATTACGATCTGCCTGAGCAGCCTGTAATATGTTCTGTCCGGATTTAGCATATGCTTCTCGCTGGTTGATATAAGCTGCGCAGCAAATAGCTGACTTAGCATGGAGACGGAGACGGTATTTTCAATCATGAGAAACAGCTCCCGGTTCATGGTAAGAAGCTTGTCAATGGGATCTATGGCAGGGTTCAGAGTTTCCTCCAGTTCTTTATATTTTTCATCAAACAAATATGACAGTGAGCCGAGCAGTGAATCCTTAGACTCAAAATAATGATAAAATGATCCCTTTGATGTCTCGGATGCTTCAACGATGTCATCAATTGTTGTGTTGTCATACCCGTTCTTATAGAACAGCTTCCAGGCAGCAGTTACTATACGGCTTTTGGTATTGTTGTTGGAACGTCTCATTTATACATTCTCCTAATTGATTTATATGATGACTCACAGGAGCCTTTGATGACTACCCTCTGCTGATGCTTGTGCTTAGGAAGACTAATGGTTTCATGCATAACATGGGACCAATTGCTTCTATTGCAAGATAAGGGGCACGATGACGCTTATATGCACGAATAGAGAATATTATGCAAGCGGGAAATCACTGAACGAAAATCCGGCACTCGCAATAGTTTCTTGTATTTCCGATAAAAGCAAATAGCATAATTGTTGAGATGGAAACAGCCTCTGATCAAGCTAAGCATAGTTTATATAATCTTATGATTATTAGTTTAGACTACAGTCTAGTAAAAAAATCCAATAATTTCAATATAAAACAAATCATTTAACGATGCTATTCTTTAATAGATTATAGAATTTAGTCCATATTTTATTTTGATTTGCATTGTGCTAACATCTATCTTTGTTGAACGTTTAAAATCTTAAAAGCAAAATCGGCTTTTGATCATTTATTAACAGAAAATACAGATCAATAAGATATGCTGCACGAAGGATGCAGTGTGTTTTGAAGGTCTTGCGGAGGGAAATATGACTGCAGAACAGATCATCATGGCAATTGTAATGTTCGTATATCTTGCGGGCATGGTTGTTGTAGGGGTTGTTTATTCGAAAAAAGGAACTGGCAATTCTTCCAGTGAATTCTACTTAGGCGGCAGGGGCTTAGGCCCATTGGTTTCGGCAATGAGTGCAGAAGCCAGTGACATGAGCTCATGGCTCCTGATGGGACTGCCGGGACTGGCGTATTTTACAGGACTTGCGGATCCTACATGGACTGCAATAGGACTTGCGATCGGCACATATTTGAACTGGCTGTTTGTTGCCAAGAGAATACGAGTTTATTCAGAAGAGATTGATGCAATTACAGTTCCGGCATTTATTTCGAAGAGATTCAAGGATGACAAGAATATTTTATCCTGCATCGCAGCAATAATAATTATCATATTCTTTATTCCTTATACTGCATCCGGATTTGCTGCAGTCGGTAAACTGTTCAATAGCTTCCTGGGATTTGATTATATGACATGCATGCTCGTGGGTGCGGCTGTAATTATTGTCTATACAATCCTCGGCGGCTTCATGGCTGTATCCGTAACTGACTTGATCCAGAGCATTGTAATGACCGTTGCATTAGTCGTTATAATGGTATTTGGCGTTAGTCTGGCAGGGGGATTTGGAAATGTGTCAGATGTCGCTTCGGCTATACCGGGATATTTGAGCCTTACCAGTACCGGCAATGTATCAACCATGCAGAGCGGCAGCTATGGGGCTATAAAGATTGCATCGACTCTTGCCTGGGGACTGGGATATTTCGGAATGCCTCACATACTTCTTAGATTTATGGGCGCAAAGAATCCGAAGCAGATCAAGACATCAAGACGTATTGCTACAATATGGGTAGTGATCTCCATGGGCGTAGCAGTATTTATCGGAGTTGTGGGTTATGCGATCTCGACAACAGGCGCTATTGATGTTTTCACTTCCAGCTCGGCCGCTGAAAATATTATTGTCAGAATATCAGATATATTAAGCAATCACGGAGTAATTGCAACTATTGTGGCAGGACTTGTATTGTCAGGAATTCTTGCTTCAACAATGTCTACGGCGGATTCGCAGCTGCTTGCAGCATCATCAAGCGTATCAGAGGACATCTTAGGCGGAGTGTTCAGATTAGATCTCAGCACCAAGGCCACCATGTGGGTTGCAAGAATATCAGTAATCGTAATTGCCATTATTGCGGTTATATTTGCACGTGATCCGGACAGTTCGGTATTTACGATCGTATCATTTGCATGGGCTGGATTCGGAGCAACATTTGCACCGGTTATCCTGTGTGCATTGTTCTGGAAACGATGCAACAAATGGGGAGCGCTGGCAGGAATGGTTTCTGGAGCTATTGTTATCTTTGTATGGAAGTATATGGTTCGCCCAATGGGAGGCGTATGGGATATATACGAACTGCTGCCGGCATTTATCGTTGCACTGATTTTCATCGTTGTTGTCTCGCTTGCTACCGGACAACCTGATAAGGAAGTTATTGATACATTCGAGTCAGTTAAAAACAAGATGAAGAGCGTATAGTACAGCACAGAGAAACGCCTTAGCTGCATTGGCAGCGACGGGCTGATCTAAATGTGCAGACTTGTGCAATCCCACATATGATTTAGATATTAGAAAACAGAAGACTGCCGCAGGATTTGCGTTTGTACTCAAAACCAAATGCTGCGGCAGTTTTTATTCGTTATATTTTTGCAACTATAATGGAGGGCATCTTAGTTACTTCTTATCAGCTGGATTAGCATTAGCTAACCACACTACCCATTAATGCAATTATTCTTGTTAATATAATGGTTAGCACTGACTAACTAAGACTATACCATTATTTTCGGCTAAGTCAATAGCAGGATGCAATAATTATTTTTTTATTTGGTACTAATAGTTAAGGGCTTCAATGATTTTCTCTACCGTTGATTCCGGCTGCCCTGTACATATGATCTTGATATCTGCATTCTTCTCGTATAGTGGCATCCGCTGATTGTAGATATCCTCCACGGTCATGGATGCAGGGGCGGCTACACCTCTGTTTTCCCTGGAGCCGCGGGCAAGCCGCTCTTCGATCACATCAAGGGGAGAGTAGAGCCAAATGCATACTCCTGTACTCTTAAGATGGTGCATAGCTGCGTCGGAGAATACTGCACTGCCTCCGGTAGCAAGTACACAATTTTCGCCGGCAAATGTTAAGCCAACCTGTTCTTCAATCTTAAGCAGGGCATCGATACCCTGTGATTCTATAATTTCAGGCAATGTAGCATGTTCACGATTGCATATTAAAATATCCTCATCAACAAAATCCATTCCAAGAGTTTTGGCGAGGATAACACCAATGGTGCTCTTACCCACACCCGGCATGCCGATCAGAATGATATTTCGTCTTGCCTGATTTGTATTCTTCAAGTCGTCTTCTTTATTGCAGCTATATGTTTCTCTCATAATGAGTATCTCCTGGTTTTTAATATGTAATATGTTGCCGCGGTAATTTACCTCATGTCCGTGCAGGCT
This sequence comes from Bacteroidaceae bacterium, assembly GCA_963589005.1. GTDB lineage: Bacteria > Bacillota > Clostridia > Lachnospirales > Lachnospiraceae > RGIG5612. Next base: position 41,691 of record CAVAJR010000013.1, on the reverse strand, counting down.
GCAGCCTTGTCTGGCATGGGTGACTGCCTGTAACGTCAACAAGGCAGATAATAGAACAAAATATTTGGCATATCAATACTTTTGATCCGGGAAATTATTGTGGGAATTATTGTATGAGTTCAGACCATCGGTATGCACATTTATGGAAACAGTATAAATCTGTCTTCTTAAAATCAAGATTTTCCATTCTAAAGCGTAATTGATAAGGGACACAGTTCGACGGCTGCAAAAGTGACATGCCATATGACTGCCGGATCCTCCAAACCGTAAATATGCTGAATTTGGCGGCTAAAATGGTCCAATGTTGTGCACATCTGACTACTGATAAAAACAGCTTTGTGTAATTTGTACAAAAGAAAAAACAAATGTCTAAAAACATTGTTCAAAAATTGTACTCACAAAAATACAAACATGTATTGATATTTGTACAATGCAGTGCTATATTGGCTGAAAAATCGGTTAGAAAAATTATCAGATACCGCATAAGCGCAGAAGGCTGTGCGGGGGTGATTTTAATAAATACAAGGAGGCAGGCAGATGGCACAGGAAACGCTGGACAGAATAAAGGAATCCGAGCTTGCGGCCAGACAGACCATCAAGGATGCGCAGAAGGAAGGTGCAGGAATCATATCGGCGGCACGTGAGGAAGCTGCCCGATATAGAGATACTGTCATAAGCGATGCGAGAAGTAATGCGCAGCAGACATTGGATAAGGCAAGAGACGCATTAACGCCTTCGTTGGATTCTGCGCAGAAGAGGGCAGCGGCCGTAGTCAGTCAGATGCAGAAAAATTTTGACCACAGAAAATCAGATGCGGTCAAGATGGTAATAGAGCATATTTTGTATTTCAAGGAGGCATGAGATGGCAGTATTGGCCATGAAAAGGATAACGATATGCGGTCTCAGGCAGGACAGGAAGGCTGTACTTGAGGAGATACAGCGTCAGGGCGTAGTGGAGGTACAGAATTTTTCTGAAGATAATGAAGTCTTCCATAAAGAAAATATGCCGATACCAAGTTCTGAATTTGAGAGAAATATCCATGATGCAGAGAATGCACTAGAGATACTTGACACATATAACCCCGTTAAAAAGGGGCTGTTGTCCTCATTTAAAGGAAGAGACTTAATCGAGAAGTCACAGTATGATTCCTTCCACGACACAGCCAGACAGACATACGGAATAATAAAAACAATTCTGAATAAGTCTAAGGATATAGCGGAGAAGAAATCAGATATAGTAAGAAATCGCCAGCAGATAGACATGCTTCGGCCTTGGAAGAGTCTTGATATTGCTCTGGATACCACGGGAACGGATGAGACTGCGATATTTATCGGTGCTGTTGCGGGACTTCATACATTGGAAGAGCTGTATGAAGCCACAGCACAGGTTGAAGCCAGAGACATAAGCGTGATCAGCGCTGACAAGGAGCAGACTTGTATAGTGGCTGTGTGCGGCATCAAGGATAAAGAAGCGATGTTTACGCAGTTAAGGGCCAATGGATTTGCCTATCCTTCAGTCAGCAGTAAGCTCACGCCGGTACAGGAAATCGAATCCCTTGAGAAAAACATAGTCTCAATTGAAAGTGAGATCGAAAAATTAGAAAAAGAAATCAGTGATCTTGCAGGATATAGAGAAGAGATTCAGTTCTATTCGGATTATATGGCTATCCGGGAAGAAAAATATCAGGTAACAAGAAGCATACATCAGTCGCAGCATACATTTGTATTGCAAGGATATGTTCCTGAGAAATACATCCCGAAACTTAAAGAAGCCGTTAAGGGATATGACCTGTCGATAGAGTATGACGATCCTCAGGAGGACGAGAATGTACCTGTTGTGCTGAAGAACAACGCATTCTCAAGTTCAGTACAGGGCGTTGTAGAATCCTATGCATTGCCGGCCAAAGGCGAGATAGATCCTTCATTTCTGATATCGCTGTTCTACTTTGTATTCTTCGGATTTATGCTGGCAGACGCATGCATAGGACTTATCATAGCCGTTGCAGCAGGTGTGCTGCTCCTTAAGAATCCCCACATGGAACAGAGCCTGAGAAATAATGTCAAGCTGTTCATGTTCGGCGGTATCAGCGCAATATTCTTCGGTGTGCTGTTCGGCAGCTATTTCGGAGATCTGATAAGTTCGGTAAGCGGCAATTTCTTCGGACACGAGATAGTCGTTAAACCGCTGTGGCTTGATATGACAGCGCATCCGATGACGGTATTATCGCTGGCACTTATTATGGGTATCATCCACATATTTACCGGCATGGGGGTTGCAGCATATCAATACATCAGGCAGAAGGATTATATGAGCCTTGTGTTTGGCGTTATCGTCTGGTACGTGATCTTGATAGGTCTTATCATCAAATGTCTGTCAATGCAGATGATCATGGATATCTTAGGCGGCGGATGCGAGCCGATAATATCGTCAAATATAGGAAACATCGGACTGATAATCGCAGGAGTCGGGGCGGTAGTAGTTATATTTATGGGCGAGTTTAAATGTAAGAGCTGGCCAAAACGACTTATCAAGGGCGCGTATTCTGTATATGGCATAACCAGCTATCTGTCAGATGTATTGTCATATTCAAGACTTCTGGCGTTAGGACTTGCCACAGGCGTTATCTCGTCGGTCGCCAACATGATAGGAACGATGTTTGGCAATGGTATAGTCGGAGTGATCATATTCATTATCGTATTCGTAATAATCAATGCGATAAATATAGGCATAAATACGTTAGGTGCATATGTTCATACTAACCGTTTACAATATGTTGAATTTTTCAGCCGGTTTTATTCAGGCGGCGGAAGAGAATTTGAACCATATAGTATAAAAACAAAATATTACAAATATAAGGAGAACTGAGATGATTGAGTTTTTACAGGCAAACATGGGTACAATTTTAGCACTTCTGGGTGCAGCATTGGCAGTAGGCCTTGCAGGTGCAGGATCTGCAAGAGGCGTAGGCGTAGCAGGTGAGGCGGCTGCGGGAGTAATAGCAGAAGATCCCGGCAAATTCGGTAAAGTCATGGTTCTCCAGCTGCTTCCGGGTACACAGGGTATTTACGGACTTATTATCGGATTTATTACATTATCACAGACAGGAATATTAGGCGGCGACGGCAATATTTCTATCGGTAAAGGTTTTGTTTACTTATGCGCATGTCTTCCGATCGCAATTGCAGGATATTTTTCCGCAATCGCACAGGGACGTGCATCAGCTGCATCAATCGGAACGGTTGCTAAGAAGCCGGAACAGTTTGGTAAGGCAATGATCTTCCCTGTAATGGTTGAAACTTATGCCATTCTGGCATTGCTGGTTTCAATCCTGGCTATTTCAGGTGCAGCAAATGTTGCATTCTAAATGAGAGGAGTTAACAGATGAGTGGATTGGATAAGATCCTGGAATATATCACTCAGGAAGCTAAAGCCGAGGCTGACAAGATAATTGCATCAGCCAAAGAAGAAGCTGCTGCGATCATATCCTCAGAGAAGGAACAGGCAGACAGTCAGGCAGCAGCCATCATGAAACAGGCAGAATCAGATGCGGCAGCGCAGGCTAAAAGAATTGAAAGCTCAGCGCAGATGAAGGAAAAAAGGATCTTGCTTCAGGCCAAGCAAGATAAGATAGAGGAAGTATTTGCCATGGCTAAGGCGCAGATTCTGAGTCTGAATGATGAAGAGTATTTTGAGATGATCGGCAGGCTGATCAAAAAATACGCATCCGGAGAACCCGGACAGATCAGATTTTCGCAGAAGGATCTGGGCAGAATACCGGCATCGCTTAAGGAACAGTTAGAAGGCAGTAAGCTGCAGATCGACAGCCGGCCGGCAGATATTGACGGCGGATTTATCTTATCTTACGGGGATATAGAGGAAAATTGCAGCATAGATGTGCTGATCAGTTCTTCTAAGGAAGTGCTGCAGGATAAGATAAGCAGGGTGATATTTAATTAGTGCGGTTTGGTATATCGGCACGCGTACAAAAGTATAAATGTACCGTGAACCTCGGCGTGCAGCAACTGTTCGAAAACGCCTGCGCCGTCCCGGTGCGCATAATTTAATTTATGCTGCGTGCCGGGAAGACCTGCGGATATGTATAGTCTGAAAGCCTCAGTGCTGATCTGATATCTGCAGCGCTGGAAAGTATTGGTAGTAGATAGGAGATAAAAATGGACAAAGAATTCTTATGCGACATTCTTCTGGATGATGAGCTGCTAAGTGACGATCTGATGCCGGCAGCGGTTGCCAGAATTCGCAGCAAGGAAAATACTTTGCTCAACGATAAGGATCTGGATGACCTGATGGCATGTGAGACATACGATGACTGCATACAGATCCTTCTGGAAAAGGGATGGGGTCCTACAGACAATAACACACCGGAAGAACTCCTGAGTCTTGAACGGGAACGCATGTGGGAGCTGATGAACAGTCTGTGCAGTGCTTCGGAAGCGAAGGTATTTGACATATTCAGATATGGTACGGATTTTCATAATCTCAAGGTCGCTCTTAAAGAATCATATGTTCAGAAGGAAGTGCCAAATGTCTATATGGACGGCGGTACGATCCCGGTATCGCAGCTGAGAAAATGTGCGGCCGATGCAGATTTTGGCTCTCTTCCAATTATAATGATGAGAGCAGCGCAGGAAGCCAGAGAAGTACTGTTCAGAGCAGGAGATTCTCAGATGAGCGATGTCATAATCGACAAGGCTTGCCTTGACAGCATAAGCGAGTGTGCTAAGAAGTCAGACAATGCACTGCTTAAGGATTATGCAGAGTTTAAATGTGCGGCAGCTAATATAAATATTGCGATCCGTGCATGTAAGACAGGCAAGGACAGCGAGTTCTTATCAAGAGCGCTTGCTGACTGCGGCAGCGTATCACCAATTCAGATCATGGCAGCAGCCAGAAATGGTCTTAATGCTGTCTATGAATATCTGGAGCAGACGATATATAAAGATGCGGCTGAAGCGATAAAAGAGGGTTCGGCAGCATTTGACAGATGGTGCGACAACAGGCTGATCAAATTGATAAAACCGCAGAAATATAATGCATTTACCGTCTCACCGTTGGCCGCATATGTATTGGCCAAGGAATGCGAGATCAAATCAGTCAGATTGATTCTGTCAGGCAAATTAAATGAACTTCCGGACAGTATGATCAGAGAAAGGTTGAGAGAAAGCTATGTATAAGATAGCGGTTATTGGTGACAGAGATTCAATATATGGATTTGCAACATTAGGACTTGAGACATTTCCTGTTCTTAATGCCGGAGAAGGTGCCAGGGAGCTGGAACGGCTGGCGGCAGATGATTATGCGATAATATATATCACAGAGCAGCTGCAGGCACAGATCATGGATACGGTCAGCCGATATAATGATATGAGACTGCCGGCGATAATTCCGATACCGGGAGTAAATGGCAATACCAGACAGGGACTGGCTAATATAAGCAAACTCGTAGAGAGAGCAGTCGGAACGGATATCGTATAACAGTCTGCAAGAGTGCTGAAGGTACGCAGCTGACTTCTGTAAGCATATCAGCTGCAATAAGCTGCGCCGCATGGCACGGCAGCAGGCGCAAGATACATCTTAAGTAATATAGTAAAAACGAAAGGCATAGGTAACAGCAATGAGCACAGGAACCATTAAAAAGGTTGCAGGACCACTAGTCGTAGCCAGCGGCATGAGAGATGCCAATATGTTCGACGTGGTGCGTGTTTCAGATAAAAGACTTATTGGCGAGATAATAGAGATGCATGGAGATGAGGCCTCTATCCAGGTCTATGAGGAGACATCAGGATTAGGCCCCGGCGAACCTGTGGAATCTACAGGCGCACCGCTTTCTGTAGATTTGGGACCGGGACTTATAGGAAGTATATTTGACGGAATCCAGCGTCCCCTTGTTAAGATCATGCAAAAGACAGGCAATAACCTGACAAGAGGCGTGGAGGTTCCTGCTATTGACAGGGATGCCAAATGGATATTCGTTCCATGCGTTAAGGTCGGCGATAAGGTACAGGGCGGCGACATTATAGGTACCGTGCAGGAGACGCCTATCGTTGAACAAAAGATCATGGTGCCAAATGGCATCTGTGGCAAGCTTGTATCCATCAATGAAGGTGAGCATACAATTGAGGAGACAATTGCTGTTGTAGAGGACGAGAAGGGAAGACATATCAATATCTGTATGCTTCAAAAATGGCCGGTTCGAGTAGGGCGACCTTATTCCAAGAAGCTTTCACCGGATGTACCGCTTATTACGGGTCAGAGAGTTATTGACTGCCTGTTTCCGATTGCTAAGGGCGGAACGGCGGCTATCCCGGGACCATTTGGTTCAGGTAAGACTGTTACGCAGCATCAGCTGGCAAAATGGGCAGAGGCTGACATTGTTGTATACATCGGATGCGGCGAGCGTGGTAATGAGATGACAGATGTTCTGAATGAGTTCCCAGAGCTTAAAGATCCTAAGACGGGCCATTCATTGATGGAGAGGACAGTTCTTATTGCCAATACATCGGATATGCCTGTTGCAGCCCGTGAAGCATCTATATATGTAGGAATTACGATCGCGGAATATTTCAGGGATATGGGTTATTCAGTTGCGCTTATGGCCGATTCAACATCCCGTTGGGCCGAGGCACTTCGTGAGATGTCAGGACGACTTGAGGAAATGCCGGGTGAGGAAGGATACCCTGCGTACCTGGGATCTCGTCTTGCACAATTTTATGAAAGGGCCGGCCGTGTTATGTCTAAGGGCAATAGCCCAAGAGAGGGAGCACTTTCTGTAATCGGAGCAGTTTCGCCGCCGGGCGGTGATATTTCAGAACCGGTATCTCAGGCGACACTTCGTATTGTTAAGGTGTTCTGGGGACTTGATTCAAACCTGGCTTATAAGAGACATTTCCCGGCTATCAATTGGCTTACCAGCTATTCTCTTTATGCTGATGATATGGGCAAATGGTTCGACCAGACAGTAGAGGGCAACTGGACAGAGTGCCGTGCCAGATTTATGCAGCTTCTGTCAGATGAGGCAGCCCTTGAGGAGATCGTACAGCTGGTCGGAATGGATGCATTGTCGGCAACAGACAGACTTAAGATGGAGACGGCTCGTTCTATAAGAGAGGACTTCCTGCATCAGGATTCTTTCAACGAGGTCGATACTTATACACAGCTTCATAAGCAATTCCTTATGATGAAGCTTATTCTGGCATATTATGACACATCACTTAAGGCTCTTGATAATGGTGCATCTGTTGAGAATCTGGCTAATCTGGCAGTAAGGGAGAACATAGGCAGATTCAAATATACTGTGATCGATAAGGTCGACGAGGAATATGAGCATATCATGAATATGCTGCAGAAGCAGGTGGGTTATCTTACGCATCAAGAGTAATTGCCGGATATTATGGTGTCGTGAACATCGGCATGCAGTCATTGCTTGAAAATGTCTGCACTGATCATTGATCTTAAATGATCTGGAGTGCGAGAAAATGAAACTTATAGCAATCTGGGTTTAGCAGTGGGCTGCGCTGTCCGGACACGATGACATTGGGCGATACGATAAATGATAAAAGTAATATATCCTGAAATATCAGGTAATTGATACATTGACGGAGGATAGATATGGCAAAGGAGTACAGGACAATACAGGAGATTGCCGGACCTTTGATGCTGGTACAGGGCGTTGAAGGTGTTACATATAATGAATTGGGCGAGATAGAATTGACCAATGGCGAGAAGAGGCGCTGCAAGGTGCTTGAGATTAACGGCACGGATGCGTTAGTTCAGCTTTTTGAAAGTTCGACGGGAATTAACCCGCAGGAGAGCAAGGTGCGCTTCTTAGGAAGGTCAATGGAACTGGGCGTTTCCGAGGACATGCTGGGACGAGTATTTGACGGACTGGGAAGACCGATCGATGACGGACCGGAGATCTTGCCGGATAAGAGAATGGATGTAAACGGACTTCCTATGAACCCGGCGGCAAGAAAATATCCGCAGGAATTTATCCAGACAGGAGTATCTGCCATTGACGGGCTTAATACATTGGTAAGGGGACAGAAACTTCCTATATTTTCCATGTCAGGTCTTCCTCATGCGCAGCTGGCGGCACAGATTGCCAGACAGGCCAGAGTAAGGGGCACAGATGAGCAGTTTGCCGTAGTATTTGCGGCAATGGGAATAACCTTCGAAGAGGCGGATTTCTTCAGAAAATCATTTACAGAGACAGGCGCTATTGACAGAACCGTTATGTTCGTTAACCTGGCAAATGATCCGGCAGTTGAGCGTATCGCAACACCTAAGATGGCACTTACTGCAGCTGAGTATCTGGCATTTGAGAAGGAAATGCACGTGCTTGTTATTCTCACGGATATTACAAATTATGCCGATTCACTAAGAGAGATCTCGGCTGCTAAAAAGGAAGTTCCGGGACGACGCGGATATCCCGGATATATGTATACGGATCTTGCAACTATATATGAACGTGCAGGACGCCAGGAGGGCAAGAATGGCTCAATTACAATGATCCCTATTCTTACGATGCCTGAAGATGATAAGACGCATCCTATTCCTGATCTTACAGGATATATTACAGAGGGTCAGATCATATTAAGCCGTGAGCTGTATCGTCAGGGAGTTATGCCGCCTATTGATGTGCTGCCGTCTCTGTCACGACTTAAGGATAAGGGTATCGGCGAAGGCAAGACCAGAGCTGATCATGCCAATACAATGAACCAGCTGTTTGCAGCATATGCCCGCGGTAAAGAAGCTAAGGAACTTATGGTTGTATTGGGTGAGGCGGCACTTACGGATATGGATAAGCTATATGCCAGATTTGCCGAGGAATTCGAGAAGAAATACGTCTCACAGGGCTTTACGGCCAATAGAGATATTGAGGAAACACTGGATTTGGGATGGGAACTTCTGAGAATCCTGCCTAGGTCAGAGCTTAAGAGAATCAAGGATGAATTTTTGGATCGTTATTACGAAGCATAGTATGTCGAAACCTCAATGCAAGCCGGTTACAATGAGAAGAAAGGAGACTTCATTATTTCTGATATGGCGAGCAGTTATTATCATGACAATGTAATGACTGTGCCGGAGTAATGAGATTGCATATAAATTATGGCAGGAAAAACCCAGGTTAATCCTACAAGAATGGAATTGACAAAACAGAAGAAGAAGCTTGCGACCGCAACGAGGGGACATAAGCTTCTGAAGGATAAACGAGATGAGCTGATGCGGCAGTTCCTGGATCTGGTGCGTGAGAACAGAGCCCTGCGCCGCAAGGTCGAGGCCGGCATAATAAAGGCAAACAAGAACTTCGTATTGGCGAAGGCAGGCATGGACGATGAGACTGTAAATGCAGCATTCATGGCGCCACGTCAGAGCGTTCAGCTGGAGGCCGGCAGCAGAAATGTAATGAGCGTTGATGTTCCGGTGTTTACATTTCAGACCAGGACAGCTGATCCTAATGATATTTATTCATATGGATATGCATTCACATCATCAGATCTGGATGATGCGGTAGAGAGTCTGTCTGAGATATTTGAAGATATGCTTAAACTGGCCGAGATTGAAAAATCATGTCAGCTTATGGCAGCGGAGATTGAGAAGACCAGACGCAGAGTCAATGCTCTTGAGCATGTTATGATCCCGAATGCACAGGAAAATATAAAGTATATTCAGATGAAATTAGATGAAAATGAGAGATCAACACAGATTCGTCTGATGAAGATTAAGGATCAGATGCTGGAGGAAACGCATCATTATAAGGATCCCAGAAATACGGAAAAGCGATAGTTGTGATTGTTGTTAAATGAGCCTTTTGGCTTAGACTATTCCTTAAATGACAAGAAGAAACGGACGGTGAGGTAACCGTCCGTTTCTTCACAGTTTCGTAAAACGATTTAATTATCCAACGATCGCAATGTGTAAACGAAATATGTCTCGTGCCGGGACGGTGCAGACCCCTGCGAGAAAACAGTTAATGTAGGCGTTTTCTCGCAGGGGATGAATGCCGTGAACCCCGGCATTCATCCCCATGCACTTGGGAATAATTCTAATTATTAGCATTTGCATTCGCAGCAGCGCTCTCGTATGTGCCTGTAAGAATATACTGACTCTTCTGAAGATTATAATCTGTTACATCCTGGCAAGCATCTGTCCAGCCGACATAATATGCTGTAACATCAGATAAGTCATTGGAGATGTGATCATAATATGAGTCGCCTGTGTTAACATCATATGTAGTCTCCATGATGTCATTTGCATGGGCTGTATCACAATACTTTACATAAGCATCATCGATATTGCAGTTGAATGCAGGATCTTCAGAGATATATAAATCAGGTGCTCCGAATACATGAAGTATTTCATGCGCATATCCTGCAGGACTTTCAATCTCATTTTCGGCATTCAGCAGCATATAGCAAACTTCCTGTGTATAGTCGCTGGCATCAGTAAATGGAATGCTGAAAGATACAGACTTGTTGTCGGATGTGGTATTCAGGTAAGTCATATAGACAATGCTGTCTGCATCGTATTTGGTCAGCAGCTGCTTTTCATCAATACTGTTTTGTATATATTGTGCCACATATGAGGTAGGATCAGAATCCTCGTCTGTAATATCACAGCTGATAGTTGCTTCGTAATACAGATCGGAATTTTCTTTCCAGTCATATATGAACTTCGGCTCTCTGTTCCATGTTTTGCCGCATTCAGTGATCCAGTCCGCTGCAATACCCAGGTATGTTAATGTATTGTCTCTGGTTGCTGTATCATTGGAATCTGAAAAATTCCATGAATAGTCAAGGTCGTTAACAAATATTGAAACTACAACAATGTTGCCGTCTAATTTGCATGCAGAACCTAAGCCCTTTTTCCAGGTCGCAAGTTCAGATTCGCTGACTTGCTGATTTGAACCGGAATTTACGCTGCTGTCAGAGGTATTGCTTCCATCGGTGTAGTTGCTTCCGGCATAGCCGCCGCCCTCAGGAATATCAGTATAATTACTTCCGGCATAACCGCCGCCCTCAGGGATATCAACATAATCGCTTCCGGCATAACCGCCGCCCTCAGGGATATCAACATAATCGCTTCCGGCATAGCCACCGCCATCAGAAGTATCATCAGTATATCCACTTCCGGCATAACCGCCGCCATCAGGGATGTCAGTATAATTGCTTCCGGCGTAACCGCCCTCAGAAGCATCATCAGTATAATCGCTTCCGGCATAACCACCGCCTTCAGGAATGCCCTCTGAATAGTTGCTTCCGGCATAACCGCCTTCTGAAGCTGATGCAAATGTCGGGCATACAGCCATAACTCCGGCACAGAGAACAGCCATTGTTTTTAAGAAAGTTGCTCTTGTCTTATTCATAGAAATTCTCCTTTAATAAAATTACTAAGTATCGCTACTGGTTAATACGAACTATAAATTCACAAGTATAATATAGCTCGTTGTAAAAACATAACAACTACGGAGGATATTATAAAATAAGAACAAAAAATCGTCCACCTTGAATATGGACAATAAAATGGCATTGATCAATGTGATCGTAGAACTATGTACATTTGTGATTTATAGGGGAATTTATTTGACTATACCATAAAATGCGGATAGAATACAATTTTATGCGGGGTGTATTTTAAAAATACAAATAAGTATAAAGACAGTCTTCGGCAGGAGGAAAATAAAATATATGAGCGAGGAATTATTTGGCAACAAGATCATATTTGACTGGCTTCGGTACTATATGGAAAATACTCAAGTTGACCTTGAGAAGGTCAAGATGCTGGACATTACCAGGAAGAATAAGAATCTGATACCGGCTATTGAGGCAAATGAATGTGTATTAGTATTTACGGAAGCAGGACACCACGATATATTCTATCGTATGTGGGATGTAGGCTTGGGAGAATGTGAGGTCTGGTATAACGAGGGTTCTGAACCATCTGGACCGATCAAACATGATCAGATCAAGAATATGATCAACAGAGGGATCAATGCTTCTGCTGCTATGCTGATCATCAATCCGCAGGCGTGCAATACATATAAAATAGGCATGAAAAATGCAAGCTTTTCTAAGGGCTCCGTGCAATATGTGGGAAGTGAATTAAGAGCCATTATCATGAACAAGATGCATGTGTCATACGGAGACAATATCTGTATTATCAGCGGCGAGAGCATTGCGGTTGAATCGGCAATACTTGCCAGTGAGGGACACATTATTGCAGTTGAATATTCAGAAATGGACAGAACCACACTTGAGGATAACGTGGATAAGTTTGGCATCAATAATGTGACAATTATTGACCATGTGGATGAGGAGACTATGTCCGGACTTCCGATTCCGTCACTTACGATGCTTGTGGCATCTGCCAGTATGGAACAGGAGATCCAGTGTCTGCTTAAGATAAATCCTCATATGGAATTTGTTATCTATACATTGGATTTCAAGATGGCAGCGCATATTCCGCAGCTGTTTGAGCAATATGGAATCAAGGATATGGAAATGATCCAGGTGGCAGTGTCTAAGCTTACCCAGAATAATATGATGCAGGCACAGCCGGCACCATGGATTGTTTCAGGCAAGTGCATATAAAAGGAAAGGTTTCTCGTACAGTGAACAAGATTACAGAAATAAGATGGCATGGCCGAGGAGGCCAGGGTGCCAAGACAGCATGTCTGCTGCTGGCAGACGTTGCCTTTACAGCAGGCAAATATGTTCAGGGATTTCCTGAATATGGTCCGGAACGTATGGGCGCACCTATCACTGCTTATAACAGAATAAGCGATGACAGATGCACAGTACATTCGAATATCTATACACCGGACTTTGTAGTTGTAGTTGATGAGACTTTATTAGAGTCTGTTGATGTTACTGCAGGCCTTAAGAAGGAAGGGGCTGTCGTTATTAATTCGGCCAAGGATCCGGAGGAATTAAAACAGCATTTGAACGGTTATGAGGGCCGTGTTTATACAATAGATGCGCGCAGCATTTCCGAGAGGAATCTGGGCAAATATTTCCCTAACACCCCGATGCTTGCAGCAATAGTTAAGGTAAGCCAGGTACTGGATGAGGATCAATTTGCAGCTGATATGCAAGCTTCCTTCAGCCACAAATTCGCATCCAAGCCGCAGGTTATTGAAGGCAATATGAACTGCCTTAAGGAATCATTAAAGGAGGTAAAGGGAGCATGATCAGACAGCCCAAAGATATCAATGAACAGACTCCGTGGCAGGAGATGACATTAGGCGGAGAGATCGCTGAGCCTTGTACCTCCATAAGAACGATGACAGGCGAGTGGAGAAGCAACAGGCCAGTCTATGCTGCTGACAAATGCAAGCAGTGTCTTCTGTGCGCACCGTTTTGTCCGGATTCGTCGATTCCGGTTAAGGACGGCAGGCGACTGGACTTCGATTATGACCATTGCAAGGGATGCGGCATATGCTATAAGGTCTGTCCGTTCTCTGCAATAGAATTTGTTAAGGAGGGTGAGAGCAAATGAGCATAAAAGAAAGAATGTCAGGAAATGAAGCCATTGCTTATGCAATGAGACAGATCGAGCCGGATGTATTTGCAGCATTTCCCATCACACCTTCTACGGAAATTCCGCAATATTTTGCACAATATGTAGCTGATGGCAAGGTATCAACAGAATTCGTAACAGTTGAGTCTGAACACTCATCCATGTCAGCCTGCATGGGAGCAGAAGCAGCAGGTGCAAGGGCTGTAACTGCCACATCATCAGCCGGGCTTGCATTTATGTATGAGATGCTCTACGTAGTTGCATCAGCAAGGCTTCCTGTAACACTTGCATGCGTAACAAGAGCTCTTACAGGCCCTATAAATATAAATAATGACCATTCAGATGCTATGGGCGCCAGAGATTCTGGCTGGATCCAGCTCTATGCTGAGAATAACCAGGAAGCATATGACAATTATCTGCAGGCCATGAGGATCGCTGAAACTGAAGATGTAAGGCTTCCTATCATGATCTGTCAGGACGGATTTATCACTTCTCATGCGGTAGAGAATATTTTGCTTGAGGCAGATGAGAAGGTTAAGGCATTTGTAGGCACATATAATCCGGAAAATTACCTTCTTAATGCGGACAGACCGCTGGCGGTGGGTCCGTATGATACCTGCCCTTATTATATGGAGCATAAGGTGCAGCAGGCACAGGCAATGAAGAATGCCAAGAGAGCAATTCTTGATGTTGCTGCCGATTTTGAGAAGACATTCGGAAGACACTACGGCCTTATCGAGGAATATAAAATGGAGGATGCAGAGGCTGCACTTGTGATCATCGGAAGCACGGCAGGTACGGCCAAGGCTTGCATTGATGAGATGAGGGCAGAGGGTCATAATGTGGGTCTTATTAAGATAAGATCCTTCCGGCCATTCCCTGCAGAGGAGATTGCAGCTGCACTGGCAAATGTCAAAGCAGTTGCCGTTATGGATAAGTCTGAGGGATTTACAGGCAACGGCGGCCCGGTTTATGCGGAAACAGCAGCAGCCTGCATCGGCTTAGAACATGTTCCTGCAATGATCAATGTTGTATATGGTCTCGGCGGTCGTGACTGCAGGGTAGAGGATATAAGAAAAGTATATGATCATCTGTTTGATATCATTAAGACCGGTGAAGTGGGACCTAGATATCTTCATATGGGACAGCGCAGCAATGAGAAGGAGGTGCTCTAATGGCTTATAATCATAAAGTGGAATTAAGCAAGCCGGAGCGATTTGCCCCGGGACACAGACTCTGTTCGGGCTGCGGAGCCGGAATATTATGTCGTGCAATGACAAGAGCTCTTGATGAGGAAGATCAGGCAGTTATTGTAAATGCTACAGGATGCCTGGAGGTATCTTCATTCCTATATCCGTATACAGCCTGGAAGGATTCCTATATCCATGGAGCATTTGAAAATGCATCAGCAATTGCCAGCGGAGTTGAGGCTGCTGTTAAGATGAAGAAGAAAAAGGGCGAGCTGAAGGATAATTATAAGATCCTCGTAATCGGCGGCGACGGCGGCACCTACGATATAGGCTTTCAGTCACTGTCAGGAGCTATGGAACGCGGCACGGATATGACATATTTTTGCTATGACAATGAAGCTTACATGAATACAGGCATTCAGCGTTCATCTTCGACACCGAGATTTGCCAATGCGACAACTACACCTGCAGGAACAGTCTCAACAGGTAAGCAGCAGAATAAGAAGAACCTGACTGAAATCATGGCTGCACACAACATTCCATATGTGGCGCAGACAACATATATCGGTAACCTGAAGGACCTTCACGAGAAGGCTCATAAGGCCATCTATACACCTGGCGCAGCTTTCGTTAATGTAATGTCTCCGTGTCCTAGAGGATGGCAGTATGCGACAGAAGATCTGGCACAGATATGTAAGATTGCGGTAGAGACTTGTGTATGGCCTCTGTACGAGGTTATTGACGGCAAATGGTATCTTAATTACGAACCGAAGAACAAGCTTCCGGTTGAGGAATTCATGAAATTGCAGGGCAGATTCCGACACTGTTTCAAGCCGGGCAATGAATGGACCATTGAAGAGGCGCAGAAATACGTCGATGAGAAGTGGGAGACGCTGCTTAGTAAGGTTCAGTAAACGATATGCCGCTAACAACGGCATGAACAAGAATTGCGCCGTCCCGGCACGGGGCACGGGAACAATGTCTTTGATAATATGCCGCTGCATGAGATTGTAGCGGCGATTTTCGTTTAAGGGGGAAATATGACGGGAATTAAGCAATATATAGGCACGAAGAGCTACTACAAGAGGACGTTTGCGATAATGCTTCCGATATTGCTGCAGAATGCAATCACTAATTTTGTAAGCCTTCTGGATAATATCATGGTAGGGCAGCTGGGAACGGAACAAATGTCGGGCGTTGCTATCGCTAATCAGCTGCTGTTTGTATTCAATCTGTTTATATTCGGCGGGCTTTCGGGTGCCGGAATATTTACTACTCAGTTCTGCGGCAAGGGTGATAATGAAGGTGTAAGAAGCAGTGTGCGGATGAAGACCTATATAGCCGCTATTGGAGTAGTGGCATTTGTTCTTATATTCTGGACAATGGGACCGGATCTCATACGCGCCTTTCTCCACGAGGGAACAGAGGCACTGGATCTTGAAAGCACATATGAAAACGGTATTTCATATCTGCATATGATGATGATCGAGACATTGCCATTTGCAGTCACTCAGATTTTTGCATCCACCCTCAGAGAATGCGGCGAGACGGTAACGCCGATGAAGGCAAGTATCGCGGCTGTATTTGTCAATCTCGTAGGAAATTATATTTTAATCTTTGGCAAATTCGGGGCACCGGCGTTAGGTGTTGTGGGCGCAGCAATTGCAACGATTATTGCTCGATTTGTAGAATGTGCAATTCTTATCATATATTCGTATAAGCATACGAAACGGTTTCCTTTTTTTGAAAAATTATTTGCTTCCTTTAAAATAAAAAAGGAATTGGCTATAGATATGATCAAAAAAGGCACGCCCCTTGTGCTTAATGAAATCTTATGGGCAGCAGGAATGACAATGCTTAATCAATGCTATTCTGTAAGGGGACTTGAGGTCGTTTCGGCAACTAATATTTCGTCTACCGTATTTAACCTGTTCTTATGTGTTACGACATCGCTTGGTTCGACGATTACTATTATAATCGGTCATCACTTAGGTGCGGGCAAGCTGGAGGAAGCGGTAAAGGATTACAAAAAAATCATGCTGTTGGGAGTTGTGCTGTGCGCCGGAGTAGGAATTGTTCTCATTGTGTTAGCTCCGCTTCTGGCAGGAATATATAACACCACTGACACCGTTAAAGGAATTGCAATACAGTTTCTCAGAGTATGCGGAGTATTCCTGCCTGTAAATGCATATACAAATGCCTGCTATTTTACCCTGCGAAGCGGCGGTAAGACTGTTATTACATTTATATTTGACAGCGCATTTACCTGGATATGCTGTGTGTCAATGGCTCTTGTGCTTACAAGATGTACGAGTCTGCCGATCCTTACTATATACATAATAGTAAGCAGTCTGGACATACTGAAGGGCGTGATAGGCTTCTTCATGGTAAAGTCAAGGAGATGGCTCGTGAATCTGGTAGAAAATCAATAATTTGCCTGCAGGTCGAACATGCTCATGTGAGTTCTGGCCTCGATCGCAGCTACGAAGTCGTAGGAATTCTGACGATTCCTGCGGGACATTTCGCTGTCGGGATCAATGCCGTGACTGATCATCTTATCACGGATATATTCGAATCGTTTTACGACGCCTACAAATGTATCCTCAATAACCATGCGGTCGCTTATATACAGCAGGTCAGCTTCTGTAACGTGGTCAATGTCATGATATGTCATCTTTCGCATGTGTTCTCTTACAATGTCTGCCTCGTCAGTAAATCCGAGTTCGAATAATTTATCTGCGGCAACAATCTCATGATGGTCATAGATCCTGGCCATGTCATGGATCATTCCGGCGCCATAGATAAGCTCAAGGTCGAGCCCTTCATAGCCACAGCTCATGAGTGCATGAGCGATCTTAAGAGCAGATGTGGTAACGCCCTTGCAATGCGCCTTCACATGAGCAGGTGTCGAGAATTCAATATATAAATTCTGAATATCATTATCTGTAAGTCTCATGCAGTAGATGATAAAACAAAAATCGATAAAATCAATGCTTTGTCATTAATTTTCGCCTTGAAATGGAAGAAAAATTGTGTTAACATCAACTTCCGTGATAATATTCCTTGCTCCCTGACACGGAATCATTGATGGGGGCCAGAGACCAAAAGGAGGTGCGAGAACATGAACAAATATGAAATAGCAGTTGTTGCAAGTGCTAAGCTCGAAGACGAAGAACGCGTTGCAGTCATCGAAAAGATCAAAGAATTAGTTGTAAGATTCGGCGGTACTGTTTCAGACGTAGATGACTGGGGCAAGAGAAAGCTCGCTTATGAGATCCAGAAGATGGATGAAGCTTTCTATTATTTCATTCATTTCGAGAGCGAGAACGCTGATTGTCCAAACGAACTCGAACAGCAGTTACGTATTATGGATGGCGTTATCAGATATTTAGTTGTTCGTCAGGACGAAGAGTAAGACGGCAATTGATAGTGGCACCCAACACTCGTACAAAAAGGAGTTAGTATGAACAAAGTAATACTTATGGGACGACTGACAAGAGATCCTGAGATCAGATATTCTCAAGGAGCCAACTCTATGGCGATTGCCAGATTTACATTGGCAGTTGACAGAAGATTCAAGAGAGAAAACGAGGCATCGGCGGATTTTATCGGCTGTGTTGCGTTTGGTAAGACGGCTGAATTTTTTGAAAAATATACGCATACAGGTACTAAGCTTTGCCTGGAGGGCAGAATTCAGACAGGAAGTTATACCAAGCAGGACGGAACGAAGGTATATACTACAGATGTAGTAGTTGAGAATGTTGAATTTGCAGAAAGCAAGGCTGCTTCATCGGGAAGAACGCAGGATAGCTATTCTAATCAGCCTAACAATGCCGGTCAGTCATATGCAGGTCAGCGCAGCTACAGTCAGCAGGCGCCAGCTATGCCGGCTCCGTCAATAGAAGCTGCGGATGAAGGATTTATGCAGATTCCGGATGAAATGCAGGACGAGGGTTTGCCATTCAAGTAAAAGTATGAGTTTTCCAACGTTTTAAGGAGGTCATAAAATGGCATATAATAAAGCAGATAAAGAAGGCGCTCCAATGAAGAGACGTCCGAACATTCGCAGAAGAAAGAAAGTTTGCATTTTCTGCGGAGAGAAGCCACAGGAGATCAGCTATAAGGATGTTGCTACTCTTAAGAAGTATGTTTCAGAAAGAGGCAAGATCCTTCCAAGAAGAATCACAGGCACATGCGCTAAGCACCAGAGAGCTATTACAACAGCTATCAAGAGAGCTCGTCACATTGCTCTGATGCCATATTCAGTAGACTGATTCTAACTGGCAGATATATGGATTTATTAACGGCTATATCGGAAACGGTATAGCCGTTTTTGTATACTTGCAGGGTAGAATTATTACGCTGTTAAAAAAGTGGTCAGCAGATACGATGTTAAGCAACAGACCATTGCTTGACCATTACTGCAAAATTAATTATTATATGCGTGTATAAATTATATCCATGGGGATGGATTTTGAAAGAGATTTTGATTATGAAAAGTGAACGCAGTAAGCTGCTTGTGAGCATGGGATATGTCATGAAGGGATATCTGGTCTTCCCTGCAATATTCGGCACGATTATCCTGATCCTTACAATTATATTATATTTTCTGAATGAGACTGCAGCGTTGATCGCAACGGGAATATTTGCAGTATATGTCGTAACGCTCCTTATATTCTATACTATAAATAATAAGAACTTGGAGAGGGGTCTGGTCAGATTTGCCAAAGAATATGGCGGTCTTGAAGGCGAGATGATAGGAGATTTTCCGATGCCATACGTTGTTACAGCACCGGACGGCAAGATATTAGCCTATAATAAATTGTTTGGCAGAATGTATGACGAGAAGGGCGGAACTGACAATATCTGCGATATTCTTCACGAACTGGAGGAGAGCGATCTGAAGTTCGATGAAGAGATGAAAAACATCTCAATCGTATATGATGCCAGAGACTATAGGCTGTGCATTAAGCACCTGACGGTAACAAGAGATCTTATCGAAGGCAAGATAGTGCTGTTGCCTGAACACAGTATGACCATATGTGTAATCTATATGTTCGATGAGACTGAGATCATCAATATGGTGCGAAAGGGCAAGGACGAACAGCTTGTGATCGGAGAGGTCAGCATCGACAATTATGATGAGGTGATCGGACGAAATATGGACCTGCAAAATTATGGTCAGAGTGCAAAACTGGACCAGGTCATCGGTACATATTTCAATACCGTGGGCGGTGTTGTACGCAAGATGGAAAGAGACAGATATTTCGTTATATTTAAACGCAAATATTTGCCGATGATGCAGAGAAATAAGTTCGAGATACTGGATCAGATCAGAAACCTGGACATGGGTGATGATAAAGTAATTACCGTAAGCGTAGGCATAGGCGTCGGAGAAGAGTATGAACAGGCGGAAAAGGCCAGCCGTAACTCTCTTGAATTGGCATTGGGCCGAGGCGGAGATCAGGTGGTGCTTAAGGAAGGCGAAAGGCTCTATTTCTACGGCGGCAAGACCAAGCACGCAGAGAAGAATACCCGTGTCAAGGCTCGTGTTAAGGCCATGGCCATCAGAGATGTGCTTGTTGCTAAGGATTCTGTGGTCATAATGGGACATAAGAATGCGGATCTGGATTCATTTGCAGCTTCCATAGGTATGTACAAGGCAGCCCGTGCCTTAGGCAAATCAGCCAATATAGTCATAAATGAACATTCAAATGCTATCAGCAATACGTTAGCAATATTTATGAATGATGATGAATATAAGAAAGGTGTATTTATAACTCCGGAGCAGGCGCCTGAATATGTGGATAAGAATACTGCGCTTGTCATAGTGGATGTTAATAAACCTGAGATCTTCGAGTGCCCGGATCTGGTTCAGAATACGGCAACGGTAGTGCTTATTGATCATCATTTGCAAAGCGGTGAGAAGATTGACAATCTGGTGCTTTCATATGTTGAGCCGACATCAAGCTCAGCCTGTGAGATGGTAACAGAAATTTTACAATATATCTCAGAAACAGTTAGTCTCAAGAAGATAGAAGCAGAGGCACTGTATGGCGGTATAGTTATTGATACGGATTCATTTACCAGAAATACAGGCGCAAGGACCTTCGAGGCGGCAGCATATTTGCGAAAGCTGGGAGTAGATATCCAGAATGTAAGAAATATGTTCAGAGATTCGTTAGAAACGATGAAGATCAAGGCCATTGCAATGAGCAGTGCAGAAGAGATCATACCGGGATATGTAGTTGCTGTTGCACCTTCTGAAGGACTCAGTAATCCTACAATTGTGGTGGCACAGCTGGCCAATGAATTGCTGGATGTGCAGAGGGTTAAGGCAAGCTTTGCAATGACATACTATAATGGCAAGACATATATCAGTGCACGATCGACAGGAGATACCAATGTGCAGCTTGTTATGGAAAAAATGGGCGGCGGCGGACATCTGAATATAGCCGGATGTCAGCTGGAAACAACTGCCGAGGAGGCTAAGAAGGCACTGATACTTACGCTGTGCAAGATGCTGGAGGATAACGATCTGGTCTGATAGCATTTAAGCAGGCAAATATGGCAGAATTTATGAAGTATCTGTACGGCAGATAAGAAGAAATGTTCGATAACAGAACAATTCTATACAGAAAAGAGGTAGAAAATGAAAGTAATTTTACTTGAAGATGTTAAGGCATTAGGAAAAAAAGGTGATATCTGTGACGTTTCCGACGGATATGCCAGAAATTTTATTATTCCGAGGAAAAAAGGATTGGAAGCTACAGCCGATAATTTAAATAATCTTAAACTGAAGAAAGCTAATGATGCTAAGGTAGCACAGGAAAATCTTGAGGCTGCACAGGCGCTGGCTAAGGAACTTGAAAAAAGTACAGTAGTTTTAAAAGTTAAGGTAGGAGAGGGCGGCAAATTATTCGGAGCCATCGCCTCTAAGGAGATCGCAGCTGCAGTTAAGGAGCAGATGAATCTTGATATTGATAAGAAGAAGATCGCTCTGACAGATCCTATTAAAACATTGGGAAGTCATGATATCAAGGTCAAGCTTCACAAGGATGTAGCTGCAACACTTGTTGTTAAGGTAACAGAAGAGTAGATCAGCACCTGCGAAGTGTGCGAAAGAGGTTATCCATGGCGGATGAAGAATTACTAAAAAGGGTTATGCCCCATAATCTGCAGGCAGAACAGTCAGTATTAGGCTCAATGCTTATTGATAATGATACGATCGGCTCCATTGCAGAAATATTGACGGGCGAGGACTTCTATGCAAAGCAAAATGGTGCAGTTTTCGATGCGATGGCAGAACTGTACAGGGAGAATAAGGCAGTCGATCCTGTAACTGTGCTTAACAGGATGAAGGAAAATGGCGTGCCGGAGGAGGCCAGAAGTGAGGAACTCATCAAGGATATAATTACGTCGGTTCCTTCCTCGGCCAATGCCAAAAATTATGCAGAGATAGTATATGAAAAATCAACGCTGCGCCGTCTTATACGCATAACGGAGGAGATTGCTTCAGGCTGCTATTCTGCAAATGAGAAACTTGAGGATATACTGGAAGAAACAGAAAAGAAGGTATTCAACCTGGTTCAGTCCAGAAATTCAAGCGAATATACTCCGATTGCAGATGTAGTTGTTGATGTGCTTAAGAAAATCCAGGAAGCGGCAATGACAAAGGGTCACATAACGGGCCTTCCTACAGGATTTGCAGATCTGGACCTGCGCACCTCAGGACTGCAGCCGTCAGACTTTATATTGATAGCGGCCAGACCTTCTATGGGCAAAACGGCATTTGTTCTTACGATTGCGGACTATGTAGCAGTTCGCAAGAAACAGGCGCTTGCAATCTTCTCGCTGGAAATGTCAGCTGCTCAGCTTGTAAACAGAATGCTGGCCATGGAGTCAAGGATCGATGCCATGTCACTTAGAACAGGTGACCTGTCTGACCAGGATTGGGATAATCTGGAAGAGGGCGCGGAGCTGCTCGGAAATACAGACCTCATAATTGATGATACACCCGGCATATCCGTTCAGGAATTAAGAACGAAGTGCCGTAAATACAAGTTAGAGCATGACATACAGCTTATAATCATCGACTATATCCAGCTGATGAGCGCCGGTTCTAAGAATGACAACAGGCAGCAGGAAGTGTCGGACATTTCACGAGGACTTAAATCACTGGCTCGTGAACTTAATGTGCCGATCATAGTTCTGTCACAGTTGAATCGTGCGGTAGAAACTCGTGCCGACCACAGACCTATGCTGGCAGATATTCGTGAATCAGGAGCCATTGAGCAGGATGCGGATGTTATCATGTTCTTATACAGAGATGATTATTATAATCCGGATTCAGAGGAAAAAAATGTTGCCGAGGTAATCATTGCTAAACAGCGTAACGGTCCTACAGGAACTGTTAAGCTGGGCTGGCAGCCGCAATATACAAGATTCGTTAATCAGGCACATCTTAACGATCAGCCATAAGAAGATGAGTCGCTTGCATACTGTAAATCTCGGTGTGCATCCACTACTCGAAAACGCCTGCGTTGGTTATTTTCTTGAAGCAGCTGCGCAGTCTCGGATGCCGACAGCACCTTGGAGAAGATGTACAAGGGGGGATAATGCATGTTTACAGAATTTGATAACTACTTATTCCACGAAGGAACAATGTATGAAGCATACAGGAAGATGGGGGCACACATTTGCGAGAAAAATGGGCAAATGGGTACGATATTTACTGTATGGGCTGAAAATGCAAGAAGTGTTTCTGTAGCGATATTTAACCATATCAATGAGTATCAAGATATATCCGCAGATGTGGATTTTGTGCCTGTTACAAATGTTACTGTGCCAATGAAGAAGGTACAGCCCGGCATATGGGAGATATTCGTTGCGCATGTTACCAAGGGTACCTGTTACAAATATATTGTTGAAGGTGCGGACGGTGTTGTGAGATGGAAGTCTGATCCGTATGCATTTTATTCAGAGCTGCGGCCGGCATCTGCATCGGTTGTATGGGGACTTAATGATTATCCATGGACTGATGATGAGTATATGAAGGAAGCCAGACCGGAGCTGCTGCCTGTATCGGCAAATGAATCAACCAGCGGATGGAAGAGATTTATAGAAGCAGCCAGTCAGTCTGCAGCCAAGGGAAGAGCAGCTGAGACAACATCACCACAGGCAATGAACTTCAATAAGAAAGTGTCTGAGGAAGCATTATCGCAGGAAGGCAAGACTTCTGATAAGAAAAAACTGACTGCAAGTGCAGAGGTTAAGAAAAAAATTGATCCTGCACCACCGGTTAAATATTCAGTTAACTGGGAAAATGTCTCGAAAAATCGCATGAAGCCCATGTCCATATACGAGGTACATCTGGGATCTTGGAAGAAGGACTACCGTCTGGGTGAGGATGGATTTCTCAATTACAGGCAGCTGGCGGATGAACTCAGCGAATATGTGGATTACATGGGATTTACTCATGTGGAGGTAATGGGAATCTGCGAATATCCCTTTGACGGTTCATGGGGATATCAGGTAACGGGATATTTCTCGGCCACCAGCAGGCATGGCAATCCTGAGGATTTTAAATATTTTGTGGACAAAATGCACAGCAGGAATATAGGCGTTATCATCGACTGGGTGCCTGCGCATTATCCAAAGGATGTGTTCGGTTTGGAGAATTTTGACGGCACAGCCATGTATGAATCCTCTGATCCGCTGCTGGCAGAATATCCTGAGTGGGGTACGAAAGCATTTGACCATGGAAGATCAGAAGTCAGGAGCTTTCTTATCTCAAGTGCGTTTTATTGGATCAAGGAATTTCATGCGGATGCATTGCGAGTTGACGCTGTGGCATCAATGATATACACTAATTTCAGCAGAGATCCGTGGCGCCCGAACAAATATGGCGGCAATCAGAATCTTGAGAGCATAGCTTTTCTGAAACAGCTCAATAATGAGGTAGTTGAAAGAACAGGCGCATTTCTGATCGCAGAAGATTCCTCGACGGAACAGGGCATAACAACGTCGGTGGATGAGGGCGGCATGGGATTTTTGTATAAATGGAACATGGGCTGGATGAATGATACATTGAAGTATTTCAAGTACGATCCTGTATACAGGAAGTATCACTTCGGTGAGATCACGCATACACCTGACTATGTTTTTACGGAATATTTTGTAAATGTTTTATCTCATGATGAGGTTGTACATCTTAAGAAACCAATGATCTGGAAAATGCCCGGCGGCAAGCCTGAGCAGCTGAGCGGGCTTAAGACATTATATACTTATCAGTTCACCCATCCAGGCAAGAAGCTGCTGTTTATGGGACAGGAGTTCGCCGAGGACAGGGAGTGGGATGAAAAGCGTGAGATAAATTGGGCATTGGCTTCTGATATATGGCATAGAGATGTCATGATGTGCGTCAGAAATCTGCTTCAGATCTATAAGAAATATCCTGCACTGTATGAGGATACCAGTGATACAAGGGTATTTGAATGGGTCAACAGAAGTGATTATGAACGCGGCATTATGGCTTATATCAGGAGAAACCCATTCAGTTATGAGAATGCATTGCTTGTGATCATCAATACGACTCCGGTGCAGTACAGCGGCTACAGCTGCGGAGCGCCGGTGGAAGGATATTACAAACGCATTTTCAGTACATATGATTCAACTCCGGGATCCGGTAAGGTTAGTTCAGAGCTGCCGCCTCTTGTAAGTTCGAAGGAGCTGTGTGACGGATATGATAATAAGATCACATATGATCTCAGGCCGAACGAGGCAGCAATATTTGAATTCCCGGTTGTGAATAAAAAGCAGTAACAGCTTATATAGTCTTCGAGTCCCTGCACCTAAGGCAAATGCTATGGGGCATGGACCGCACGAAATTATCAGGATAATTAACGTGCCGGGGTCAGCAGAGGAAACGCTGCGGCCTTCCATACTTGAAAAGGAGGCGGAATATGATACATCAAGAGGATAAATGGTTATCCTCCGTTTGTTGTTGTACCCGTCTGAAGAGGGCGGTTATAAGCAGGCAGGATCCGAACGATATCTGCATGGATTATCAGGCAAGCTTGTAATTTTACGCAGGATGTCAGGCAAGATCATCAAAACAAATGGAGGAACCAAAATGAAGAAGACACTTATCAAAGTAATCGCAGCATGCACAGCAATAAGCATGCTGACAGGAACAGCATGCATGGCCGGTGAGGCAGCACAGGGCAGCGAGGAAGTAGAGCTGATCGTATTTGCAGCGGCATCTATGACAGAAACCCTTGAAGAAATCGCTGAAATGTACAAGGAAGTTGCACCAAATGTTAAGATAACTTATACATTTGAATCATCCGGCACATTAAAGGATAACATTGAGGCAGGTGCAGACTGCGATATCTTTATCTCAGCATCACCTAAGCAGATGAATGCACTTGATGCTGCTAAGGATGAAGAGGGCGGCAATACAGACGGTCTTGACTTCGTTCTTTCAGATACCCGTATCAATCTGTTGGAAAACAAGGTTGCACTTGCAGTTCCGGAAGGAAATTCCAAAAATATCAATTCTTATGATGACATGGTAGCAGGACTTAAGGATGGTTCAATCCTGCTGGCTATGGGCAATTCAGATGTCCCGGTCGGACAGTATACACAGAAGATTTTTGCTTATTATGAATTAAATGAAGATGAATTGGCTGCATCAGGCGTTCTTACATATGGTTCAAATGTTAAGGAAGTAACTGAGCAGGTGTCATCTGGTGCAGTTGACTGCGGTATCATCTATGCAACAGACGCATTTTCTGCAAAACTGCAGGTGGTTGATACAGCTACAGCACAAATGTGCGGACAGGTTATCTATCCGGCAGCAGTTCTTAATACTACTCAGAATGAAGAGGCTGCTAAGGCATTTCTTGAATATCTTACTACTGACGAGGCAAGTGAGGTATTTGAATCGGTTGGATTTACAGCACTTGCTAAGGAACAGGTTGAGACAGAGACAACAACTGCCGCAAAATAATGTAAGATGATACAGCTGAATTTCAGAGGCGCTTGCATATCCCGGAATGGTCATGCAATACCTCTGAAATGATGTGACATACAAAAGCTCCGGCAAATATAAACTGAGTGCTTAAGCCGGAGCTTTTTAAATGACGGAGGATAGACAGAATGGATCTGTATCCACTGTGGAACTCGCTTAGAATAGCGGGAATAAGTACAGTAATAATATTTTTTGTAGGAATATTTGCCGCATATTATATTGCCAAACTTCCGCGAGTGATCAAGGGAATACTGGATGTGTTCCTTACTCTGCCGCTGGTTTTGCCGCCTACGGTAGTGGGATATCTCCTGCTGAGCGTGCTGGGCCCTAAGAGAATAATAGGCGCGTGGTTTTTAGAGGCATTTGGCGTTAAGCTGGTTATGACATGGTGGTCTGCAATATTTGCGACCATCATAGTTATATTCCCGCTGATGTACAGAACTGCCAGGGGCGCATTCGAATCATTTGATGAAACCCTCGCTTACTCAGGAAGGTCGATCGGACTTTCCAACAGTTATATATTCTGGCGCATAAGACTGCCGTACTGCAAACAGGGCATTCTGGCGGGAACCGTATTGGCATTTGCCAGAGCCCTCGGCGAATATGGAGCTACAAGCATGATAGCCGGATATACACCGGGAAGAACGGCAACGATCTCAACCACAGTATATCAAATGTGGAGAACGGATAATGATGAGCTGGCATTTAAATGGGTGCTGCTTAACCTGGCGATTTCATTTGTTGTGCTGCTGGCAGTAAATATGCTGGAAAAACGCCAAAGGCGCACCGTTTAGCTATTTTATTAAATATTAAGGCATTGATCATAAGCCGTATTATTGAAATAATCACAAGGAAATACAAATGTCCATATTTATTGATATAGAGAAGAATTTAGGCAATTTTCAACTTAAGGTTAAGCTGGAGGCCGGTGATGAGGTGCTTGCACTACTGGGTGCCTCAGGATGCGGCAAGAGCATGACCTTAAAATGTATTGCAGGAATAGAGCGCCCTGACAGGGGCAAAATCGTGGTGGATGGGGTGACGCTGTTTGATTCGGAACGGCATATTAATCTGACGCCTCAGGAACGGCATACGGGACTGATGTTTCAGAATTATGCACTGTTTCCTAATATGACGGTGCGTCAGAATATTTATGCAGGAACCAGACGGGAACGAAAAAAACGCCATGGCAGAAGCAGCGGCATTGAAGAACAAACTGAAGCCATGAAGAAGGGCTGTGCCGGCAGCAGACTGTCTAAAAGTCTGGCTAATGCAAATGTTGAAGAAATCATGCAGAGGTTTGGACTTGACAAGCTGGCTGACCATCTGCCTTCACAGCTGTCGGGCGGGCAGCAGCAAAGGACAGCACTGGCAAGGCTTCTGGTATCATCACCGCAGATCCTTATGTTAGATGAGCCGTTTTCTGCCCTTGATACATTTCTGCGTCTCAAGATGGAACAGGAGGTGGGAGCCGAGATCAGAAGATTTGGCAAGACTGTTATTTTGGTTTCCCATGACAGAGATGAAGTGTTCAGAATGGCTGATAAGATTGCGATCATCCATGATGGCAAGGTTGAGTCATTTGGAACAAGGGAAGAGGTATTCAGAAATCCATGTACCAGAAACGGAGCTATCCTTACAGGCTGCAGGAACATATCTGTGATTGAAAAATTAGGAGAGAGAGAATTATTTGCCCGAGACTGGGGCATTGTTATTAAGACAAAAGAAGATATTGCAGACAGACGGTTTGTTGGACTTAAGAATATAATTGAGTATAGATTTGCTGAAAATGGTATGGACAGTGCTCCAAATGACGATGTGCTTAAGAGGATGGGGGAGAATTCTTCATCGACATCCGGTATACATGAAGAAAAAATGAACGGATGTACTGCCGCGGATATTGCATGTGATATTGTAAATGTGACGGAGAATCCGTCTTCTTATATGATCAGCCTATGGCCTGCGACAGGGGCGGATAGCTTGAGTAAGGTTTCTGATACTAACGGCAAAATTGTATATAGCAGGGGCGCTAAGCCTGCGAATGAAGGTATTGTAATTGAAGTGCCTAAGACGGAGGGCTGCGCCATTCCACGCGGCAGAGTTGTGATAAACATTCCGGAGGATGCGGTGATGCTCTTGAATGATTGATGCGATTTTCCTCATAGTGAGCTGCGTGGACGCGGCACGCACTCAAAATCTTATAACATACATGTGCCGGGACGGCGCAGTCCACTGCGAGAAAACAATCAGCGTAGGCGTTTTCGAGCAGTGGCTGCACGCCGAGGTTCACGGCACATGTATTTCAAGAACTTACGCGCGTGCCGGGACGGCGCAGTCCACTGTAAGAAAATAAGCAACGTAGGCGTTTTCGAGCAGTGGCTGCACGCCGAGGTTCACGGCACATGTATTTCAAGAACTTACGTGCGTGCCGGAATAATGCAAGAGTATAGGGTGAGATTGATGAAGAACAATATGGATTATATAAGGGCCAGAGAGCTGCTTCTGTCATATTTAGAAGATAAGACTGATGAAAATACAGCCGGCGGTTCAAGAACGGAATATGCTGCGCTTGAGGAATGCTGCGGCAGGATATTGGCATTTGAACTGAATGCGAGGGAGAATGTGCCGTCTTTTGACAGGTCGCCATATGATGGATATGCTTTTAGATCAGCGGATACTGTGAATGCAGGCAAGGAAAATCCGACTGCATTGCATGTGGTAGAAGAGATCCCTGCCGGGGCTGTGACGACCAAAAAAATAACTCAGGGAACGGCGGCCAAGGTTCTTACCGGAGCCCCTATACCGGAGGGTGCGGATGCTGTGATCATGTTTGAAAAGACACATTTTACCGCAGATGAGGTTATAATTTCTGAGAGTGTGCGGCCGGGTGATAACATAGTAAGGATCGGCGAGGATGTAAGAAAGGGAGAACTTCTGGCTGAATGCGGAACGGTAATTGATGCGGGGCTTGCAGGAACGCTGGCAGCCCAGGGTATAGCTCGTCCGCTGGTCTTTAAGAGGCCTGTTGTTGGCATTATTTCGACAGGCAGCGAGCTTATAGAATTTGACGACGTAAGTAAATGCGAGGAAGATAATGCTGTAAATAATTCTGAAGGACTTGCTTATTGCGATGAATTTACGAAATTGACAGATAAAAGTAAATCTGAAGGAAATAATTCAGCCTGTGAAGAGGAAATAAGTAAATCAGGCAAGATCAGAAATACCAACAGATATACATTTGCGGCGGCTCTTCAAAAGGACGGCTGTGAGACCGTATACCTGGGAACAGCAGGTGATGACACGGATGAAATTGCAGGATTGATAAGGAAGGGGCTTACTGACTGTGATATGCTTATCCTCACCGGTGGAGTGTCGGTAGGGGATTATGACCTGACCCCGGCAGCTATGCAAAAGGCAGGATGCCAGATTTTGGTAAATGGAGTTGCTCTGAAGCCGGGTATGGCCTGCTGTTATGGCATTGCGGGAAATAAGCTTGTCTGTGCGCTGTCTGGCAATCCGTCTTCATCTCTTACTAATTATTATGCGGTGGTAAGGCCGACAGTAAGAAAACTTGCAGGATATAAAAATTATTTGCCGGAAATCATAGAGGTGACGCTGGCGGAGGATTTTAATAAGAAAAGCAAGGCAACAAGAATGTTAAAGGGACGATTAGATATTTCGCGGGGCAAGGTGCTGATGCATATTCCGAAGGGACAGGGCAATATCATGATAGGCAGCAGCATAGGCTGCGATGTGATGGCGGTTGTGCCGGCAGGTTCCGGACCGCTTCAGGCAGGAACAAAATTGGAAGGGTTCTTGGTATAAAAGTCCTGGACGGCAGATACGAGTGAGCCGTGTCCGCACGAGCGAATTCGTATCTATCGGACAGGCTAACCTGCATGAGCAAGTAGAGCGATAGCTCGGATTGCGAATGCAGGTTTGATTGCGAGAGCACAACGTGCGTAGCAATCAACTTTTGTCAAAATCTTAAACATTGGACTGCGCCGTCCCGGCACATCAAATATATGCTAATATGTTTGCCATGAAAGGGAAGGATTGGATTACTAATAATGAAGAAGATAAAGGTTGAAGATGCGATAGGCATGGAATTGTGTCATGATGTTACGCAGATGCGCGACGGATTCAAAGGGGCGCTGTTCAAAAGAGGACATGTAATAACCGAGCAGGATATTCCTAAGCTTCTGGATATCGGCAAGAAGACTATATTTGTCTGGGAGGCAAATGCCGGAGAGATTCACGAAGAGGAGGCGGCGCTCAGAATGGCTGCAATGGCGGGGGTCAAGGGTGCGCATTACCAGGGACCTTCAGAGGGCAAGATGCAGTTAATGGCGGATGTCCGCGGAATGTTCAGGGTAGATACGGAACTTTTGCGGCAGCTGAATTCGATTGGTGATATAACAATTTCATGCATACCGGACCATTATCCGGTGGAGGCGGGCGCACGTATTGCATCAATGAGAATTGTACCTCTCACAACGCAGGAGGAGCAGATAATACTCGCAGAGAAGATGTGCAGAGACAGAAAACTTTTTGATCTGCTTGAGTACCATGATAAGAAAATCGGTGTGATCATTACCGGCTCTGAGGTATACAGCGGCAGAATTAAGGACAAGTTTGAACCTGTGGTAAGAAATAAGATGAGCAGATATCCGGCTGAGATCATAGGCGTAAGCATTTGCGATGATGATCTTAACATGATAATTGCAAATGCACAGAAGCTTCTGGAGCAGGGTGCGGATCTTCTTATATTTACCGGCGGCATGTCTGTGGATCCGGACGATCTTACGCCTACTGCCATAAGACGGTTAGGTGCGGAGATAGTAACGCATGGGGTTCCGTCTCAGCCCGGAAATATGTCACTGGTAGCATATTTAGGCGATATAGCAATCCTGGGAATTCCCGGAGCTGCCATAAGTCTGCCGACGACCATTTTTGATGTGCTTTTGCCGCAAATATTTGCCGATGTAAGGTTTACAAGGGAAGAGCTTATAGGATTAGGAGATGGCGGACTGTGTCAGCAGTGCAAACCGTGCCATTTCCCTAATTGCACATTTGGAAGGTATTAAAGCGGCTGCAGCGTTATACTACGCAGGCAGTGCAGCAATTTCTGCAGCTGATAAACATTTATTGATGGACTGCGCTGTTTCGGCACGAAGAACGCTGAAAATATAAATAATATGATTGATACTTATGGACGAAAAATTTCATATCTGAGACTGTCGGTGACGGATCTCTGTGACCTTAGATGCAGGTATTGCATGCCTGATGCAGGTATATGCAAGAAATCTCATGAGGAGATGCTGACTGAGGACGAGATGATAAGCATTGTACGAGCTGCGGCTTCGTTGGGGATAAATAAGGTCAGAATTACCGGGGGAGAACCTCTGGTCAAGAAGAATATTCTCTCGATCTGCACACGGATCTCACAGATACCGGGAATAGAGCAGCTGTGTATTACAACTAATGCGGTAAGGCTGGCGGAAATGGCGCAGCCCCTTAAGGAAGCAGGAGTTGATCGTGTTAACATAAGCCTTGATACATTAGATCCTGAGAAGTACAGATTCCTTACAAGACGTGGGGATATTGAGGATGCTCTGAGAGGACTTAAGGCTGCGATAAGTGCCGGATTTGATAAGATTAAGATAAATACAGTATTGATAGGCGGTATAAATGACGATGAAATCTGTGATCTTGCTGCTCTTACAATGCAATATCCTGTAGATGTCAGATTTATCGAATTGATGCCTATGTATGACAGCGGGGATTTTGGGCCGGAGGCGTATATATCCGCCGATAGGGTACTTGAGGTAATGCCTATGCTTGAGCCTGTGAAGTACCATTTGACAGATCAGATGTCAGGAATGAGTGCCCAGGCAGCGAAAGTCATGACAGAACGTACAGATGAACAAGGAAGCAAATACAGTCATATGCATAGTCATGCAACGGGAGGCTGCGAGATGACAGCAGAAGATAATACCGTAGCCAGATTGTTTAAGCTTCCGGGTGCACAAGGATATGTGGGACTTATCAATCCTGTCAGCAATCATTTCTGTGCAAGCTGCAATCGCCTGCGTATAACTGCAGATGGTCATATAAAGCCATGTCTTCATAAGGAGGCTGAGTATTCCATTAAAGGAATGAATGAAGCAGACATGAAATTGCAGCTCATGAAGGCAATAGAAGAAAAGCCGAAGTGGCATGGAGTATTGTCAGCACAGAACAGAAGTCATGCAGGAAGATGTATGAATCAGATCGGGGGCTGAGGCTGATCATTGTAAACCGTTATATGCAGGATTTAAGTGAGAAAATCTTGCTTATAACTGTGGTATAGTGAAAATCCCTCACGTGGAGCAGGTGATGTTTTGAAATGAATCAAATGGCAGAAGAAGGATTAATTTATGAATGATTTTACACATTTTAATGACCAGGGACGTGCCCGTATGGTAAATGTCGGCAGCAAGGATGTTACAGAACGAAAGGCTGTTGCTGCAGGCAGGGTGCTGGTAAATGAGAATACATTTGCCTTGATAAAAAGCGGCGGAATGAAGAAGGGTGACGTACTTACAGTGGCGCAGGTGGCAGGCATTATGGGAGCTAAGAAAACGCCTGAGATAATCGCAATGTGCCATCCCGTGCAGATCAGCGGTATTGATATAAACCTTCGGTTGGATGAGAAGGATTTGGCAGTTGTAATTGAGGCTGAAGTGTCATGCAGCGGCCGAACCGGAGTCGAAATGGAGGCGCTTATGGCAGTGTCTGCCGCAGCACTTAACGTATATGACATGTGCAAGGCCGTGCAGAAGGATATGGTTATTACAGATATCTGTCTGCTTAGAAAAACGGGCGGGGTACATGGAGATTACGAGAGACAGTAGATCACTCGGCTATGCTGTTTTATTATATTGCACAAACGAATGTAGATTGCATCATGCTGTAATTTCGGCAGACAGACTCTGTCAGAAATGTTCACATATCCTGTCAGGATGCGATTTAGTTTCAGAAGTATTTTTAGTTTTATTTTTTAGTGATTTTTGGCGAGGAAAAATATGAACAGATATACAGCGGCTGTAATAACTGTAAGCGATAAAGGCGCAAGAGGCGAAAGGATAGACACGAGTGGTCCGATGCTGAAGAAAATATTGACAGAGTATGGCTATGATGTCACGTATACGGCACTCGTGCCGGACGAGTACGAGAAGATTAAAGATGAATTAGTAAAATGCGCCGATGAAATGCACATAACGCTGATACTTACCACAGGCGGAACGGGATTTTCTCCGCGGGACATAACTCCGGAAGCGACAGAGGCTGTAATTGAAAGAAGAACCCCGGGCATTCCTGAACTCATGCGATCTGAAAGCATGAAGATCACACCGAGGGGTTGTCTGTCCAGAGGCACGGCAGGAATAAGAAGAAGATCTCTCATTATTAACCTTCCGGGAAGTGAAAAGGCTGCCAGGGAGAATATTGAGGCAGTGATAGATTCCGTACATCATGGCCTGGATATGCTCTGCTCAGAGGGCTCTGCAGACTGTGCAAGGGCTGATTGAATACGCATTTGCACAAGGGACTGCGATTTCTGAAGGGCATGATGCCCAGACATCTGCGGGAAATACAGAACATAAATAAAAGTTAAAATGGTACTTGACTTTATGTTTAGTATCATTTATCCTCTTGAAGTTTAGTGTTGAGA
Source organism: Bacteroidaceae bacterium (assembly GCA_963589005.1). Taxonomy (GTDB): domain Bacteria; phylum Bacillota; class Clostridia; order Lachnospirales; family Lachnospiraceae; genus RGIG5612. The sequence goes on along the minus strand of CAVAJR010000013.1, from coordinate 7,216 downwards.
AACAAAAAGTTTGGCAATAATAACAATGGTCAGAGAAGGGACCAGAAAAATATGGAACCAGAGTACGTAAATGAGCAAATAGGAAAGAAGATCAAGAACCTGCGAAATAAGAGGGGACTTACGCAGCAGGAGCTTGCAGACAGAACAGAGCTTACGAAGGGATATATATCGCAGCTGGAAAATGGTCAGGTGGCTCCGTCGGTGGTAACGCTGCTGGATCTGATCGAATGCCTGGGTAGCACGCCATCGGATTTCTTCCGTGAGGATGAAGAACAGCACGTAGTTTATTCGGAGGAGGGCTTCTTCGAGAAACTTGATGATGCAGGCAACAGCATCCAATGGATAGTGCCGACTGCCCAGAAAAACAAGATGGAACCGCTGCTTGTTGTGATCCAGCCGCATCAGAGTCTGGCAGAAGACAAGCCCCATGAGGGCGAGGAGTTTGGGTTTGTTATATCAGGCAGACTCAGGATACATTTGGGAGATGAGGTATATACAGCTAAGGCAGGGGAGAGTTTTTATTACCAGGCCAGCAAGGAGCATTATATAGAAAATCCGGGTGCTAAACCAGCCAAGTATATATGGGTCAGCACACCGCCGATGTTCTAGAAAATAGGATAGCTGTATAGAAACTTGCAAATTTTGCACGCAATTGTGCCGGAAAGGATACAGCCAATAACCGGCGCTTTAATAAATACAACGTGGGAGAGAAGAAATGCCTAAAAACGAAGAAAATATTATTGAATTAAAACACATTACCAGATCTTATGAAGATGGGTTTAATGCAGTTGAGGATTTTAATCTTGAGGTCAAACGCGGTGAGTTCGTAACGTTCCTCGGACCTTCAGGCTGTGGCAAGACAACAACACTCAGGATGATAGCAGGATTTGACATCCCTACAGAGGGGGAGATCCTCTTAAACGGCGAGGATATCACCAAGCTTCCGCCAAATAAAAGGCCTATAAATACGGTATTTCAGCGATATGCACTCTTCCCGCATATGAATATATATGAAAATATTGCATTTGGACTGCAGCAGAAGAAGACCCCTAAGGATGTAATCCGCAAGAAGGTCAAGAAGTTCCTGAAGTTAGTTGACCTCGAAGGATTTGAAAACAGAAAGGTATCAACCCTGTCGGGAGGCCAGCAGCAGCGTGTTGCAATCGCAAGGGCACTTGTAAATGAACCGGAGATCCTGCTTCTTGATGAACCATTAGGTGCCCTTGACCTTAAGATGCGCAAGGAGATGCAGTTAGAACTTAAAAGCATGCATAAGGAATTGGGCATTACATTCATATATGTAACGCACGATCAGGAAGAAGCACTTACAATGTCGGACAAGATCGTTGTAATCGCTGAAGGCAAGATACAGCAGATCGGCAAGCCGGAGGATATTTACAACGAACCGGCCAATGCATTTGTAGCTGACTTTATCGGAGACAGCAATATCTTCAACGGTGTTATGACAGGCAAGTTAAAGGTGCGTTTCTGCGGCGGAGAATTTAACTGCGTTGACGATATTGAGGAGGGCACACATATAACAGCGGTTGTACGCCCGGAAGACGTTATAATGGTTGCGCCTGAACAAGGCACGATAAAGGGCGTGGTACATTCAGTTGTATTTAAGGGAATGCATTATGAGATCACGGTTTATTCAGGCAAGAATGAGATGGTCATTCAGTCTGTAAAAAGCGCCGAGGTGGGTAGCCTCATCGGCATGAAGGTGGATCCTGACAATATCCATGTTATGATCGCAGAGGATCATACTAATATATTCATGACAGAACTGAACCGTGACTTTAAACTTGAATATAACGGACAAGTGCTTGATACCAGCGTAACCAGAATCATAAAAGGCAGCAAACGCCTTGACAACGGAACTCTTGTTGATGCAAATGGTGAGGAAATCCGTCCGGATCGCATCAGGATCCAGGCGGCAATTCAGCCTGAAGATATTCAGATGACTGACGATCAGGAGCATGGTCTGGTACAGGGATTTATCAGCAATCTTATCTACAAGGGCGATCATTACAGTTATGTGATCCATACAGATCTGGAGCAGGACTTTGTAGTTGATGACGAGTTCCTGTGGAATATGGAGGATCAGGTCGGCCTTATTATGCCGGTTGATAAGATGAAATTTACGGTAAAGCATTATTGATTAGGGAGATACAACGTTGAGAAGATTTGCATTTTCCAGAAAGACTCTGGGGATTCCATATATTGTATTTTTAATTATATTCGTAGCAGCACCGCTGATGCTGTTGATCTATTATGCGTTCACCAATGGTCAGGGTCAGTTCTCCTTCGAGAATCTGACAGGATTCTTCTCGGATCCTAATACATTGGGAACATTGTGCTATTCGTTATTTATTGCAATAGTTACGACTGCGATATGCCTGCTGCTGGCATATCCTGTGGCATATTTTCTTGCCACAAGCAGATTAAAATCGAGGGCAGTAATATTGCTTTTGTTTGTAGTTCCGATGTGGATCAACTTCTCCCTCAGGATTACCGCACTTAAGGAGATCCTGAATTTTATTGAGGGCAATCTTGCGATGTATCCGTTTCTTAATTCGGTTATCGGCATGACATATGACTTTCTGCCATTTATGATCCTGCCGATATACAATACGATCATAAATCTTGACGGTTCACTCACAGAGGCGGCCAGAGATTTAGGCGCAAGCGAGGCGAAGACATTTCTGAAAATTACGGTGCCGCTGTCACTGCCGGGCATTGTTGCCGGAATTTCCATGGTATTTCTGCCGGCGATGACGAATTATGTGGTTCTGGACATGTTATATAATTCCAACTATATCATGGGCAGCCTCATAGGAAGCTACTTCTCGGCATACGATTGGCATGGCGGCTCAATGATAGCATTGGTATTGCTGGCGATCATTTGCATATTTACGCTTGTTACAGGCAGTAACGAGGAAGAAAATGCAAGAGGAGGGCTTGTCTGATGAAAAAGAACCTTAAATGGATATTCCTTGCGCTGGTATTGATATTTATATATGCGCCGATCCTGGTGCTGGTTGTATATAGTTTTACGGACGCAACGACCATTGGACCGATACACCATTTTTCAATGCATAATTTCAAGACATTGTTTACGACGCCGGAGCTTCTCAACATGATAATCGGAACGATCATTCTGGCTGTAGTTTCAGCAATAATTGCATCGGTACTCGGAACGATTGGCGCCATCGGCTCCTTCTATTCAAAAAAGAAAAGCAAGAGATTTATCTCAACTCTTAATCAGATTCCGGTTGTCAATGCGGATGTAGTAACTGCGTTTTCGCTGTGTATCTTATTAGTTGTAGTAATCGGTGTCAGCAAGGATACATATATTCCACTGGTTGCAGGACACGTTACATTGTCAGCACCATTTGTATACCTGTCGGTTCTCCCTAAACTAAAGCAAATGGATTCAAGCCTCTATGAGGCGGCGCTGGACCTGGGGGCAACTCCTGCCACGGCACTCAGAAAGATAGTGATCCCTTATATCACACCGGGTATTGCATCAGGATTCATGCTGTCGATCACATTGTCTTTGGATGATTATTTTATTGCAACATATACTAAACCGGCGACATTTGACACTATCTCAACATATGTCGTTAATGCGACCAGAGGTTCCCAGACAGATATAAAAACCGCCCTCTGGGCACTGGCAACAGTGATATTTGCGGCAGTAGTAATAATTGTGGCAGCAGCCAATATAAGAGGCAATAAGAAGGCAAATGCACTGGCAGTCAACGTGGCAAAGGAGGCAGCAGCAAGATGAAAAAAACAACTAAAATCTGCGCAGCTGTGCTTACATGCATTATTGCAGTGACGATGAATATAAATTTTACAGGAAGTATTATATCGGCAGCTGAGGTAAATGCAGCGGAGGAAACGGTTGAGGCAGAAGAAGAGTCTGTATCAGCAGATACGGTAATCCTGCGTGTATGCAGCTGGGAGGAATATATTGACGAAGGCGGCTGGGATGAGGACGAGGTAATAGACCTGGAAAGCGGTGATATTTTCGGCGAGAACTCATTGGTCGAGGATTTTGAGACCTGGTATTATGAAACCTACGGGATCAAGGTTAAGGTAGAATATTCAACATTCGGAACAAACGAGGACCTCTATAACATGCTTAATTTAGGCGATGTGTATGACCTGGTATGCCCTTCAGAATACATGTTTATGAAGCTTATCGCAGAGGGAAGAGCGCAGAAGCTGTCAGATGAGTTCTTCGATGAGACAAATGAATACAACTACTACGTCAGAGGTCTGTCACCATTTATCCGGGATATATTTGAAAACCATGAAATAAATGGTGAACGATGGATGGATTATGCAGCCGGATTTATGTGGGGCATTACAGGTATTGTATATAATCCGGATTATGTTGACGGCGAGAATATCAGCTGGCAGATCCTGGATGACAGTCAATACAAGAGACAGGTTACCATCAAGGATAATGTAAGGGATTCATATTTTGCAGCTGTCGGGGCGATAAAGCATGATCTGCTTACAAGCGACGAATTCGTAAATGCTCCTGATTATTCAGAAAGACTTGAAGAAGAGATGAATGACATTTCTGAAGAGACGCTGGCGGATGTGCTTGATTATCTGCAGGATGTTAAGAATAATGTCTATTCATTTGAAACAGATTCAGGTAAGGCGGATATGATCACAGGCAAGGTAGTTGCCAATTATCAATGGTCAGGCGATGCCGTATATACAATGGATCAGGCAGATGAGGATGATTATACGCTGAATTTTGCAGTTCCTGTGGAATCGTCTAATATTTATTTCGACGGCTGGGTTATGCTGAAAAAGGGCGTTGAAGGAAACCAGGCCAAACAGCAGGCAGCGGAGGCTTTTATTAATTTTATGTCCCGACCTGACAATGCAATCAGAAATATGTATTACATCGGATATACCTCGGTAATTTCAGGCGGTGACGATACTCGCATATTTGAATATATTGACTGGAATTACGGCGCTGAGGAAGACGAGGAAGATACAGTGGAATATTCGTTGGGATATTATTTCTCAGGAATAAGCGGTGACGAGGATTATATCCTGACAGTTCCGCAGGAGCAGACCAAGAGGCAGTTAGGAGCGCAATATCCGTCTGAGGAAGATATATCTCGAACGTCTATTATGATTTATTTCGATGAAAATGTCAGCAAAGACATTAACAAGATGTGGATCAATGTAAGATGCCTTAATATCGGTGATATCCCGGTATGGGTGTGGCCGACGGCAGGCGTGGTCATTGCAGCAATCGTTGCGGCAGTGGTGAGACGAAAACGTATGAGATATTGACAGAAACCCGACTGCTGCGTTGTCCCGGCATGCGGTAAATGTCGGAAATATATTTGCTGTACAAGAAATCCAGTTGAGAGTGATATTATTTTTGATCACGTATCTCAACTGGATTTTTATAATGAACTGTAAATATTATTAAATCTCTGCCAGACTCTGCAGTGCATTTGCACGGAGAATTGTATCATAATGCTCGTCCATATATGCTGTTCGGGCACTTCCAAACTGCTCAATGTGTCCAAATTCTGTTGCGCTGCCGCATATTTGTGCAAAATCGGCAGGTTTCTCAGGCTTTCTCTGAAGAAACAGGTAATACCTGCCATTGTCGGTTGATTTGTATAATGTATTAGGACCGATTGCAAGTCCCTTAACATTATGCGCATAATCGATAACTGTTTCAAGACTGTCAAATGAGAACATTCTCTGTGCAACGTCCGGAACCTTCTGAAGAACCTTCTTCGTAAGATCACTGAATTCTGCCAGGCTGTCCATTGAATTATGGCTGACAGTGCAGCCCTCGGAGCAGCAGTCATCAGGAGCATCAGCTTCGCCTAAAATCTCTTTTAGATTAGACAATGTAGAGAAACGAGTGTCTACCTCGTCAGGATTTTCAACCTTGGTAATCATTAAGATGACGCAGTCCATTGAAACAGGGATTGCCTCGATCATAAGAGGCATCTCAGATGCATCAAAACCGAACTCCAGGTTGGCCTGCTCCATCATATCCTGAAATAATCCCTTGGCCTTAGCAGTGCCATATGTAAGTTCGTTCAGCTTAAGCTGTCTTGAAGCAAGGTCTGAACGTGTAAGTGTGCATTTTATCTGGTTTTCACTGATTTTTTCTATCTTCATAAATTATCACCACCTATCAGAAGAAGAACAGTAGTTGACCAAATATTGGCAATACCTTCAAAATGAATGTATAACTTTAGAGAAATAATATACGAAAAAACAGTTGAAATGTCAACCGAGCGAGAGTATATCCCTTGATAGGTTTTACGTTGTTGGTATTTTAGATTCGAGCTAGCAGCTCGGATGGTGTAGAAGCTATAACCCTGCTTTGTTTAAAATCCCTAACATTCCTTGTAATGATATAATCGGCATGAATCTGTTCTGCAGTTGCACTTTGAACTGCATCTTCAAAGTCCTTCCATTTCATTTCTACAGCTTTTTCCAAAATCGCAGGACTAAAATCTGCAAATTCAAAAATCAACTTCAGTTTACGAAAAACTTCTTCTATCATCTCTGAACTCAATTCTTTACGCATGATATACATCATGTCGGCGAATGCCAAGGTCGAAACATATCCTGTAGCTCTCTCGGCCTCGCAAAGCTTCCAGATCAATGAAGAATCCTTCACAAAAGGCTGTCGGTTCATCAAAACATCCAGTATGATATTTGCATCAATCAACAGAACCATATTTTTCCTTCAGCCTCTCTGCCTTTTCTTTGTCTATGTCATAAGTTTCCTTCAAAATTCCAGTAAGAGAATCAGTCAGATAAGATACCGCGGCATCTTTTGGAACAAAACGACCAATCTCCCGGCCATTCTTTGTTACAACAATCTGTTGCCCGGTCATCACAAGATTCAAATATTTACCAAAGTTATTTTGCATCTCGGTTGCTGTTGCTGTTGTTGCCATTACCATAGATCATCACCTCCTTATATTTTAGCTAATTTCATATTACTTCATATTAGCTAATATTTCAACAGCAAGGACAAATTTCGGCCGTGTAAGTTTATGCTCGGATTGAATAGTGCAGAGTTGCACCACAAAGTTTGATAAGAATTAATCAACATGACTCTATCTTAAATCATTTTGTTTTTCAATCTACTACAATATATTTATGGTTAATATCCCTTACAGCCAGTAAGGAATTATCC